>JACUUH010000005.1 GCA_014859375.1 Gammaproteobacteria bacterium
TTTTTAGTCACCTTTTCACTTAGTACGGACTGTTAAAACTGTGACCTAAACGACAAAGTAACATCACCTTCCGGCCTATGCTGATGTCTTAAATTAAGTAAGGCATCACAATGAACAGCAAAACCAAAGCAGACTATATCAAACTGGCAACACACTTTATTCAGGTTCGCTTACTCGATAACAATATCACGCCCACAGAGAAAAACATCCGGCAGGCATTACTTGCCTGTGCGGTTGAATACCGTTCTGCCTACTGGCGACGACTTCGCTGTGCATTAGTCACGCAACAAATAGAAGCAGGCTTTGCTAAAACAGCAGCCAGTTTGAAATCACTGCGTAATCCAGTCACACATCCCGATGCCAGTGATGCACTCAAAGCCCAAAAGAAACCCAAACAAAAACGTGTCAAAACAGTGAAACCAGCAGAACATAGTCTGCTGAAAAAACACATTATAAAAAACCGTGACCGAGCATTATTAGCTATCTTAGAGATAGCGTTAATTTTAGGCTGTCGCCCAATTGAAATGATGACATTACAAGCACGAAACAATAATCAACTATTTATCACAGGAGCTAAAAAAACAGAAAAAGGTGATAGAGGCTTAGACAGAACCGTCACCCTATCAGAAAAAGACTTTAACATTGCCAATAGGGCACGCCTTGAATTACTTGAATACCAATCAGCAAAACAACTTTCTCCCGAACAACTTCAAAAACGGTTGCAACGCAGATTAGCCACAGCAACAAAGCAGCTTTGGCCAAGACGCAAACATCGCATCACACTCTACTCATACCGGCATTTGATGGGGAGCGCACTTAAAGCTTCCGAAATGTCACGCATAGAAATAGCTGCAATTATGGGGCATCAGTCTGTTGATAGCGTGAATGTCTATGGCAACAGTAGGAGGCATACGCGGAGAAAACCGAGCGTGCGTGCTGCACAAGAATCGATTAATGCTGTTAGGAAAACACAGCTACATAATGCTGGCTTCTTATTAAATATGACAACAAGTCGAAATAAAATATCACCAAATCACAGAGAAACCATTCTTAAAACTATGAGATAAGTAATTGATTTGTATATGATGAATTTGATTGTTTTTGAAAGGGCTCAAAATCAATAAACATTATATATAGCAATGCTTTTGGCACATTTTATTGCAATCTTGTGGAGGTGGTGGGCGTAGCCCGTAGCAGTTCGACTCTGCTCATCGGCACCATTAATTAGTAACAAAAAACGACATCAGAACAAGTTCTTATGTCGTTTTATATCAAGGTATCACGGTTAATAGTTTAAAATATGCAGTTGAGAGCATATTTTTGCCCATGATATTGGTCGCTATCGCAAGCTTTGAGTTATTTCCTCAATTCTTAAAGTTTTCTTGTCCGTATGTTTTTATGGTGTGGCATCATTTTTTTGGCATACCAGTTCCTGCACGATTACAAATAAACCCCACTTAGTTGAATATTATTACAAGGTATTACAGTTATTTTTACTATTACTAGGCAAATGGTAGCGTGTATATTGGTCATGCCTGACTTTATGAATTAACCGTTGTGTTGTCGATAAAAGCCAGATCTAAAAAAATAGTAATTTCAGCTTCTAATTAGTAGTCTTTCTGTGTAATATCAGGTGCTAGTAGGTATCCCTCGATTTGAACATTGATGCAATGTGATATCACGATTATCAATCGTGTAACTGCATTATCAATAAGAAAGAGAATAGATTTATATGTTGGAGAATTATCTCCCCATTTTATTGTTTGTGATTATTGGCATAGGCTTTGGTGTGATGCCCTTAGTAGCAGGCTTTATTTTAGGGCCCCGTCGTCCTGATGATCAAAAGCGTTCGGCTTATGAATGTGGCTTCGAACCATTTGAAGATGCCCATATGAAATTTGATGTGCGCTATTACTTGGTTGCCATCCTCTTTATTATTTTCGATTTAGAAATTGCTTTTTTATTCCCATGGGCAGTAGTGTTAGATGACATTGGTGTTTTTGGTCTAGTGGCGATGTTTATATTTTTAGCTATTTTGGTTGTCGGCTTTATTTATGAGTGGAAGAAGGGAGCGCTTGAATGGGAATAGAAGGTATTCTTGAGCAAGGCGTTGTTACAACCTCTGCGGATAAACTGATCAACTGGGCTAGAACAGGCTCGTTATGGCCGATGACTTTCGGACTGGCATGTTGTGCTGTTGAAATGATGCAAGCGGGTGCGTCACGTTACGATTTAGATCGCTTTGGTGTTGTTTTTCGCCCGAGTCCTCGCCAATCAGATGTCATGATTGTTGCTGGCACATTAGTGAATAAAATGGCACCAGCACTTCGCAAGGTCTATGACCAAATGTCTGAGCCGCGTTGGGTTATATCTATGGGTTCTTGTGCTAATGGTGGCGGTTATTACCATTATTCCTATTCTGTAGTCCGTGGATGTGATCGGATTGTTCCTGTTGATATATACGTTCCTGGTTGCCCACCAACAGCTGAAGCTTTGTTGTACGGCATCATTCAGTTACAAAAGAAAATTCGTCGAACTAATACAATAGCAAGAACCGAGAACGTTTAATCGCTATGATGTTGAATGAGTTAAAACAAAACTTAGAACATCACTTGTCTGATGTGCTGCTTGATTGTGACTGTGAACATGATGAAGTAACGATTCATATCCCTGCCGATGCTATCTTGACTGTATGTAGAAAGTTACATGACACGCTTGGTTTTGAGCAGTTAATTGATTTGTGTGGTGTTGATTATTCGCAATATGGTGGTAGTGCTTGGGAGACTAAAGCCGCATCAGAAAATGGCTTTAGTCGTGCAGTGGATGGTGCTGGCAATATGGAGCCTGTATCAGAAGGCTACCGTTTTGCAGTGGTCTACCACTTGCTTTCAATACAACATAATCTTCGTCTTCGTATTAAAGTTAGATTGGATGCAGACCAACCCATCATTGATAGTGTGACCTCAATTTGGAACTGTGCTAATTGGTTTGAGCGTGAAGCCTTTGATCTGTTCGGAATATTATTTGATGGTCACGATGACTTGCGGCGCATTTTGACGGATTATGGCTTTATCGGACATCCGTTCCGTAAAGATTTCCCATTGATTGGTAATGTTGAAATGCGTTACGACGCTGATAAAAAACGTGTTATTTACCAACCAGTAAGTATTGTAGAGCGCACATTAGTACCGCGGGTTATTCGAGATGATAATCGTTATACGAGTAGTAAACGATAATGGCTGAAATTAAAAACTACACCTTAAATTTTGGACCACAACACCCTGCTGCACATGGGGTGTTACGTTTGATCCTGGAAATGGATGGTGAGGTAGTGCAACGTGCCGATCCACATATTGGCTTATTACATCGTGGTACTGAGAAATTAGCTGAAACCAAGCCATATAACCAAAGTATCGGTTATATGGATCGACTCGATTACGTTTCGATGATGTGTAATGAACACGCTTATGTCATGGCGATTGAAAAACTTATCGGGGTAGAAGTACCAGAACGTGCCCAATATATTCGTGTGATGTTTGATGAAATTACACGAATTTTGAATCATTTGATGTGGTTAGGTGCGCATGGCCTGGATATCGGCGCGATGACGGTATTTTTATATTGTTTTCGTGAGCGAGAAGACCTGATGGACTGTTATGAGGCAGTTTCAGGTGCGCGGATGCATGCAACTTATTATCGTCCGGGTGGTGTCTACCGTGATCTTCCTAATACGATGGCCAAGTATAAAGCGTCAAAATGGCACAGTGAAAAAGAAGTTAAATTAAAAAATAGCAATCGTGAAGGCAGCCTGTTGGATTTTATTGAAGACTTCACCCAACGTTTTCCAAATTGTGTCGATGAATATGAAACGTTGTTGACGGATAATCGGATCTGGAAACAACGCACTGTTGGTATTGGGGTGGTGTCGCCAGAGCGCGCCTTGCAATTAGGTTTTACCGGGCCAATGTTGCGTGGCTCAGGCATTGAATGGGATTTACGTAAGAAACAGCCATACGAAGTCTATGATCGCCTGGATTTCGATATTCCTGTTGGTGTTGAGGGCGATTGTTACGATCGTTATTTGGTACGTGTTGAAGAAATGCGTCAATCAAATCGTATCATTAAACAATGTGTCGATTGGTTGCGAGCAAATCCTGGTCCTGTCATAACAACTGATACCAAGATTGCTCCGCCTAAACGGGCTGAAATGAAAGAAAATATGGAATCATTAATCCATCATTTCAAATTATTCACTGAGGGTTATTGTGTACCTGAAGGTGAGGCTTATGCTGCTGTTGAACATCCAAAAGGTGAGTTTGGGATTTATATGATTTCTGATGGTGCCAATAAACCGTATCGTGTGAAAATTCGTGCACCTGGTTTTGTGCATCTTTCAGCAATGGATGAAATGATTAAAGGACATATGTTAGCTGATGTTGTAGCTGTGATCGGTACGATGGACATCGTGTTTGGTGAGGTAGATCGATGACTGGTATGCAACTCACAGGTCCAAAACAACAGCTATTTAATGCTGATATTAGACAGCGTTTAGATTCATGGCTGGCAAAATATCCTGCATGGCAAAGTCAATCAGCAGTGATCCCTGCTTTGCACATTTTGCAAGCCGAAAATAACGGTTGGTTATCAGAAGCTATTATGGATGCGTTATCAGTGTATTTGGATATGCCTGCAATCAGTGTTTATGAAGTGGCGACGTTTTATACCATGTTTGACTTGAAACCCGTGGGCAAACATAAACTCAATGTCTGCACTAATATCTCATGCTTGTTAAATGGTTCTGAGGAGATCGTGGCTCACCTTGAACAGCGATTAAATATTGGGTTAGGTGAAACAACACAAGATGGAAAATATACATTACGTCAGGTTGAATGTTTAGGGGCATGTTGTGGCGCACCGATGATGCAAATTGATCGTGATTATCATGAAAATTTAACGACAGAAAAACTCGATAAGATTTTGGATGGGCTCGACCAATGAAATTGAATCAAGTTTGTTTTCGCACTCGCCATCTTGATCAACCATGGACACTTCAGTCTTATCGAAGTGTCGGTGGTTATAAAGTCTTAGAAGATATTCTACAAAACAGCACGCGCCCTGAAGAGATAATTGAAGAAATTAAAAATTCAGCTTTACGAGGCCGTGGTGGTGCTGGTTTCCCTACAGGGCTAAAGTGGAGTTTTATGCCACGGCGGATGCCGGGTGCAAAATATATTGTATGTAATTCTGATGAAGGCGAGCCGGGCACCTGCAAAGATCGGGATATACTTCGATATAACCCACACCAAGTAATTGAAGGTATGATCATTGCCGGTTATACCATTGGTGCACAGACTGGTTATAACTACATTCGTGGTGAATTTGTTGAACCGTTTGAGCGGTTTGAAAACGCCATAGCTGAAGCCAGAGAAGCAGGTTATT
The DNA here is from genome assembly GCA_014859375.1 of Gammaproteobacteria bacterium. GTDB lineage: Bacteria > Pseudomonadota > Gammaproteobacteria > Nitrosococcales > Methylophagaceae. The sequence goes on from JACUUH010000005.1 coordinate 5,440, forward strand.
TAGGTAAAAATATTTTGGGTTCAAACTTTAATTTTGAACTATATACCCAACCCGGTGCTGGCGCCTATATTTGTGGTGAAGAAACGGCATTATTAGAGTCAATTGAAGGTAAAAAGGGCCAGCCGCGTTATAAGCCGCCATTTCCAGCGGGTTATGGTTTATATGGTCGGCCAACAACCATCAATAACACCGAAACATTAGCTTCTGTACCGGTTATTTTGCAAAATGGTGGTGATTGGTTCCATGAGATTGGTACGCCCAATAATGGCGGTAGCAAGATATTTAGTGTGTCAGGTCATGTTAATAAACCGGGTAATTATGAAGTGCCCATGGGTACGCCATTTTCAGAATTATTAGAACTGGCAGGTGGTATTAAAAACGGCAATAAAATTAAAGCTGTTATTCCCGGCGGTAGTTCAACCCCCGTTATTCCTGGCGACATAATGATGGATGTTGCGATGAGCTATGATGGGCTTAGTCGTGCAGGTTCAATGTTAGGTGCTGGTTCTGTTATTGTTATGGATGAAACAACCTGCATGGTTAAAGCATTAGAACGCATTGCTGAATTTTATTATGAAGAATCATGTGGACAATGTACGCCGTGTCGCGAAGGGACAGGCTGGTTGTATCGTGTGGTTAAGCGGATCGAGCACGGTCAAGGTAAACAGGAAGATCTTGATCGTTTAGTCGATGTTGCCCATAACATCAATGGCAATACGATTTGTGCTTTGGGTGATGCCGCAGCCGCACCGGTAATCAGTTTTATCAAACATTTTCGAGATGAATTTCAATACCATATCGATCATGGCTGCTGTCAGGTGAAAAAATAGATGGTTAATATAGAAATTGACGGCATTCCACTATCTGTGGATTCATCAAAAATGATTATTCAGGCTGCTGATGAGGCTGGCATTGATATCCCGCGTTTTTGTTACCATAAAAAACTATCAATAGCAGCAAACTGCCGGATGTGTCTGGTTGAAGTTGATAAAGCGCGTAAAGCATTACCAGCATGTGCAACGCCTGTTACCGAAGGCATGAAAGTATTTACACAATCGGAAACTGCCTTATTAGCACAACGTGGCGTTATGGAGTTTCTATTAATCAACCATCCACTTGATTGTCCAATTTGCGATCAAGGTGGTGAATGTGAACTGCAAGATTTATCTGTTGGCTATGGTGACGGTGTAGGGCGCTTTAGTGAGAGAAAACGTGTTGTAAAAGATAAAAATATTGGTCCATTGATTCAAACCGATATGACACGTTGCATTCATTGCACACGCTGTGTGCGATTTGGACAAGAGATTGCTGGAATTAAAGAATTAGGTGCCACCGGCCGTGGCGAACATATGGAAATTGGTACCTATATTGAGCATAGTTTAGCGTCAGAATTATCGGGCAATATTATCGATTTATGTCCAGTAGGTGCGTTAACCTCAAAACCATTTCGCTATAAAGCGCGAGCGTGGGAGTTAACTGCTCATCCATCTATTGCCCGTCATGATGCTGTTGGCTCTAATATTGAATTTCATACCAGCAGAGGCAAGGTTTTACGAGTTGTTCCTAGAGATAATGAACAGGTCAATGAAACATGGTTGTCTGACCGCGACCGTTTTAGCTATCTAGGCTTTAATAATGAGCAACGTGCAACTCAACCGATGATTAAACGTAATGGTGAGTGGCAAAATACGGATTGGCAAACAGCCTTACAAGGGGCAATTGATGGCTTGAAAGCTATTAAAACAAAACACGGCGCTGAACAAATTGCGAGTTTAATTGCGCCAACAGCGACACTGGAAGAAGCCTATTTATTTCAGAAACTGGCGCGTGGTTTAGGTTCAAATAACATTGACCATAGGCTAAGACAACAAGATTTCTCTGACGATGGTGTAGTTTATTCAAGCAGTGACTGGTCTTTAACCGACATCGAAAATAACGATGCAATTTTATTGGTAGGATGTAATATTCGTTCTGAACAACCAATTATTGCCCATCGTATTCGCCAGGCAGCAATTAATGGCACTTCTGTAACCAGTATCAATTTCTTTGAATCAGACTTTTTGATGCCGGTAGAGAAGCAAGTGACAGTTGATGTCACTATGATGATGAAAACACTATCAGGTGTCGCAAAAGCATTACTTGGCCTTAAAAAACATGCAAAAGAATGGGACGAACTACTTGAGTTAATCAGGCCAACTGCTGAAGATCAAACCATTGCCATGCATTTATCAAATGCGATGTCATCAACTGTAATTATCGGTGCTTTGGCCAATAATCACCCTCAAGCATCAAAAATTAGGGCTTTATCTCATCTGATCGCTGATCTAAGTTCAGCAAAACTTATCGTGTTGCCAGAATCTAATTCACAGGCAATGACAGTAGCACAAGCGTTGCCGTATCAGGCTAATAATGATGAATGTGGTTTAAATGCACAGCAAATGTGGCAAGATTCCCGTCGAGCCTATCTGTTGTTTGGTATTGAGCCAGAATATGATTGTGCCGATCCTGTATTAGCTCAATCAGCCTTGCAACAAGCCAGTTTTGTGGTGTCAATTAACAGTTATGTTACCGACACAATGCTTGGTTACAGTGATGTGATCCTACCTCTGGCCGGTTTTGCAGAAACATCGGGCACTTTTGTCAATATCGATAATCAATGGCAAAGCTTCACTGGTGCAGTGCCTGCACTAGCTGAGAGTCGTCCCGGTTGGAAAATACTGCGTGTATTAGGCAATATTGCCAAACTCAATGGCTTTGATTATGTCGCTTCATCTGATATTTGTGCTGAGGTACGTGACCAGATTAATTTAGGTTCAAAAGCGACTATAAAAACGCCTACTGTTCCTGCAAATAGTGAAGCAAAATTCGATAATGTCATGCTGATTTCTGAAATACCCATGTATCAGACCGATGCAATAGTCAGACGAAGTGTTGCTTTGCAAAATACGCCTAAAACTCAGGATTTATCACTAGCACGAATGTGTTCAGCTACGGCTGAGAAAGTGGGTGTTAGTGATGCAGAATTTATCACGCTTCATCACGCTGAAAAATCAGTAAAAGTAAGGTTTAAATTGGATGAAACGATTGCCGAAAATTGCGTTTATTTGGCGGGTGGAACGAGTGCGATGGCAGCATTAGGCGCGGCATTTGCTTCGGTCACTGTTGCAATAGCACAAGGAGCAAACCATGATTGATTGGATTGTTTCTAACCCGCTGGTTTTTACTATTTTAAAAATTGTCGCGATTATTGTGCCATTGATGCTGGCTGTTGCTTATTTAACTTATGCAGAGCGTAAAGTTATTGGCTATATTCAAGTGCGGATTGGTCCGAATCGCGTTGGACCTTGGGGGCTTTTACAACCCATTGCTGATGGTTTAAAGCTTGCTCTCAAAGAAGTTATTTTTCCTGCCAAATCGAATTTATATTTATTTTTAGTGGCACCTGTTTTGGCTATTGGACCTGCTCTTGCTGCATGGGCAGTAATGCCATTTGATGCAACGATGACCTTGGCCAATATCGATGCCGGCTTACTGTATATTTTGGCGATAACTTCGATGGGTGTGTACGGTATTGTCATTGCTGGTTGGGCATCGAATTCACGCTATGCGTTTTTAGGGGCACTGCGTTCAGCGGCGCAAGTTGTTTCTTATGAAATTGCAATGGGCTTTGCTCTGGTTGGCGTATTGGTTGCTGCTGGCAGTTTAAATCTTGGTCAAATCGTTCTTGGACAACAAGGTGGTTTCTGGCACTGGTATTGGCTGCCCTTACTGCCTTTGTTTGTGGTGTATTTTATTTCTGGTGTTGCTGAAACAAACCGTGCGCCATTTGATGTATCTGAAGGTGAATCTGAAATTGTAGCTGGCTTCCACGTTGAATATTCGGGGATGGCCTTTGCTGTGTTTTTCCTTGCTGAATATGCTGATATGATTTTAATTTCGATGTTGGCATCAGTCATGTTTATGGGTGGCTGGTTGTCGCCATTCCAAGGCATTCCCGGACTGGAAAGCTTATTTTCATGGGTGCCGGGTATTGTCTGGTTATTATTAAAAACCTCATTTTTCTTATTTTTATATCTGTGGTTTAGAGCAACCTTCCCACGTTATCGCTATGATCAAATCATGCGCTTAGGCTGGAAAGTATTTATTCCCGTTACGCTAGTATGGCTGATCGTTGTTGCAACAGCACAAGTCATGGATATTGGTCCTTGGTTTAGTGAACCCGCTTCACACGACAGTGTGGCTTTGATCGAGGGCAATGACTAATGGACGCAATTCGTCATTTTTTCAAAAGCTTTTTTTTGTGGGAATTGTTGTTAGGGTTGAAACTGACGGGACGGTATTTATTTGCTAAAAAAATTACTGTCCAATATCCAGAAGAACAAACACCACAATCGCCACGATTTAGAGGCCTACATGCCTTGCGACGCTATCCCAATGGCGAAGAGCGATGCATAGGTTGTAAGTTGTGTGAAGCAGTGTGTCCGGCATTAGCCATAACAATTGATACCGAGCCGCGAGAGGATGGCTCGCGTCGCACCACACGCTATGAAATAGATTTATTTAAATGTATTTATTGCGGATTTTGTGAAGAATCATGTCCGGTTGATTCTATTGTTGAAACGCGTGTATTTGATTATCACTTTGAAAATCGGGGTGAAAATATCATGTCAAAAGACAAGTTATTGGCAATCGGTGATAAATACGAAAATCAAATAGCAGCAGATCGTGCTGTTGATGCGGAGTATCGCTAGATTATGGAACACATTATTTTTTACTGTTTAGCTGCGATATTGTTGTTTGCTGCAACGATGGTAGTGACCGTTCGTAATCCTGTACGGGCAACGCTATTTTTGATTTTAGCCTTTTTTAGCAGTGCTGGCGTGTGGTTATTATTAGAAGCTGAATTTTTGGCATTAACCTTAGTGTTGGTTTATGTCGGTGCTGTAATGGTGTTATTCCTGTTTGTGGTGATGATGTTGGATATTGATCTGGCTCCTCTACAAGAAGGTTTTACAAAATATTTACCCCTAGGCATGTTTGTCGCAGCATTGATCACCATTGAAATGATTGCGGTATTAGGTGCTAACCACTTTGGTTTAGATGTCGTACCATCACCTAGTCCACACCCTGCTGATTACAGCAATACTAGGGAAATTGGCTTGTTGCTATATACGGTGTATGTCTATCCATTTGAGATTGCTTCTGTAATCCTAACTGTGGCGATTGTGGCGGCTATTACCCTAACATTGCGTCAGAAAAACAGTAAATCACAGGATATTTCACAGCAAGTTAAAGTGCGTCGTGAAGATCGCGTTCGAATCGTCAAAATGCAATCATCTCCAACAAAAACCAAAGAACAGGAGGCGCAACTATGATTGCTTTATCTGATTGTTTAATAGTGGGGGCATTATTATTTAGTTTGTCAGTTGTCGGTATTTTTATTAACCGAAAAAACATTATTATTTTATTGATGTGTATCGAGTTGATGTTACTTGCTGTCAATCTTAACTTTATTGCGTTTTCGCATTTTTCTGGCGATATTGCCGGACAAGTATTTGTCTTTTTTATTCTGACAGTGGCGGCGGCTGAAGCGGCGATTGGTTTGGCTATTCTAGTGGTGTTATTCCGTAACTTGAGTACGATCAACGTCAGCGAACTTGACAGTTTGAAGGGGTAAAGATGACTCAAACATTACTTCTCAGCATTGTGCTTGCCCCATTATTCGGCAGTATCATTGCAGGACTTTTTGGTAAAAGAATAGGGCGAGCCTGGTCTCATCGTGCTGCGATTGCTGGCGTTGCGATTGCTTTTGCATTATCTACCTGGGTGTTGAAGCTGGTTGTTGTTGATGGCCAAAGCTACAATGCTCAGGTTTATCAATGGTTGCAAGCAGGTTCCTTGAGTCTTGAAGTTGGATTTTTAATCGATGCACTGACTGCAATGATGATGGTTGTTGTGACCTTTGTATCATTAATGGTGCATATCTATACCATTGGTTATATGCACGATGACGATGGTTATTCACGCTTCTTTAGTTATATTTCTCTATTCACTTTTTCGATGTTGATGTTGGTTATGGCTAACAATTTCATGCAGTTATTTTTTGGCTGGGAAGCAGTGGGTTTAGTGTCGTATCTTTTAATTGGTTTTTGGTATAAAAAACCAACAGCGATTTATGCCAATTTAAAAGCCTTCTTAGTCAACCGTGTTGGTGACTTTGGTTTTATACTTGGGATCGCTGGTGTGTTGATGTATTCCGGAAGTTTGGATTACCAACAGGTATTTGATTTTGCACCGGCGATGTCAGACAAAACAATGACACTTTTTGCAGGCCATGATTGGTCGGTCATGTCTGTAATTTGTATCTTATTATTTATTGGTGCCATGGGTAAATCAGCGCAAGTGCCATTGCATGTCTGGTTGCCTGATTCGATGGAAGGTCCAACACCTATTTCAGCCTTGATTCATGCTGCAACCATGGTCACAGCCGGTATTTTTATGGTGACTCGTATGTCGCCATTATTTGAGTTTTCAGAAACGGCATTGTCTTTTGTGTTGGTTATTGGTGCGATAACAGCCTTATTTATGGGGTTCTTGGGCTTAATTCAGAATGATATTAAACGGGTAATTGCTTATTCAACCTTGTCACAATTAGGTTATATGACGGTGGCATTGGGTGTTTCTGCCTATTCTGCAGGTGTTTTTCATTTAATGACACATGCGTTTTTTAAAGCATTATTATTCTTGGGTGCAGGTTCTGTAATCATCGCTATGCACCATGAGCAAGATATTCGTAAAATGGGTGGCTTGAAAAAATATATGCCGATAACCTATTGGACTGCCTTAATCGGTTCTTTGGCATTAATTGGTTTTCCTGGCTTGTCGGGCTTTTTTTCAAAAGACTCCATTATTGAAGCTGTACATGCTTCTCACATAGCCGGTAGTGGCTTTGCCTATTTTGCTGTTGTAACAGGTGTGTTTGTAACCGCATTATATAGTTTTAGATTGTTTTTCCTCGTATTCCATGGCAAGGAACGATTTGATGCACATGGTCATCCGCCACACGAACCAGCAAACGTTGTTACGATGCCCTTGATTTTATTAGCTATTCCATCGGTTGTTGCTGGGTATTTTATTGGCCCGATGGTATTTGGCGACTTTTTTGGTAATTCGATTATGGTGCATGCGGAACATGATGTCCTTGCACAACATGCTGAAAGTTTTGATGGTATTTTTAGTTTCATTATTCATGGCATGATGGCTTTGCCATTTTGGTTGGCAATGGCGGGTGTAGGCACTGCCTATTATCTGTATATGAAACGCCCAGACATTCCAGCAACATTGCAACTACGATTTAATTGGTTATACCGCATCCTCGAGAACAAATATGGCTTTGATGATTTTAATCAAACTGTGTTTGCTGGTGGTGCCAGAGCTGTCGGTCAGTTTTTATGGAAAGTGGGTGATATCAAAATTATTGATGGCGCCCTAGTCAATGGTACTGCCAAAACCGTAGGTATGATATCTAGCTTAGTGCGTCAAGTTCAGTCTGGCTATTTGTATCATTATGCCTTTGCCATGATTGTAGGCTTATGGTTGCTTCTTACTTATTTTGTTGCGTGATAGAGGATAAATATAACGTTTATGTTTAGTGACTTTCCTTTATTAAGCTTAATCATTTGGCTACCTATTTTTGGTGGTGTCGCAGTCTTAATTAACGGTGACAACAACCCATGGGCAAGACCATTGTCGTTATTGGTTTCAGCTGTAACCTTTGTTGCTTCTTTAGGTTTATATGTTGGCTTTGATAACACCACTTATCAGATGCAATTTGTTGAGCAGGCACCGTGGATTGCAAGCTTTGATATCAACTATTTCCTTGGTATAGATGGCTTTTCAATGCCATTAATTATCCTCACATCATTTTCAACATTATTAGTCGTTGTCGCTGGTTGGGAAGTGATCAAAGATCGTGTCAGCCACTATATGGCGGCATTTCTGATCATGGAAGGCTTGATGATTGCCGTGTTCTCTGCGCTTGATGCCATCTTGTTTTATGTGTTTTTTGAGGCAATGTTAATTCCATTGTTTTTGGTGATCGGTATCTGGGGCGGCCCCAATCGGGTTTATGCAACGATTAAGTTCTTTTTATATACCTTGTTTGGGTCGGTGTTTTTACTGCTTGCGTTGTTATATTTACGGCATGTATCAGGTAGTTTTTCAATACTTGCTTTTCATGATGTTAGCTTATCGATGGCGCAACAAACGCTATTATTTTTAGCCTTTTTGATTTCCTTTGCCGTTAAGATCCCAATGTGGCCTGTGCATACTTGGTTGCCTGATGCCCACGTAGAAGCACCAACAGGCGGTTCGGTTATTTTGGCTGCCATTACATTAAAAATTGGTGGCTATGGTCTGTTACGATTTGCATTACCGATTACACCTGATGCCAGCATGGCATTGGATTGGTTTGTTATTACCTTGTCGTTGATTGGCATTGTTTATATTGGTTTTGTTGCCTTGGTGCAATCTGATCTTAAAAAGCTTATTGCTTATTCAAGTATTGCTCATATGGGCTTTGTAACCTTGGGTTTATTTATCGTATTTAGGATTTTTGCTAACTCAGCTACTGGCAGTGGAGCTGAGTTAGCCATTGAGGGTGCAATGGTACAAATGATTTCTCATGGTTTCATTGCAGCAGCTATGTTCTTATCGGTTGGCGTTTTATATGACCGGATGCATACCCGTGAAATTAGTGCCTATGGTGGTGTCATAAATACCATGCCTGTATTTGGTGGTTTTGCCGTCTTTTTTGCGATGGCGAATGCTGGCTTGCCAGGTACATCAGGTTTTGTGGGTGAGTTTATGGTGATTTTAGCCGCATTTCAGGCTGATTTCTGGTTTGCATTTTTGGCTGCAACAACCCTGATTTTAGGTGCGGCCTATACGTTGTGGATGATTAAACGGGTAATGTTTGGTGAAGTGGCTAATGATCAAGTGGCTCAATTAACAGATATAAATCAGCGTGAATTTATCATATTGGCATCATTGGCCGTTATTGTGCTGGCAATAGGTTTATGGCCGGCACCGTTGACTGACTTCATGCACAGTTCAGTTGAACATCTATTAACTCAAATTTCACAGTCAAAACTATAAGGGCGAAGACAACACTATGATGTTTGAAGTATCGAATATGTCTTTTGCATTACCAGAAATATTTATGTTGGTAATGGCCTGTGTGATTTTATTAGTCTTGGCTATTCGTGGCGACAAGGGGATAAATAGCATCTATGTCCTAAGCCAAATAAGCTTGATTGCTACCGCACTCATTATCTATCAAAGTATAGGCAGCGGTAGTGGACTCAGTTTTGATGGTACCTATATTAAAGATACCTTGAGTAATGTATTGAAATTAGCTATATGCCTGATCAATGTATTTGTATTGTTGTATGCCAGTAGTTATCTCAAAGCACGTTCTTTGTTCAAAGGTGAGTTTTATGTCTTAGCGTTATTTTCAACATTGGGCATGATGATTATGGCTTCAGCCTATCATTTTTTAACCTTGTATTTAGGTTTGGAGCTGATGTCTTTGTGTTTATACGCGATGGTCGCAATGCAGCGAGATTCAGCTGTAGCAACTGAAGCGGCTATGAAGTATTTCATATTAGGTGCATTGGCATCGGGTATGTTGCTATACGGCATGTCGATTATTTATGGTGTGACTGGCAGTTTAGCCATTGCCGATATTGCACAGGCGCTACAGACTCAAGAGATAGATCAAACGGTATTAAGTTTTGGTTTGGTTTTTCTACTGATTGGTATTGGGTTCAAACTGGGAGCCGTTCCTTTTCATATGTGGTTGCCCGATGTCTATCATGGTGCGCCAACAGCAATGACCTTATTTATTGCAACTGCACCCAAAATCGCTGCATTTGCGATGGCAATCAGGTTATTAGTTGATGGTTTGGGCGAGGGTCAAGCTTATTGGCAAGATATGGCTATTATGCTGTCAGTATTATCAATGATCATCGGTAATGTGGTGGCCATTGCTCAAACAAATTTAAAACGTATGTTGGCTTATTCAACGATTTCACATGTTGGCTTTATTCTATTAGGTGTGTTGTCGGGTACTGCTCAAGGTTATAGTGCAGCCATGTTTTATGTATTGGTCTATTCTCTAATGAGTTTGGGCGGCTTTGGCATGATTATTCTAATGAGTCGCCAAGGCTTTGAGGCTGACAATATTGATGATTTCAAGGGGCTTAGTCAGCGTAGTCCATGGTTTGCATTAATGATGTTGATCCTAATGTTTTCAATGGCAGGTATTCCACCTTTAGCTGGTTTTTATGCCAAGTTTGCAGTTATTAATTCGGTCGTTGAAGTTGGGCTTGTTCCTATTGCTATCGTTGCTGTAGTAATGTCTGTTATCGGTGCGTTTTATTATTTACGCGTCATTAAAGTTATGTATTTTGATAAACCAAGTGATCAAAATATCTTACAAGCACCGAAAGATATGCAGATCGCAATTAGTGTGAATGCATTGCTGGTCTTGGCTTTGGGTGTTTCTCCCGGCGCTTTAATGGCAATTTGTGCCATCACTTTTTCATAAGTTGTAATTATGTCTCCTGCTACTCTGATATTAGTATTTTTTGTTATAGCAAACCTTCCCTGGTTAACAGAACGTGTATTTCTGATCTATAAATTAGCCGCTGTAAAATCAGTATTGATACGATTGATTGAATTAGTCGTGTATTACTTTGTGTGTTTATTGGTGGCAATTGCATTTGAAATTCAATTCTCAGGTGAAGTCTATCAGCAAGGTTGGGAATTTTTTGTCACAACATTCAGTCTTTTCCTGGTATTGGCTGTACCAGGTGTTGTGTATCGATATCAATGGATTCCGATCAATAACAAAGATAAAAAAACATAAACCTGAGCTTTAAATAGAGTGACACAAAATTAAAAAACACCGTCTGCAAACAGACTTACTAATTACGTTGATACTAAAGGTGCATAGATCGGAAAATTAGTATAAAATGCATCGGTTTATTTCCATGTTTATATAACACCCTACTAATTTTAGAGACAAAACAATGGCTGCAGACTTATCCAAGTACAGAAATATTGGTATTTTCGCGCACGTAGATGCGGGAAAAACCACTACAACCGAACGTATCCTTAAACTGACCGGCAAAATCCATAAGTCTGGTGAAACCCATGACGGTGAATCCACCATGGACTTTATGGATCAGGAAGCCGAACGTGGTATTACAATTCAATCAGCGGCAACAACCTGTGAATGGAAAGGTTACCGCCTAAACGTTATTGACACTCCTGGACACGTTGACTTCACAATTGAAGTATATCGTTCATTAAAAGTACTTGATGGTGGTGTCGGTGTTTTCTGTGGTAGTGGTGGTGTTGAACCTCAATCCGAAACCAACTGGCGTTATGCCAATGATTCTGAAGTTTCTCGTCTAATCTACGTCAACAAACTGGATCGTATGGGTGCTGATTTCTTCCGCGTAGTGAAACAGGTTGAAGATGTGCTTGCTGCGACACCATTGGTCATGGTTTTGCCAATCGGTACTGAAGATGAATTCAAAGGTGTTGTTGATCTGCTGACTCGTAAAGCATGGTACTGGCCCGATGAGAAAGATGCTGAAAATTATTCAATTGAAGAGCCACCGGCAGAAATGGCGGATCAAATTGAAGAATGGCGCGAAAAATTGATCGAAACTGCTGTTGAGCAAGATGATGATTTGATGGAAAAATATCTGGATGGTGAAGAACCAGCTATTGACGATCTAAAAAAATGCATCCGTAAAGGTACTTTGAACCTTGCGTTCTTCCCAACATATTGCGGTAGCTCTTTCAAAAACAAAGGCCTGCAATTGATGCTAGATGCTGTTGTTGACTACTTACCTGATCCAACGGAAGTTGATCCTCAACCGGAAGTTGATCTTGATGGTAATGAAACAGGTAAAGTTGCAACTGTAACGCCAGATGCACCTTTACGAGCCTTAGCATTCAAAATTATGGATGATCGTTTTGGTGCCTTAACCTTTATTCGTGTTTATTCTGGCGTTATGAAAAAAGGTGACACCGTATTAAATACATTCACAGGTAAAACCGAACGTATCGGACGTATGGTCGAAATGCATGCTGACGATCGTAATGAAATTGATAGTGCTCAAGCAGGCGATATCATTGCTGTTATCGGTATGAAAGATGTGCAAACAGGCCATACATTATGCGATCCTAAAAATCCGGCAACACTTGAACCAATGGTGTTCCCAGATCCCGTTATCTCTATAGCGATTGCACCTAAAGATAAAGGTGCAGCAGAAAAATTGGGTATCGCTCTAGGTAAAATGATTAAAGAAGATCCTTCATTCCGCGTTGAAACCGATCAAGACAGTGGCGAAACGATCATGAAGGGTATGGGTGAGCTTCATTTAGATATCAAAGTAGATATTTTACGTCGCACACATGGTGTCGATGTAATTGTAGGTGAACCACAAGTTGCCTACCGTGAAACAATCACACAACGCGTTGAAGATAGCTACACACATAAGAAACAATCAGGTGGTTCTGGTCAATTCGGTAAAATTGATTACATCATCGAACCAGGTGAGCCAGGTAGTGGTTATGTGTTTGAATCAACGGTTACTGGTGGTACTGTTCCTCGTGAATTCTGGCCTGCGGTAGAATCTGGCTTCAAGAAAATGATGGATCGTGGTGTATTAGCTGGTTACCCATGTTTAGACTTTAAAGTCACATTATATGATGGTAGTTTCCATGCGGTTGACTCATCAGCCATTGCATTTGAATTAGCTGCGATGGCTGCGTATCGTCAATCTATGCCTAAAGCGGGTCCTCAATTGATGGAACCAATCATGAAAGTTGACGTGTTCACGCCTGAAGATCATGTGGGCGATGTTATCGGTGACCTTAACCGTCGTCGTGGTATGATCAAATCACAAGATGCAGGTGCAACAGGTGTTCGTATCAAAGCTGATGTTCCATTAAGTGAAATGTTTGGTTATATCGGCTCTTTACGTACTATGACATCTGGTCGTGGTCAATTCTCTATGGAGTTTTTACAATACAACCCGTGTCCTCGTAACGTATCTGAAGAAGTTATTAAAGCTGCTAAAGAACGTGCAGAGGAAGCTAAGAAATAAGTTCTTAGTTATAAAATTAAAAAGGCCGGTTTTACCGGCCTTTTTTTATTTGATATTTTATGTTTAGCTAGTAAGATTCAATGCTGACTAGGGTCTGTTTATCTTTCATTTTCGCCTCGTTCGACGAAAAAACAGCCTCCAGCAGTGGTGACGATGAAAGATCAACAGACCCTAGTATTGTTGATTAATATAGCTTTGTTTCAGTATTTTCTTTTTGGTCTTGCGCTAACACCTCAAGGATATAGTGCATATCTTCAGGCATATCTACCTGCCATGATACTTCTTCGCCCGTTTCAGGATGAATAAAACCCAATAAACCCGCATGCAATGCTTGTCGTCTAAAACCTTGTAATGCAGTTTGAGTTTGTTCGCTGGCACCTTTTGGTAGCCGTAAACGTCCGCCATAAACTGGATCACCTAATAATGGATAACGAATATGTGCCATATGTACCCTGATTTGGTGAGTACGGCCTGTTTCTAGCTGACAACGGATATGTGTATGTGCACGATAACGGTGTTGTACCCGATAATGGGTTACAGCATGTTTACCTGAACCTATGACTGCTTGGCGTTTACGATCGATGGGGTGACGACCAATGGGTTGATCAACCGTACCACCGGCTGTCATAACACCCATTGCAATTGCTTGATATTCACGAAGCACAGTATGTTCTTGTAGTTGTATGACTAAAGAATTATGGGCTTGTAGGGTTTTGGCTATCATCAATAATCCGGTCGTACCTTTATCAATACGATGAACAATACCTGCGCGAGGAATGCCCTCTAATTGAGGACAATGATGAAGTAGGGCGTTAACCAATGTACCTTCATGATTACCCGCCCCTGGATGAACAACCATACCAGCAGGTTTATTGAGAATAATAACGGAATCATCTTCGTGAATAATATCTAGTTCAATTGCTTCAGCCGACCAGCTATCATCGACAACGTCTATTTCTGCTGAAATAACAACGCTTTCACCACCTGAAATAGCATCGCGTGGGCGAAGCTGTATACCATCGATTGATACGTCACCCGATTTAATCCATTTAGTGAGTCGACCTCGCGAGAAGTCCGGGAATAATTGAGCAAGTGCTTGGTCTAAGCGCATACCTGCGAGTTCATCTGGTATGATGCCTTCAAGTTGTAATTGTTCTGCCATAAATCACTATCTAAGTTGAATGTAGCGAACTATTATAGCCTAGGCTATAAGTAATAACTTGGTTTGAGGTGAATAGGGGATTGATATGCTACGTAAGACACTATTATGGTCGGTTCTAGTCGTGACATTGCTGCCTTATGCGCATGCACAAGATAGCGTTCGGAATGTTGAATTACTCGCATCTTCATGTGCTGCATGCCATGGCACCAACGGTCACAGTGTCGGTGGCACACCAAGCTTAGCTGGTTTGGCTTCAGCTCATATCATAGAACAAATGCGACAATTTATTGATGGAGAACGACCTTCAACAGTGATGTTGCATCATGCAAGTGCTTATACAATAGAAGAAATTGAACTCATGGCAGATTATTTTTCAAAACAAAAATAACGATTATTCACTAGCATAATCAGACATAATCAGATGACATCTGAATGATGTATGTTATTGACTAATAATAAATTTAGCGAATAAAAGCTTATTGATTGCTATCTGATAATTATCCTGTTAGTGTACCGTTTCCAACCGGTTGTTGGAGGTTATAAATTATGTTTATAGCCGTTTTAGGTGAGTCGAACTCACTGAGTTAAAATTTTAAATTAAGAGTATTTGTATGTCTGAAAAAGTAACAGGAAGTGTAAAGTGGTTTGACGCAACAAAAGGTTTCGGCTTTTTAGAGCGTGAAGGTGGCGATGATGTATTTGTTCACTTCCGTGCGATCCAAGGTGATGGTTTTAAAACGTTAGATGAAGGTCAACGTGTTGAATTTAGTGTGACTAAAGGCGACAAAGGTTGGCAGGCAGAACAAGTAACGGTTATAAACTAAGCTTTAGTTGAATCGCTAAGCTGACACAGAGGGCAATAAAATGTTGCTCTCTGTGTTTCTTTAAAATGTTTTATCTCGCTTCCGCAATGGAGGCAAGCTTGACCTTCCCGACCATAGACATTAAGTTCTTGTGCAAAATAGCCCGGTTTTCCATCGGCTTTCCTAAAATCCTTTAACGTTGTTCCACCCGCTTGAATCGCTTTATCCAAGACAAGTTTTATCTGTGCTACTAATTGCTCACAGTGTTGTAGTGTAAGCTGGTTTGCTACTGTTTTTGGATGAATGCCCGCTAAGAATAGCGCTTCATTTGCATAGATATTACCAACGCCTACCACAATCTTACTATTCATGATCACTGTTTTAATGCTGCTCGTCCGTGATCGAATTTGTTGCCATAGATAGACGCTATCAAATTCATCAGTAAGGGGTTCTGGTCCTAAATAGTTTAATAGTGGATGCTGCTCTGGATCAGTATCTATCCACAAAACTGCACCAAAACGTCTAGGATCGTTATATCGCAGGACATAGCCATCTTTAAATTCGATATCAACATGATCATGTTTTAGCACAGTCTTGGCTTGTTGTTTTTGTAATATGCGTAATTTTCCAGACATACCAAGATGTATGATTAAGCAACCACTATCGGTCTGAAATAGCAGGTATTTACCTCTTCGAGACAGCCCAGTGATTGTTCTGCCATCAAGGATGGAAGCAAGATCAGGATTAATAGGCCAACGCAGTGAGAAATGTCTAATAATGACCTGTGTTATTTCATTATCTACAACATAGGCTTCTATGCCGCGTTTAGTCGTTTCTACTTCAGGTAATTCGGGCATTATTGAGAACGGTCTATAACAGCGAATAATTGATTCAACATTGAAATCGGAAATTGATATTTTAGCTGAGATTGATCATCGATAACCGAAAGACTATTTTCGTTGACTACTATCGACAAGCTGATTGTCGCAGCTTGATTTTTGAATGTTATTTCTACTGTATGTTGAGCGGTTGCGTGTTCCTTGTCGGTGAGTGGTAATACTTGAGTAGCATAAGCATGTTGCCAGGTTTGGATTAGGCCTGTTAAGGCATCAACACTAAGCGTTCCTTCATTTGTTTGCCAGTGGCCATTGTGTTGAGTGACAGTGATAGTATCTTTGGACAGTCGATTATCGGCATCTAAGGTTGGCAGTGACAGTGTTTCAATCGTTTTATTCAAGGCGAATAAACGATTGTCAATGAAGCTGCTTGCACTGGCATTAAGTAACGGGGTGACGTGATCATCAATAAGATGAATAGTGTCTCTATACAAAATATAACGATGCTTGCTCAATGTTTCTGTTGCCCCAAATTGAAATAACTGATCGTTAAGTCTGACGCTGGGAGATGCGTCATTAAGTTCAAAACGTGATAATTCAGTGTCATCTTTTGGCGTAAGTTGAGCAAAACTGGCTGTTGATAATAACGATAAAATCAGCTGTATTCGAGTATCGTTGGCTTTAGCCGTAAGGGGTTGGATCAGCTGCCAGCCATTATCTTGTTTTGTAAGCAAGATAGTATCGTTGTTTGGGCGGGTAATCGTAATACGACTGATAGATTCTCTAGCAATAGATGTTAGGGCAGAATAGCTGTTATCACTAGTTGGTACTGTTTGGCTGTTAAACATGTAGAGCACTACTACTATAATGACAAGTAACAAGTTGATTAGATAACGTGAATTCATCGTTTTCTTCTAATCCACCACAGTCCAAAGCCGATAGTGGCTAATAAAAGAGGTAGTGCTATCAAAAAGCCTAAACCGATAATTAAGGATTGGGTGGGACTTAAATCCAGCGTATTATCTATGGTTGTTTTTACCGGTATTTCAACCAGACTGTCATCACCCACAACCCAATTGACCAAGGCGATACCTAATTCAAGGTTTGAACCATTACCAATATAGGTGTTTGATAGAAAGTCGCCATCACCAATAACGGCAATACGTTGTTGTTTGGCTGACGTTATTGCATTGTCAATTTTTGGCGTAATTAAATAGCCAAGCGTGAGCGGACCGGCGGTATCCAAGCCTTCATCAAGACTAAGAAGATTGTTGTCTTGAGTTGCTACAGCCTCACTCCATGCATTGTCTTGTGTCATCAATAACGGTGTGTACTGCCAGGATGATAAATCATCATTAACTACATCGATAGCCGTTGCGTGAGGAAATAAGGTTACGCCCTTGGTTGCAAGGCCGACAGGATGATTGGCATAGTCAATAATAAGTGTAAATTCAGGGTTAGTAATTCCCAACATTTCAGCATTAGGATCAATCACGGTACCATTGATGAATTCAAGCCCGAGTTGTTCAGCTATGGCATCTAGTTGGGCATTATTATTGGGTTCTGCTAACCAGATAACACTGCCACCATTGGTAATATAGTCTCGAATAAGTGCAATTTCACCCTCTAACCATGCTTGTTCAGGGCTGGCTATAACGATTGCTGCTGTGTTACTTGGAATTTGACTATTCTCAACTAAATTTAACCCTAAAAGCTTAAAGCCTTTTTGTTTTAGATTTTCTCCCCACACCGACAGGTTAAAGTTAGCGTGATTGAGCGGTGTTCTTTCACCATGGCCTTCAATGAAGATTAACCATGGTTCATGTTGTCGAGAAACAGTAATCAATGCATTCGTCAGCGATTGTTCAGATAAATCGAAGACGTGTTGTTGTTTATCTCCTAGGGTGACAACCATTTCACCTTGCTGTTGAATATTAAGTTGGCGTGTTTTTTCAGGTTCAAAATCAGGATTGATAATGTTGATTTTGAGCTTGTCACTATTACGTTGATAACGCTCCAGCAAGGAATCAAGAGCCTGATAATATTGACTATTATCTGGACTAACAAATGCTTCGATGGTGATCGTCTGATCTAATTGCCCTAATAACGTTAACGTTGTTTCAGACAGGCTATAGCGGTTATTTGCTGTCCAGTCTGAACTGATATTTGTGTTCAAACTCAGTTGAGCGAACAATGTTGTGACAGCAATCAGCAAAATATAAAAGATGGTATTTTGCAGACTTAATTTACGGTGTGTGCTGGCGTTGATTTTCATATTAGTTCAAGCGCTCAGAATCTAAATGTCGAATTGTTAAAGTAAGAAACAGACTGATAATGATCAGGTAATAGGCAATATCACTGCTATTTACTTCACCTTGTAACAAGGTTTCAAAATGGCGTAGCAGTGATAACCAGTTAAATAAGCCTGAACTTTCGCCAGCCATTTGATTTGTTCCTGCCCAGTCTATTATCCATAATAAAAATAAACCACTAAATGTGGTCATGGCTGCGATCGCAGGTTGTTTGGTCAGTGAAGATAAATAGAGTCCAATGGCTGAGAAGCTGGCGACTAATAATACTAAACCCAGTAAACCGGCAGTGATAACACCATAGTCGATAGCGCTACCAATGGATAAAGACAATGCCATTAAACAAATCAGTGCTAACAGTATGATGAAAAAGCCCAGGGTTCCAAAGAATTTACCAAATGCGATCTGGTAGATAGATAATGGTGCAGACAGTAACAATGGCAAACTGTCATTACGCCGTTCTTCAGCAATGAGGCGCATGGTGATGAGTGGTGTAATTAATAACAAAATAGTAGCGGTATTACTAAATAACGGCACAATAATCAGTTCCGTGACACCTGGAGCGCCAGGAATGGCAGAAATTTTTGCTTGTATTTGAACAAAATTATCAATGTGGGTTAAAAACAAATAGGCTAGGATCAGCGTGCTCAATGCCAATATAAGCCACGCGAGAGGCGATAAAAATAGACGGTAAAGTTCGTTACGAGCAAGGCTAAACATTACATACTCTCTGGTTTGGCAGATGATTCATGTTGAATTATATTCATAAAGACATCTTCTAATGAATGATGTTCTGGACTCAATTCAGTTAATTTCCACTGCAATGAAACGGCCTTATTAAGCAAGTTTTCGGTTGGATTGTGGTCGGGGTGATAATGCAGTCTAAAACGATTTGAACTTAATTGTTCTGCACTAAGCACACCTTCCAATTGTTGTAATGTACTAATGTTGGGTGGATTAGTCAGTGTGACGAATAGATTTGAAACCTGCATATATTGACTGAGTGCTGCAATAGTATCAGTGAAAACAAGTTGCCCTTGGTTAATGATTTGGACACGATCACATAACATTTGAACTTCGGGCAAGATATGTGTGGATAAAATCACACTGTGTTCGGTCGCTATATCTCTGATGAGCTGCCGAATTTCTCTAATTTGAATTGGATCCAGACCAGAAGTAGGTTCATCAAGGATGACAACAGCAGGTGTATGAATAATAGCTTGAGCAATGCCTACACGTTGTTGATAACCTTTTGACAGATTAGCTATTAAGCGATTGCTGACATCTGTTAAACCACAGCGCTCAATCACGCTGTCTACAGCTTGAGATCTTTTTGATGGATTAATGTTATTGATTTGGGAACAAAATCGTAAGAATTCTATTACCGTTAACTCTTTATAAAGAGGAGGTTGCTCTGGCAAGTAGCCAATATGCGCTTTTGCTTGTTTGGGTTGAGATAATAAATCAAAACCATTAATCGTAATTTCACCGGTATTTGGAGAAAGGTTGCCACTAAGTATTTTCATAGTGGTACTTTTGCCCGCGCCATTCGGTCCTAAGAAACCAAGGACTTCGCCTTTTTTTATCTCAAAACTGACATTATCAACAGCACGATGTGAACCATAGTAGCGAGATATGCCATCCGCTTTAAGTAAAGTTGTCGTTGTCATATTATCCCACGAAATGCTGGTTGTTTCAGATTATGCTCTGTTATATATCCACCGAAAATAAGGTGCAGAGAAATCAGAAATAAGTTGGGTGGCGAAGTGGTCATTAGTTCCGTTTGAATAAAGTGTTTGTTGTAATTAAAAAGGCAAATATAACATAAAGCAGCGTGGTCTTTAGGCAAAAAAAAACCCGCAATAGCGGGTTTCTTTATTATATTTAAAACCAGATTATTTAATCTTGGCTTCTTTATACATAACGTGTTGACGAACAACTGGATCGAATTTTTTCATTTCCAATTTTTCAGGCATAGTACGTTTGTTTTTATCTGTAGTGTAGTAGTGACCTGTACCTGCAGATGATACTAATTTAATTTTATCGCGCATTATCTATTCTCCTAAACTTTTTCGCCGCGGGCGCGGATGTCAGTTAATACAGCATCAATCCCACGTTTATCGATAATACGAAGACCGTGATTGCTTACACGCAATTTTACCCAACGATTTTCAGATTCAACCCAAAAACGATGTGGGTGAAGGTTAGGAAGAAAGCGACGTTTTGTTTTGTTATGGGCGTGAGAAACATTGTTACCGCTCATAGGGCGTTTACCCGTTACCTGACATACTCTGGCCATTTTAGAACCTGCTCCTGATGAACATTTTATTACACAGGGTGCGAATACGCCCCCCAATCAAAGCTACAAAGCCGAACTTTATACCATAGAGGCGGCTTAATGTGTAGTTGATTTACAAATAATCTAGCTAGATCCCCATTGACTGTAGATCTTGTGTCAAACGTTCCATATTCAAAGCGCCTATTTTGCGCATGATAATTTCACCATCTGGCGCAATTAGAAAATGGGTTGGGGTAACACGAACATTGTTAAACGCTGTTGCGATTTCGCCTTTGTTATCCCAAGTAATAGTGTAGGGCAGATTACGTGCTGCGCGCATGGCCTGAATTTGCTCGGGTGTATCATGTGCCATTGCAACGCCAATCATGATCAAACCTTTATCCGCATAAGTCTGGTGTAATTGTATTAACTCTGGCATTTCCTGAATGCAACCAGGACAATCAGTTGCCCAAAATATAACTAATATGGGTTTGCCTCGATAGTCGGATAAAGCGTGAGTTTGATTATCAATATCTGTAAACGATAGTTCATCTGACACAGACTGCTTATTACTTGTAAGCCAAAAGACTACAAACAAAGCTGTCAATACAATGACAATAAAAATAAGACGTTGTTGATTGGTTTTCATTGGTGTCTCTGGTTAGTTGGGCAAGGTGAGTTGTCCAAGGGCTTCGGTTAATTTTAAATTTTCGCGGTAATCAACTGGACAATCTATAACGGTAACAGTTTCGCTCTGCAATGCTTTTTTCAGGGTTGGCATCAATTGTTCGGTTGATTCTATCCTTATACCCTCAGCGCCAAATGAGTGTGCATATTGAACAAAATCTGGATTGGTAAATTTTACATTACTGATGCGACCAAATTGATTTTGTTGTTTCCACTCAATCAGACCATAACTGGCATCATTCCAAATCAAGATAACAATGGCAATATTAAGCCGCATCGCGGTTTCGATTTCTTGTGAATTCATCAAGAAACCGGCATCACCGGTGACAGCAACTACTTTACGTTCAGGATAGGCAAGCTTTGCTGCAATCGCCCCTGGTACGGCAATACCCATGCTAGCAAAACCGTTTGAAATGATGCAGGTATTGGGATACTCACAGCGAAACATGCGAGACATCCACATTTTATGAGCGCCAACATCACAAATGACAATATCCTTTAAGTCCATTGCAGTACGTAGATCCCAGATGATTTTTTGGGGTTTGACCGGAAATTCAAGATCGTCACGGTGTTGATTCATATCTTGAATAAGGCTGTCACGTAATGTACGCATAGTTTTATCTTTATGCGGTGTCGTTAAGGCTGCAATACGATTTAAACTATGGTTGATATTGCCAACGACACCGACTAACACACTATAAAATGCATCAACTTCGGCATGACTGGTATCAATATGAATAATTTTTCGATCACGAGATCGATGCCATAGATAGGGATGGTATTCGACCATATCGTAACCAATGCAGATAATTACATCGGCATTAGCAAAACCACAATTGACATAATCACCCGATTGCAGACCAACACTGCCTAAGGCCATGGGATGGTTAAACGGGATCACTCCTTTTGCCATAAATGTGTTGGCCACGGGAATGCCTAATTTTAATGCAAAATCAGCTAAGGCTTCAGAGGCTTGTGCTCTAACAACGCCATTACCGGCAAGGATAATAGGATTTTCAGCTTCTGAAATCAGTTGTGCGGCTAGTTCAATCTGTTCAATGGCTGGTTCTGGTGGTGATGCGTGTTTAACGCGAAGTGGCAGATCATCACAGTCCATCTCAGCGATATTTTCAGGAAACTCGATAAAACAGGCACCGGTTTTTTCAGTTTGCGCTACTTTGAACGCTTTACGCACAATTTCAGGAATAACAGCCGGTTCTAATATACGAGTAGCATATTTCGTAATTGGCAAAAACATCGCCTCAAGATCAAGTACTTGATGTGATTCTTTATGTAAACGATTGGTTGCTGCCTGACCTGCAATTGCAACTAAAGGTGCATGATCCATATTGGCATCGGCAACACCTGTAATCAGGTTCGTTGCCCCCGGACCTAATGTCGCCAAGCAAACGCCTGCTCGACCGGTAACACGTCCATAAACATCGGCCATAAAGGCGGCACCTTGTTCATGACGGGTCGTGATAAAGTGGATTTTGGAATCAAGCAAGGCATCCATAACATCCAGATTTTCTTCGCCTGGAATACCAAAAATGTACTCTACGCCTTCATTTTCGAGACTGCGGATAAAGAGTTCTGATGCCTTCATTTCAATTCCTCAATTTAAGCTGGCAGAATTGAGCGATAGCCCAAACATAGGCTATCGCAGTGTCTATGCTCGATTAGTTAAAATCGGCAGGTATTTGTTGATGCCAATCGGTTGCTTGTTGGTAACGGTGTGCCACATTTAATAAACGCGCTTCGTCAAAATAGTTGCCAATGATCTGTAAACCCACGGGTAAGCCATTGACAAAACCAGCAGGAATAGACATGCCTGGTAAGCCTGCCAAGTTAGTGCTGATGGTATAAATATCAGCTAAATACATTGCGACTGGATCATCATTTTTTTCACCCAAGTTGAAGGCAGTTGTTGGTGCTGTTGGTCCCATGATGACATCAACATCGTTAAATGCTTGTTTAAAATCATCGCTAATCAGGCGACGACATTGTTGCGCTTTCAAATAATACGCGTCGTAATAACCGGCAGATAGGGCATAAGTACCTATCATGATGCGGCGTTTAACTTCTTCGCCAAAACCTTCACCACGAGAACGCTGGTAAAGATCAAGCAGATCTTTAGGATCTTCACAGCGATGACCAAAGCGCACCCCATCCATCCGAGATAGATTTGATGAACATTCAGCCGGAGCAACGACATAATATGTTGGAACTGATAGATGTGAATTGGGTAGGCTGATTTGTTTAACCGTTGCACCCAATGACACATACGTCTTAATGGCAGCTTCAATAGTTGCGGCAACATCAGGATCTAGACCTTCACCAAAAAATTCTTTAGGTAAACCTATTCTCAAACCTTCAATAGAAGCAGTTAATGATGCCGTGTAATCAGGCACATCACGTTCAACACTGGTGGAATCGCGCGCATCAAAACCGGCCATTTCATTTAATAACAGTGCTGCATCTTCAGCACTCTTTGCCATCGGTCCTGCTTGATCAAGACTGGATGCAAACGCAATCATGCCATAACGAGAGATACGGCCATAAGTCGGTTTTAAACCGGTTAAGTTGCATAAAGAAGCGGGTTGTCGTATTGAACCACCCGTATCAGTACCTGTAGCAATCGGTGCTAAACGTGCCGCCATTGCTGCTGCCGAACCACCCGATGAGCCACCTGGAACGCGATCTGTATCCCATGGGTTTTTAACCGTGCCATAAAAACTGGTTTCATTAGATGATCCCATGGCAAATTCATCCATATTGGTTTTGCCCAATGTCACCATGCCTGCCGCATTTAATTTTTCAACAACAGTCGCATTGTATGGTGCAATAAAATTATCCAACATTTTGGATCCACAACTGGTACGAATGCCTTGCGTACAAAAGATATCTTTGTGGGCGAGCGGAATACCTGTAAGTGTTGCTGCTGTTTTTTGTTGTAAACGCAGATCAGCAGCCCGAGCCTGCTCAAGTGCACGGTCAGCAGTGACAGTAATAAACGCATTAAGTGAGCTATTATGTGCAGCAATACGATCCAGATAGTGTTGGGTTAACTCAACACTGCTAAATTCACCATTGTGTAATGAGGTTGAAAGTTCAGAAAGAGATTTATTATGCATGAGAGTGCCTGTTATTCAATGACTTGGGGGACGAGGTAAACGCCAGCTTCAGTTTTAGGTGCAATAGATTGGAACAAGTCACGTTGATTGGTTTCTGTTACTTCATCTGCACGTAGACGCTGGTTAGCATCAAGTGGATGTGCCATTGGTAAAATATCTGATGTATCTGCTGTACTAAGTTGTTCAACTAGTTCAAAGATATTAGTCAAATCCCGCACATAGTCAGGAATATCATTTTCATTAATCGCTAAGCGGGCTAAATGCGCTATTTTTTCTACATCGCTTTTATCTAAACTCATTACGCTTCCAAGGGTGGTTATCATCAACAAAGTGTGCAGTTTAAATCATTCGTCGCTTGCTCAACAGCCCAGAGCATTGATAAAGTATCCATTTTACCCCTTTGAGTTATGGTTTCTTCTAATGTTTGAACGTCTACGCGGAATTTTTTCTAACGATCTGTCGATCGACCTTGGTACAGCAAACACGCTGATTTATGTACGCGGTAAAGGTATTGTTCTTGATGAGCCTTCTGTTGTTGCAATTCGCCAGGATAAGGGCCCTGGCGGTCCTCGTTCAATCGCTGCAGTCGGTGTTGAAGCGAAAAGAATGTTGGGACGTACCCCTGGAAATATTACCGCGATCAGACCGCTTAAAGATGGTGTTATTGCCGACTTCACCGTTACTGAAAAAATGTTGCAACATTTTATTCGAAAAGTACATGAAGGCCGTTTTTTGAAACCCAGTCCGCGGGTGTTAGTCTGTGTACCGTGTGGTTCAACACAAGTAGAACGCCGCGCAATTCGTGAATCTGCCGCCGGTGCGGGTGCACGTGATGTTTTTTTAATTGAAGAACCAATGGCGGCAGCAATTGGTGCCGGTATGCCGGTTGAAGAAGCAAGTGGTTCAATGGTACTTGATATCGGTGGTGGCACCACTGAAGTTGCTGTCATTTCATTAAACGGGATTGTTTATTCTGCTTCTGTTCGCATCGGTGGTGATTTATTTGATGAAGCAATTGTTAACTATGTACGTCGTAATTACGGCACATTAATTGGTGAATCAACAGCTGAGAGAATCAAAAAAGAAATAGGTTCAGCTTATCCCGGCAATGAAGTTAGAGAAATGGAAGTGCGTGGACGTAACTTGGCTGAAGGTATTCCCCGTAGTTTCACATTAAATAGCAATGAAATATTAGAAGCGCTACAAGATCCATTGTCAGGTATTGTTGCTGCTGTAAAAACAGCGTTAGAACAAACACCACCAGAATTAGGTGCTGATGTGGCTGAACGCGGTATCGTTTTGACTGGTGGCGGTGCTTTATTGCGTGATTTAGACCGATTATTGATGGAAGAAACGGGTTTACCTGCAATCGTTGCAGAAGATCCACTGACCTGTGTTGCTCGTGGTGGTGGTCGTGCATTGGAAATGATTGATGAACGAGGCACTGACGTTTTTACATTTGAATAATGTTTTGCTAATGACATTTCGACCTTTGTCGGTATTGGTATCGGCAAAGGTTTTTTAGTTTTTGGAACGTGAACTATTAAACCACTATTTACCCATTTCCCATCACTTAACGCTCGGTTACTGCTGGCATTAGTAGCGTCGTTGTTATTGTATTTTGCTGATACACGACTTAATTATTTTGTGCCGGTGAGAGCTGTTTTAAGCACACTTGTTTATCCCATTCAAACGATTGCTACGGTGCCAACCAGCATCAAAGAGTGGGCTCAGACTTTGTTTCAAGATCGTAACGACTTAAAACAAAAAAATACTGTTTTGGAAGCGACCAATTTGCTCAATAGTGCTCGTATTCAAAAGCTACAAGCGTTAGAGCGTGAAAATATGCGTCTTAGAGAGCTATTAGGATCATCATTTCGCTTAAATGAACGTGTTTTGGTTGCCGAATTACTGACGATTGACATGGACCCTTTTTCGCAACAGGTCGTTATCGATAAAGGCAAACAATACGGTATTTTTTCTGGACAAGCGATACTCGATGCAACAGGTGTAATGGGACAGATAACCGAAGTTGGTCCGTTTTCCAGTCGAGCTATTTTACTAACAGATCCTAACCATGCCATACCTGTTCAAATAAATCGAAATGGTCTACGTGCGATAGCAACAGGCAAGGGACGTGGCAAACCTTTGCAACTTGAACATTTACCCTATAACGCTGATGTACGAGTAGGTGATTTAATTGTAACGTCTGGTTTTGGTGGACGTTTCCCCAATGGCTATCCAGTGGGAACAGTAAGAGCTATTAATTATCCAAAAGGGCAAGCATTTGCAGATATTCAGGTAACACCGGCAGCAAAAGTAGAAACAAGTCGTGAAGTGTTATTAGTGTTACCCGCGCCAAAATTAAATGTATCACCTAAGATCGTGCCGTTGGAGAGTGTGATGCCAGGGGATGCAACACAACCATCTGAGGATGTGGCGAAACAGGAGCCAATTAAAGATGGTCAATAACAAACAACAACAAGGCAGCATATTTATTGTTATTTCGATCATTATCGCGATAATTTTAATGCTTGTTCCATTGCCAGAAAGTATCCGTTTTATTAGACCAGAATGGGTGGTAATGACCCTGATTTATTGGGCGATGGCCTTACCCAAGCGCGTAGGTGTCGGTTTTGCCTGGTGCACAGGGTTGATTATGGATGTAATCTTGGGAGGTCAGTTAGGGGTTTTGGCTTTTTCCTATGCGCTGGTTGTCTATTTTGTCTTACGCTTTCATTTGCAATTACGGCAATACCCGCTATGGCAACAGGCATTAAGTATCATGGCATTGGTCTTCTTGGTTAATGTTATTTCAATGTTGGTTTCATCACGTACCTTTGATTTCACATTATGGTTGCCAGCTGTAATCAGTACAGTGCTTTGGCCAATAATGTATATGTTACTTCGTAGTGTTAGACGAAACTTCCATGTTAACTGATTAAGCCATGTCAAATCGCATTACCCTGAAAGACCACTTTCGTGAAGGCCGGCTGGTCAATGATCGGCTGATTTTTTCTGTAATTTTTACAGGTCTGTTATTTACTATCATAATGATTCGTTTAGTATTTCTCCAAGTATTGGAACACGAACATTTTGATTCGCTCTCAAATAGAAATCGGGTAGATATTGAGCCTTTACCACCGCAACGTGGGCTGATTTATGATCGTAATGGCGTCGTGTTGGCAGAAAATATTCCGACTTTCAGTTTAGAGCTTGTTCCTGAAAACGTGCCAGATATTGATCTAACATTGAACGCGTTGGCTGACATGTTTGCAATGTCGGATGAGGAAATTGGCGATCTTAAAGTGCGAATTAAACAGCAGCGTCGTTTTAAGCAAGTGATTATCCGTGAGCGCTTAACACAACAAGAAGTGGCGATGTTTTCAGTTAATCGCCATCGCTTTACTGGTGTTGATGTCGTTGGTCGATTAATTCGACACTATCCACAAGGCGCGTTATTTGCTCATACCGTAGGTTATGTTGGTCGTATTAACGAGCGCGAACAACAATACATTGATGAGCAAGATTATAAAGGTACCTTACAAATTGGTAAGACTGGTATTGAGAAATATTATGAAGATCTGCTTCATGGGACTGTAGGGTATCAACGTGTAGAAACCAATGTGCAAGGTCGTGTAGTCAGAGAATTATTTCGATCTGCGCCTGTTTCAGGAAGTGATTTATTCTTGCACTTAGATACTAATTTACAACGTGTCGCTTTTGATGCGTTAGGTGAGTACAACGGTTCTGTGATTGCACTTGACCCTAAAACAGGCGGGATATTAGCGATGGTCAGCAAACCTGAATTTGATCCCAATTTATTTGTATCTGGTATCAGCTCAAAACAATATGCGGCATTACGTGATTCGCCAGACAGACCTTTATTTGATCGGGCATTACGTGGTCATTATCCCCCCGGCTCAACCTTAAAACCATTTATTGCTTTGGCTGGTCTGGAAATGGGTGTTATTTCAGAACAATCAAAATCATTTTGTCCAGGTTGGTATACCTTGCCTGGACAGGATCATCGTTATCGTTGCTGGAAATCACATGGTCATGGCCATGTTGATTTGAACGATGCAATTTCACAGTCCTGTGATGTCTATTTTTATGATCTTGCTCAGACCTTAGGCATTGATCGCATTCATAGCTTTTTAGATATATTTAACTTTGGTCATCGGACTGGTATTGATATTCCTAGTGAAAGCGCAGGTTTGTCACCATCAAGACAGTGGAAACAGCAAAATCGCAGGCAGGTCTGGTATCCGGGCGAAACCTTGATTTCTGGCATTGGTCAGGGCTTCAATCAAACCACACCGATCCAATTGGCCCATGCCACTTCAGTATTGGCTATGCGAGGGATTAATATCACACCCAGGGTTGCCAGAGCGACACGAAGTAGTGTCGAAAGTGAGCTAGAGTTATTACCTGCAATTATTGCAGAACCACTGCCGATAGAACGTAGTCGAAACTGGGAAGCGGTCATAGACTCTATGATAGACGTAGTTCATGGCAACAGAGGAACGGCACGACCTGTAGCCAAAGATATGCCATTTAAAATTGCAGGTAAAACCGGAACAGCGCAAGTATTTGGTATTAAACAAGATGAAAAATATGATGCTGATACTTTAGCCAAAAAATTACATGATCATGCATTATTTATCGCTTTTGCACCTGCGGATGATCCTGAATTTGTCGTTGTCGTTGTTGCAGAAAATGGCGGTGGCGGCAGTAAAACAGCGGCACCAATTGCTCGCAAAATGATCACGCACTATTTTGGAGTTGTAAGTGATGACTAGTTTGATCAGTGATCCTAATGCAAAACATAAAATAAGCGTTACACGGCTTCTATCTCACATCCACATTGATGCATTGCTGTTGCTGTTATTGTTGTTTCTAATGTCAGCAGGTCTAATGATTTTGTATAGTGCAGGCAATCAAAATTCGGATTTAATTGTCAGACAACTTATCCGCATGGCAATGGCTTTATCAGCGTTAATCGTTATCGCTCAAATTGATCCAGATAGAATGCGTGATTACTCTTACTGGCTCTATGGTGCAGGCTTAATATTATTGATTGCTGTATTACTGTTTGGTCATGAGGGTAAAGGTGCGCAACGATGGTTGGACTTGGGCTTTTTTCGTTTCCAACCTTCTGAGTTAATGAAACTGGCGGTACCTTTGCTTGTCGCTACTTATCTGGCAGAACGTCCCTTACCACCCACATTTGTCAGAATAGTTATTGGTTTAATTATGATCATCGCGCCATCGGTACTCATTGCCAAGCAGCCTGATTTGGGCACAGCCTTACTTATTGCAAGTTCAGGTTTAATTGTTATTTTTTTATCAGGCATTAGTTGGCGCCTTATTATCAGTTTTATAAGTCTTTGTGCCGTTGCATTACCGGTATTGTGGTATGTCATGCATGATTACCAACGTCAGCGAGTATTGACGCTGTTAAATCCGGAATCAGATCCATTGGGTACGGGATATCACATTATTCAATCTAAGATTGCCATAGGTTCTGGTGGTATTTTTGGGCAAGGATGGATGGAAGGTACTCAATCTCAACTGGCATTTTTGCCCGAGCGTTCGACAGATTTTATTTTTGCAGTTATTGCTGAAGAATTAGGTCTGGTTGGTGTTGGGCTTTTGATTTTATTTTATTTATTAGTTGCTGGAAGGGGTATATATATTGCCAGCCAGGCGCAAACAAGTTTTGCGCGATTATTAGCTGGGAGTATTTCCTTAACTTTTCTGGTCTATGTTTTTGTTAATATTGGGATGGTAACAGGATTGTTACCTGTTGTAGGGGTACCACTACCATTAATTAGTTATGGTGGCACATCAATGGTGACCTTATTAGCCGGCTTCGGTATCCTGATGTCTATTCATACTCACCGAAGGATGATGTCACCGTGAAAAAGTTAATACTATTATTCAGTATTTTGTTATTGACCTCTGTTTCATACGCAGATAACACCCTCCCAGGTGTGGAAGCATTTATTGATGAGATGCACCAAAAGCATGGCTTTGATCGCGATAAGTTGCATCATTTATTTGAGCGGGTTGAGGTAAAACAATCGATTTTAGATGCGATTTCTCGCCCAGCAGAAAAAAGCAAGCCATGGTACGACTACCGTAAAATCTTCATTACTGACCAGCGCATTCAAGGTGGTGTTGATTTTTGGATGCAACATCAGCAAACGCTGGCAAACGCAGAGAAAACCTATGGTGTTCCCGCCGAAATCATTTTAGCAATTTTAGGTGTTGAAACACGTTATGGTGGTAATGTCGGAAAATATCGGGTGATTGATGCCTTATCAACATTAGCGTTTCGTTATCCACCACGTAGTGCCTTTTTTCGTAGTGAATTAGAACACTTCTTATTACTGACCAGAGAAGAGGGTAAATCGTTATTAGCTCCGGTAGGTTCTTATGCTGGCGCTATGGGTTTGGGTCAATTTATGCCAAGTAGCTATCGACGTTATGCGGTTGATTTTGATCAAGATGGCCATAGAGATATTTGGGAAAATCCGGTTGATGCTATCGGCAGTATTGCCAACTATTTAAAATTACATGGTTGGATCGCGAATGAATCAATTGTTCATCGAACTAAATTTAATGGTGACGTGCCAGCAGAGCTAATTGAATTGGGTTATAAACCATCCATTAGCCGCGAGCAACTTAGCGCTGTCGGTGTGAGTTTAGATGACGTGCCTGCCGGTGATGATGTATTAGCTATAATTAGCTTAACCCAACAAGATGGTGAAGAATATTGGTTGGCTAGACAAAATTTTTATAGCATTACCCGCTATAACCATAGTCGGATGTATGCCATGGCGGTGACCCAATTGGCACAGTTAATTCGTGCACAGTATGAGCAGAAAAATGAACATAACTAGATTAAATCGGCTTCTTGCATTATTTGTTTTTTATGCTTTATTAGTAGCGTGTAGCAGTGTCGGTGATAAACAGGATAGTGCGCCCAAGTCAGCACCTGATGTTGCAAATATTCCAAATGCCGTTCCTCGTGATGAACCTCGCAGTAAATATGGCAATCCAGCTCATTATGAGGTGTTCGGAAAACGTTATTACACTATGAGTGATAGTAATGGGTATGTTGAACGTGGTGTTGCCTCTTGGTATGGCACTAAATTTCATGGCAAACGTACGTCAAGTGGTGAACCCTATGATATGTATGCCATGACAGCAGCCCATAAAACTCTGCCATTACCGACCTATGTTGAAGTGACAAATTTAGAAAATGGTAAAAAAGTTATCGTCAGGGTCAATGATCGTGGTCCTTTCCATGGTGATCGCATTGTAGATTTATCTTATAGTGCTGCATCAAAGCTTGGCATCTTAGCAAAAGGTACTGGTATGGTTGAGGTAAGGGCAATTAGTGCCAGTCAAGCGCCCGCCTCAGTCATAAGCGAAGTTAGCTATCCTGAAATAAATCCGCTAGTGGGTTTATATTTGCAAGTAGGTGCTTTTAGTACAGCATCGCGAGCCGAACAAATAAAAAAGCAATTACAACAGGCTATTGGTGATGCGGTGTTAATTGCGCCACTTAATAAACCTGACGGTAATTTGTATCGAGTGCGTGTAGGACCATTAGCCAATGTAGAATATGGTGATACCTTAGCAAGTCGTTTAGTCGATCTTGGCTATAATGATGTGCACATTGTTGTTGAATAAATAATTTATTGAGGGTTGTAATGTTAAAAAGATTAAAAAGGATAGTTTTGATTGGTTTTGTGATGGCTTTTTCAGTTTCAGTATCACTCGCTGCCATAACACCTAACCCTCCAGCACCATCAATTGCTGCTAAATCTTATATTTTGCAGGATTTTGCCAGTGGTCGAGTCCTTGCCGAATCAAATTCAACACAACGATTGCCGCCAGCAAGTATAACTAAACTTATGACAGCCTATGTTGTTTCTCATGAGCTTGCTGCCGGTAATATTGCTTTAGATGATGATGTGCTGATCAGTGAAAAAGCATGGCGCATGGTGGGATCACGTAGCTTTATTGAAGTCAACACCAAAGTATCAGTAGAAGTTTTGTTACGTGGCATGATCATTCAATCAGGTAATGATGCTGCCGTTGCATTGGCTGAGCATATCGCTGGTAGCGAGGAAACCTTTGCTCAAATGATGAACCAATATGCCCAAAAATTGGGCATGTTTGATACAAATTATCGCAATACAACTGGCTTACCTGATCCTGATCACTATACAACGGCAAAAGACATTGCAATTTTATCAGCAGCGGCTATTCGCGATTTTCCTGACCACTATGAGTGGTATGCAGAAAAAGAATTCACTCATAACGGCATCACCCAACACAACCGCAATAAATTGCTATGGCGTGATACGACTGTTGATGGTTTGAAAACAGGTCATACTGAAGAAGCCGGCTATTGTTTAGCTGCGTCTGCTGTGCGTAGTGATATGCGTCTGATTTCAGTGGTATTAGGCACACGCAGTGAAAATGCACGTGCTCAAGAAACGCAAAAATTATTTAATTATGGTTTCCGTTTTTTCGAAACACATGATTTGTATCAGGCTCAAACTAAAGTGGTTGACTCAAAAGTATGGAAAGGTGCTGCCAAGCAAGTTGAATTAGGTTTGGCTAAATCATTAGCTGTTACTGTGCCTAGAGGTCAATATAAAGACCTGGTTGCATCAACTAATATACAGCAGCCTTTGGTCGCACCAATCGAGGCAGGTAATCAGTTAGGCCAGGTTGAAATCCGTTTGGGTGATGAAGTCATTGCTCAACAAGCTTTAATTGCATTACAAACAGTCGAGCAAGGCAGCTGGTGGCGTCGTCTTATTGATAGTATTTTGTTACTGATTTGGGGTTAAATCTGTGAAAGATGTTTACTTAAATGGTCATTTTTTACCAGCAGACCAAGCCCAGGTTTCAGTGTTTGATCGTGGCTTTTTGTTAGGAGATGGCGTCTATGAAGTCATACCTGTTTATGATGGCCATTGTTTTGAATTAGAAGCCCATTTGAATCGATTGCAATATAGCTTAGATGGCGTCAGGATGAAAAATCCTATGACACCACACCAGTGGCAAACAATGATAGCGGAATTGGTTGCTCGTAATGGTGGTGGCGATCAATCACTTTATTTGCAGGTAACGCGTGGCGTAGCACCACGAGATCATATCTTTCCAATAGGTGTCGAACCTACTGCATTTGCAATGAGTAATCCATTACAAGCTGTTCCAGAAAAGTACAAACAAAACGGTATTAAAGCGATTACGTTGGCTGATATTCGTTGGGCAAACTGCAATATTAAAGCGATTACGCTATTGCCAAACAGCTTGTTGAAACAGCAAGCACAAGAAGCCGGTGCTCAAGAAGCCTTATTGATACGTGACGGGTATTTAACCGAAGGTGCAGCGAGTAATGCCTATGTTGTCTTAGATGGTACGATCTACACCTCGCCTAAAGACGAAAAAGTTTTGCCGGGCATCACGCGTGAGGTAGTCATAAAACTGGCTTTGGAAAATGGCATACCTCTGCTCGAACAAGCGGTGACAGAGCAGCAACTAAGACAGGCTGATGAGATTTGGATGAGCAGTTCAACCAAAGAAGTATTGCCAATTACTGAATTAGATCATGACGCTGTTGGTGATGGCAAGCCTGGTCCTGTTTGGAAACAGATAGACCGTCTTTACCAGCAGTATAAAAAATCAATAGGTTAATCATGGCGCAACAAGAAACAGACACATTACTTGAGTTTCCGTGTGACTTTGCAATTAAAGCCATGGGTGAATCCAGTGTTGAATTTGATAGTCTTGTCGTGTCTATCGTGCGTCGTCATATTGATGATTTAGACGAGGCAGCGGTTACAACTAAACAAAGTTCAGGTGGTAAATTTACCTCAGTAACCGTGATGATTAGAGCAACGAGCAAAGCCCAGTTAGATGCGATTTATCGTGATTTGAGTGGACATGAACTCGTCAAATATGTGCTGTAATCGCAGATAAAATGATCGTCAAAGAGTTAGGTCTGGTTGAATATCAACCAATATGGTCCGCGATGCAGTCCTATACAACGCAGCGTGATCAAAATAGCCCTGATCAACTATGGTTAGTTGAGCATCCTCCTGTTTTTACACAAGGTTTAAACGGTAAAGCAGAACATATTCTTGATCCAAATACTATCCCTGTTGTCCAAACAGATAGAGGCGGGCAAGTAACCTATCATGGCCCCGGACAACTTATTGCTTATACCTTATTTGATTTGCGACGCTTAAATCTTGGTGTACGAGATATGGTGACCAGTCTTGAAAATAGCATCATTGCTCTACTTAAACAAAGTAATATTGATAGTTATGCACGCAAAGATGCGCCTGGTGTTTATATTGACAATAAAAAAATAGCATCGCTTGGTCTACGGGTTAAACGAGGCTGCTGTTATCATGGCATCAGTTTAAATGTGGCGATGGATCTCACACCCTTTAGCTATATTAACCCCTGTGGTTATGCCAATATGGAAGTGATTGATCTGGCAGGCTTAGGAGTGGATTTAACAATGGCACAAATAAAACAACGGTTTGTATCTGCATTACAAACAGAGATACAGAACAAGGGTAAACATGACTGAAACAACACATATGAAACGGGATGTAACCGCACTGAAAGGTGCGTCCAAAGTATCTCGAATTCCAATTAAAATCGAACCTACCGATCCTAAACGTAAACCGGAATGGATTCGGATGAAAGCACCAAGTCATCCTGAAGTAGGGCGCATTAAGAAATTACTACGTGATCATAATCTTCATACCGTGTGTGAAGAAGCGGCATGCCCTAATTTAGGTGAATGTTTTACTCATGGTACTGCTACCTTCCTGATCATGGGTAATATCTGTACACGACGTTGTCCTTTCTGTGATGTGGCACATGGTCGACCTGATCCACTGGATACCAATGAACCGGCACATTTAGCCAAAACCATCGCGGCAATGAACTTAAAACATGTCGTGGTAACATCAGTTGATCGAGATGATTTACGTGATGGTGGTGCAAGCCATTTTGGTCTTTGCATTTCTGAAATTCGCAAGCAATCCCCACAAACCCGGATCGAAATCTTAGTGCCCGATTTTCGTGGACGGATGGAGGTGGCATTAGAACACCTGTCTAATAATCCACCTGATATTTTTAACCACAATCTTGAAAGTATTCCAAGGCTTTATAAAGCGGTGAGACCTGGCTCTGATTATCAATGGTCACTTGATTTAATTAAAAACTTTCAGGCTTTACACCCTGATGTTCCGACTAAATCTGGTTTGATGCTAGGTTTGGGTGAAACCATAGATGAAGTTAAACAGGTGATGCAAGATTTACGTGATCATGGCTGTCGTATGTTAACTCTAGGTCAATATTTACAACCAAGTCGCCATCATCTTGCAGTTGAACGTTTTGTGACACCAGCAGAGTTTGATCAATTAGCTGTTGTAGCTAAAGAGATGGGCTTTGAGCATGTTGCCAGTGGTCCAATGGTAAGATCGTCATATCATGCCGACTTACAAGCACAAGGTGAGCATGTTTCGTAATTAGCCACTATCCAGGTTAATTAAGTGATTCATGTGCTAAAACCAGAGCAAAGTTGAGGAAGAGGCACTTTATGGCACTAAAACGACGTAGCTTTATAAAATCAGCGCTTATAGCAGGTTCTATCGCAGCCATGCCTCAACTGGTCATGGCTAATCAGTCAAAAGCAAGACAACGCGTCGTTGTGGTTGGAGGTGGTTTTGCCGGAGCAACTGCTGCCAAATACATCAAAATGTGGTCAACAAATATTGATGTGATTTTAGTTGAACGCAACGCACAATTTGTGTCTTGCCCGCAAAGTAATCTGGTGCTAGGCGGTAATCGAACATTGCAGCAATTAACCTATGATTACAATCAATTGTCATCTAAATATGGTGTTGAAACAGTTGAGGCTGAAGTAGTAGCAATTGATGCGGATACTAAAAAAGTAACATTACATGATGGTGTAGTCATTGATTATGACCGCTTGGTCATCGCCCCAGGTGTTGATTTTATCTACGACCAGTTACCAATGTTGGCAACAGAACAAGCTCAACTGAAAGTCCCGCATGCATGGAAGGCTGGGGCGCAAACAGTCAATTTATATCAACAAATTATGACGATGAAACAAGGGGGGCGAGTGGTTATGACCGTACCCGCAACACCGTTTCGTTGCCCCCCAGGACCATATGAACGTGCCTGCCAAATTGCCTATTATTTAAAGCACCACAATCCTACCGCTAAAGTATTGATTTTAGACGCAAATGGTGATGTCGCTTCAAAAAAAGCCTTGTTCAAATCATCATGGCAACAGTATTACTCAAGTTTAATTGAGTATCTGCCTAGTAGTATCATAGAAAACGTTAACCTTAAAACATTACAGCTTGAATCTGAGTTTGATACATTTAATGCCGATGTTTTGAATGTTATTCCACCTCAAAAAGCCGGCAAAGTGGCTGAACTGGCAGGTGTCATCAATATTGATCAACGGTGGTGTGAGGTTGATTTTCTGACTTATGAGTCTAAAGTGACTGACGCTATTCACGTTATTGGTGATGCGATACATGCCAACTTACCAAAGTCGGGTCATTTGGCAAATGCTCAGGCGAAAGTATGTGCAGCTGCAATAGTGGCATTATTAAACGACCAACAGCCAGAACAAGAACCTTTATTGAATAATACCTGTTATAGTTTTATCGACAATAATAAAGCCGGCCACGTTGCCGCTGTCTATCGCTACAATAAAGAACACGCCACCATGTTAGCTGTGCCGGGTGGTGGCATCTCAGCCCAAGCGAGTGAATTAGAAGGCGTTTATGCTAATGCATGGGCTAAAAATATATGGAGCGATGTTTTAAATTAATCGCTTAAGCGGAAACTATATTTGATAGACCTTGTGTGTTATTGGTCATCATAACAATATTAATATTTGAGAAAAATGGGGTTTTAAATGAGTGATTTCTTACCAGGTTTAGAAGGCGTTGCTGCCACAAAGTCAGCAATCTCATATATAGATGGTGAAAAAGGCATATTGTCATATCGTGGTTACCCTATTGAAACACTAGCTGCAAATAGCAGTTTTGAAGAAACGACTTTATTGTTATTAGATGGTGAATTACCTTCAGCGAAAGAACTTGATGGGTTTACAGCGGATTTACGTAATCATTATCGAATTAAATATCATATTCGTGAAATGATGCGACACTTTCCATCAACCGGTCATCCCATGGATATGTTGCAAACAGCCGTATCCAGTTTGGGCATGTTCTATCCTGGTACAGAATGTTTAACCAATGCCACGGTGTGTGAGGATCTCAATTACGTTCGTAATATGACCGTCAATATTATTGCTCAAATGGCTCCACTGGTCGCGATGTGGGAACATATGCGTCAAGGTTACGACCCTCTCGAACCACGCCAAGATCTATCTGTAGCCGAAAACCTACTCTATATGTTTACAGGCAAAGAGCCTGATCCATTGATGGCAAAAATTATGGACGTGTGTTTGATTTTGCATGCCGAACATACGTTAAACGCTTCAACCTTTTCAGCATTAGTGTCTGGTTCAACTTTGGCAACGCCTTACAGCGTCATTTCAGGTGCGATTGGTACCTTATCAGGCCCGTTACATGGTGGTGCTAATTCGTATGTTGTTGATATGTTAAAAGAAATCGCTAGTCCGAAAAAAGCAGAAAAATGGATTGACAAGCGATTAGCCAATAAAGAAGTTATCTGGGGTATGGGCCACCGTGAATATAAAGTTAAAGATCCACGCGCGACTATTTTGCATAAACTGGTAGCCGAGTTGATGGCTGATCGTGGTGGAAGTCTTGATCAAACCTTTGCAACCGCGATGAAAGTTGAAGAAATCTGTGCAGAGCGACTTGGTCACAAAGGTGTTTACCCTAATGTTGATTTCTATTCAGGTATTTTATATGCAGAAATGGGCATTCCAGCAGATCAATTTACCGCTATTTTTGCTGTTGCGCGTTCAGCGGGCTGGTTAGCGCATTGGCGTGAGCAAATTTCCAATAACCGCATTTATCGTCCGACTCAAATCTATACTGGCAGTGGTGTTAGAGAATATGTCGCTTTGGCAGAGCGGGGTTAAGTCTTAGATTGACTACCCTAAAAAGCCTCAACATGCGTTGGGGCTTTTTTATATTCTGGCTTTAAGCAATTATTGTTTTGCTAGTTTCACCTTGTTGTTCACGCACTAAACGCGGTACAAGATAACCAGGAAGACGTGCTCTTATTTGAGTAATGAGTTCGATACCTTTATGCTCTGACACATCAAAATGGCTGGCACCAGCAACACGATCGAGTAAGTGTAAGTAATAGGGCATAACGTGGACATCACTTAAGCGTTCACTCAGTTCGACTAAGCTATCAGCACTGTCATTAACGCCTTTAAGCAGTACAGCTTGATTCAGTAACATACATCCTGCTGCTTGCAGTCTCGTTAGTGCCAGTGCAACATCATCACCAATTTCGTTGGCATGGTTGCTATGAATGACCATCACTACCTGTAATCGCGTTGTGCTAATCCATTGCAATAATGCATGATCAACCCGACTTGGAATCACTATCGGCAACCGCGTATGAATGCGTAGTCGTTTTATATGTGGAATAGCATCAAGTTGTTCAACCAGTGGCGCCAACTTAGTATCACTTAATGTCAGTGGATCACCACCACTGAATATGACTTCATTGATTGATCGATCAGCTTTTAACGTATCCAAGGTTGTTTGCCATTGGCTGGCAAGCGGATTGCTATCGCTATAAGGGAAATGACGTCGAAAACAATAGCGGCAATGAATCGCGCAGGCACCCGTGGTCAGCAATAAGGCACGCCCATTATATTTTTGCAAGATACCAGGTGAGGTAATGGCAGTGTGATCACCGACAGGATCGTGGACAAAGCCTTGTTGTTCAATAGATTCGTCAATCAGTGGGAATACTTGGCGCAATAAGGGATCATTCTTATCGCCGTAGCGCATTTTCTCAAAATAACTGTGCGGTACCCGTAACGGAAAACCCATGATTAAATCGGGGGGAATAGCATCTAATTCGCCTGATAATCCTAGTTTTGCAAGTAGTTCTATCGGATCTTTAATCGTGTTTGCCAGTTCAATTTGCCAAGCTTGTTTTGTCACCAAGGGGTGTGATTGCGGTATCATATCGGACTTTGTAATTTTCACAGACGATGATCGTCCCCCAAAAGAGGTTGCTATGGCAAATTTTAGTACAAATGAATTTAAAGGTGGACTTAAATTTATGTTGGATGGTGATCCATGCAGCATTCTTGAAAACGAACTTGTTAAACCAGGTAAAGGCCAAGCATTTAATCGCGTTAAATACCGTAACTTAAAAACAGGTCGTGTTAACGAACGTACATTCAAATCAAATGAAAGTGTTGAAGGTGCGGATGTAACAGATATCGATTTAGAATATTCATACACAGACGGCGAATTTTGGTATTTCATGGATCCCGTTACATTTGAGCAACATGCTGCTGATGCCAACGCGATCGCTGATTGCAAAAAATGGTTAAAAGAACAATACGTTTACACGGTTACATTATGGAATGGCACTCCGTTATTAGTGTCTCCACCTAACTTTGTTAACCTAGCCGTTACTGAAACTGATCCTGGTCTAAAAGGCGATACAGCAGGTACAGGCGGAAAACCAGCAACCTTAGAAACAGGTGCGGTGGTGCGTGTACCTTTATTTATGAATGTGGGTGATGTATTACGTATCGATACCCGTAGTGGTGAATATGTAGAGCGTGCCAAGGATATTTAATCCCAGTAAATATCACGCTATGGAAAACAATTGGCGGCCAACTGCCGATATAGATACATTAAAAAAGCGGGCACAGTTTTTAGCTGATGTCCGTCTTTTTTTTGCACAACATAATGTGTTGGAGGTTGAAACTCCGATCCTGTCTGCTGCTGCACCGACAGCACCGTATTTAACCAGTTTTGTAACAGGCTATCAGCCTTTATCTGGTTCATCGAAACAGCATTATTATCTACAAACATCGCCAGAGTTTGCGATGAAACGACTGTTGGCGGCTGGTTCAGGCTCTATCTATCAAATTGCTCA
Source organism: Gammaproteobacteria bacterium (assembly GCA_014859375.1). GTDB lineage: Bacteria > Pseudomonadota > Gammaproteobacteria > Nitrosococcales > Methylophagaceae. The sequence continues at coordinate 46,000 of JACUUH010000005.1, forward strand.
TGTTTTTAGAAATGGTGAACAAGGCAGACTACATTCACCTGAATTTACGATGTTGGAATGGTACCGTCCTGAACTGAGTTTGCATCAGTTAATGGATGAAATTAATGCTCTGTTGCAACAGGTGTTTGGTTTTGAACCTATTATTCGCTTGAGCTACCGTGGTGTGTTTGAGTTTTTGTTTAAATTTAATGTGTTGACATGTAGTGATGACGACATTATCGCCTGTGCCAAGGAGCGTATTGGTGGTTTACCGCCAGATTTGGATTTAGATCGAGATGGTTGGCTAGCATTATTGATGAGTCATGTCATTGAGCCTAAATTGGCTGATTTGAACATGCCGTTATTTATCTATGATTTTCCAGCATCACAAGCCCAATTAGCCAAAGTAATTCAAGATAATGCAGGTAATGATGTGGCTGCACGTTTTGAACTCTATATTGACGGTGTTGAATTAGCCAATGGTTACGATGAATTGCTTGATGCCAATGAATTACAGCGTCGATTCGAATCTGATAACCAGCAACGCAAAACATTGGGTTTAGACCAAATGCCAATCGATGTTAACTTGTTAGCTGCAATGATATCAGGCTTGCCCAATTGTACGGGTGTGGCTGTTGGGATGGATCGCCTTATGATGCTTGCTCTTGATAAAAGACAGATTGTAGATGTTCAAAGTTTTAGTTTTGAACGTGTCTAACTTAGCCCATAAGGGTCGGTAACCACAGACTGATGGCAGGAAAGCTAATGATCAGTCCCAATACGATTATTTGAATCAAAATAAATGGCACAATACCACGATAAATATCGTTGAGTTTTAATGTTGGTGCACTGGCTTTTAAATAGAACAGTGAAAAGCCAAATGGTGGTGTTAAGAATGATGTTTGTAAATTCAGTGCTATCAGTAGTGCAAACCATAAGGGATCAAGCCCCATATGAATGGCAACAGGTGCAATGATTGGGACTACGATAAAACAAATTTCAATAAAGTCCAAGAACAAGCCCAAAACAAATATCAGCAACATACTCAGGATTAGGAAGGTCCATTTTCCACCCGGAAGGGTATTAAAAATATCAAAGATTAGTTGGCTGCCGCCCATACCAACAAAGACTAAACCAAATGCGGTTGCACCAATTAAAATTAAGAATACCATGCTGGTTAATCGCGTCGTTTGACTTAATGCCTCTTGTAAATTTGCGACACTTAATTTGCGATGTAATGCCGCTAGTACAATAGCACCCAATGCACCAACGGCAGCTGATTCGGTAGGAGAGGCGATACCGAAGAAGATAGAACCTAACACTGCCAACATCAATAACAACGGTGGCAACATGCTTTTAATTACGGTTAGGCCTAGGTGCTCATCATTATCTGGATCAGCAATAATGGCTGGAGCAGCAGTTGGGTTTTTCCACGCAACCAAGGCGATATATAAGATATAGGCAATAACAAGTATGGTGCCGGGTACTATTGCACCAATAAATAATTGACCAACAGGAACACCGATTACATCACCTAATAAAATCAAAATAATGCTGGGAGGAATGATTTGCCCAAGTGTGCCAGAAGCAGCAATGGTGCCACCTGCCAGGGCAGGATCATAGTTACGTTTGAGCATGGAGGGTAAGGCGATTACCGCCATAGTCACAACCGATGCGCCAACTACGCCAGTGGTTGCTGCTAATAATGCACCAACCACCACAACGGATATCGCAAGACCACCTCGGACTCGTCCAAACAGGCGTCCCATCGTATCAAGCAAGGCTTCAGCGATGCCTGATTTTTCTAAGATAACCCCCATAAATACAAATAATGGCACGGCCAACAAGGTAAAGTTGGTCATGATGCCCCAAATGCGTAAGGGCAATAAATCGAAGAAACCCAAGCCTAGAAAAACACTACCAAATCCAAATGCTACTGCACCCAGGGTAAACGCAACGGGATAGCCTGCCAGTAATAATACAAACAAGACCGCAAACATGACTAATGCCCACATTTCCATTAGTTAGACTCCGTAGGCAAAAAAAGGATCATTATATTTCGGATAAGTTCAGCGATGCCTTGCAAAATAAGCAGGCTAAATGCAACGAGAATACTGCCTTTTAAAATAAAGCGATAAGGCAGACCGCCTGGATCGGGTGAGCCTTCATTGTAATAAAAGGCGTTTTCAACAAAGGGCCACGCTGTAACTAAAATTAATATACAAAAAGGTATGAGTAGAAATAGGGTACCAATCAGGTTGATCCATGCCCGTTGTGTTGTCGATACAAATCGACTTTTAAACAAGATATCGACCCGAACATGTTGGTCATGCTTTAAGGTGTAAGCCGAACCAAGCAAAAATATTAAAGCAAATAAATGCCATTCCAGTTCTTGTAAGGCTATTGATCCTTGTTGAAAAACATAGCGCATCATAACGTCATAACAAATTAGAAACACCAGCGCTAATACAAACCATGATGCAAGTTTTCCTGCCCATTCATTGATTCTATCGATATTTTTGATGATGAGTTTGCAGTGCTTAATCATGTTATTTCTAAATTTATTAAGATGTTAAATAGACGTGAAGTTTCCCATAAAAGCAGATTAAGCTCCACTATTAACAACTAAAATAGTTAGCCCAAACCAAAGTGAAATGCTAAAGTAGGCATGACTTTTCTCTAAGGGCACAGCTATGGAAACACAGGAAATAAAAGGTAATTTAAGCAATGTAAATCAATGGCTGCGCATAGCGTATATGTTGCTATTTGGCTTTATTCTATATTTTGTGATGATGGTAATGTGGGTTGTGGTTGTTGTTCAAGCCATATTTACCTTGGTCACTGGAAAAACAAACGAAAATCTTGCTCCATTTTCGAACGATCTATCACACTATATTAGTCACATTGTGATGTTTCTTACCTATAACCAAGAAGCTAAACCCTTCCCATTTAGTCCATGGGGGCAAGCACCTGCTGATGTCGAATTTGAAACGAATGATGCAGACAGTGTAGTCGAAGACGTACAAGTGATTGTTATCGACCCTAAAGACACAGATACTAAATAGCGCTCATTATTAGGAAAATCAATACAGATGTTATTAGTAATATCACCAGCTAAAACCTTAGACTTTGACACACCTGCTGTGATTGAAACAGTAAGCCAGCCAGCTTATTTGGATCAATCAGCTATTTTAATTGAACAATTAAAACAATTTTCGGTAAATGATATTGCGACATTGATGACATTAAGTGACAAATTAGCTGGCTTAAATCTGGCTAGATTTGAATCTTGGTCTACGCCATTTAACGCAGAGAATGCCAAGCAAGCGCTATTGGCATTTAAAGGTGACGTTTATACAGGTCTTGATGCTGACACGCTTGATCAGCAAGGTTTTGACTATGCTCAACAGCATTTAAGAATTTTGTCTGGTTTATATGGGGTGCTCAAACCATTGGACTTAATTCAACCCTATCGACTGGAAATGGGGACAAAATTAAACAATCCTCGTGGTAAGGATTTGTATGCGTTTTGGGGGGAACAGTTAAAAGACGCAATTGAAGCCGAACCGGCATTAGCTGATGGCATCCTTATTAACCTTGCGTCAAATGAATATTTCAAAGCCTTGCACGCTAAAAAATTGCATGCACGCATTATTACTCCCATTTTTAAAGATTGGAAAAATGGTCAGTATAAAATGATTAGTTTTTATGCCAAAAAAGCCCGTGGTCTGATGAGTCGCTTTATTATTGATAATCAGATTGCTGACCCTGAGAACATTAAAACATTTGACCGAGAAGGTTATCGTTTTAGTGCAGAACAATCAAAAGGCGATGATTGGGTATTTATTCGGGATCATGACGAATATAACCTCAGTTCTGGATAAGCACAGCCATCCAGCACCTTTGTTTTAGCGGTTTTACCAGCTATTTGTTGATAAGGCATTGTTCGTTATAGGGTAGCTGACTAATCTTATCCAGAACTGAGGTTAATATACCCAATCAACTTGAAGATGCTTACTACTTTTACCGTTGGTGGTCGACTGCATGGATGCAGGAGGTAGGGCAACGCAGGAGCAGTTGCCGAGAGCTTGTCGAACCATGAACCTAAGTAAATCTAAGCCTTCGACTCTTCGACGAGCTCAGAGCTCAGGGTGAACGGCAATTTTTAGCCATATCTACATCTTCAATGATTACGGGTATATATCTATAACAGTTCAATTTACAGAAAATCATCTTTTGTGATCCTCGCGCATGCGGGGATCCATGGGCAGTCAGCTTGTCAGATTAAAACCTGACCTACGTTTGGATTGGGTTTTAAGCCGATGGTTTGATGTTGGACTGAAGTCCAACCCACGGAAAAAGCCACGTAGGTTGGGTTTCAACCCGACGGAGCCGAGGCAAGATCAAAGCATGGAATGTTGGAATGAATTCCAATCTACGTAGATTGGGTTTTAAGCCGATGGTTTGATGTTGGACTGAAGTCCAACTTATATAACTGGTTTCTCGCTTTTACGAGAATGGCAGCGCTTTTATCCCAATTGAGCTTAGACTGAAAGTGTTACCGAGTTTACTAATTGTATTTAAGATTTTGAATACATTAGTAATATTACTCAGTAGCACTTGCATGATTTTGTTTTGTGGCCGATTTGTCCTTATACATTGCTAAATCAGCTATCTTCAAAAGATCGTCAAAATTGTTTGCCTGATCAGGATAAATCGCGAATCCGATACTGGCTGAAACCTGTAATTTTATTTTATGAATAATCATGGGTTGAGCGATAACCGTTTTAAGTTTGTCAATGAGGATCTGACAGGCATTGCTATTTTCAATATTAGTGACCAATACAATAAACTCATCACCTCCTACACGAGAAATCATGTCCATTTCCCGGATGCACTGTTGCATTCTGGTTGCTGTGATTTGCAGTACTTGGTCACCATAGGTATGACCAAAACGATCATTAATCGGTTTGAAGTCATTTAGATCAATAAACAATAAGCCTAATTGTGTGTTGTTTCGTTTGGCTGATGCAACTGCAAACTGAAACTCTTCCAGTAATAACGATCTGTTTGGCAAATCGGTTAACACATCATGCTGAGAAAGGTGTTTCAAATGTAATGTCTGCTCTCTTTCATGGGTAATATCGGTGAACATCGCAATATAATGTTCAGGCTTGCCATTAGCATCGAGCAGCACTTTAATCGTTATATTTTGTAAATAAAGCTCACCATTTTTTCGACGGTTATAAATTTCTCCTTGCCATAAACCTTGTTCATGAAGTGTCTGCCATACTGTTTTATAAAACGCTTTATTATGCCTGCCAGAGCTGAGTATAGTCGGATTATGACCACACGCTTCTTCAGCAGAATACCCCGTCATTTCAGTAAAAGCGGCATTGACTCTGATGATCTTGTTATCCTGATCTGTAATCATAATTGCCTGAGGACTTAAATCGCAGACCTGATCACCTAAGATACGCTGTTGTTCTCTTGCCATTCGTTCTGAAATATCGGAGATTGTTGCAAGGTAGCATTGCTTACTACTATGAATGATGGGTTTAATAGTGACTTCCACCGGATAGAGCGAACCATCTGTTCGTTGCTGAACTGTTTCATAGTTTACAGTGGAATACTTATTCAAAGATAAGGGGGCTAATAATTCCTGAAATTGTTGTTTTGAATAAAATAGTTTGATATCAAATGCGGTCAATTTCAATGCATCAACAAGTGACAGACCTAAATTATTCAACCCGGTACGATTTACAAATTCAAATTTTAGACTGTCATCACAAAAGATATAAACTTCAGATTGACTGGTGTTAATAGCCTGATATAGCGTAGCTCGTTCGCTACTGATATAGGCAAAAGTTTGGCTTATGAGCGCGATAAAAACGAAATATGCCCAAAATAAGGTTAAATTTGCTTGTGACAGACCATCGATAAAAAGACCTTGGTCAATTAATAAGCCGTATATAGCGATGACAAAATAAAAAAAACTAATCAACGCTGTGAAAATATGGCCAAAGCGTAAAATCGACCAAATTAGCGGAAGCGCTAATAAATAACTACTATTGAATTTAGCAAGAATATCAGGTGTATTAAAGCCTGCGAGGACGACTGGAGCCAGTGTTGCAGTCAACACTGTAAGTAACAAGGCTTCAAATCGTTGTTGCCTGATTAATTGCCAGAATATCTTAAAGTTGAACAATAACAAAAAAGGAGCAATTAACACGACACCCAGGATATCACCCATCCACCAATATAAGGCGGTATAAGGCAAATCGGATAGAGATATAAAGTGGGCAAAAACTAAGGCTAGTGGGCCAATTAAAGCACTTATCACTGCACCTGCGCTGCCAGCAACAACCAATAATAAATAATCTTTCAAATGAAATAAATTAGCTGAAAAAGGTACTAAGCCCAAAAGATAAACGGCAAATAGCGGTTCTAAGGTATTGCCCAGGGCAATCAAAGCCGAAGTAAAGAGTGAATTACCAGCATATAAGCCAGAAATAAAAGCCCCTAGACCTATACCTGCAGCAACCCTTTTTCCAAATGTGATGACCACAGCTAATGCCAAACCAGAAGAAGGCCACAGTATGGTGGCATTACCCTCGATCACCGCAAATTTAAGCGCGATAATGGCTAACAAAAAGTAGAGTAATGCGACGCTAATTTGAACTAAAAATGGATGTTTATTGTTAAATGGCATGCTTTTAATGGCCTTATATTTTGCTTTTACAGGCAATAGTTGAATCAAGCCAGATCTTTAATTGCTTTTCTGTACTGTTGTTGTGAACGCGGAGTTTAGATTGTTTATATAACTCGATTACTTCATTTGCCACATCGGGGATCCGCCTTTGTTTTGTGCGGCACACAGACTTTAAACAATCTAAAATATGCTGTTCAGTTAAATTGAACGCAACCATCAATAAACCAATGGCGATGCCAGTAGTGCGATTGTTATTTATCTTATTATCAAAGTTGTGCAAGCGAGAAGAGTAGCGCTGGCGCTGATGATGCAACAGCAAGCCCAGGCGCGCTGCAATGCAAACATCGGTGGGCGATGGATGACCATTAATAAAACCGACCGAATCTTTGATCAGATCATCGGGTAAATCGTGGCCTAAATTATGTACGCCAGAAAGTAAGAACGGTAGATTAGGATTTTGAGTAATATCTGCGTGATCATCAATTTTTGACACATCGATTATAGCGATATCAGAGTTGTCAAACGCAGAAGACTCAGTTGGAAAATGTAATTGTAACCCCATATCAAATAGCTCAGCACGTAATTGATGCAAAGCAGATGCCTCGGCAGCATAGACATTGATATTAATTTTATCGGTGTTGTGATTTTCCAATTGCCCTCCCCAATTTCCCTATTGCTGTTAAGTTATTTGGCGGGGGGTAGGCCTATAACTTATTACGTAATTCTAGGTTGTGTGATGAATTAACTTCTTATAATTTTATTTTATGCAGTAAGGTGCAAATTAGCAATAAATAACCGTGATTAAATGTGGTCCAAATACTTGGATACTTGGATACTTGGATACTTGGATACTTGGATACTTGGATACCCATATTTCACGGTTTAATCTAGTTCAAACGTCGCTAATAGTGGGGCGTGATTGATAAGAAATATAGGCGTCTTTTTCAAGCCGTCCTTTTTGATAATCACACTTACTTTTTGTGATACACAATCACAAACTACCATGCCCTGACACAGAGTTGTAGCATAATGTTTTGCCCTTATCGATTTGACTTAAATTAGCTTCAGAGTGAGTATGACCGCGATACACGGCTGGACTAAAAAAGCTAAAAATGTTAAAATTAGTTAATTAATCAATTAATCGTGAATCAAAAAAGCATGACTCCACCCTAGTTTCTTCGATCATTTCTTTTAAGCCTCATCATTTCGGCATGTCCCACATCACTTTCAATTCAGGATGATGAATTGACCAGATACTTACGACGAAGAAACGGAGAAACAGCATGGCTGCAAGACAGTCTTCCCCGCAAGACATTGTGTTTAAGCACACCAAATCTAATCAGATGATTACAGACTTATTAAGCAAAGCCGATATTGACATCGGTGGCGATAAGCCGTGGGATATTCATATTTATTCTTCTGAGCTTGGTCGCCGCATCCTCGCTGAGGGTAACCTCGGTCTCGGTGAGGCCTATATCGATGGTGACTGGGAAGCGCCTCAGCTCGACCAGTTCTTTCACAAAGTCATTTCTGCTGGTCTTGAAAAAAAAGTCAAACCCGTCCGCCTCGCAGGACAGGTACTCAAAGCCAAATTACTCAATCGCCAGAGCCTCAAACGTGCCTGGCAGGTCGGTGAACAGCACTACGACATCGGCAATGATTTCTATGAAGCCATGCTGGATAAACGAATGACCTATACTTGTGGCTTCTGGGCTAATGCCAGTAATCTGGATGAAGCTCAGGAACATAAGCTGGATATGATTTGCCGCAAGCTGGACTTAAAACCCGGACAGCGCGTTCTGGATATTGGTTGTGGCTGGGGCAGCTTTATGAGCTATGCCGCAGAAAACTATGGGGTCGAATGTGTCGGTCTGACGATTTCCAAAGAACAGGCAGAACTAGGCAAGGAAAAGTTTCAGCACCTGCCGATAGAGTTCCGTTTACAGGACTACCGGACGTTTAACGAACAGTTTGATCATATTGTCAGCATTGGCATGTTCGAACATGTCGGTCCCAAAAACTACCGGACTTATTTTGAAATGGTCAATCGCTGTCTCAAACAGGATGGCCTATTTTTATTGCACACGATTGGCAAAAACCACCGTCGTGGCGGAGTCGATCCCTGGATTGACAAATATATTTTCCCCAATGGGGAGTTGCCTGCTATCAGCCATATTGGCAACGCCATAGAAGATCTATTCGTCGTCGAAGATTTGCATAACTTTGGCGCTGACTATGACACAACCCTGATGGCCTGGTATGAAAACTTCGAAGCAGCCTGGCCCCGCTTTAAAGAGGAAATGGGTGAGCGCTTTTACCGGATGTGGCGCTACTATCTACTCAGTTGTGCCGGGGCTTTCCGTGCCCGTGACATTCAACTTTGGCAGTGGGTGCTGTCAAGAGACGGCGTCGCCGGCGGTTACCGCCGGATTTCGGAGTAATAATCCCTAAGCAGGAAGCTGAAAGCCCGCCCCGTGACCATAAGAGCCAGATCATGCATGGCACGGGTGCAGGCCACCTAGAGCAGATGCCCGTCCATGGTCGTATGCTAATTTTTCTCGCTGGCATTAAAGATCTTTACCCGGTCAAATTCGAGTCCCTTGGCCGTACAGGTAGTGCAAATCACAATGCTGGTGCAAAAGCTACTGCTCAACTCGGTGAGAAGGAAATTAACCCGAATCTTGTTTAACAAAAGGCAACGAAAAAGCCTGTTCACCGATCAGATCTTTTACCATAAAGATTTAGAGCAAAGGAAAACAGGCTTATCAACCAATTAACAGACCTATTTTGTGCTACCGATCATTTTATTCCAGAATGGGAGAAAAAACGCATCACAGATGAAAGGCTATAACGTAATCGATACAGCAGAATGACGATCATTAAAATCATCAGCCTTATTTTTGTTGATTCAATCAGTATCAAACTCTGTCATGACCTTGGTATTGAACGCCATAAAATAGTTGCTGGCATAGCGGCAAGAGGACGAGCTGGGCTTATCGCTTAAAGACAATAAACCATCGCTAAGCATTATGAGTGAAGAATTCAGTATGATGACCCTGTCTTAACCAGATCTGAGGTTGATTGAATGTGTTTAAAATACTTGGATACCCATATTTCACGGTTTAATCTAGTTCAAACGTCGCTAATAGTGGGGCGTGATCTGATAATTGATGCCAAAGTCCATGTCTTGGACGTTCACAACTGCTGACAGTTAAACCGCGATAAAAGATCCTATCCATTTTCAGCATCGGCAACCAGGCCGGCCATGTTCTTGCGTAACGATTATGAATGGTCTGATAGGCTTCCTTAAGTTCAAAATACTGAGCAAAGCGCTTTTCAGATTGCTCTGTCCAGTCATTAAAGTCTCCAGCAACAATCAAGGCTGAATCGCTAGGCACATGTTCATTGACACGTTTTGATAACAGCTCAAATTGGCGACGACGTTCAAAACCAATTAAGCCGAAATGAATGCAAATAATATGTATATCTTGATCGGTATTGGGCAATGTCACCACAGCGTGTAACAAGCTTCGACTTGCCCAGCTCACCGGCGATACATTGATGTTTTCACATTGAGTTAATGGGAATTTACTCAAAATAGCATTGCCGTGATGACCTTTACTGTAGACGGCATTTTGACCATAAGTGTGATAAGGCCAACTATCTTGTGCAATAAATTCAGCATGTGGGCAGTTTGGCCAATCAAGCTGTGTTTGTTGGTGTTTGCTATGTTCACCTTGCATTTCTTGCAAAAATAACACATCGGCATCGGTGTCACGCAATGCATCACGTAACCGGTGCAAAATAAAATGACGATTATTCGCACTAAATCCTTTGTGCGTGTTATAGGTCAAAATGCGTAATTGCTTAGTGTTCATAAAAGAGATGCGCCAGCCAGAATAATGGTCAATTTATTTGGCTGATGGTTGCCATGTAGGTTGAGTCGAAAACCACAATTCCGGTTTGAGTGACAATAAACGATATAAGCCTGAAGGTAAGTCATTTTTTGCTTGTTCCAAATTGTCATTTATGCGGACATGACTCATTACACCATGGATATATTGATAGAGTATACGAGCAATTTGCTCTGGATCGTCTTGTCGTTCAAGATAGTTGCCTGCTTGCAACGCTTTAACCAGTGCGGTGTTGTATTTTAGCGCATTGGTTGACATTGCTTGTAACGCGGCAATGACTTTATCGTCATTGCTACCAATTTGAGCGCCAACATTGTAAAAAGGGCAACCAGGAATTTGATCCTCATTTTTTGCAACAAACAAATAATAAATAAGGTTTTCCAGTTGTTCTAAAGGGCTGTTAATAGGGGAGAACATATTATCGAAATCTTTCTTGATAACCTCCCAATAATAGCTACTTGCTTCGTAAAATAGACTCGCTTTAGATTCAAAGTGATGATAAAACGCGCCTTTTGTGACCCCGGCTTGAGAACAAATTTCATTGACACCGACACTACTGTAATTGCTCTGCCAAATGAGCTCTAATGCTATCTCAAGTAAACGTTGACGTGTATCTACAACCGACATGTTTTATTCTTCTTAAAACTAATATCTGTGTAGTATAGATACCAATCGGTTTGTCTTGCAAATAAATATATAATTTATGTGTTAATTTTTATTTTAATTTAAAATCAATATGATACGTTATTTTTGGCGGGCTATATTTATTCTGGGTATGTGTAAGTTAATCGGAGGTGGGTAACAATGTTTATTGACCGACATACCAGCCGGTATGTATCATAGCGTCTCTTAAATACAACTTGCACCTTACAGAGCAAGAGCATCCAAACTACAGGCTGATATCCGATGAGTTTAGTTACAGTGATTAAAAACAGAAAACATGTCAACAGTTTGCTTGTCGCTTTTTTAGCGGTTAATGTGTTTGCAATGACAAGTTATGCTGATATGGCAGCTCCGCCTCCGCCCACTGTCGAGGTAATTGAGATTAAAGCCGAACCTATTCGAGTTTGGAGTGCCTTTTCAGGTACCTTATCTGCTGTTGATATTGCAGAGATTAAAGCACAAGTTGGTGGTGAGATTACTCAGGTATTATTTGAAGATGGTCAGATGGTTAAGAAAGGCCAGCGATTATTTGTAATCGATCCCAGACCCTATGAAGCAGCGTATAAACGGTCACAAGCTCAACTTGCGTCAGCACAATCACGCGCCAAATTAGCCAAAGATGAGCTGGACAGATCTAAAAAATTAGTGGCAAGTAAACTCGTCTCTGAAAGCGTCTATGATGCGGCACGTAATGATTATAACGTCGCAATCGCTGCCATAAATGAAGCTGAAAGTGTCCTGGTTCAAACCAAATTGAATTTAGATTACGCATTTGTCACAGCACCATTTGATGGCAGAATTAGTCGGGCCGAACTAACGGTAGGTAATATCGTACAGACAGCACCAAATGCACCGGTATTAGCAACGATTGTTGCTAATGATAAACTCTATGCAGAGTTTAATGTTGATGAGCGCACCTACATCAAAGCCATACGTACTGAGCATGATCCTAAAGCGATGCCAGTTGAATTAACATTAGCTGGTGATCAGGACGTGGTCTATCACGGCAAAATTCATTCCTTCGATAATCAGCTTGATAGAGCCAGTGGCACTATTCGAGCCCGCGCTATTTTTGATAATACCGATGGTGTATTGACACCTGGTATGTATGCCAATATCAGATTAGGATCTGCATCGAAAATAGATGCATTACTGATTCCTCAAAAAGCGATAGGTACTAATCAAGATAAGAAGTTTGTTTATATTGTTGATCAAACAAACACGGCTGTTTATCGCGAAGTTAACTTAGGCATTAGTTATCAGGATTCGCGAGTCGTGTTGTCAGGATTGAATGTGGGTGATCGTGTTATTACAAATGGCATTGCTCATATTCGACCTAATACGGTAGTTAATCCTTTGCCGCTAGCAGTAGCACAAGCGCCAGACCTACCATAAAAACCAGTCGCTTATTGACCGCATAGCGCATTCTGCGATTAAGGAAATGTATGAATATCTCTAAATTTTTTGTCGATAGACCGATCTTTGCTGGTGTGTTGTCCCTGCTGATTTTAATCGCGGGTTTAATATCAATGTTTCAATTGCCTATTTCTGAATATCCAGAAGTAACACCACCATCGGTCGTTGTTAATGCATCCTATCCTGGAGCAAACCCCAAAGTCATAGCTGAAACAGTAGCGACGCCTTTAGAAGAGCAACTGAGTGGTGTTGAGAATATGTTATATATGTTCTCACAAGCGACTTCAGATGGACGTATGACATTAACTGCGACCTTCAAAATAGGAACAGATGTCGATCTTGCCCAGCAAATGGTTCAAAACAGAGTGTCACAAGCTCTGCCACGTTTGCCAGAAGTGACCAGGCAGTTAGGTGTGACTGTTGTTAAAAGTTCACCCGATTTAACAATGGTGGTGCATTTAGTATCACCAGATAACAGTTATGACGAACTTTATTTACGTAACTATGGTTTGATGCGTGTTAAAGATGAATTAGCCAAAGTACCGGGCGTGGGTACTGTCCGCTTATTTGGATCGGGCGACTATGCAATGCGTATCTGGTTAAATCCGGACAAAGTGGCTGAGCGATTATTAACAGCAAATGATGTTGTTAATGCGATTCGTGAACAAAACGTGCAAGTAGCTGCGGGTATTATCGGTGGTGCACCGATGACAAATCCTATTGATGTGCAATTGCCAATCAATGCTAAAGGACGACTGGAATCACCTGAAGAATTTGAAAATATTATTATTCGAGCAGGTGACAATGGTCAAATAACCCGTCTAAAAGACGTAGCCAGAGTTGAACTTGCTGCTGCTGAATACAACATGGGATCAATGCTTGATAGTCAATCAGCGGTTGCTCTTCCAATCTTTGCAGCGCCTGGAGCCAACGCGATTGAGATCTCTGACAATGTCCGTGCAACGATGGCAGAAGTGTCTAAACACTTTCCTAACGGTGTTGAATACCGTGTGGTTTATGATCCAACGGTATTTGTTAGGGATTCTATTAGCGCTGTAATCAAAACTCTATTAGAGGCACTTGCCTTGGTTGTAGTGGTGGTTGTGGTGTTTTTACAAACATGGCGTGCATCGATTATTCCTTTACTGGCGGTGCCGGTATCAATTATTGGTACCTTTGCATTGATGCAGGCTTTTGGTTTTTCAATTAACACTTTATCTTTATTTGGTTTAGTGTTGGCAATTGGTATCGTCGTCGATGATGCCATTGTTGTTGTGGAAAATGTTGAACGAAATATCAGTGAAGGTTTAAGCCCGCTTGAAGCAAGTTATAAAGCGATGAGAGAGGTAAGTGGTCCGATTATCGCTATCTCATTAACCTTGGTTGCTGTGTTTGTACCGATTGCATTTGTCAGTGGTTTGACAGGACAGTTTTATCAACAATTTGCTTTAACCATTGCGATTTCAACGGTTATTTCAGCCTTTAACTCATTAACATTAAGCCCTGCTCTGGCAGCATTATTACTGAGAGGTCATGATCAACCCAAAGATGCATTAACTAAATTGATTGATGCGTTGTTTGGCTGGTTCTTCCGAATTTTTAATTATACATTTAAGCGCGGTTCATCAGCGTATTCATCAACTGTATCAGGCATGTTAGGCCATAAGTTTTTAGCGTTTAGTTTTTATGTCGTGTTGATGGCTGCAACCGTATTTGGCTTTAACCAGATCCCAAGTGGGTTTGTGCCTGGACAAGATAAACAATATTTGGTCAGTTTTGCCCAACTTCCTGATGGTGCCACCATGGATCGCACTAACGAAGTGATTAAAGAGATGGGTCTAATTGCCCTAGCAGAACCTGGCGTGGCCAGTGCAGTGCAATTTCCTGGTTTATCGGTTAATGGTTTTACCAATAGTGCCAGTGCAGGCATTGTCTTTGTAACATTAGATTCATTTGATAAGCGTAAATCACCCGAATTATCTGCACAGGCAATTGCAGGTAAATTACAGCAAAAATTTGCAGGAATTGAAGAAGCCTTTATTGCTATCTTCCCGCCACCTTCAGTTCGAGGCTTGGGTACAACGGGTGGTTTTAAATTGCAAATAGAAGATCGTGCTGATCTTGGCTATGAGCAGTTGGCAAACGTGGTTGAACGTGTTCAACAACAAGCGTGGCAAGATCCGGCATTAATGAGCGTGTATTCAAACTTCAAAATTAATGTGCCTCAGTTATACGCTGATTTGGATCGAACCAAGGCCAAACAGCTAGGCCTTAATATCAAAGAAATTTTTGATACTATGCAAATCTATCTTGGCTCATTGTATGTTAATGATTTTAATCAGTTTGGTCGGACATATCAGGTCATAGCTCAAGCTGAGGGTGAGTTTAGATCTAGTCCTGAAGATGCGATGAATCTTAAAGTTAGAAATAACCGTGGTCAAATGATACCGCTGGGTAGTGTCTTAACCATGCAAGAAAGCTATGGTCCTGAAAGTGCTGCTCACTATAATGGTTATTTGGCAGCGGATATCAATGGTGATGCTGCACCGGGCTATTCCAGTGGCCAAGCTCAAGATGCGATCAGTGCTATTTTAGAAAGAACCTTACCAGTAGGCATGACCTTTGAATGGACAGATTTAACCTATCAGCAAATTTTAAGTGGCAATACGATTGTGTATATATTTCCACTATGTTTGTTTCTGGTTTTCCTGGTGCTTGCTGCTCAATATGAGAGTCTGGTATTGCCATTAGTCGTTATTTCAATTGTGCCATTATCAATTTTGGCGGCTGTATTTGGTATCTGGTACACCGATGGTGATAATAATGTATTCACTCAGGTCAGCTTATTTGTATTGGCAGGGCTTGCCAGTAAAAATGCTATTTTGATCGTTGAGTTTGCCCGAGAACTTGAAATGGATGGCCTATCAACCGTTAAAGCTGCAATTAAAGCCAGTCATATGCGCTTACGCCCAATTTTGATGACCTCATTTGCCTTTATTATGGGTGTAGTACCAATGGTATTTTCATCAGGTGCGGGTGCAGAAATGCGTAATGTTATCGGTGTTGCCGTGTTCTCGGGTATGTTAGGTGTCACCTTCTTTGGTTTATTCTTCACCCCCATTTTTTACGTGATATTACGTAAGTTAGAAGGTGCAAAAAAATATTCCAGACATGGACGAGTTGAAGCGTTCTAGTTTGTAGAAAACCCCAGTTCGATAAGTGTTTATTTCTATCTTTTTTTATTCACTACGTTTTTGCGCTCGCCGCTAGGCGTTCATTTCTTTTGCATACCCAAAAGAAACGAACCAAAGAAAAGGGCACCCGAAATTGCCTTATCTCCAAAAACTAAGCTACTTTTGTAGCGTAGCCGACAACTCGCTACGCTCAAACATTCGACTACTTTATCTACAAAAGTAGCTTATCTTTTGGCGGCAAAAACGGGAAAATGGGGCTCTGAAAATGTTTCAAACATTTATTTTCCCCTTACTTTTACACTAACAACTTGAATCTATTATCCCGAGTTGAGGTTAAGCCGTCGTGGTTGTGTCGCTTTTATCGTGATTATAGTGCTCGATGAAAGCCACTAAACCTGTTTGCACAAGTTCGTAGGTTTTATCAATATTGCTTGCAATATCACCTTCAAGCACCTGTAAGCCATCTAAAATAGCGCGAGCTTCACTAAATCCTTTATCGATACCACCCTTTATTAGATCGGTAAATTTAACTAAGGCGTCATCCAGATTAAGTTCGGGATGTTGTTTAGAGTAGGCACTGAAAAATGCCGTGCTTTGAGACACAATGCGATCAGCTGTTGCCTCTGGACTGACATCGATACCAGCATCATACGTTGCCTGAATGGCATTATCGCCCATGGTGTCTTGCAATGCTTGATTGATGCCTTCGATTGCTGTTTTATAAAGAAGTGCTAGCGATTCATTACCTGTGCTTAAACTGACATTTGCATTAGATTGCAAAATAGCCGCATTGAGCTGTTTTTTTTGATGCGCTAAGTCCGACACCGTTTGCCCAAAAGGACCATCGACTTTTTTATCTTCGGATTGTGCTAGCTGACTGATTTTTTGACCGAATGCTTGAATATCCATGAGTGCCTCCAGAAAGAGATGAAGATATAAAGACTATAGCGGCAATTATTTTGTTAACCTGATAGTTAATTAACCTCAGTTCTGGATAAGCACAGCCATCCAGCACCTTTGTTTTAGTGGTTTTACTAGCTATTTGTTGGTAAGTCATTGTTCGTTATAGGGTAGCTGACTATTCTTATCCAGAACTGAGGTTAATTAAATAATTGATTAAACCAGTATAACTTAACATTTAAGTTTGAAAGACTTGAACTTTGAACCAATTGTCCCCATATCGCTGTGACACATAAATTAACTAGCAAGATGGAGACATTTTTTCGATGGGTATTGATGCACATAAAGAAACATTAGGTTTTCAAACAGAAGTGTCACAATTATTGGATCTGATGATCCACTCGCTGTATAGCAACAAAGAAATTTTCATGCGTGAATTAATTTCTAATGCGGCAGATGCATCTGACAAACTTCGTTTTGAAGCACTTTCTGATGATGCGCTTTATGAAGATGATGCGGAATTAACGATCCGTGTTGAGTTTGATAAAGACGCAAAAACAATCACTATCACTGATAATGGTATCGGTATGAACCGTCAGGAAGTGATAGACAATATCGGTACGATTGCCAATTCAGGCACCAAAAAATTCTTTGATAAAATGACGGGCGATCAAGCTAAAGATTCACAGCTTATCGGTCAATTTGGTGTTGGTTTTTATTCGGCATTTATCGTTGCTGACAAAGTCACATTAAAAACACGTCGTGCTGGTTTAACATCAGAACACGGTGTTGAATGGAGCTCTGAAGGTAAGGGCGAATTCACAATTGAAACAATCGATAAGCCAACACGTGGTACTGAAATCACATTACATCTACGTGAAGACCAAGATGAGTTTCTAAACAGCTGGCGTTTACGTAACTGTATTACTAAATATTCAGATCACATCAACTTGCCGATTGTGATGAAAAAAGATCCTGTGCCAGATGAAGAAGGCAAAATTGATGATTCTGTCGTCTTAGAACAAGAAACAGTCAACAAAGCAACTGCATTGTGGACCTTATCGAAAAGCGAAATCACAGACGAACAATATCAAGAATTCTACAAACAAATTGCACACGACTACCAAGATCCTTTGATGTGGATCCACAACAAAGTAGAAGGTAAAACAGAATATACGTCATTACTTTACATCCCATCTAAAGCACCATTTGATCTATGGGATCGTGATCGCATGCACGGCCTGAAACTGTATGTGAAACGTGTTTTTATCATGGAAGATGCGGATCAATTAATGCCACGTTACTTACGTTTTATTCGTGGTGTCATTGATACCAATGATTTGCCATTGAATGTGTCGCGTGAAATCCTCCAAGGCAGCAAGACTATCGACAGTATTCGCGCTGCGTCAGTTAAGAAAGTGCTGAGCGAATTAGCAAAACTGGCTAAAAATGAACCTGAAAAATACGCTGAATTCTGGACAGAGTTTGGTCAGGTTATCAAAGAAGGCCCAGGTGAAGATTATGCTAACAAAGAGGCATTGGCGAAATTAATTCGTTTTGCGTCAACTGAGTCAGGCACAGCAGATCAAACTGTTTCTTTAGAAGACTATGTTAGTCGTATGAAAGACAAACAGGAAAAAATCTACTACATCACAGCTGAAAGTTTTGCAGCAGCTAAAAACAGCCCACACTTGGAAGTATTCAAGAAAAAAGGCATTGAAGTATTGTTATTAACAGACCGTGTTGATGAATGGTTAACCAACTCATTAACCGAGTTTGATGGCAAACAACTTCAATCAGTCGCTAAAGGTGATTTAGACCTAGGTGAATTGGAAGACGAACAAGAGAAAAAAGCCAAAGAAGAAACTGATAAAAACTTCGAAGACTTAGTTGAACGCGTTAAAACGACATTGGGTGATAAAGTGAAAGATGTGCGTATTACCCATCGCTTAACCGATTCCCCTGCCTGTTTAGTGGCCGATGCTTACGATATGAGTGCCAACCTTGAACGTATGTTGAAAGCAGCAGGCCAGCAAGTTAGTGCTAGCAAGCCTATCTTTGAATTGAACCCGCAACACCCGATGGTCGTTCGATTAAAAGATGAACAAGATGATGCGCGTTTTGAAGATTGGTCAGCTATCTTATTTGACCAAGCATTGTTAGCAGAAGGTGGTCAATTAGAAGACCCTGCAAGCTACGTCAAACGTCTGAATGCATTGTTACTAAACATAGCGTAACAACGCGTTCTTTATGTTGTAAAATGCCGAGCAGGATCACTCACTGCTCGGCATTTTTTTTGGATACTTTTACATGACTGATAACACATCATTTCAATCTGATAAATTACAGCGTTTCATCTTTGAAAATGCTGCAATACGTGGTGAATGGCTACATTTAACTGAAAGTTGGCAAGCGGTTCTTGCTCGACGTGATTACCCTGCACGGCTTCAAACTGTACTAGGTGAAATGATGGGCGCAGTTGCATTATTGGCAGCCACAGTCAAAATCAAAGGCAGAGTGGTTGTGCAAATTAAGTCAGAAGGCCCAGTAAAACTCGCCATGGTTGAATGTACCAGTGACAACACTGTTCGCGCTTTTGCACAATGGGATGAAGACAATGCAATTGATGATAATGCCAAATTAACGGATTTGATGGCGGGTGGCACAATGGCCATTACCATCGAAGTTGAAGGTGCGAAACAACCTTATCAAGGTTTAGTGTCTTTGCATGAAGAGTCTATTGCGGCAACATTGGAAACCTACTTCCAACAATCTGAACAATTAGCAACGCGAATTTGGCTGGTTGCTGATCAACATCACATCGCTGGTTTATTTCTTCAGCAATTGCCAAGCGAACAACAAAATAAGGCCGATGAACAAGAGCATTGGACACGAATTAGTCATTTAGCTTCGACCATTACTGAACAAGAATTACTGTCATTGGGTGCTGGCACATTATTGCACCGACTATTTCATGAAGAAAAATGTCGTTTATTTGAACCAAGCGCGATAGCGTTTGCCTGTAATTGTTCTCGTGAACGGGTTGCCGAAACGATAAACTTATTGGGCCAAGAAGATGCCACTCAGCTACTCAACGAACAAGGTAAAATCGAGGTTGCCTGTGAGTTCTGTAACGAGCATTATTATTTTGACAAGATAGATGTAGCGCAGATTTTTTCAGAAAATAGCATATCAATAACTGAATCAGACACGATCCATTAATTGATTACGGGTATACTTACTAAATGTATTAGTATCAGTTACTTAAAACTTATCTAAAGAGGGTGATATGGCACATGTCATTGTAGTTGGCGCAAGTACAGGAGGTTTACCCGCCGCCTATGAAATGCGTGCTCTATTAGATCAAACACATCACGTTACTGTCATTTCAAATACACCATTATTTCACTTTGTGCCCAGCAATCCATGGGTAGCCGTAGGCTGGCGTAAGTCACAACAAACCAGTTTTGAACTTGAAGGTTACCTCAGGGCAAAAAATATCGACTTCTCATCAGCGGGCGTGAACAAAATTCTGCCAGAACAAAACCAGGTGGTTTTGGGTGATGACACCGTGCTTAACTACGATTATTTGATCATTGCAACCGGCCCCAAATTGGCATTTGATGAAATCGAAGGATTAGGTCCAAAAGGGTTCACAGAATCGATCTGCACCATTGACCATGCACAATCGGCCTATCAATCATGGCAAAACTTTGTAAAAAATCCCGGCCCGATTGTGGTTGGTGCGGTACAAGGCGCATCTTGTTATGGTCCCGCCTATGAGTTTGCATTGATCATGAACCACGCTCTACGAAAAGCTAAAATTCGTGACAAAGTGCCGATGACATTTGTGACATCAGAACCTTATATTGGTCACCTCGGTTTAGGTGGTGTTGGTGATTCCAAGGGATTATTAGAATCAGAGTTCAGACAAAATGATATTAAATGGATCACCAATGCAAAAGTAAAACGCGTTCAACAAAACCAAATGTTCATTGAACAAGTTGATGACCATGGCGACACGGTTAAAACCCATCAACTACCTTTTAATTTCTCAATGATGTTACCTGCCTTTAAAGGCGTGGATTGTGTCGCTAATTTAGGTGACGAAGTTGTTAACCCGCGTGGTTTTATCAAAGTGGATGACTTTCAACGTAATCCAAAATATACCAACATTTATGGTGTTGGCGTCTGTATCGCTATCCCGCCGGTTGAAGCAACCCCTTTACCGGTTGGCACACCTAAAACCGGCTATATGATACAAAGCATGGCCGCAGCAGCAGTGGCAAACATCAAAGCCGATATTGACGGCAAACAAGCACACGCTAAAGCAACATGGAATGCCGTCTGCCTAGCCGACATGGGCGGTACCGGCGCTGCATTTGTTGCCATGCCGCAAATACCACCACGAAATACCGCATGGATGAAAAAAGGCCGTTGGGTACATTGGGCCAAAGTAGGCTTTGAGAAATACTTTATTTATAAAATGAAAAAAGGCTCATCAGAACCCGCTTTTGAAAATTATTTTTTGAAAATATTAGGCATTAAAAAAATTAAATAAATAGAGTTAACGTATTGAATAAAAAGAAATCTATAGCATGACGGAGTTAACAATAAAATCTGAGCAACGTCAATCAACTCGCGCGTGATGTTGCGCAGGAGATCAAACAAACTTTAATCTGGATGACGGAGAAAGCCCGTAAGGGCGACATTTGAAAGGGTGTATCAATGCCGGTGACTGACGTAGCTGGCTAAATTCACGACGTTAAATAACCAGTGTCATGAGAGTTAAGTCCGGTAAAACCGCATTCATTATACATTTACTATATTGTAGACCTGCCCCCTTGATTGTTTGAGCCGTCAGAGAAGTCAGAATCGATAATCGAGGCCTATGCCCGGCCCATGCATCCTGGTGTCATAAACGAAATCGGACTTGCGGTAATCCACGGCTAGGTGGCGGTATGAGAGCAGCAGTGCGGCTCGGTCGTTGAGCGAGTAGCCTAGCCCCAGCATGATGTCCGATGAACTGCGTACATTGCTACCGAATCCTCCAATCATGGCCATACCAAGGGTGTAAAAGCGGTCGTCCAGCTTATACAGGGCTTTTGCCCCGACCATTGCATCGTTCCAGCTTTCACTTTCTTGCCCAGACAGGTTCACGCCAAGTGCCTGGCTTGAAATCGTGATGCGAGTGTTGACCGACCAGTGGCGAACTCCAGCGATCAGGTCGAGATAGCCCTGCGGCATGTCGATGGTACGATACTGTCCGGCAAATAGAGCCGTAGTTAGGTTCACGCTGGCGCGCGCCTTGACGCTTATGCCGGGTATCGGTGCTGGTGGAGCGGGTACCACAGCTTGACCGGACTCGCCTAGTCTGACGTGTAGCACGTCTGCCAAGAGACCGAAACGGTCCTTGCGAGCTTCAACGGCCAGCATCCCGCCTAGCTTGAGGTTGTCGAGAACTTCACCAAAGCTCTGGCTGATATGTGTGGTGGGGAGTCCGAATTGTGCGACCCTGCCATCCATGCCGGCGCCCCAGACATAGGGTGTAAGGCGGAACTGCCATCCATCATGGTCTGGCCCGAGATCGTGGCTCTGCACAGACGAAGTGAACGACAATGCCAGTATGGCGCCAACTGCTTGCTTCAGCTCAAGATGCATTCCGATGTTGTCTCTATCAATTATTGGTTTTCGAGCAGGTTTTTGTAGATTAGGCCGTTCTTTATGATTATCACAAAGGCCTCATTGGGTCTGCTGATGAGCGAGATATCCTCGGTAGGATCGCCATCGACAAGGATAAGATCGGCGAAAGCCCCTTCCGAGACAACACCCAGTGGCTTTTTGTAAGGGTTACGTTCACCAGTCAGTCGCAGCAGCTGGCCGTTGTTACCAGTCGCAATTTGTAACAACTCGCCGGGGGTATACCACTGTGTCAGCGAGGCTAGCCGCGCATTCTGTTGATTGCCGACTTCACCGGTAAAGAGAATGTCTGTGCCGAAGGCAACCTTGACATTGTGTTTCCTTGCGAATTGATATGCACGGTCAGTGCCGGCAGACACCATCACCTGTTTGATGCGGTTGGGGCCGGTCTGGGGATTTGCCAGTTCATTATCGAGAAAAGGCTGAAGTGACCACCAAATGCCTTTCTTGGCCATCAGTCTCGCTGTTTCCTCGTCAATCAACTGGCCATGTTCGATGACTTTTACTCCTGATTCAATCGCAGTTTGAACAGCGCGACTGGTGTAGGCATGAACGGTGACATAAGTACCCCAGTTCTCTGCTGCGGCCACTGCGGCGCGAAACTCATCCGGGGTGTATTGCGTAGCGTCGATCGGATCGTAGATCGAGGTGACACCGCCACCGGCCATCAGTTTGATCTGCGTGGCGCCCAGCATGAGTTGTTCCCGAACCCGGCGCAAGACTTCGTCTGCTCCATCGGCAATGACAGCGGTGTGAGTGGTTTCGAAATGATTTAGGGGTTGATTGGGTGCACGGGGCACTTCATGCGGTGTTCGGAAGTCACCATGTCCGCCTGTCTGGGAAATCATAGCGCCAGAGGGGTAGATTCTTGGCCCGGGAAAGTTTCCTTCATCAATTGCTCGCTTCAGGCCATAACTGGGTCCGCCCATATCACGCACCGTGGTGAAGCCGCGTAATAGCGTTGCTTTGGCAACTTGGGCCGATCGAAGGTTAGTGTACCCGATGTCGCTGGACATCGCGCCGAGCATAGTCTGACCAATCAGCATTGAGTGCCAGTGGGCGTCGATCAGCCCCGGCATCAGCGTTCGACCGCCACCATCTATGCGTGTCAGCAATGCGCCTTCCGGAGCGCTAATCGGCGCAGTCGAGATGATTTTAATAGTGTCATCGACGACCAGTACATTGGAAGTAGTACTGGAACGCTTGGCAGTCGTGCCGTCGAATATAAAAACATTCTCGATTAGCACTGCAGCGGGATTGGCTTGCGCACTCACGGTCAGCGAGATGGCCCAAAGTACGACAGCGATAAATGGCTTCATATCACGCTCCATGAATTGTGTGGTCAAGTCTTCAACTCGAGTCATGATGGATGAAATCTCATGCTGTACGAGTTTGCGTTGGATTATTCGAAATAAGTCTGAGAGCTAAACACTATGGGGCAGTTCTACAATCAACGTTTATTCTGACTCAATCGCTCTGTGAAATTCTACCTATTTATTTTTCAAGCATCAAAATTTTAAAGATATTGTTTTGAATTTGTCAGGCCTTTTTAGTTTAGAGTATGGTGGTAGCTTGCATGCAGAATTGCAAGACACCTTATTCACTTTTCGCCGTGCTTGTCCTTGATAGACCTTCAGCATATAATTGTACGGAATTTCAGTACATTAAGAAGAAAGTCATGGACACTATCAGCGTAAACAAATTCCGGGACAATTTAAAAAGCATTGTAGAACAGTCGGTTAGCAGGCATGAGCCAATTAAAGTGACTCGGCGAGCAGGAGAGGCATTTGTGGTAATGAGTGCCGAAGACTGGGAGCGAGAGCAGGAAACCCTGCACGTCCTTCAAAGCAAGAGCCTCATGCAACAGATTGCTGACTCCCTTGAAACTCACGCCCGAGGACAAGGCTACAAGCCAACTGACGAGCAGATGAATGAGATCATTGATATTTGAAGGTAATACCTGGGAAGCGTATGAAAACATGCGCGACAAGGACAAGAAACTACACAAGGCACTGTGTAAGCTACTCAAAGAAATGCTTCGCTCTGATGATCCGTCTGGCGGCTTGGGAAAGCCCGAACCGCTTAAGCATAAACTGTCTGGCTTATGGTCAAAGCGTATTTCGCAGAAAGATCGTCTTATATATCGATTTGACGACAAGTCCATCAACATATTCGCCATTGGTGGACACTACGATCAGGCCTAACGCTCGGCTAAGCGCCAAAATTACTAAGCATGGAGAGATCTCTCCCATAAGTCGCCATCTGGACGAGGGTTCACTCATTGTTCGTTATAGGGTAGCTGACTATTCTTATCCAGAACTGAGGTTAAATAGAATGAATATTAAATCAAGTTGTTCACATAAAATGGCTTTGACCCTGTCCAATCCCTAGTCCGACAACCCAACCGTTCGGTTAAAACCGAACCTAAAAACCCTGCCATTACAACCTCAAACACAACATCGTCATTGCGCCCAAAAGGCAAAACCGAACACACATCACCATCATCGTAGGTTGGACTTCAGTCCGACAATCCAACTTAAATAGGCATATGCCATTCTTTCGTTACGAGTTTTATATCGTTCAGCAAAATACCCCAATGGTTTTAGCAGAAAACCGCCACCCGGTGTTGCTTGTCATTCACTTGGAACAAGCAGGCTTCATTTCTCGCGCCTTGGTTGACGGTTTTTCAACTCACAACAGAGGCGGTTATGAAAGATCAACAGACCCTAAAGATAGAAAGAGGCTTGATCTGCTTAAATTGATATTCGAAACTGAAGACTTAAGGATTCAAAGTTAATTGAAGTAGCTATTTGATGAATTTAAAGATAGCTGAATATACAAAAACAGATGTTTTTGTGAAAATGAATAATCTAAGGACGATTTTTTTAAAGAAAGTTTTCAGATTTACCAGATAAAATCTGGTAGGCACGAGTGGATTCGAACCACCGACCCCCACCATGTCAAGGTGATGCTCTAACCAACTGAGCTACGCGCCTGCCGTTAAGCGTTGGAATTATACAGCGCTACAAATTTAACGCAAGCAAATTATGCTGACTCAGGTCCCAATGCAACGGATCGTATATGCTTAATTTCATCACGTAATTTACTCGCCTCTTCAAATTCAAGATTTTGGGCATGACGATACATCGCCTGTTCCATTTGCTGTAGACGTTTCGCCAATTGTTTCGGTGTCATCGCTGCATAGCGCGCTTGTTCTTCTGCCACTTGAGCAATGTTTTGTCTATCCAAACGGTCTTGTTTTTCATGATCATCAATACTGTTACGAATTGCTTTGATAATCCCTTTTGGTGTGATGCCATGTTCTGTGTTGTAAGCAATCTGTTTAGCACGACGTCGATCCGTTTCATCAATAGCTCGTTGCATTGAGCCCGTGATCCGATCGGCATAAAGAATAGCTTTACCATTGAGATTTCGCGCTGCACGACCTATGGTTTGGATTAATGACCGTTCTGAACGCAAAAAGCCTTCTTTATCGGCGTCGAGAATCGCTACCAATGACACTTCGGGAATGTCCAAACCTTCTCGTAACAAGTTAATACCGACTAATACATCAAATTCACCAAGTCGCAGATCACGTAAGATTTCGACACGTTCAACGGTATCGATATCAGAATGTAAGTAACGGACTTTGACATTATGCTCACGCAAATAGTCAGTTAAGTCTTCTGACATGCGTTTGGTTAACGTTGTGACCAATACACGCTCATTTTTTGCTACGCGCAAATTTACTTCAGAGAGTAAATCATCAACTTGCGTTGTTACAGGACGAATTTCAATTTCAGGATCGATCAGGCCGGTAGGGCGCACCACTTGTTCCACAACGGAACTGGCATGTTCTTCTTCATATTTAGCGGGTGTTGCTGAAACAAAAATAGTTTGTGGTGCTAATTTTTCCCACTCATCAAACATTAAGGGACGATTATCCAAAGCTGAAGGCAGTCTGAAACCATAATTAACCAAGGTTTCTTTACGCGAACGATCGCCCTTATACATCGCACCGATTTGTGGGATCATGACATGACTTTCGTCTAATACAAGTAAGGCATCATCGGGCAGATAGTCAAATAAGGTTGGCGGTGCTTCCCCAGCTGTACGTCCTGATAAATGACGAGAGTAGTTTTCGATACCATTGCAATAACCCAGCTCAAGAATCATTTCAATATCAAAACGAGTGCGTTGCTCAAGTCGCTGTGCTTCGACCAATTTGTTTTCGGCATTGAGCACGTCTAATCGTTGTTTTAACTCTTCCTGGATCGCATCAACAGCCGATAATAATTGCTCACGAGGTGTGACATAGTGTGTTTTGGGATAAATAGTGATGCGAGACATGCGTTGTAACACTTCACCAGTCAAGGGATCGAAATAACAGATCTGTTCAATTTCATCATCAAATAATTCAACCCTGACTGCATCGCGTTCTGATTCGGCTGGGAATATGTCTATCACTTCACCACGAACACGATAAGTACCACGATGAAGTTCAATGTCATTACGTTTGTATTGCAACTCAGTCAAGCGACGTAAAATATCCCGTTGATTGATGACATCGCCTTGAACTAAATGCAGCACCATTTCAAGGTAAGAATCTTTATCACCCAGACCATAAATACACGACACACTCGAGACAATAATGGCATCGCGACGTTCTAACATGGCTTTGGTTGCAGATAAGCGCATTTGTTCTATCTGCTCATTGACCGATGCATCTTTATCTATAAAGGTATCGGATGAAGG
The DNA here is from genome assembly GCA_014859375.1 of Gammaproteobacteria bacterium. GTDB lineage: Bacteria > Pseudomonadota > Gammaproteobacteria > Nitrosococcales > Methylophagaceae. The sequence continues at coordinate 73,233 of JACUUH010000005.1, forward strand.
GACATAGGCTTCTGGCTGATAATAATCATAATAGGAAACAAAATACTCGACGGCATTATTAGGAAAGAATTCTTTCATCTCGCTATAGAGTTGCGCAGCCAACGTTTTATTTGGCGCTAAAATCATCACAGGTCGTTGCACTGCTTGGGCGACATTGGCAATGGTGAAGGTCTTACCCGAACCTGTTACACCAAGCAGAGTTTGCCACATTTCACCATTATTCAGCCCTTGCACCAGCGCTTTAATTGCTGTTGGCTGATCACCAGCGGGTTCAAAGTCACTCACTAATTCAAATTGTTTAGCCATATACCTTCTGCATTTTTCGGGTTTGGCGTATATTATCGGTCATTTTTGTCAATTTATGTTTTATGAAAGGAAAGATTTTGGATATCAAACTCTCTCAGCGTGTGCAAAGCATTAAGCCATCTCCAACACTTGCCATCACTGCACGAGCAGCCGATTTAAAAGCGCAAGGCAAAGACATTATTGGCCTTGGTGCCGGTGAACCCGATTTTGATACGCCAGACCATATCAAAACTGCTGCAATAGACGCAATCCATCAAGGCAAAACAAAATATACTGCGGTTGATGGCACCGCTGAATTAAAACAAGCCGTTATTGATAAACTCGAGCGCGATAATGGTCTTTCCTATCAAGCTAATCAAATTTTAGTATCGTGCGGTGGTAAACAAAGTTTCTTCAACTTGAGCCAAGCTATGTTAGATGCTGGTGATGAAGTCATTATCCCTGCGCCTTATTGGGTTTCTTATCCAGATATGGTGCTTCTCGCTGATGGCGTGCCGGTTATTATTGAAGCAGGCCAGGACCAACACTTTAAAATCACACCAGAACAACTAGAAGCAGCGATTACACCAAAAACACGCTTATTTGTAATTAATAGCCCATCCAATCCATCGGGTATGGCTTATAGCAAAGCCGAACTGGAAGCGTTAGGTGAGGTGTTACGTAACTATCCTGATGTCGTCATTGCTACTGATGATATGTATGAACATATCTTGTGGACACAACAAGGTTTTTACAACATTCTGATGGCATGTCCGGACTTATATGACCGCACACTGGTGTTAAATGGTGTTTCAAAAGCCTACTCAATGACAGGCTGGCGCATAGGTTATGCAGCAGGGCCTGCAAACATCATTGCCGCGATGAAAAAAATTCAATCGCAAAGCACATCTAACCCAACATCGATTTCTCAATCAGCATCAGTTGAAGCCTTAAATGGTGACCAACAATGCGTTCAAGACATGCTTGTTGAGTTCAAAAAACGCCATGATATGGTCGTATCTCGTCTTAAAGCTATGGATGGCATTGATTCGCTTGAAAGTGATGGCACATTTTATGTTTTTCCTAACATCAGTGGTGCAATCGCAAAAATGCCTGGCATTAATGATGATCTAGAATTTGCTGAAGCGTTATTGATTGATAAAGGTGTTGCTGTCGTTCCTGGCACGGCATTTGGTCTTAAAAACCATATTCGTTTATCTATCGCAACTAGCGAAGCAAACCTCACTAGTGCCTTAGATCGTATTGCTGATTTTATAAAATGAAAATTAAATGGCAATAGCGCTTGACGATCAAAAATAAAGCTCTATAATAGCCATCTTCTGTTCCTCAATAGCTCAGTTGGTAGAGCATCGGACTGTTAATCCGCAGGTCCCTGGTTCGAGTCCAGGTTGAGGAGCCAACAGATTCAAAGCCTCAGCATCATTATAGTGCTGGGGCTTTTTTGTTTCTTTACGGGAATTTTTCGTAAGTCCTCAGTTACGATATTTTAGTTAAGATGAAAGAAAATAGAGAAAATAGGGTCAGGTCTTGCAATACAGCAAGGTTAATTCATTTTAACTCAAGACATATTTAAATAATTGATTTTGCAAAATTCAAGACCTGACCCTCTTCATCTTTTTTAGTGAATTTGCCCAGTTTAAAAAGCTCGAAGAAGCAACTCAAACCAAAGTCTATTTGCCGATCCTACTCGCCATGACAGCGAGGTTTGAATGAAAATACCAGTGGTTTAAGACGTTTTTTTCAAAAGGCTGTAACTTTCATGAGATAAGTCATGATAGGGATAGAGTTTGCCAAGTCGTTAAGAAATTAAATCATCGCCCCAGAAAATGTTTAAACTTCAGGAAGCTTCCACAAAACTGTATAACGAACTGGCATTGCTTAACGAAAAAGTAGCGGTTCAGCTGCCTGAATTGACTAAAAAGTACAGTCATGCGGAGATCCATCAACGCGTGAGTAGAGATAAAGCAATAGTGACGAGTCGAGTGGCTGATGAATATAAGGTAGAACATCAAGTGATTCAACGCGTTTATGACGATCTATGTGTACGGATAACTACTTGGCCTTACAGCAAGCAATGACGCTTACCAAGGATTAATAATAGTCAGATCAAACATCTCGAAATCTTTGGTATTACGGGTGACCAGCGTCGCATCATGCTGGACACAGATAGCTGCAATTTGTGCATCAGCCATGCTACATGGTCGACCAGCTCTATCACTACGGCTGACTAGTTCAGCATAGACAACACTTGCAGGTGCATCAAAGCTGAGAATTCGCCCCGAAAATTCTTCATCAAACATGTCGGTTGCAGCACAAAGTAACAGTGATTGCTTCTTGCCACTGGGCAACCTTGCTATGCCATACAATATTTCGGCTAAAGTAATGGCGGTGATGTAGAGATCGGAAGAAAGCTGTTGATCAAGCCATTTGACTACTTTTACAGATGGCGATGGGCGCATCAACTCAGATAATACGTTTGTGTCTAGAATGATCATGTTTAAAAGTCAACCGATCGCGGCGGCTCATTTCTATCGCGGCTCGGTAGTGCTTCAACAGCAATATCTGCGAAGCGTTGCTGTATTTTCGAACCTAAACTTATTTTATTATTGTCGCCTTTTACCAGTCCCATGCGCAAAATTTTACGGGCCTCTTCCTCCATTGAGCAGCCGTGTTGTGCTGCCACAAGACGAAGTTGTGCCTTCACTGAATCATCTAAATTTCTAATGGTAATGCTCGCCATGACTTCACCCTTTGTATTAATCATTGATATCAATGATGTCATTATAGCGAAGAAGGGAGGGTGTGACAAAGAAAGAAAATCAATCTTTTACCATACCGCCGCAGCACTGTTAAGACGGTGAAATATGACGATGAATGGCGAGTCAGTTAGTGCTTAACGTTGATAGCACTCCGTGATGTGATAGTGACACAAATCACACGGAAAACTACAAATTGAAACCAGAACAAAATCAACAAACACACTACCTAAAAGATAAAAATGTTGCCGCACGTTACGATATTGACAGGACAACGGTATGGCGATGGGTATCTGAAGGACGGTTGCCAACACCGCATAAAATACATGGTGTTACCCGTTGGCGATTATCTAAAATCGAGGAGTGTGAACAGCAAGGTTACAAGTCATGACGCAGCCTGTTTTTATGAGTAAAAGTAGCATGTTTATCTCTAAATTCATCACGCTTGCCTGTTACCAGAACATAGGGTTGCCATTAAGCCGGCCGAACATGCACGAAAATGAAAACGGAGTGAATTTTCCCTGTATGTGCGGAGAAAGGGCTAGGAGAGAGTGTCCTGTAACGGCAAGCAGTAGTGTGCAAAATCATGGCAAACAAAATCCATTTACCACTACAGCTTATGTTCTAAATGGCTTACAAATGTATAAGGTTTTTGACCGGTGAAGTCATCAACATGGGCGAGTTCGCTTCGAAACAGGCTGTGATAGAAAATATCTCGATCGGTATCG
>JACUUH010000036.1 GCA_014859375.1 Gammaproteobacteria bacterium
TCACATAAATTTGCCAACACCGCACCTGATTCAACCGAGGCTAATTGTTGACTATCGCCTAATAAAACCAGTCGGGTGGATGGTGCCAATGCATGTAATAATTTTGCCATCAAACTAATGTCGATCATTGATGCTTCATCAACAATCACTACATCAAAAGGCAAAAGCCGCTCGGCATCATATCGGCCTTGTTCAAATTGAGCGCTAATACCAAGTAAACGATGTAAGGTTTTGGCTTGTAAGCGATCACTGTCACTATTGCCAATTGATTGTTGTAAGCGAGCAGCCGCTTTGCCTGTTGGCGCCGCCAATGCAATGCGAGGCGGATGACTTTGTTTTAATAAAGATTGAATTATGCGTAACACAATCGTGGTTTTACCTGTGCCTGGCCCACCAGATATCACACAAAACTGTTTGCTTAGCGCCATTATGACCGCAACTTTTTGCCAATCTATACCATCTGTTGAACTGTTCCAGCCTGAAAAATCCTGTTTCAGTTGTTCACTATCAATGGCCAATGTGGTTTGGCTGCGCTGTTTTATCGCCTTGGCAACATGATGTTCATCTTGCCAATAACGATACAAATAAACCAAGCCATTTTCAGTCAAAATAAGTGGACGATACTCATTATCAACCCCGACAACAGCGCTATTTTTAAGACGTATTTGCCACTCAGCCATCTCGGGTAAAACATAACTCACACCCTGATACATTTCACTAGCCTGCTGCAAATTCAAACAAACATGGCCTTGTGATACGGCATCACTCACCAGTCCAGCGGTTAATGCAACAAGTTGATCCTGACTTGAGTCATGGCGTTGGATATACGCCGCAAATTGGCAGGCTAATTCACTCAATCCGGCTTGGCGTAATAGTTTAGTCACATCATTCATGATGATTGCCCTTGCATGTAACGGTCTAAAGCCTCAATCAAATCACTATTGATTTGGTCAGAAAACACGCCTGATTGATGCCAATCTGGATGCATACCGCGAATAAACAAATATAAGACACCGCCTAAATGCTGGACAGGATCATAATTTGGCAATCGCAATCTCAAATAGCGATGCAAGGCAAGGCTATAAATCAAATATTGCAATGGATAATCATGTGACAGCATTGCATCATCTAATTGTGTTTGTTGATAATCCTGTTGCTTATCACCCAAGAAATTCGACTTATAATCGACCACATAAAATCGACCTTGATGTTCAAACACCATATCAATAAAGCCTTTCATAAACCCTTTCAGGTCATAAAAAGCGAGGCGGTCGATTACGTGTTTCAACAGTGGATTATCAGTTAAATACGGTTGAAGCTGTTTTTTGAGCGACGTTACAGATAAATGGTCAACAGGGAAATAAAATGCCATTTCATCAATCCGTTGTGCAGGCTTTAAATCAGCCAAACAAAAATCGTGATCGGCCAATAACGGTGTCGCCACGATCTCAGATAACCACTGGCAGACAACATCTGTCCATGATTGATCAAAGCCATATTGCGCCAGGATCCGACTCATTTGTGAGCGTGAAGCATCATCATAGGCTTGGCTAAAGTCCCACACTTCCAACATGCGGTGTAAGCAGGTTCCAGCTTGAGCGCCACGAGGGAAGCCAAAACGATCACGTCGGATCTGAGGTTTAAGCTCAAGCTCTAATGTCATTTCGCTATAACTCGCACCATCGTAGTCAGGTAACTCTGCATCATGTCCAGCAGTTAAAGCACTGAAACTACCAATTCGCCAAGGCTTGCGAATATGACCAGTAAAGTCACGCGACTGTAATTGCACCTCATTATCCTGCGGCTTATTTAACGTTATCGCTGGCTGTTCTACTAAGTCCGTGATTGAAAATAATGACTGCTTTTGTGCGACTAGCTGGTGCAAATCTTCCGTCATATTTGTCGCATCAATGCCATCACGCTCAGGGTGCAATAATGAAAATAAAGCCGATTTAGTAACATCAGCCACCGTGCCCCAACAAATCACGCAACGCTCTCTGGCACGGGTTAAGGCAACATATAAAAGGCGTAACTCTTCGGCTTGTTGTTCTTGTTCAAACACCTGTTTCGCCTTGGTTAACGCTGGTTCAGCCATGGCAACATAGGCGGCATTGTCGTGTTCGGGATCATGAAACTGAACCAACTCGCCACTATCTTTACGCGATTTGACATGCCATAAGAATGGACAAAATACGATTGGATATTCCAAACCCTTACTTTTATGAATGGTGATGATTTTGACCAAATGTTCATCACTTTCTAAACGTAACTGGGCGGTTTCATCATCACCATCAACCGATGCCCGATGAGACGATAGCCATGTGATAACTGAATCTATTGCGCTTTTCTGGCGTTGGCAATAATCCTGAATCAGCTCAGCTAAATGATACAGATTGGTCAGCTGGCGTTCTCCCTGCTGAAGTGCCAATAAACGTTGCTGCACCGCTTGCGTCACCATCACATGCCTAAACATCGACATAAAGCCTTTTTTTAGCCAAAGCTGATGCAATTCATAAAACAAATCCAAATAAGGTAGCCATTGTTGTTGATCTTGCTGACAGTGATATAACGCATCGGCTGTTAAACCAAAAAAGGGCGATGCTAATACGGTGGTAACACGAGCAACATGATTGGGCTCGGCAACAGCTAACAACAAGCGCTCCATCATCACAGCTTGATCTGAGGCAAAAATAGTTGCTCGTCCCTGCTGCACACTGTTGATACCACGTTGCAATAAACACTGTTGCATTGCACTGGCTTGAATATGATTTCGTACCAATACGGCAATGTCACCACCTGATAAAGCTCGTTGCTGCTTGTCTTCAATCACTGTTGCTTGATGGTTTTGTGCCAAATTTAATAGCTGTGCAATTTGATCGGCAGTTGAGTTTGCAGCCAACTGCATCATATCGCCCTTGGTCATGGCTTTATCGGTGCTTGCCCAGACCAATTGCAATGGAGCATGATCAGTTTGCTCAGTCGCTAAGGCAACTTCAGATGGTCGCGCTGCAGCAACGGCATGGAATGGAATATCGTCATAGATAAAGGGGCTATCTTGTCGTTGAAATAAGGCATTAACCGCTGCCACCAAATCAGGATGTGAACGCCAGTTTTTATCCAAAGTATGTTCATGTTCAGTCGCTGATTTGGCAGTGAGATAGGTGAAAATATCAGCACCACGGAAACTATAAATGGCTTGTTTGGGGTCACCTACAAAAAAAGTCGGCAAGCCGCTATTTTGATAAATGCGTCGAAAACTCTGATATTGCACAGGATCCGTATCTTGAAACTCATCAATCAGTGCTGCTCGATAATTATCTCGTAACAAGGCCACCAGCTGCTCACTATGTTCAGTTGACAAGGCATGTTCAAGATTGATCAACAAATCATCATACGATTGTACTTGCTGCTGTTGTTTTAACGCGGGTACTTTGTCATTGAGATAAGCGAGCAATGACAAACGTAGATGTTGTAATTGAATAGTACGTGCCAGCTCAAGTTGCTGATAACGTTCAAGCAAGCTCTCACAAGCAGTCCAAAATGTAAGCTCGGGTAACACCTGATCTTTTTTAAGCGCATCTTCAAGCTTTTCAGGCGTAAAACGATTGAAATCATCAAATAATGTCGCTGGCAGTGATGTTTGTTCTAATAAAGCCATCAATTGCAATAACCACTTATCAACACTGCTGACGCGATATTTATTGCCGTTTAATAATGCTTTATTTTGTAAGGTAGCAATCACCTGATCTTGCTCTGTATTCCACGTCTTTTTGACCAACTCAAACTGTTGCATAACCGCATCTTGTGCCTTATCCACATCACTCTCAGGTAATTCGAGATAATTCAGATAAGGTTTACCAATCAAACCTCGAATCGATTGTAATAATGATTCTGGTGTTTGATGTTTGGCTAATAAATAGGCTGCAAATTCAGGTGTTGCCTCATTGACATTACAGCGCCAAAAATCATCGGTGGCCGCTTGCAAAAGTTCGCGCTCATCACCAATCAAATCAACATCAAAATCCAAACCACTTTCAAAGGCATAGTCTGTTAAAACACGCTGACAAAAACTATGAATAGTATAAATAGCTGCTTGGTCAAAACTCTGAATAGCCAGTGCCAGGGTATCTAAAGCCTGCTTATCGGCTGATTTTTGTTTTAATAGTTGCTGACGTTTATCTGCTAATTTTTGGCGTAATCTATCACGTAATTCTTCCGTTGCAGCTCGGGTGTAGGTCACAACCAGAATTTGCTCAACTTTCAAATTCTGTTCCAAGACCAAACGCAGGTATAACTCAGCCAAGGTATAAGTTTTACCGGTTCCGGCACTGGCTTCGATCAAGTTCATGCCTGATAAGGCAACGGTTTCGGCATCAAAGTGCATCATAGCTTAAATGATTATTGGTTCAGGATGGACTCAGAAAGTTGATAATTTTAGTTCTAAACTCTTCAACCTCCTCTTCCATTTTTTCATTAATAAAAGAGAAAATATCATGAAGAGACATGTGATTCCCATTTCTAGCCTGAGAAACGCTATTATAAAATTCTTTGGGGTTTTCAGGTTCTTTTCTAAACGCTGTTTCAAGAACCAACTCACCACTTTTATAATGAGAAAACAGCTGCTTTTCAACACTTTCAAAAGGAATACAAATGATTGTACTTCCATTTTCTTTAGACTTTTGATCTCCATCAAGTATGCTAATCACATTTTCAGGTGAAGAAAAAAACTCTATCTCCGCATTTCGCTTCATCAAATCAACAACTTGGTGCGCGCCACCAACATAAATAATTTTATATTTAAAGAATATTGCAATCTCTGCTTTGCCAATCAAATGTAATAGGTAACTTTCTAACATCTCTTCTTCCGTCAGAATATACCTATCCCAACCTTTAAAACCAAAAAGGATACTTTTGATATAGTTATATGAATGAGTTTGGAGGGTAACTATTGCATCTTGATCCATCGCCATATAATAAAGCTCTAGATCATTAAGCGTTTTCATGAGGGCAAGGGAATGAGTGGTAAAAATAATATTTACTTGGTACTCAATACAAAATTTACGTAATTCATAAATAAGATTTACCTGTGCTGACGAGTCTAAAGAAATATCAATTTCATCAATGACAATCAACTTACATTTACGCTGAATCATTTTATATAGATTGATAATAAAGAACTCGCCTGAGCTCAAATAATCTTCTCGAATATAAAAATCATCTTCTTTCAAAATAAAGTAATATTTTGCCCCTTTAATCACCACTTCTTTTAAGTTATTAAACCTATCCGTTCTATATACTTTCGAAAGAAAAGCAATCAACCCCGCCGGCTCGCCATACGTCTCTAATGAAATACTTTCTCTTAATGCTTCATCTATTTCATTTAATCGTTGAAAGTGACTAAATCTATCACCATGAGGAATGGGAAGTTCAACATAAATACTCTTTTTTATCTCATCAGAGATAAGTGACTTAGTATCAATTACTTGTAATTTTGGATTAAATTTAAAGTCATAAATATGTTCATCGACTTCATATTTAATTGAGCTATTGTCATTAAAAATATAAGGAGAAGCTGTTTTAGCGAAAGTATCTGTTGACTGTAAATTTTTTATCGCTCGAATCAGTGTGGTTTTACCTACGCCATTCTTCCCAACGATGCACATTAATTGATTCTTTGATAAGTCGATACTAAAGGTTAACTCTTTTATGTGCTGTATATTGGCTAATATTAATTTAAAATTCATAGCCTAACTTACTGTTTGATGAATAAAACTATCCACAATAAAGTTGCCATATTTTTTTCGCAACTTATTCAAATATGATTTATCAATAGTATTAATATAATTTAGTTGGCCAGAAATTTTCCCTAAATCACCTTGATATTTGTTTACTAAATAATCCGTAAATTTCGTCTTATCATTTATGTAAAAATAGAATAATATTTCTATTTGTTTTTTAAGTTTAATATCAACACTTACCTTACCTGATGGCAGAATAACCATCCCTAATAACTTAATCTTTTTGCCAGTATGGGTGTGTTTTGTTTTATTAGGATTAAGTTGAAATCTAGCACCAAAAAACTTATTCAACATCCCTGAAATAACCTTCTCGACAGTTTTCAAATCATTATCTTTAGAAGATAGAATAATGTCATCTGAATATCGAGTATAAATAATTCCATCATCTAAACAATATTGCTCAAGTTCATTATCGAATTCATACAGACAAGAGTTACTAATTTTTGGGGAAGTACTAAATCCTACAGGTAACACGCCATCGACAGTTACCATATTTATTATTATCTCTTGGTATTCACGCAAATCATTTATAGGGGAATTCCCCATATAATTCTCTAATACATTTTTTACATCTTCTGCAGTAATACTGTAAAAAAAGCTACTCAGATCCGTTTGGAAAAAATATTTACTATTTGCATGTTTTCTTACCGCAGTATAAGCACTATTATCTTTTCGGTATGAAAAAACAACATTAGTATTTATTTTTGCATATTCAAAAATAAAGCTATTCAAAAAGCGGAGATATTTTTTTAGTTTAGGCGAAGGTTTTAAAATCAGTTTTTGAGTATTCTTAAGGGGTTCATACTCAGATTTAACATCTAGATTAAGAAAATCATTAAAATCTAATTTTTGGTGGAATGTACTAGTAAAGACATCTTGAAGTGGAATAGAATTTTTCAATTGAATAAAGTCACTGTCATTATATTTTGTCTTTCCCTAGAACCTTAAGGGAAAGACAAAACAAATTATGAATTAAAACCACTAGAGGTCAGTATACGAAGACTGGAGATACTCCTAGTCGCTGACATGTAATGAATGCTATACCTTTGATATTTAAAGGTCAACTAATTACAACACACCTGCTACTAGATGGGCTTGGATAGGCTCATAAATCGCTAACGCCAATTGTTGAAAGTGTTGGTCTAATGGCGGACGTGTATACAGTTGTTGATGATAAACATCATCAGCCTCACCACTGACGTGTTGATTGCCAAACCAACTGGCCTTGATCGCAGTCTCGGGCGAGGCACGACCATCATTCAAACTGGCCTTGGCATAGGCATAACTGGTGTTATTAAAAAATGCCAACGGCTGATGTAAACCCTGCCAATAAAAATCTAGCAGTTGCTTGAGATAGCTCATTGGTTCATCAACCGGTTTAAATTGATAGTGATTATCATCAGTCACAATTTCACTGTTTGTAAGCACACCTTTGGGTTGAACGATGTTTAATAACAGATGTTCAAGCCATAAACCGACAAGATCATGACCTTTGGTTTTTGCCATACGATAGACAAATATGCCTTTATCAGAAAGATGTTCAAACTGACCAGTTATCACAAAGTCATCTACCTTCACCTCAAATGGCATTGCTTCGATAAATGAGCTTGGATAGTGCGGTAATAATTGCTCAGAAAAGCGCTCTACCCTCTCCACTTGTTTATCAAAAATCTGTTGACCTAGTGTGCCTTGAGGCAAGACGCCACTAGCCTGAGCCAGTGCTAAGGCATCCCCGTTATCATCATTGGTATCATGCTTATTTAATCGAGCCTGTAATAATTGCTGGCGTAAGTGCCATGCATCAAGATCATCCAGATCAAATGGTTCTCGCACTTCGAGTTGTTCATCTGCTAATTCAAGTCGCAAGCCTAAACGTTGTCTTAATAAGAATCTGGCAGGATGTTTATAGAAATTAATGAGTTGACCAAGACTGACATAACGCCAATCATCATCTGCTGGTGGCAAGGCTTGAGCAAACCAATCAATTGACTGTTGTTGGTGTGATATCGGACATTGTGCCTGGTCAAAACTAAATAAGGTGGGATCACTATTATTAAAATAACGTTGGCTAAATGCCTGTAGTGGATGCTTGGTTAAAAGTTGCTCCCATAGTTCCTGACCCTGTTCTGTACTAAAAGACTGGTTAATTAAATCACGTAAATCACTGACCAAAACCGACGGTGGTATCGGGGCATTATCTCGAATGCTGGCACCAACATAGCTGATATATAAATGGCGTTTACACGACAACAAGGCTTCTAAAAATAAATAACGATCATCATCCCTACGAGAACGGTCACCGCGCTCAAAGTGTTTTGACAATAAATCAAAACCTTGAATCGGTTGTTGCCTTGGATAACTAGCATCGTTCATCCCAATCAAGCAGACAACTTGAAATGGAATACTTCGCATTGGCACCATGCCACAAAACGTCACGCCATGCCCCATAAAGCGATTTACCGTCTGACTGGTTTCAATATGGTCGGTTAACCAATCTTTCAATAATGCTAATGAAATAGTCTGTTCGAACTGAGCTAATTGCGTTGTTTCAACACATTTATCGATGGTTTGACGAATCAGGATTAACTCGCTGTCTTGAGCATCATTACCACGACTATCAAACAACCTTTCAAGCATATTATTCAACATCACTTGCCACTGCATTGGTGTTCGATTAGCTTTTAATAAAACACGTATTTCATCCAGATCATCAACAAAGGCACACAGTCGCGCCATTAAACTGGCTCGATCACCAGTTATGCCATCAAAGGCTAATTGCTGATCAAATAACCGTGTTGCCTGCCCCTGTTCATTCAATGGCATCGCATAACCTAGCAACAAACGATCTAAGCCTGCTCGCCATGTATTATTCTCTGTTTCAGGCAAATCAAATTCGGCCTTATGTTGGGCTGATAACCCCCAACGGATGTGTGTGTCCCGAAGCCATTGTCGAATTAAGCTTAGCTGATCTGTCTCAATTGAAAAACGCTGTTGAATTGCGTCGCATTCTAATAAGCCAATAATAGTCTCACTATCAAATCGTGATTGGGGCAAACCAAGTAGACTTATAAAGGCATTAATCAGGGTGCTTTGATAGCGAATACCACAATCGGCAATACCATAACTAATTGATTGGGTTGATGAAGCATTACCAAAAACAGCATCGATCCAAGGCGCATAGATCTCGATATCTGGTGTCATCACAACCACATCGGTTGGCGACAAATCAGGATTATGCTCAAACAAAGCTAATAATTGATCGTGTAACACCTCTATTTCACGCATGGCACTATGACATGAATGCACCATAATCGATGTATCATCTGCTGCCACACCAACCTTATCCGTTTCTAAGGTTCTATCTGTTAAGCTAAAGATATCGTATTGTAACTGGCCTAATAACGTGTTTGTTTCAGGCGGATAGAACGCTTCAATCGCCACATGCTCCGCTTCTTGTAATTGTTCAAAAAACGCTTGGCCTTGCTTTCCTAAACTGGCTAATAATGGATGTCCTGTTGAAAAATAATCATCTTCATTATCAGAGGCTAAGCGCTTTTTTGCCTGTGTTTTTAAATCGGTTAAATCACCCCAATATTCTTGACTTGGTGATAAAAAGAATAAGGTGATATCACAATGGCGAGCCATCAATTCAAACAGTTTCAAATACACAGGAGGCAATGCCGATATACCGAATATCGCTAAACGTTGGGGCAAGCCTTCAGGCCGTGTTTGTGTTGTTGTTAAAAACGTATTGAGTTGTTGCAACAAATTGGCACGATGCATAGCAAGTGCTTCACCTGCGGTCAGTTTTTGCCATAATTTTGCTTGCCAATGTGGTGTTTGGCCCTGCTCCCATTGGTCTAACCAATGTGGGCGATACATCAAATATTGGTCAAAAATATCAGCGATTCGATAGGCCAAGGCAAAGCGTTTTTGAGCATCATCCTGCTCGCCTAAATACGCCTTAACGATTGCAAAGTCAGTATCGGAACAACAGTCGGGTAATAATGCAAAGATGCGCCATGCCATCGCATCAGTCGAAAAAGCCGACTGTTGCGGCACATTCGGTAACACCTGTCTAAATAAGGCCCAGATATAAGCTGAAGGATAAGGAAACTCAATATGACTTGCCACACCATGCTGTTTAGCCAGATACAACGACAACCATCGGGCTAATTCATTACTTTGAACAATCACTGTTTCTGCGATCAAGGGAGGCAAAGGATCACGCTGCTGTAACTCGGCAAGTTGTGCAGCCAAATGCATCATATCATTACTGTATACAACATTTAGCATTAAATTATGTCCTTGTAATTAACTGTTGGTGGTATCTGAACCTGACTAAATTTGTGACCAGCATAACAAATGTTTTATACCTTATTCACACTGTTTTATACATCTAAAATCGGTTTCAATCTCAAATAAAATTTGATTGTAGATGCTTGGTAGAAAACGGATATAGCCTTATTTCATTATTTTGTAAAAAAACTATTGTAAAAAATAAAGAACAAATGCAATATCCTCGAAATTTCAACAACAATTCTGTTTGCCGCTACGTTAGCGATAGATTTTATGAGGATTTATTTTTATGAGTAACGATTTCGGTTCAGGCGTTTGGTATGGCGAATTAAGAGCGACCAAGGGCAACACAATTGTCATTCGTGATAATCAATTACCCGAAGCAAACAAAGGCCGTATCTACCTTTACAACACAGAACGTGATGCGATTATTCAATATGATGAAACCATTGTCTGTCCTAAATTATTTGAATTAGATGCTGACCAACGCAAACAAGCTGAAGCTAAATTCAATGCAAGTTGGGAAGCCGCACGTAAACAATTGATCCGCACACACGGCAAACCATCGGCTCAAGCTGACACTAAAAAATCATCAGTAGATGATTTACTACCAACAGATGATGATGACGGTATTGATGAAGATGATGAGTAAAGCAAATTGGCTTGCCCCCTTCGACCCCTTGGTGCCTATAAGCTTTATCTGCAAATCACAACTCAAAGCTACCTGATAATTTCTATGATCTAGGGTCTGTTGATCTTTCATCGCCCCCTGCTGGAGGCTGTTTTTTGGCCGAACAAGGCGGAAATGAAAGATCAGCAGACCCTAGTGTCGGTAACTGACCATTTGAGAACACAGTAATCACGGATAGAAAGTACGATCGATTTAGCCCGATGCTGCATGATTAGTTTTTTCTGAAAGCTATCGATGAGGTTTGTCCTGTCAGCTTTGTAATTGACATTGCATCAAGCAGATCACAGGACAAAAAAGTACAACTATACTCACACAAATGGCTAAAAAGGCCGAGCCTGTTGAATTGTTTCGTTTAACAAGTGGCGCATTCAAAGAGTGTGGGTTAAAAAAAGGCCATAACAATTAATCTATGGACTCTTAAAATTTGGAGCGGGAAACGAGGTTCGAACTCGCGACCTCAACCTTGGCAAGGTTGCGCTCTACCAGCTGAGCTATTCCCGCATCAAGTGCTTTTATAATATAAAGGCTAGGACCGGAGTTGCATTGGTCTCTTTCCTATAAATAAACTATAAAATTCAATAGGTTACAGCAAAATTAATCCTGCAAAAACCTACAAAAAAAATGATTATACAGACTTTCCAGCATTAGCCAAGTTTTATTTATATTTGCGCGAACATTTAATGGAATAAATGTAGCTTTACTACTAAGAATCAATTAAGAAACAATATGTTGCATTATTTCAGTACAGTAACGCATATCATGGCATGTTGCTATAATTGGAAAATACATCACACCATAAAGACGCTCTTCTATATATTTTTTATAGTATTGAAGCAATGGATTAACACAAATATAAAGCTCTAAACTTAGTAGCCTAGCTAACTGTTTATCTTATTGCGATCCTCAGATCGAAACGGCTGAATAAGCATTTGATTTAGCTTTAGTTGCTCTGGATCACGAAAATCTTCAATCCCTATTGTCATATTGCTGTGTCCTGCTGAAGGCTGATCTGTGTAGGTCTTAAAAATCCGATCCCACCAGGGTAAATTAAACCCAAAATTACTATCTGTCTCTTGAGGCAAGATTGAATGATGAACCCTATGCATATCTGGCGTGACGATAAATCGACGTAAATAACGATCAACAGTTTCGGGAATATAAACATTACCGTGGTTAAACATCGCTGTGGCATTAAGCAATACTTCGAATATAAGCACGGCAACCGCTGGCGCGCCCAGTGCAATCACAACTACGATCTTCAGGCCCATAGACAATAAAATTTCCAGTGGGTGAAACCTCAATCCTGTTGTGACATCAAATTCCAAGTCAGCATGATGCATACGATGTAAACGCCACAACCAAGGAATTGCATGGAACATGCGATGCTGAAAATAGATAACAAGATCCAAAATCACAATGGCAATGAACACACTGAACCAATGATGCAGGGAAATCTGGTTCAATACACCCCAGCCTTTATCGGAAGCGAGAAAAGCGGCACCAATAGCAACCATTGGGAAAATTAGACGGACTGCAAGCGTATTTACGACAACGATCATTAAGTTGTGTGGCCAGCGCTTATTACGATCGATAGTTTGTGGTCTTCTCGCTGATCGCAGCTCCCATAGCGCCATTATCAGCAATACTGCAATAAAAAAGCTGGCCCTAATAACTGGCTCATAAGTCAGCAGTAATTCAGACATCAGCTTTTACTCCATAACAGCGAATACTATCGTGATTGTATACCCAATCAACTTGAAGATGCGTGATACTTTTACCGCTCGTGGTGAGCTGTCAAACCATCAGCCTAAGTAACTTAACCCTTAGGCTCTTCGACGAGCTCGGAGCTCAGGATGAACGAAAATCTTTAGCGATATCTGCATCTTCAATGATTATGGGTATAGTTGTCAGACAAAGAATCCTAGCTAAAAACAGACCCTATCTTTATTAGCCATAAAAATAAAGCCTATGAACAGCATCATAACTGTTTATAGGCTTGTCATTTTTTAAACTCTTTGGACGAATGCTAGTTGTAAGTCTAGACTAATAAAGCGCGTATATCTTCTAGCTCTGCCAACATTTCTTGAATAATATGTTTTTTATCACTCTGTGGCTGGGTTGATTTATCTTCGACTTTAAGGTCGGTTTCAAGGCGTTGTCTAGCGCCACCAATAGTGAAACCTTGCTCATAAAGTAAACCACGAATTTCGCGAATTAACACGACATCATGGCGTTGATAATAGCGTCGGTTACCACGGCGTTTTACTGGTTTTAATTGAGAAAACTCTTGTTCCCAGTAACGCAAAACATGGGGTTTAACACCACATAATTCACTTACTTCACCGATGGTGAAATAACGCTTACCAGGGATAACTGGTAATTCGTTGTTGTTACTTGCCTCTAGCATAATTATCCACCCTCGCCTTTAATTTTTGACCTGGTCGAAAAGTCACTACTCGACGTGCACTGATAGGAATTTCTTCGCCAGTTTTTGGGTTTCTTCCTGGTCTTTCGCTTTTGTCTCTTAACTCAAAATTACCAAAACCTGATAACTTTACTTGTTCACCCGATTCAAGTGCTGACCGCACTTCTTCAAAAAACATTTCAACAAGTTCTTTGGCTTCACGCTTATTGAATCCTAGTTCGTCGTAAAGTTGTTCCGTCATATCGGCTTTAGTTAATGCCATGTCTACCTCTATAAATATTCTGTCATCAATCTGATATTACGATCTAATCGTTATACCAAGTTGTTGTTCTAATCGCTGCGCTATAGCGGCCATAAGTGTTTCAACTTCATCATCAGTCATGGTACGCTCACCATGTTGCAGCTGAAATGCTAATGCAATACTCTTAAATCCGAGCTCGACACCTTCTCCACTATATACGTCAAATAATTGAATTCCTTTAAGAATATCAGATTTTATGCCCTGCAAGCAATCTTGAATTTCACCAAGGGTGATTTTGTCAGCTACTTGTAATGCAAAATCACGACGAATAGCAGGAAAACGTGATACTGGCGTAAATTGTGGTACCTGAGCATGGAGTACATCGGTGAGTGTTAATTCAAACAAATAGACTCGGTTTTTTATATCCAGAGGTTTATTTAAACGTGGATGTAAAGCGCCTATCCAACCAATTGCTCGTTCGCCTTTATAAATACGTGCTGATTGACCAGGATGTAAAGCCGGATGTTGTTCCGCTACAAATCGAATATCGCTATTGCGCCCTAAATCTAAAAGTGCTTCAACATCGGCTTTAACATCAAAGAAATCAACTGGACATTGCTTTTCGGACCATTGCTCGGCATAGCGACTGCCACAAACAAGACCTCCAATGTGACGATGTTGTTCTACATTGTCTTGTGTTCCAGTAAAAATACGGCCTACTTCAAATAAACGAACACGATCTTGTTGACGATTCAGATTGTGTACTAACGCTTGAATCAAACCTGGCCATAGTGAGGTTCGCATTACTGACAAATCTGCAGAAATCGGGTTTGCCAATTCAATCGCACTTTCACCTTCGACTGCTAAATAGTTCTGTATTGAAGGATCGACAAAACTATAGGTAATCGCTTCTTGATAACCACGATCCACTAACAAAGAGTGTAATCGATGTGTGGCCAGCTGATGTTCTGAAATAGTAGCGGTTAAGACTGTGCCTTGTGGACGCGTTTCAGGTAATAAATCATAGCCATATAAGCGGCCTAATTCTTCAATCAGATCCACTTCTATAGCAATATCAAACCTGAAACTCGGAGCCGTTACTTGCCAGCCTTGATCAGTTGGATTTACCGTCATTCCCAGACGAGTTAATTGATCTTCGACGTCACTCGCAGCAATATCAATACCTAACACTCGCTTGATGCGATTTGCACGTAACAAAATCTGCTGAGCTTGCGGCAGATCAGCATTTGACACTACTTGTGTGACAGGGCCAGCTTGTCCACCAACAATGTCTAATAACAGCTCAGTTGCACGATTGATTGCTTGTAATGCGAGCTCTGGATCAACACCACGTTCAAACCGATGTGACGAGTCTGTATGTAAACCATAAGCACGAGCACGACCAGCAATTGCTAACGGATTAAAAAATGCAGACTCCAAGAAAACATGTTTTGTGCTATCCGTAACACCTGAATCGCTTCCACCCATAACACCTGCAATTGCCAGAGCAGCCGCATCATCAGCAATGATCAGCGTGTCAGATGTTAACGTAATTTCTTGTCCATCTAACAATGTCAGAGCTTCATTGTCTTTTGCAGTTCGAACCTGAATACCACCCTTTAGTTTATCCAAATCAAAGGCATGCATTGGTTGACCTAACTCCAGCATTACGTAGTTGGTAATATCGACAACGGGACTCAGTGAACGTAAGCCACTACGACGTAAACGCTCTTGCATCCAAACCGGTGTTGTTGCTGTTAGATCAATATTCTCAATCACTCGACCCACATAGTTCGGGCAAGCTTGGCTATCTAAGATCGTGACAGCAACTTGTTTTTGACTTTGTTCATTGATTGTTTGCTGTGCGGGTTTAGTTAGATCACAGCCCGTCAATACGCCAACTTCACGTGCAATACCTGCAACACCTAAACAGTCACTTCTATTTGGCGTTAGATCGACATCAATAGCGACATCATCCAAATCTAAATAGGTTCTGAAATCAGTACCAACGGGTGCATCTTGTGCTAACTCCATTAAACCATCAGCACTTTCAGTTAAACCTAACTCTTTTGATGAACACAACATTCCAAATGATGGAACACCACGTAATTTTGCTGGTTTAATTTTAAAATTTCCGGGTAAAACTGCACCTACAGTAGCAACAGGAATTTTTAACCCCTGCCGTACATTTGCTGCACCACAGACAATTGAAAGCAGTTCATCGCCCGCAACATCAACTTGGCATAAACGTAGTTTGTCGGCATCTGGATGAGGCTCAACAGATTTAAGCTGTCCAACAACAACGCCAGTAAAGTCACCAGCTACTGGTTCAACAGCATCCACTTCTAAACCGGCAAGGGTTAACTTTGCCACCAATGTTGCTGTATCTACTTCAGGATTAACCCACTCACGCAGCCACTTTTCACTAAATTTCATCGTGTGTTATTCCAAACTTAATTAAATTGACGTAAAAAACGCAAATCGTTTTCAAAGAAAAGGCGTAAATCGTTAACGCCATAACGTAACATCGCAAGGCGTTCGACCCCCATTCCAAAGGCAAGTCCAAGGTATTTTTCACTGTCGATATTAACGTGTTCAAAGACTTTGGGGTGAACCATACCGCAACCTAACACCTCAAGCCAGCCAGTATGACTGCACACTCGACAGCCTTCACCATTACACATCACACATTCAATATCAGCTTCAGCTGAAGGCTCGGTAAATGGGAAGTAAGACGGCCTAAAACGTACTTTAAGATCTTTTTCAAAAAAGGCTTGTAAGAAATCAGCCAAAATACCTTTTAGATCAGTAAAACTAACATTTTCATCAACCATTAAGCCTTCAACTTGATGAAACATGGGGGTATGAGTTAAATCAGAATCACAACGATAAACACGACCCGGTGCAATAATGCGTAATGGTGGTGCTTCTTTTTCCATCACCCGAACTTGTACTGGTGAGGTATGAGTACGAAGCAAGGTTTCTGCATTAAAATAAAACGTATCATGCATCGCTCGTGCTGGGTGATGTTCAGGAATATTCAACGCAGTAAAGTTATGGGTACTATCTTCAATTTCTGGACCTTCAGCAACCTGAAAACCAATGTGTTGAAAGTAGTGTTCAATACGTTGCAAGGTACGAGTAATAGGATGCAAGCCGCCTAGTTGTTCGCCACGTCCTGGTAATGAAACATCTACAGTTTCAGC
Source organism: Gammaproteobacteria bacterium (assembly GCA_014859375.1). Lineage (GTDB taxonomy): Bacteria > Pseudomonadota > Gammaproteobacteria > Nitrosococcales > Methylophagaceae. The sequence continues at coordinate 16,661 of JACUUH010000036.1, forward strand.
AGCTAACGCAGCATTCATTGCTTGTTCAGCCAACAGTTTACTGCGCGTTTCAATAAGACCAGCAACCTCTTGTTTGGCTAAATTTACAGATTTACCAATGACAGGTCGCTGTTCAACGCCGACATTACCTAGCTCTTTAAGATAGGCTGTAATTTTACCTTTTTTACCAAGATATTCGACGCGAACATTATCTAATGTTGCATTGTTCACTGCATTGGCAATCGCATCTTTTGCTGTTGCAACAATGTCATTCAATGCCTGTAACTGTGAGTCCAGCTCAGCCATACAACCCCCACCTAAAGAATTCTTTACCAACAAAAAAGGGCCGCGTAACGGCCCCTTTCATAATTCGGTACTGTATTAATCGTTCGCTAAAACGACAATATTAGCCCGCTAAAGCAACCTTTGCTTTTTCAGCAATAACTGCAAATGCTGCAGAATCATTCATTGCTAAATCAGCAAGAATTTTACGATCGATTTCAATTTCTGCCTTTTTAAGACCATTGATTAATCGGCTATATGTGATCCCACATTCTTGTGCGCCAGCATTGATACGAGCAATCCATAATGAACGGAATACACGTTTTTTCTGACGACGGTCACGGTATGCGTATTGACCCGCTTTGGTTACAGCTTGTACCGCAACACGGTATACATTTTTACGACGACCACTATAGCCTTTGGCCTGATCGATAACTTTTTTGTGTCTGGCGTGAGCGGTTACACCACGTTTTACTCTTGGCATGAGATAACTCCTTAATTAGTGATTAGGCAACATTTTACGAACTGACATGTGATCTGATTTGCAAATCATCAATGTAGAACGCAATTGGCGTTTCCGCTTAGTGCTTTTCTTAGTAAGGATGTGGCTTGTAAACGCTTGTGAACGTTTAAATTTTCCGCTACCTGTTTTTTTGAAGCGCTTTGCAGCACCTCTGTGTGTTTTTAACTTTGGCATTATATCGAACTCCGCATTCGTTATTTATTAATAGTTTATTTTTTACTTGGTGCCAAAACCATAATCATTTGGCGTCCTTCTTTCTTTGGATGCTGCTCAATGACAGACAATTCTTTAAGATCTTCAGCCACTCGTTCGAGCAACTTTAACCCTAAATCCTGATGTGCCATTTCACGTCCACGAAAGCGAAGACTGACTTTAGTTTTGTTGCCATCTTCTAGGAAACGTATCAGGTTGCGTAGTTTTACCTGATAATCCCCTTCTTCTGTCCCTGGTCTAAATTTGATTTCCTTAACTTGTATTTGTTTTTGCTTTTTCTTAGCAATTGCTTTTTGCTTATTAGCTTCAAACAAATACTTGCCGTAATCCATAATACGGCAAACTGGTGGCGTTGCTTGCGCAGAAATCTCCACCAAATCCAAATCAGCCTCTTCGGCTAGCTCCTTAGCTCGCGCTAAAGGAACAATTCCTAATTGCTCACCATCTGCGCCAGTAAGGCGAACTTCTTTGGCTGTAATTTCACCATTCAGCCGTTTATCATCAGTAGCGATTTTTTTAATCCTCTAAAATAAGTCGACCGCGGCTAGCGACGTCTTCATTCAAAGTTGTGATGAAGTCATTAAGTGTCATGACACCTAAATCGTCACCTTTGCGAGTACGTACTGCCACGGTATTTTCTTGCGCTTCTCGATCACCAATTACAATTAAGTATGGCACTCGGCGCAATGTGTGCTCGCGTATTTTAAAGCCTATCTTCTCATTTCTCAAGTCTATATCTGCTCTAAATCCTTTATTTTGCAATTCTTTTGCAATTTTTTGGACATAGTCAGACTGATTTTGACTAATTGCCATCACCACAACTTGGCGCGGTGCTAACCATGTTGGGAAGGCACCGGCATATTCTTCAATCAAAATACCAATGAAACGTTCTAATGATCCAAGAATAGCGCGATGTAACATAACAGGTACTTGTTTGCTACCATCGTCAGCAATATACGTTGCATCTAAACGACCCGGCATTGAAAAATCGACCTGTATGGTGCCGCATTGCCATACGCGACCTAAACAATCTTTTAATGAGAACTCAATCTTAGGACCGTAGAATGCACCTTCACCTGGTTGTAGATCCCATTCTAAACCTTTGTCATTTAAAGCACGTTCAAGCGAATGTTCCGCTTTATCCCATACTTCATCACTACCCACACGATTTTCTGGTCGAGTCGATAATTTAACGATAATTTCGTTAAAGCCAAAATCAGCATAGACATCTTGTAATAAATCGATAAAAACAGATACTTCTGATTGAATTTGATCTTCTGTACAGAAGATATGCGCATCATCTTGGGTGAAACCACGTAAACGCATCAAGCCATGAAGTGTACCTGATGGTTCGTTGCGATGGCATGAACCAAACTCTGCCATCCGTAAGGGCAAATCGCGATAGCTCTTCAAGCCCTGATTGAATACTTGAATATGGCATGGGCAATTCATCGGTTTAATCGCATAATCACGATTCTCAGAATGAGTAGTAAACATCATGTCACTGAATTTATCCCAGTGGCCTGACTTTTCCCATAAAGAGCGATCAACAACTTGCGGTGTTCTAACTTCCTGATAATTATTATCACGCAACACCGAACGGATGTAGTTTTCTACTTCACGATAAATACGCCAGCCGTTATCGTGCCAAAAAATCATGCCCGTAGCTTCTTCCTGAAGATGAAAAAGATCGAGATTTTTTGCAATTTTACGGTGATCGCGTTTTTCCGCTTCTTCTAATCGATGTAAATAGGCTTTTAATGCTTTTTTATCGCCCCATGCGGTTCCATATACACGCTGTAACATTTCATTATCAGAATTACCGCGCCAATACGCACCTGCCAATTTCATCAATTTAAAGGCTTTTAATTTACCAGTACTTGGCACATGAGGGCCACGACATAAGTCAGTAAAATCACCTTGTCCGTATAACGATAGAGTCTCACCGTGAGGGATCGCCTCTAAAATTTCAGCCTTATAAGCCTCGCCCATACTGCGGAATTTTTCGATACCCGCTTCACGTGAGATTTGTTCTCGGATAACTGGAATATCCTGTTTAACAAGCTCTTCCATGCGCTTTTCAATACGGGTCAAATCTTCCTGTGTAAAACCCGCTTTATATGAAAAGTCATAATAAAAGCCATCTTCTATAACAGGACCAATCGTAACTTGAGCTTCTGGAAATAATTGCTTTACGGCTTGCGCCATCAAATGTGATGTTGAATGACGAATAATATCCAAGCCTTCGTCATCACGCTCAGTAATGATTGCAACATCGGCATCGTATTCGATGATATGTGTCGTATCAACTAACTTGCCATTCACTTTTCCAGCCAGGGCTGAGCGTGCTAGGCCTGCCCCAATATCCGAGGCAATATCGTAAATTGAAACTGGATGATCAAATTGGCGTTGACTGCCATCAGGAAGTGTTACAGAAATCATGTGATGATATTCCTTGGTTGTGGCCGATACAAAGGGCCGTAAAAACCAAAAAAGCACCGCTACCAGGTGCTTTTCATATTTATGTGTTGGTTCACTCTATTCAAAACAAGCTTGACATAGCCTGTAATGTCGGCCTACTTCGTGAAAACCATTGAAGGTGCTAACTATACACGATATTTTTTAGCTGTCAAAAAACCAAATAATCGCCACTCTCCATGTACAATATTTTTGAGCAATATAAATTATAGATCATTATCATTTAAGTACGACTGTCTTTAATGTTTAAAGGGGGAGCACCAAAATAATACATAATCTCCATTCTTGACCCCCACGTTAGTGCTATTTAGCTACAACTTGGTTAACTAATTCTTTACCTGCAATAAAGTCTAAAATATTTGATACTGTTGTTTCAGAAATATGAACTAAGGCTTCTTTGGTGAAATAGGCCTGATGCCCTGTGACCAATACATTGGGCAAGGTAATCAGCCGTTGAATTACGTCATCTTGAATAATTTCAGTTGAATGATCTTCAAAAAACAAGCTACCCTCTTGCTCGTACACATCTAAACCTAAATAAGCGACCTTATGTTTTTTAAGTGCTGCTAAGACTGCTTTAGTATTCATCAAGGCACCACGGCTGGTATTAATCAGCATCACACCTTGTTTCATTTTTTCAATCGCAGCATCATCAATAATATAACGCGTGTCGTCAGTTAACGGGCAATGCAAACTTATGATGTCACTTTGTGCAAGTAAAACATCAAGTTCAACCACGTCAAACCCCATTTCAATACACACATTTTTGTTATATGGGTCATAAATCAACATGGTGCAACCAAAGGCTTTCAACCGCTCAGCCGCTAATTGTCCAATCTTGCCACCACCAATAATACCAACGGTTTTGCCGTAAAAATCAAACCCTAACAAACCATCTAATGAAAAATTACCATCACGCACGCGATTATAGGCACGTGGTAATTTACGACTTAAAGCCAACATCAATGAAATAGTATATTCAGCCACGGCATAAGGCGAATAGGCAGGTACATTGACTACACTGATACCCAATTCTTGTGCGGCATGCAAATCAACTTGATTGTAACCGGCACATCGTAAGGCAATCAGTCGCGTTCCCCCCCCTGTGTAATAGTTCTAGCGTAGTGCGGCTTAAATCATCATTTACAAACGCGCTGACTATTTCAATGCCATTAGCCATCGGCGCACTAACGGCGTTAAGCGGCAGGTTATAACAACAAAAACACAGATCAGAGCTTGCTGCCTGTGTTAGAAATGCTTGGTCATACGGTTTAGCACTAAATGCACTGATCTGGATCATAGACATGAAATAATTATTTGGTTAATTATCAACTATCATTAATTGAATATTTTACGGTATATTCAAGTCAGGAGTATGGCTATGACTGAAACACGTTCAAACACAATCACTACCCTGTGTCTAAACCCGGCGTTAGATGTGACCTATCATGTCAACAAACTGATTCCTGAGCAAAAATCACGCTCAGATAGTGCTCGTCACGATCCCGGCGGCAATGGCATTAACATAGGTCGCGCCCTTAAACGTATGCAAATTGATGCCCATACCTTTTGTGTCGTTGCCGGTAGCATTGGTCAATTATTGCAGGACTTACTGCAACACCAGCTCGATAATGTCTATTACGAACATGTCTCCGGTGAAACCCGTATTAACAGCACTATTATTGAAGTCGATACCCACAAGCAATACCAAATAACTGATGCTGGTACTGAAATTCCACCTGCACAAATCACAAAAGTGGTGACTGATTTCGTCAACCAAACAGCTAATGGTTTTGGCATTATCACAGGGTCATGCCAACCGAAAACCCCCACGACCCTATATGCCGATTTAGTCGAACAAATTAATCATGCCGGTGGCAGAGCGGTTGTTGATAGCCATGGCGACACCTTAAAACACGCAATTAAAGCCAAACCATTTTTAATCAAACCCAATCTGTATGAACTGGAAACTATACTTGAATGCACGCTTGCCTCAATCACCGATATTGCCAACGCTGCTCGCATGATTCAGCAAAATGGTGTCACCCATGTCTGTGTATCGTTAAGTGAACAAGGTGCCATTATTGTTAGCCCTGAAAACAGCTATTACGCCAAAGCACTTGATGTTGAAGTCAACACCACCGTTGGTGCTGGCGACTCAATGGTTGCAGGTCTTGTTGCAGGTTTCAGCCTTGAAAAATCATCACAAGATGCACTACGTTATGGCATTGCCTGTGGTGCTGGTACGGTTATGCATCCCGGTACTGAATTATTCTCAGGCCACGAACTTGCTGAGTTTAGACAACAAGTCGTCATAGAAACACTGGATATCTAATGCCACAAAATCCAAAGGCGGTTGCTTATTAATAAAAATTATGAAATATTTCAATCAGCAAAATTAAGCAATTACGTTGCACTTCTCAGAGTTCAAATATGGAAATGCCGAGCTAAAACTTACTATAAATTAATCGAACTAGGCCGCATGCAGTATAGATAGGTAATTTTCCGCATGCGGCATAGTACACTGTTAGAGATTTGTGAATCATAGCAAAAAAGGCTGAATAAAAAATGGAAAAAGAAAGAAAAATAGCATTACTTATAGACTGTGATAACGTAAGTTCAAAAGCAATTGATGGTGTTATTAATGAGCTTGCAAAATATGGGGTTGTAAATATCCGTAAAGCTTATGGAAATTGGAAAAGTCCCCAGTTGCAAGGGTGGGAAGAAAAACTACATCCATTTGCAATTATTCCAGTTCAGCAGTTTGCATACACAACAGGAAAAAACGCAACCGATGCAGCTATGATTATTGATGCAATGGATTTGTTATACAGCCATCAAATTGATGCTTTTGCGTTAATGACAAGTGACAGCGATTTTACACCGCTAGTCATGAGAATATTAACAAGCGGTCTTAAGGTGTATGGCTTTGGTGAGAAAAAAACTCCAGCGCCTTTTATAAAAGCTTGTTCTCAATTTATTTTTACTGAAAAATTAATTGAAACTGA
>JACUUH010000006.1 GCA_014859375.1 Gammaproteobacteria bacterium
CTACACCTGTAACAGCTAATGACATCATTGCGATTGAAAGAGTTTTCAGCTTCATAAAGTTTTCCTCTATTGCTTTGTAATAGTTATGTACGACACGAATTTGTTCGACTTGAACCTCATGCGTTTGCAAACATTAGCCCCACTAAAAAACAGAGTCAAGCATATATCCAAGTTTTTTCACTACTTTTTTTGGGAAAAAATTCCCGAAATCATAAGTTATTGAAAAAATGATGTATTTTTACAGACTGTTGTTATTCGGCACGATCTTTGATCCAGTCGATTGCACGTGTAATTGCACTTATCGTGCGCTGATTCCCGAACAATTCAAGTGTCTGATCAAGTGGTGGTGAAATTGTATTTCCTGTAATTGCTACACGTATCGGTTGGGCAATTTTTCCCATTCCTAGCTCTCGAGCCTCGGAACATGACTTGATTTGTGCATGAATCAGTTCTGCAGTCCATTCAGGTAGTGCAGCTAAGCGTTCTAACATGTCCTGTAAAACATCAATACTGTCTATAGTCAGGTTTTTACGTGCTGCTTTTTCATCGTATGTGTCAACGTCTCGATAAAAATATGTACTGTTCGCAGCCATTTCAACCAATGTTTTTGCCCGCTCTTGCTGTAAGGCAACGACTTTAGACAACTCAGGACCCTGGGTAGGATCGATATCTAATTGCCCCATATGCCAACTAAGATGATGCGCTATGTGGTCTGCTGAACTTGCTTTTATATATTGCTGATTAAGCCAAAGTAACTTATCTGTATTAAAGCTAGATGCGGCTCGATTAACATTTTCGATATCAAAATGACTGATCATTTCATCAAGTGTGAAAATTTCCTGATCACCATGCGACCAACCTAATCTTACTAAATAGTTCAATAATGCTTCAGGCAAATAACCTTGATCACGATAACTCATGACACTGACTGCACCGTGTCGTTTTGATAAACGCGCACCATCGTCGCCTAAAATCATAGGCACATGTGCAAATACAGGTGGCTCTGCACCCAAGGCTTTGAATATGTTAATTTGCCGAGGTGAATTATTGAGATGATCATCACCGCGAATAACATGAGTCATACCCATATCCAAATCATCAACAACTACTGTCAGATTGTATGTAGGTGAACCATCCGGTCTAGCTATGATTAAATCATCCAGTTCAGTATTGTTAAATTCAACATCACCTTTGACTACATCATGAACAATAACGCTACCTTGAGTTGGGTTCTTAAATCTTATAACGGGTTGCACGCCTTCAATCGGTGCTGTGCGATGTCGGCAACGTCCATCGTAACGAGGCTTTTCTTTGTTTGCGCGTTGTTGTTCGCGCATATCTTCGAGCTCTTGTTTTGAACAATAGCAATAATAGGCATCACCTTGTTCTAATAGTTGAGCAATGACTTCCTCGTATCTATCAAAACGCTGAGTTTGGTAAAAAGGACCTTCGTCATAATCCAAACCCAACCAGGTCATGCCTTCTAATATGGCATTGACTGATTCAATAGACGAACGTTCTAAATCAGTATCTTCAATGCGTAATACAAAGCGGCCACCGTGTTTACGAGCATACAACCAGGAAAATAAAGCGGTTCTGGCTCCGCCAACATGTAGGTATCCTGTAGGACTAGGTGCAAATCGAGTACGAATGGTCATAGGTAAATCTCTCACGCTGTAGATATTAAGGTATAAAAGTGGGATATTGTATCAGTTAGATTAGTCGAAATAACTTTGGATAGTTCAAGATGAAACGATTTTTGGGTGTATTGCTTTTAACAGTGTTATCGATAAAGATTAGCTTTGGTGCAACTGATTATATAATCAGTGAGTTAGGTCAAGGGATCTATTATCATCAAGGCGTACATGAAGATGCTTCAGCGCAAAATATCGGCGCCATTGCCAATGTTAGTTTTGTTGTTGGCAATAACTGTGTTGCCGTAATCGACAGTGGCGGCAGTTATCTTGAAGGTAGCTACCTACGCCAAGCTATAAAAAACACGACAGATCTACCTATTTGTTATGTGATTAACACCCATGTTCATCCCGACCATACCTTTGGCAATGCCGCCTTTAAATCTGATAATCCTACTTTTATCGGACACAGTAAACTTGCTGCAGCAATGCAAGCAAGACAAACTTATTTTGATCAAACATTTAAAGAGACATTAGGTTCAGCCTACACTGGAACAGAGTTTATAGCTCCGACTCAACTCGTTGAGACCAATAGACCTATTACCATCGATCTTGGTAATAGAATGCTGACCTTAACAGCCCACAGCACAGCGCATACCGATCATGACTTGACTGTCTATGACGAGACCACTAAAACATTATGGACCGGTGATTTGCTATTTATAGAACGTGTACCTGTTATGGATGGCAGTATCAATGGCTGGATAAAAGTGATGAATGACATGCTATCTCTCGATCTCAATTGCGTGATTCCTGGTCATGGTAGCCCAGCACATTCCGACTGGCAGATAGCAATTCAGAATCAATTGCACTATTTTAGTTTAATGCGTGATCAAATACGTTCGATAATTGCCAATTTAGGCACAATTGATCAAGCGACTCAGTCCGTAGGCTTAACCGAAACATCGAACTGGGAACTTTTTGAACACTATCATCGTCGCAATATAACCGCCTCATTTGTTGAACTCGAATGGGAATAAAATAATTAAAGTAGCTGTCATCGTGGAGAGAAAAATGTTCAAATCAGTTATTAATCTAATATTGATCAGTTTTACGCTGATGTTATTTGGGCTGCCGGCTCAGGCAGCTACGCCCAAAGAACCATTATGGCCTACATTAAAAGTTGCCTATTTTGGTGATAAGCCTGTACGCGAAAATGCTGATGACTTATTGCTTATTGAAGCACCAAAACGAGCAGAAGATGCAGCGATCGTACCTATTACGGTTAAATCGTTAGTGGCACAAACACCTGATAAATACATCAAGAATATTCACATCATCATTGATAATAATCCTGATCCATATTCTGCTAATTTTCATTTATCACCCGATTTGGGTTTGATTGATATATCAACTCGCATGCGTGTTGATCAATATACTGATGTTCGTGCTATTGCTGAAATGAATGATGGTTCCTTGCATATGGTGTCTCGCTTTGTAAAAGCGTCTGGTGGTTGTAGTGCCCCCGCAGGTAAAGATGCAGCGGCAGCGCTCGCACGATTAGGTAAGATGCAGATTCGTATGCGTACACCCACTGTCGGTGAGCCTGTTCAAGCACAAGTTATCGTCAGTCACCCAAACTATAACGGTTTGCAGTTTGATCAAGCCAGTCGTCGCTACATTCCAGCCCATTATGTAAAAAATATAAACATTAGCTATAACGATAATTCATTAATCAATGTTGATGCCGGTATTTCCGTCAGTGAAGACCCTAGTATTCGCTTTACATTCACACCAAAGGTCAATGGCGTTTTAAAGGCCGATATTGTTGATAGCAAAAATCAAAACTTTACTCTGCAAAAAGAGATATAAGCTTCCAGGCTGACACAAAAAAGGCCGCTAATGCGGCCTTTTTTGTGTCAGTTTTTTAGTTTTATACCCGTAATCATTGAAGATGCAGATAGTGCTAAAAATTTGGGTTCGCCCTGAGCTCGTCGAAGAGCTTAATTAGGTTCATGGTTCGACAAGCTCACCACGAACGGCATTCGACAACTGCTTATCCACATCGATGTGATGTATGCAGAACAAACGTCAGGAACGTTTCCTGTCCTGCGTTGCTCTACCTCCTGCATCCATGCAGTCGATCACGAACGGTAAAAGTAGCAAGTATCTTCCAGTTGATTGAGTATAGAATAAGCACTATCGTTTAATTTTGCAGCTTTCATATGCTTGAACATGAACTTTTTTGAAATGTCCTATGCCATCAGTTACATCTGCATCATCTCTAAACATACCGCCTCGATCAGCCGGCATATTTCGCAATTGGAACCCCGTGTCCGCTTCTTCAAATTCTTTTTGAGTAAATTCTTCAGCCAACTTATCTACGACGCATGAACATTTATAGGTTGCTTCATATAGATTCATTTTAGGATTGGCATCAATACACTCCTGCACATAGTGTACTCGCGTCACTGTTGTAAAATCATTTGCTAATACAAGGCTTGGTGCTGTAGCAACCAATCCAGCAACTAACAACGACATACTCGCTCTTCTCATTTAGGTACTCCTAACTAATTATTATAATGTTGAAGTCAAAAGACTATTCTAAATTGCTGATAGTTCCCAACCGCTCATTTTGTCTCTCCTACTAGAACCAACATTAGATAATACAGAACTAACATAAAAAAGCAGGTTTTTTTATCCACTAGATAGTTAACTTACGGTAAACTGTCGAGTTTATCTGCAAAAACATATAACTCAGGCAGGAGAACGCCAATGAAAAAATTGTTACTTCATCTTGATACAGATCTAGTACCTAGCGCATTTGATCAAGCCGTAGCCTATGATGCTGGTGTCGATAACATCATGGCTTATGGTGGTGTGACTCGCGACAATGTAACGCCTCATGTCCACGGTATGATATTCACCCGCGGTGGAAAAAATCTAAAAAATAGCGCTATTTTTATTGGTGGTTCTAATGTTCCTGCAAGCGAATTAGTTGGCACAGCGGTTAAAAAAGCTTTTTTTGGACCTATTCGGGTTTCTGTAATGCTCGATCCCAATGGGTCTAATACTACTGCAGCAGCTATCGCGCGCAAAGTAATGCACAACTATGATATTACTGGTAAAAAAGTTGTTATTTTAGGTGCAGGTCCTGTTGGTCAACGTTCAGCACTATACTTCTTAAAAGAAGGTGCGGCTGAAGTCATTATCACATCACGCAGTTTAGCTAGAGCTAAAGCGATTACCGATCAAATGAAAGAAGCTTATGATGTCGATGTCACTCCAGGCCAAAGTCGAAGTGATGAGTGTGTTGAAACCTTATTAAAAGATGCTCATGTTGCTATTGCTACCGGACCAGCAGGTGTTTGTATTCTGCCAAAGTCAGCATGGGAAGCAAGTGACACATTGGAAGTTATTGCCGATGTTAATGCTGTACCACCATTAGGTGTTGAAGGCATGGAAGTAATGGATAATGGCACCGAAAAAAATGGTAAACGCCTCTACGGTGCGATTGCCATCGGTAACTTTAAAATGAAAGTACATCGTGGTGCTGTTTCATCATTATTTGAAAGTAATGATCAATTTCTTGATGAAACCACTATTTACGATATTGCAAGCAAGATCGATTCTGAATAGTGATCGACTGTTCGCAGGGTAGCACACACACGAAACTGAGTGTTCAGGTGTGTGCTCCAGCACGATTACATTTAGGTTTTCTTGATCTAAATGGTTCGTCTGGCAGAAAATTTGGCAGTATTGGACTGGCGATCGATAGCCATCAAACTGTTATTGAAGCGCAAATTGCTGACAGATTAAGATTTAATGGCATTGCACCAATAGCAACTCAGCAAAAAGTTGCACAACTTGTGTCACAATTTTACTCATCGATTGGTCAACATATACCTGAAGACCAGCGGGGTGTTGCCATCACATTCAAACAACTCATCCCTGAACATAGTGGATTAGGCTCAGGCACCCAACTTGCTTTGAGTGTTGGAACTGCGCTGGCGAAATTACATACTATATGCTGTACAACACCACAAATTGCAGCAGCATTAGGACGTGGAGCCAGATCAGGCATTGGTATTACTACTTTTGATCAAGGTGGCTTTGTCGTTGATGCAGGTCTCACTGAACAATCACTGGTACCGGCGTTAATCGCACACTATACATTTCCGGAACAGTGGCGGATTGTGTTGATCATGGATCCGCAACATCAAGGTGTTCATGGCACACAAGAAAATAATGCATTTAAAGAACTACCAACTTTCCCGATTACTCATTCACACGCCATCTGCCACCTAACCTTAATGACATTGTTACCCGCATTAGTTGAGCAAAATATTCAGTGTTTTGGCGAAGCTGTTAGCGCAATACAACAATTAATCGGTGACCATTTTGCTCCTGCACAAGGTGGCCGATACACCAGTAATCTGGTTGCATCACTTTTAGATTATTCGCAAAAACTTGGTCATTCAGGTATCGCTCAAAGCTCATGGGGCCCGACTGGATGTGTGTTTGTCGAAAATGAAGATTCAGCTCAAAACCTGGTGACGGCACTTCAACAACACGCTAAAAAACAATTTGATACAGATCATAAAATAACGTTTTGTATAGCTAAAGCCAATGCAAATGGTGCGAATATTGATATGATCACCTCAAAAAAACATTCTGAACATTCTATAAGGAATACTCATGACTAAACGCTCAATCATTCATATGCTTAACCCAATGGTTCATAACAGCCCTTTTGATATCAATATGGCTCTGGATGCTGGCTACGACGCAATCATTCCATATAGCAATGTTAAACTGGACGAAGTATCCAGCTTAACGCAAGACGCTATATTTTCTCGTGGTCCTGCCGGTGTTAAAAAGACAGGTTTATTTATTGGTGGTCGTGATATTGGCTTAGCAATGGACATGTTAGATGCGGCTAAAAATGCCATGGTTCCTCCGTTCGAAATTTCAGTATTTGCCGATCCTAGTGGTGCATTCACAACGGCTGCAGCTCTAGTTGCTTGTGTAGAACGTGAATTGAAGAAAAACTTTAAGCAAGAACTCAAAGGTAGTAAGGCCGTAGTATTTGGCGGTACAGGTCCTGTCGGTTTAGCAACCGCTGTCATTGCTGCTGAACATGGGGCGGACACAACTATCGTTGATCACTTTTCTATTGATACTGCGCTTGAATTTGCAGCTGAAGCAAAACGTCGTTACGGTGTTGATCTACGTGCTACTACCGCGGCATCTGATGCGGATAAAGCGCGGTTAGTTTCAAATACTGACATCGTTTTCTGCACCGCCAAAGCCGGTATTCAGGTGCTTAATTCATCTGTTTTAGCAGATGCAAAACAACTTAAAGTTGCTGGCGATGTTAACGCTGTCCCACCATTAGGTGTTGAAGGCGTTGAATTAATGGACTTTGGTGCACCACTTATTCATGCACCACAATGTAAAGGTGCGGTAGGTATTGGCGCATTGGCCATAGGTAATGTTAAATACAAGCTACAGCAAGAATTATTAAAGGAAACACTGCAAAGTGACAAGCCCGTTTACTTAGATTTCCGTAACGCCTTCAAGGGTGCTCGTAGCCTAGTTTAGTTCGAACCTATTCTCGATGCAAAATCAGCGCAAACCAGTACTGATTTTTGCTCAAAGCGGACGCTTTTTAGCCCAATCGGCCACCCAAGCAGGTTACACTGTTTGGGTGGCCGATTGTTTTGGTGACACCGATACCCTTGCAGCAACACAACGCTGGCAGCAGTTACCAGCTTTATGCGAGTTATCTGAAAAAATAGTACTCGAAACGATATATAAAATAACCTTGGGGCAAGCTTGTACATTGATCTGTGGCAGCGGTATTGAGATTTTGTCAGACTTTCTTGCCAATCTTCCGAGCAATGTTGACTATGTTGGTAACTCAATCAACACTATCAAAAGCATTAAAACACCATCAACCTTTTTTAATCTGCTTAAAAGACTCAACATTCCATATCCTCAGACACAATTTACGCGGCCAAAATTGAGCGTCAACTGGATAACAAAATCGGCAAAGGGAATGGGAGGAATACATATCCAAAATTTAAATAGCTTATCTCACATTGCAGATGAGTGTTATTTTCAACAATATATTTCTGGTGTGAGTTGTTCAGCCTTATTTTTGGCCTCTGAACATTCACTCACTATACTAAGCATCAATAAACAGAGTTTAGATCCCAACCCTGAGTTTCCTTTTCGCCTAGGCCAAATTGAAGCACCATTTCATCTTTCCAAGTCATCACACCAAAACTTAACATCGATTATTGAAAAACTGGTATCAGAACTCCAGCTTGTTGGTTTAAATAGTCTCGACTTTATCTATACGGCAACGGATCACGTGCTTATCTTGGAAATAAATCCTCGTCCAAGTGCATCAATGGAATTAGTAACAAGCGATAGTCCAATTATCCAGCTGCATATAGAGGCATGTCTTAACCTGCTTGATGTCAACACGCTAAATAACGGCTCTTCATTTAAGTCTTTGAGTTACTTGTATGCTGATAACGACTATTTAATACCCAATAATATGGTTTGGCCGAAAGCTTGTTCAGATTTGCCAAGTGACGGAACCAGTATTAAACGTGGTGAACCGATATGCAGTTTCTTGGTCGAATGTTGTCGCAGTGAAAACGAAAATTTACGTTCAATAACGAAACACAAAGTACTTAGTCAATTAATTCCAATCACTTGAAATTGGCCATATCACATCCCATATTTATCTGGACATTTAACTTAGGAAGATCAGAATGAAACGTATCATGCTTTATTTGGCTACAAACCTTGCGATTATTGTCGTTCTTAGCATTACATTACGCTTGCTCGGTATCGGCAGTTTGCTCGACCAACAAGGTGTCAATTTAGATATTAATTCACTGCTAGTTTACGCAGCTGTTATCGGTTTTACCGGTTCATTTATCTCACTGGCCATTTCAAAGTGGACAGCGAAACACATGACCGGGGCAAAAGTGATAACGCAACCGACAACTGAAACAGAACGCTGGTTGGTTAACACCGTTCAAAACCAAGCTCAACTAGCAGGAATTGGCATGCCAGAAGTGGCTATTTACAACTCTGATGCGCCAAATGCATTTGCGACTGGTATGAATCGTAACAATGCATTAGTCGCAGTCAGTAGCGGCCTCCTTCAATCAATGACGCGCGATGAAGTCGAAGCAGTATTAGCCCATGAAGTCAGCCATATTTCTAATGGTGATATGGTGACAATGGCACTGATCCAAGGTGTCATCAATACATTTGTCATTGTATTATCTCGGATAATTGGTCATCTAGTTGATAGAACTGTATTTAAAACTGAACGAGGCCACGGTCCTGCATTTTGGATCACATCGATTGTTGCCGAATTAGTTTTGGGAATATTAGCTAGCATTATCGTTATGTGGTTTAGCCGTCAACGTGAGTTTAGAGCCGATGCTGGTGCTGCCAGATTAGTAGGCCCAGGTAAAATGATTGCTGCGCTTCAACGTTTGGCCGGTACGTCAAAACAAGCACTACCTGATCAACTAAACGCCTTAGGTATCTCTGGTGGTCAAAGTAAAATTAGCCAATTATTTATGACTCACCCTCATATTGAAGATCGTATTGCCGCACTGAGAAACTTAGGTTAAGTCGGAAAATAGTATCCATCGGCAGTTCAATAAAGACTGCCGATGAACTCATACATATCAATTAAAGATCGT
Organism: Gammaproteobacteria bacterium; assembly: GCA_014859375.1. Lineage (GTDB taxonomy): Bacteria > Pseudomonadota > Gammaproteobacteria > Nitrosococcales > Methylophagaceae. Next base: position 9,374 of record JACUUH010000006.1, read on the forward strand.
CATCTTCAAAGTTATAATCTAACTTATCAGATGGCTCATGAATGTAATAGCCTTGTGCATAGTCCACACCAAGTCGCCATAACAATGCCAAACTATTGGCATCGGATACGAACTCGGCGATGCTACGTTTACCAGCTTGTTTGGTCATTTCAATAATGGCTTTGACTGCCGCCTGATTTTCAGCATCTTTTGCCATATTTTCGACAAAAGTGCCGTTAATTTTTAGATAATCAACATCCAAAGCGTTCAGGCTTTGAGAAAAGTCCAGTCCTGAACCAAAATGCTCTAAACCAAATTCACAGCCAATATTTTTTAGTTTGGCAATCGTAACAGCAGCATGCTCCAAATTATTCAGGACCGCAGTTTCGCTAATTTCAAAAACTAGGGCACCGCCATCTAAATTTTGTTCATTCAACAAAGCACATAACCAATCAACAAAGTCTGCATTGTTCAAGGTCTGTTGTGATAGTTTGATAAAGAACCGTGTTTTAGGATGTTTTAGTCTATGCTCAGATAAACTTAAAATTGACGCTTTGATAACCCAGTTATCAAGATCCGTCATAACATCCAATTTCGATATCCGATCAATAAATTTATCGGCTGTGATTTGCCTACCGTCACAATCTCGCCAACGAAGCAAGACTTCATAGAGTTCTTGTTCTTCACCATGCAGACTAACAATTGGCTGATAATTTAAATACAAGGCATTATTTTCAAGCGCCTCATTTAAGCGTTCGGCCCATACTTCGGCACTATCAACACTATTAGCCATATCATCCTCAATAGACAACGTTGGCTGATATCGAACAACTTGATTACCACCAGCATGTTGCGCTTGTGTACACGCTCTATCTGCTAACTCTAAAACAGCCTCACAGCTTGAATTGCGCTCAGATATACGGCTAATGCCGATACTGCAATGAATATCGATCATCTTACCATTAACGTGTGATGCATAATCGTCAACCGCTTTACGATATGCTTCTGCTCTCGCATCAACATAAGCATCATCGTCACTCGCTACAATGATAGTAAATACTCGGTCAGAATAACGTCCTAAAATATCGGTATCGACCAGTTTTCTGCGTAATAAATCAGCAAGACTTTTTAGCACAACATCACTTGCCGCTAAACCGACTTGTTCACGTATCATTCTTAGATCATCAATAACAAGGTAAAGTAATGCGGCATCACCCTGTCCACTACCAGCCTTTCCAGCAATTTTGGTTAGCTCATCGACAAAACGAACACGGTTATAAAGTCCTGTTAAGAAATCACGTTCACGTAAAAACTCAGACTGATTATCCGATGGCAGTTTTTCCTGTTGATCACGAACGACAACTTGGATACAGTCTTCACCTTCAACTTGGGCATGACTAAATTCAATATTGGCTTTAAAACCACTGCCATCGGCACGGACACAATGCACTATAACTGTTTGAGGTTTAGCGTTACTTTCTTCAGTAAATTGTCGAAAACTCGATTTAAACTTGCTATGGTCATCAACAGTGACCATGTCCAAAAAAGGTAAACCATCAATATCTTCAGCTTCTTCATAGCCAAATAAAGTTAAATAAGCCTGATTAACATAAATGTGCATACCTTCATGCATATAAGCAACGGCATCTCTAGAGCTTTCCAATAACAATCGCGAACGTTTTTCACTTTCTCGTAATGCACGCTCATTGCGACGCGATAAACGGCGCATATACAAGTTTTGAAGTTCGCGTTCAACGCAAAATTGCAAGCGCTTGCTATCTGAGACAGGCACAATATCTTGAGCACCGATGGAATAGAGCTCATCGATATTTTCAGTGTTTGAAACTAAAATGATACAAGGCAGATCACGACCTAATCGATGAATAAAGCCAGTTAATTCCCTGGGTGGCGCAGCGGTTGCCGTATCACGACAAATCAGTAAGTCCCAAGTCTGATGTGTTAGTGCTTGCTCGATTTCAGATAGATTATCATAGCGGGTCGCTCTCACTGCATGGCCAATACTACGCAGGGTATTTGTAATGGTGTCGGCTTCAGTCAGTGAATCGTCAACTAACAATAGTCGTAAAATGCCTTCAGCTCTAGCCACGCGTTTTATCCCCTCTCTCTATTGGTGTAGGCCGTTTGCCTTCTAATTGAGTCATTTGGCCTTCCATCCAATGATATGTTTCTTTATTTACATCAGCCGCAATCTTGTTCTGAGTGGCTATCTTAGCGCCAATCACTATTTTAATCACGCCTGGCGTTTTTATAAATCCATGGCGAGGCCAGGCTTTACCCGCATCATGTGCAACAGGAATAATTGGCACTCCTGCTTCGACGGCCAAACGCGAACCCCCAATACCAAAACGTCCGATAAAGCCGTTGGCTATACGAGTCCCTTCAGGAAATATCACAACCCACACGCCAGACTTCAAACGATCTTTGCCTTGCTCAATAACTTGCTGCAAGGCTTTTCTGCCAGCACTGCGATCAATTGCAATCGGATTTAATGCCGCTAGCCCCCAACCAAAAAAAGGTATCCACAACAATTCACGCTTCAATACCCAGACATGAGGGGGAAAAATCGCCTGCAATGCTAAAGTTTCCCATGTCGATTGATGTTTGCACATAATCACACAGGGTTGATCTGGAATATTAGCGATTCCTTCTACTTGATAACTAATGCCACAGATTTTTTCAAGCAACCACAAGTTTGATATGGCCCACTGGCTAATAATTTTATAGCGCCACTTAAATGGAAAAGGTAATGACAATATGCCTAAAAGTGAGAACACAACAGCCGTTGTACTGTGTAGCAATGCAAATATGAGTGAGCGAACGACCAACATTATAACGATGGCTCCAATAATGCCGTCGCGACTGCTGCCAAATTATCATAGACAGCTATATCATCAGCCAAACCTGCCATTTCTGTTTTAGTACCTCTCCCCGTTCTGACCAGAATGGGCTTTGCACCGACTGATCTTGCAGCCTTAATATCTTTTTTAGAATTACCTACGGCGGGCACACCTTCAAGATTAACTCGTAAACGATGCGATAATTCAGCATACGATCCATCTTGTGGTTTACGACAATCACACTCGTCATCGGGACCGTGAGGGCAAAATAGAATGGCTTCAATTTTTCCGCCTACTTGTGCCAACATCCGACGCATTTTGCTATGGATGCGACTCAAGGTTTCCGCGTCAAGCACTCCTTTAGCAATGCCTGATTGGTTGGTTATAACCGCGACACGATAACCAGCATGATTGAGCCTGGCGATAGCTTCTAAACTACCTTCGATTGGCTCCCATTCGGCCGGAGATTTAATAAAATCATCTGATTCATGATTGATAACGCCATCTCGCCCTAGAATTATCAATGCCATCGTATTACTCCAATTAACCTTGCAAACTCGAAATGTCAGCCACACCCAAAAATAGTGCTCGCGTCTGATTTAATAACACCAGACGATTATGTCGCACAGCAGGTTGATCAGCCATCACCATCACATTATCAAAAAAGCCATCGACTGTTTCTCGCATACTGGCAAGTGCCGTCAGTACCGCCTTATAGTCTGACTGCAGCATCAATGGCGCAACTTCAACTTTAACCTGATTAAGACTATCAGCAAGCGCCTTTTCTGCTGGCTCAATTAATAAGGCCTTATCAATCGCCCCAAGCTCACCTTCGGCATCATTTTTCCGCAAAATATTAGCAATACGTTTATTCGCTGCTGCCAGTGCTTCTGCCTGTTCCATTTGACGAAATGCTGCGACAGCATCCAAGCGATGCATAAAATCTAATGGTTTGGTTGGCTTGACCGCAATGACAGCTTCAAATACATCCGATTTGTAACCTTGCTCTATTGCATAACCACGCAAACGTTCCAATAAATAAACCGTAACGTGATCAACAACATCTTTTTCGGTTAGTTGATCAGTAAATTGCTGTTGCGCATAGTTAAGCAAGTCAGCTAAATCAATGTCCAATTTGCTTTCAATGATAATACGTAAGGCACCTAAAGCCGCTCGTCGCAATGCAAATGGATCTTTAACACCCGTTGGTGGTTGACCAATGCCAAATAAACCAACCAAGGTATCGAGTTTTTCAGCCAAACTAAGCGATAAACCTGTTTTTGTCTGTGGCAGTTGGTCACCAGAGTAGCGTGGTAAATATTGTTCATCCAACGCTTGTGCAACATCATCATGTTCGCCATCTAATTTTGCATAATAACGCCCCATAATTCCTTGTAAGTCAGGAAACTCACCCACCATTTCCGTCACAAGATCACATTTTGCTAAATGGGCTGCACGTTGTGCCAACAGCGCATCACCATCAATCTGAGAGGCAATTTTGGCAGCTAACTTGCCTACCCGTACTGATTTATCAAACACTGTTCCTAACTTGTTTTGGAAAACAATGGTTTTAAGCTGCTCTTGGCGATCTGCCAATGGGCGTTTTCGATCTGTTTGCCAAAAGAAAGCAGCATCACTTAAGCGAGGCAAGATAACACGCTCGTTACCGGCAATAACTTGAGCAGGATCGCGACTTTCGATATTACAAATCGTAATAAAATACGGTAACAAGGCACCAGAGCTATCACGGACAGCAAAATACTTTTGATGTTCTTCCATTGATGAAATTAACGCTTCTGCAGGTAATTCAAGAAAGCGCTGATCAAAGGATCCTGACAAGGCAACCGGCCATTCAACCAAGCCAGTTACCTCATTTAACAAGTCTTCATTGATAACTGCCTCACCACCCAGCTTTGTTGCCAACTCTAACACTTGACCACGAATTGCTTCGCGACGAATCGCCATATCAACAATAACATGACCCTCGGTTTCAAGTTGTGGTGCATAGGTTTGAGCTGATTGAATACGGATTGCATCTGGATGGTGAAAACGATGACCTCGGGTTTCACGACCAGATGACACACCTAATAAGTCAACAGGTATGACCTCATCACCAAATAACAAAACTAACCAGTGTACTGGACGAACAAACTCACCGGGTAAAGCTCCCCAGCGCATACGTTTAGCTATAGGCAAATCATTTAAGGCTTGCTGCAAAATATCTGCGATTAAACTGCTTGTTTCTGCACCTATTTGTTGTTGTTTAAATACAAACCAGGCACCTTTATCTGTTGCAACTGTTTCAAGATCGTTGACCGTCACACCACAAGAACGAGCAAAACCTTGTAAGGCTTTGGTTGGATTGCCGTCATCATCAAAAGCTGAGGCAACAGCAGGACCACGACGTTCGACCAAGCGATCTTGCTGACGTGTTTGTAAGCCATCAACCACAATTGCCATGCGTCTTGGCGCGGCATAGCTACGAATTGATTCAAAGCCTAATTCTGCTTTTTCAAGACCTTGTTGCACACTCGCTTCAAATGCTTCAATTAGGTTTTTGAGCGATTTTGGTGGTAATTCTTCGGTACCTAGCTCAATCAATAAATCACGTACATCACTCATTATTTAACCTCCACGTTAGCACTAGCTAACATCGGAAAACCCAATGATTCACGACGATCATAGTAAGCTTGAGCAACAGCACGTGCCAAAGTACGTACTCGTAAAATAAAGCGTTGACGCTCAGTGACAGAAATTGCTTTACGTGCATCTAATAAATTAAATGTATGTGATGCTTTTAATACTAATTCATAGGCGGGTAGCGGCAAGCCAGCTTCAATCATTCGAGCACTCTCACGTTCACAAATATCAAATTGCAAAAACAGATTTTCAACTTCTGCCTGTTCGAAGTTATAGGCAGACATTTCGACTTCGTTTTGGTGGAACACGTCACCATAAGTCACTTTGCCCATGGGACCATCCGCCCACACCAGATCATAAACACTGCTGACGCCTTGCAAATACATAGCGATACGTTCAAGACCATAGGTAATCTCCCCGGTTACAGGACTACATTCCAGTCCGCCAACCTGTTGGAAATAGGTGAACTGTGTCACCTCCATACCATTAAGCCAAATTTCCCAACCTAGTCCCCATGCACCTAATGTCGGTGATTCCCAGTTGTCTTCAACAAAACGAACATCATGAATAGACGTGTCCAAGCCCAACATATGCAGTGAACCTAAATATAGTTCTTGGATGTTAATTGGCGACGGTTTGAGGACTACTTGAAATTGATAGTAATGCTGTAGTCGGTTTGGATTGTCACCATAACGACCATCTGTTGGGCGTCGTGAAGGCTGAACATAAGCAGCACTCCAAGGCTCTGGACCAATAGCTCGTAAGAATGTAGCAGGATGAAATGTACCTGCACCTACTTCCATATCATAGGGTTGCAATAAAACACAGCCTTGCTCAGCCCAATATTGTTGTAATCGCAGGATTAACTCCTGAAACGTTGTTGGCGCCTCCGCCACGGTTACTGCTGTTGTAGTCATCAGTTAAACATCACAATCTATAAACAAAAACCTTGTGATTATAGCGAATATTCAACTTACTTGTTGTAGCAAGTCCCAAATTTATTCTCTGACCTCCCCACACTGTTTTATCAAATCGATTACAGGATGTGGATCACTATTCAAAGACTCACAATAAGCAATAAATTCAATCAAATCTAACCTACGCTCGCCGGTTTCGATTTTACCTACAATCGAATGATGTACGCCCAATAAGCATGCTAATTCGCGCTGAGTTAATCCAGCAAGCTGGCGCTGCTGTTTTAGCCAAGCAATAAGTATTTCACTTTCAGCAGAATAGATCGTCTTTTTCATCTTGCCTCGAATATAGAGGCGGGCTATACTGTCTCGAAATTCGAGGCAAAAAGTAACTTCAAATCCAAGTGTCAAGTTTTTACTTGATTACTAGGGTCTGTACAGAAACATTAATTAAATGTCGTTCAATTTAATAAGGAAGCATAGTGAAAACTAAGATCATTGCAGGAGCAATTGTGATTGCTTCATTAACCGGATGTGCTACAGGAAATAATTCACAAGTACCACTTGCCTCAACCTATGAATTAACAAACCAACAAAAAATGCAAGCGGCACATCACTGGGATGTACTCGCTGCCGATGTCGCTTTCCGCGTGAAAGAGCACTTCAAAACAGCATCACTCACTAATAAAGCAATAAATGTTGTGCCTAACTCTAATTCAACTTTCGAGCAGGGTTTTGAAGATTTACTTATTACACAGATGGTCGAACAAGGTCTCGATATCCGTGCCAATAATAACGAGCACTTAAAACTGACTTTTCACACCCAGGTAATTCGTCATAACGATCGTGGTTATATACGTCCTAAACCTGGAGCACATACAGCCTTAGCATTAATTGCTACAGGCGTATGGGCAGTAGTCAATATCGCGTCTAACTCTACAGCGGCCCAGGATGCCCTCATTGGTGCAGGTATATTAGGAACAGGAATAGCAATGGATGCTGTCGCAGGAGATATTTCTTCCGTCACAAATAAAGAAGTCATTATTAGTGTGTCATTAATGGATGGTGATAAATACCTTATGCGTAAAACCGGTATTTACTATATTAATGAGCCTGATGACGGTCAATGTGAAACCCTGTCCAAAAACATTTCTGTCGTTGCAGAATAGGAGCTAGACCGTGAACTTAACCAAATATCCATTTGCTATTGCCATCATTTCAATATTATTTTTGACGACAGGCTGTCAAACAAATAATGTCAAACCTGTTGAAGATGTTAACCTGATTTCGCTTAATTATGTCGCAGCAGATCACCTAATCGCAGCAGCAGCTAGCGACCTATCAACATCCCATCCTATTCTAACTACTAGCTTTGCCAATATTGATGATCTCAAATCATCATCAACTTTTGGTCGCATCACTGGCGAACAGGTTGGTTCAAGATTTAGTCAAAATGGCTATTCTGTTGTCGAAATGAAAGTACGTAACAGCGTCTTTATTAAAGAACAATCTGGTGAATTTATTTTATCAAGAGAATTAAAAACATTAAGTACCTTGCATGATGCTCAAGCTGTTCTGGTTGGTACTTATGCCGTTGGTTCAGCATCCGTTTATGTAACAGCAAAACTTATTGCCACCAAAGATAATATCGTCATCGCATCGTATGATTATATTTTGCCAATGGGACCTGATACTAAAGCTTTGCTTAGAAAATAAATCTCTTTTCCACAAAAATAAAAACCGTTTGGCTCGATCACATATTGACCAAGCGGTTTTTTTATATCTCTCCAACTTTCAACTATCCTTTCATTCATTGTGAAATAACGAGTAATCGAACTATATGCTACAGATTTCAGGTAAAATTCAACCTTAATTTACAATAATAGTGACATAATATGAGTCGCCATATCGGGATCGTAATGGATCCAATTTCAGCAATAAATATCAAAAAAGACAGTAGCTTTGCGATGTTACTGGCCGCTCAAGCCAAGGGCTGGTCTTTGTTTTACATGGAGCAACAGGATATCTTTCTTGATCAAGGAATGGTGTCAGCTCAAATGACACCCTTGACGGTAAAACAAGATCCTCAGAACTGGTACAGTTTAGGTGAGCCACAAACCAAACCTTTATCTGATCTTGATGCCATTTTAATGCGAAAAGATCCGCCTTTTGATATGGAATATATCTACAGCACTTACCTATTGGAACAAGCGCAGGCTAGTGGCGTTTTGATTATTAACAATCCACAAAGTTTGCGTGATGCCAATGAAAAATTATTCACCGCCTGGTTTCCGCAATGCTGTCCACCGACCTTGGTCACGCGCAAAGCAAGTTTAATTCGACAGTTTCATCAGCAACATCACGATATTATTTTAAAGCCGCTCGATGGCATGGGTGGTGCATCAATATTTCGTGTGAAACACGATGATCCTAATTTCAGCGTGATCATCGAAACATTAACTGAGCATGGTCAAAAATCAGTGATGGCTCAAAAATTTATCCCTGACATTGTTGATGGCGATAAACGCATTTTAATGATTGATGGTGAACCCGTAGACTATGCACTCGCTCGCATTCCTGCTCAAGGTGAAACACGAGGTAATCTTGCTGCTGGTGGTCGTGCACAAGGACGACCTTTAACCGACCGTGATCGCTGGATTTGTTCACAAGTTGGGCCTGTTCTCCGTGAAAAAGGGCTTATCTTTGTTGGTTTGGATGTTATTGGTGATTATTTGACAGAAATAAATGTGACAAGTCCAACCTGCATTCGGGAACTCGATGCACAATTCAACCTCACTATTGCTGGCGATTTAATCAACAGTATAGAACGACACTTATCATGAAATTTTTATATTTATTACCCTTATTGTTCACCTTATTGTTAAGTGGCTGCAACCAAGAACCACAAGCGCGACAAGCTAAGTTTTATGCCTTTGGCACTGAAATTGATGTCAGTCTTTTTGGTGTTGATGCCGAAGCAGCCAACAACACTGTTGATGTGCTGGAACAGTCATTTTCAAACGTCAATGATACGTGGCATGCTTGGCACCCCAGCACCTTAACAACCATAAACACCGCAATTAAAAACGGTGAATCGATTGACGTCACCGATGATGTAGCAGACCTGATTAATCTTGCTAAAACGCTCGCCATTAAAAGTCAGCATCTATTTAATCCTGCTGCAGGTAAACTTTTTGAATTATGGGGCTTTCATGGCGATGCATGGTTTGAATCTCGCCCGCCACCAGCTCAAACAGATATTGATACGTGGTTGAACTCACATCCAACTATGGAAGACATTTCAATTAGTAACGGTGTATTAACCAGTAGCAATCCGATGGTCAAGATTGGTTTTGGTGCGTTTGCTAAAGGTTATGCCGTTGATGTCGCGATTGATGCACTGAAAAACCAGGGTATTACCAACGCCATCGTCAATATTGGTGGCGACTTACGCGCCATTGGTTCTCATGGCAAACGACCGTGGATTATAGGAATTAGACACCCTCGCCAAGATGGTATGGTCGCCTCAATCGCATTAAAAGGCGATGAAAGCGTATTTACATCTGGTGATTACGAACGTTTTTTTCAATATGAAGGTAAACGTTACCCGCATATTATTGATCCTCGAACAGCTTATCCAGCCGATCAAGCAATATCAGCTACCGTATTAGACACCAATGCGGCTAAAGCCGATGCTGCTGCCACAGCACTTTTTGTTGCCGGTGATGATTGGCCTAATATCGCTGGTTCGTTAGGCATTGAGTACGTTATGCTGATCAAACCCGATGGCCAAATTGAGATGAGTCCGAAGATGGCAGAACGCATGCGATTGATTAATAATCAGAAACCCGCCACTATTAGGCCTATCGAATACGCAAGCAATTCATAATTATGGGAAAAATCACAGCCACTGACCGGCTTATCTTCACGCTGTTATTTTCTATTATTATTAACCTGACTATCGTGTTGGGTGTGAGCTTTGATGCCACATCGCCGCCAACAAATCAGCCTCGTCTAAACCTCGAAATAACCTTGGTCAAGCAACAAACAATTGAAGCACCGGAACAAGCAGATTTTCTTGCTCAGGCAAATAATGAAGGTGGTGGCGAAACAGACCAAAAATCACCTGAACCAACACCCGATATAACCGAGCTTGCTGAACACGATTTACCCTCAGAACCTGTATTTGAACCGGTACAGCTTGACGCTGTTCAGCCAGAAGCAGTGACTGAAACACCAGAGCAAGTGCTAGAAACAATAGTGCCAGAACCACAACCAGAGCCACCAAAACCTAAACCTGTAAAACCAGAACCATTGCCGGCGCAAGCAGATAAAATAGTCACGGCCAAACAAGCTGAACGTAAAGTGGCCACTACACCAGAAATAGCTGATAAAAAACAAGAGCCTGTTGAAATACCAGAAAAGCCAGCTTTATCGGCTCGTGAATTGATGATGAATGCTCAAACTCAGATTGCTCAATTAGAACAGCAATTTAATATGTCGCGCATGGAGTTAAGTAAACGACCCAAAAAGCGTCGTATTTCGGCGGCAACCAAAGAGTATGCGGCCGCTGCCTATATTAAAGCATGGGCATCAAAAGTCGAACGTATCGGTAATTTTAATTACCCACAAGAAGCAAAACAAAAAGGCATCAATGGCAGTTTAATGTTATCGGTTGATATCAATCCTGATGGCAGCGTGCCTGCAAATGGCATTGTGATATCACGTTCATCGGGCCATAAAGTGCTCGATGATGCTGCTGTTAAAATTGTACGTCTAGGCGCGCCTTATGCAGCGATTCCTGACAATGTATTATTAGACAACGATATGTTAACCATTATCAGAACATGGAAATTTGAAACAAATCAGGGCTTATCTGCTCGCTAAATTCAGGCACGTCTGTGCAAGTTGATAACCTTGCTGAGCTTTACTGATATCACTCAGGCTGACAGGAAGTTGCAAACATAGTTGCTCAGCAAGTAGTTTAAGTTGTTCAACCGAGCCTGATTTTAGCTCTAACTCAATTTCATGAATTATGTCACTGCTGTTGCCGCATCGTACTTCACCACGATCATAAGCTAATTCAACCTCACTGCCATCTGCTAGTTTTAACTGGATAGTGTGTCGAATAAAATCGGTGGTAAATAATTCAGAAACCTTATCCCAAACCTTGCTATCACTCACACTATCCGCTAAAGCTGTCTCCATAAGTTTAGTAATATTCCAGTTAGGGCTGGCTAACTCATGCTCCCACTCATCACGCTGATGCAAACCATTAACAACAACGCCAGATGTTTTAACAGTTTGCAGCCATTGACCGTTCGATAATCGCATTCGCAGGCCAAGACCGCGCTTCATCAAGTCAAGGTTGAAGGTATCAAAGTAAGTACTAACTAGTTTGTTAGACTTCATTTCACCTTGAATAAGGTTCGCCAACACGCTTAAATCAGATAAATCTAATTGTTCTTGTTGTTGAACTCGTAGTTTAATTTCTTGTTCTAAGCTCATCGTTTTAATAATGGTGCTAAATAATGGCCGGTGTATGACTCCGCATGTTGTGCTACCTGTTCAGGTGTGCCCACAGCCACAACCATCCCACCACCGGAGCCACCTTCAGGTCCCATATCAATGATCCAGTCGGCAGTCTTAATCACATCCAAATTATGCTCAATAACAACGATGGTATTACCCTTATCCCGTAAGCGATGTAACACTTTTAATAACTGCTCGATATCAAAAAAATGTAAGCCGGTAGTGGGTTCATCAAGAATATACAGCGTCTTGCCAGTATCTCGTTTTGATAGTTCTTTAGCTAACTTAACCCGTTGTGCTTCACCGCCAGATAATGTGGTCGCATTCTGACCCAGTTTTATATAGGTCAAACCAACATCAATCAATGTGTCTAGTTTTTTGGCAACCGTTGGAATATTAACGAAAAATTCGTTGGCTTCCTCTATGGTCATATCCAATACATCCGTAATCGTTTTACCTTTGTAGCGGATATCCAAGGTTTCACGGTTATAACGTTTACCCTTACAAATGTCACAAGGCACATAAATATCAGGCAAGAAGTGCATTTCAACCTTGATTAGGCCATCACCTTGACAGGCTTCACAGCGCCCACCTTTGACATTAAAACTAAAGCGTCCGGGACCATAACCTCGTGCACGTGCCTCTGGCGTTCCAGCAAATAATTCTCTGACTGGTGTGAAAATGCCGGTGTAGGTGGCAGGATTTGATCGCGGTGTTCGCCCGATTGGACTTTGATTAATCGCGACCACTTTATCAAGTTGTTCCAAACCTAAAAAATCACTGTGTGGTGCTGGTTCTTCTGATGCACCATTCAGTGTTTTTGAGGTTAATTTAAGCAGAGTGTCGTTTATTAAAGTCGACTTGCCTGATCCTGACACACCGGTAACACAGGTCATTAAACCAATCGGAATATCAATATCGACATTTTGAAGGTTATTACCACAAGCCCCACGCAAACCAATACTACGGCCAGCAGGATAAGGATGCCTCGTTGTCGGTACTTCTATCTTACGTTTACCAGATAGATATTGACCTGTGAGTGACTGCTCACTTTTCATAATATCTTCTGGTGTACCTTGAGCAACGATCTGTCCGCCATGCACACCCGCACCCGGCCCAATATCTAACACGTAGTCAGCGGCACGAATAGCATCTTCATCATGCTCAACCACAATCACGCTATTACCCAGATCACGTAGACGCGTTAGTGTGGCTAATAGGCGATCATTATCACGTTGATGCAAACCAATAGAAGGTTCATCCAGAATATACATCACACCAACTAAGCCAGCACCAATTTGACTTGCAAGTCGTATCCGCTGTGCTTCCCCACCGGATAAGGTATCCGCACTGCGTGATAACGATAAATAATCAAGACCAACATTGACTAAAAAGGTTAAACGTTCAGCAATTTCTATCACTATTTTCTTGGCAATTTCACCTTGCTTGCCCTGCAAATTTAAGCCTTCAAAAAACTGCTTAAGTTCGCCAACTGGCATACTGGTCAGTTGCGGCAATGATGTGGTGTTAATAAACACATTGCGAGCACCTTCATTTAAGCGTGCACCATGACATTCAGGACAGGCGCGTACAGTATGATATTTGGCTAGATCATCACGCACACTATTCGATTCAGTCTCGTGATATCGTCGTTCCATATTTGGAATAACACCTTCAAACACATGACTCCGAACAACGCTTTTACCGCGATCGCCTAAATAGTTAAAATCAATTTTAGTTTTGCCACTGCCGTATAAAATGACGTGTCGAATATCATCTGATAGATCATCAAACGCAGTATCAAGATCAAACTTGTAATGCGTAGCCAATGACTGCATCAGTGAATAATAGTAGGCGTTACGACGATCCCAGCCTCTAATTGCCCCAGCAGCTAGACTCATTTCAGGATGTGCCACCACCCGAGTTGGATCAACAAACTGTTTCACACCCAAGCCATCGCAACTACCACAAGCACCAGCTGGGTTATTAAACGAAAACATACGAGGTTCTAATTCAGAAATCGAATAGCCACAGGTTGGACATGAAAATAAAGATGAAAACAAAACGTCACGATCATCGTCATCCATAGAGACAACACGTGCAATGCCATCGCTCATTTGCAGTGCAGTTTCAAAAGATTCTGCCAAACGTTGTTGGAGGTCGGCCCGCACTTTAAAGCGATCAACGACTGCTTCTATCGTATGTTTTTTACGTAGCTCAAGCTCTGGTGGCTGATCAAGTTCAATCACTTTGCCGTTGACTCGTGCCCTTACAAACCCTTGAGCGCGCAGATTTTCCAATATATCACGATGTTCACCCTTACGATCTTGCACAACAGGCGCTAATAACATCATGCGCTCACCCTCTGGCATCGCCAATACGGTATCAACCATTTGACTGACCGTTTGTGCTGCAAGAGGTAAATGATGGGTAGGACAACGAGGTTCACCGGCACGGGCAAACAATAATCTTAAATAATCATAAATTTCTGTAATTGTGCCAACTGTTGAGCGCGGATTATGCGACGTCGACTTTTGTTCAATCGAAATCGCTGGTGACAAACCTTCAATATGATCAACATCAGGCTTTTCCATCATCGATAAAAACTGTCTGGCATAGGCTGATAGTGATTCGACATAACGACGCTGACCTTCAGCATACAGGGTATCAAATGCCAATGAAGACTTGCCTGAACCAGATAAACCAGTAATGACAATCAACGCATCCCTTGGCAAATCCAGATCAATGTTTTTTAGATTGTGGGTACGCGCGCCGCGAATACTTATGCTTTTCATCAAGCTTCCGTATAAAATAAGATCAAACCACTCAATATACTCTTAACGGCCACCATGACGCAAAACCAAAACAACACTGAAACCATGACCTCTTCGGAAAAACGTAGCGTAATTGGATTATCAGGTATCTTCGCATTGCGTATGTTGGGTTTGTTTATGATTTTGCCCGTGTTTTCATTAGCTGCAGACCAATATACTGGTGCAACGCCAATCTTGATTGGTGTTGCTATTGGTGCTTATGGATTGACTCAGGCCCTGTTCCAAATTCCGTTTGGTATGCTTTCTGATCACATCGGGCGCAAACGGGTCATCACCATTGGCTTATTGCTATTTGCAGCAGGCAGTATTGTTGCCGCTGTTTCTGACTCTATTTATATGGTGATTGCTGGTCGTTTGTTACAAGGTAGCGGTGCCATTGCAGCAGCGATCATGGCGTTGACCGCAGATCTCACTCGCGACGAACACCGCACTAAAGCCATGGCCAGTATCGGTATCAGTATCGGATTATCGTTTTCAGTCGCACTTGCTGTTGGTTCTGCATTAGAGCATTGGATAGGTTTATCCGGTATTTTTTGGGCAACAGCGGCATTGGCATTAGTCGGTATTGCAATTCTGCATTTATGGGTACCGACGCCAAAACGCAGTATCAGTCATCGTGATATGGAACCAGTTCCAACACAGTTTATTAAGGTATTTCATAATACTGACATTATGAGACTGGTGTTTAGCATTATGATTTTGCATTGCTTACTGACCATCAGCTTTTATGCATTGCCAATCACATTGTTAGAACAAACAGATCTGCCGAAACAGCAACATGCTTTAACCTATTTACCAATACTTGTTTTAGCTTTTATCAGCATGGTGCCATTCATCATCATTGCTGAAAAAAAACGCAAAATGAAGCAAATATTGATCGGTGCCGTAGCGACTTTAGGCTTAGCAGAACTGGGTTGGGCTTTTTTCCCAAGCTCGCTCACCAGCATCTTAATTAGTTTATGGTTGTTCTTTACCGCATTTAATATATTAGAAGCCAGTCTACCTTCATTAATGTCCAAATTAAGTCCATTAGCGAATAAAGGTACCGCGATGGGCATCTATTCGACTGCTCAATTTATTGGTGCTTTTATTGGTGGCGCATCAGGTGGTTTTATTTATAGCCATTTTCATTTAAGTGGTGTATTTATTTTTGCAGCCATTTTAACGCTGCTGTGGTTAGTTATTATTGTACCTATGCGCCAACCTAAACACTTATCAAGTAAAATTATCCACCTTGATACAGTAACAATTGCCAATGCTGATGCGATCAATGAGCAACTTATGGCGATTAGAGGCGTAGTTGAAACTATCGTCGTTATTGAAGAACAAGTGGCTTATGTTAAATATTCAGCCGATGATAGTGATGCTTCAGCTTTGGATGCATTTAAAGCCTAGTCATCGTAGAATAAGCCAAACTAATAAACCAAATTAACAAGGAGCAAATTATGTCAGTCAATAAAGTCATTCTAGTAGGACGTCTCGGTGCCGAACCTGAAAGCCGTGCATTTCCTAATGGTGGCTCCATCTGCAATTTGAGCCTTGCAACAACTGAAAGCTGGAAAGACAAGCAAACAGGTGAGCGCCAGGAACGCACTGAATGGCATCGCGTTGTATTGCGTAACCGTCTTGGTGAAATTGCACAACAATATCTGCACAAAGGCTCACAAGTATATATCGAAGGTCGCATCACCACCCGTAAATGGCAAGATCAAAATGGTCAAGATCGCTATTCAACAGAAATCATTGGTAATGAAATGACCATGCTTGATAGTAAAGGCGCAAGCAATAACACCGGTGGCGGTCAACCTTCATATCAGCAGAATACGCCAAAACCTGCCTCACCTTCTGCTGGCCCTGATTATGGTTCACCACAAGGTGGTGCCGATTATCTTGATGATGATATTCCTTTTTAGATGGAATATAGAATCTCCCGCTTTACTGAAAGGCCACGTTATTCGTGGTCTTTTTGTTGGTAGCTTTTAGTGCGATAGATCAACAAAAAGCTTGATTGCTTAACCTAACAGTGGGAGCATCAATTTAGCTAGTCAACATAGGAAATCGTATGAACAAAGTTGCCCATACCACTATCCGTCCAACACACGGCCTCAACCTGTTGTCTCAGGAAGAAATTTACCAATTGAGTAATCCAAGTGCGGATCTTTATCAATTATTTCGCGACTGCGCACTCGCGGTACTGAATACAGATAGCAATGAAGATGATGCCGAACAAATCTTCAATCTGTATTCAGATTTCGATATCAAACTTAAACCTCAACCTCGCGGTGTCATGCTCGAAATATTTAATGCCCCCGCCCAATCTTTTGTTGATGGTGAGATTATTAAAGGCATTCAGGAGCACTTGTCATCCGTATTGCGCGATATTGTCTATGCTGATTTTAAAGTACTTGCGGATGGCTGTGGTAACGGCAATATAACCGACAAAATATTTCATATTTTACGAAATGCCGGCACCATAAAACCCAATGTTGCACCCAACCTTGTTGTTTGTTGGGGTGGCCATTCTATTCCGCGTCAAGAATATGATTATGCCAAACATGTCGGCTATCAACTCGGTTTGCGTGGTCTTGATATCATTACCGGATGCGGTATTGGAGCTATGAAAGGCCCAATGAAAGGTGCCGCTGTCGGTCATGCCAAGCAGCAATATAACAATGGCCGTTATATTGGGATCAGCGAGCCTGGCATTATTGCCTCTGAATCGCCCAATGCTATTGTGAATGAATTGGTGATCATGCCTGATATCGAAAAACGCTTGGAAGCATTTGTCCGATTGGGACACTGCATTATTGTGTTTCCAGGAGGTGTCGGCACAGTAGAAGAAATTCTTTATTTGTTAAGTATTCAGCTTCATCCAGAGAATACTATCGATATTCCTCTTATTTTTGCTGGCCCTGAATGCTGTCGAGGTTATTTTACAACCTTAGACAAGTTTTTACGTAAATGCCTCGGTGATGACATCGCTGAACGCTATCAAATTATCATTGGTGAACCGGATAAAGTAGGCACATTAGCTAAAAATGCAGTGCAATTAATCCATAAACAACGCAGCGCCACTAGCGAGGCTTATTACTTTAACTGGCAGCTTAAAATATCCCCTGAATTACAACACCCATTCGAACCTACTCATGACAATATGGCTGCATTACGACTTGACCCAAATCTGCCTAAACATGAGTTAGCAAGCCAACTACGATCCGCTTTTTCTGGCATTGTTGCTGGTAATGTTAAATCATTTGGCATACGCCAGGTTACTCAAAACGGTCCATACAAAATTGATGGCGACAGCACGATTTTAAATGCAATTGACGAACTACTTCGTGTGTTTGTGAAAGAACAGCGGATGAAACTGGGGCAAGGAGAGAAAGATTACAAACCCTGTTATCAAATTGTTTAACGTCACATAGACAATCTCACAAGCATGATTGCCAGCCAAGGGATAAATCGCTTTCTGGTGCTAACATAGTTTCTTTATTTAATCGTAATCGGCTCTAACTTGAAGTACTTGTCAGCTAAATAAATAAGCATCAACACAGGTAAACCCATCAACGCTGTCAATAAGAAAAACTGTTGGTAGCCGAAAGCTTCAACCATCGTCCCTGAATAGCCACCTAACACTTTAGGCAGTAGGGTCATTAACGAACTAAATATCGCATATTGCACAGCGGTAAATGAAATATTAGTTAGGCTTGATAAAAATGCAATAAATGCCGCGCTAGCTAATCCTGCTGATAAATTATCTGCGGAAATCACTAAATACAGCATCGGCATATCGTAACCAACTTGAGCTAACACCATAAATAATAAGTTAGTCGCTGCTGACAAGATCGCCCCTAGAAATAATATTCTTATCACGCCAAACCTGAGCACCAATACGCCACCAAGAAAGCCGCCGACAATCGTCATAATCAAACCAAATGTTTTAACTACTGTGGCAATTTCTGGCTTACTAAACCCAAGATCTTGATAAAACACATTGGAAATCACCCCCAGAACGATATCCGAAATACGATAAAGCGCAATTAATGCCAACAGTAACCACGCTAATTTCAAGCCATAACGATGAAAGTAATCTTTAACAGGTGCAATATAGGTTGTATCAAGCATGTCCTGCTGGATAAGGCGAGACTGCACCAGCGTTTTTGCGATAAGGAAAGCAACTGTAAGTGCAAATGCCAAGCGACATAAGTCGATAATAAATCCAGCTAGGTAGCCATTTGCCAAATGTAGCGTTAACGTTTGTTTTGCAAGTTGAGCAAGATCCGAGCTAATGGCAAAACTCGCAACAAACCCACTGACAGATAACGTAAATAACACCATCAAGCCAAAATACTGTTTTTGTTTGATTGCTGGTCGGCTATCCCGTGCAGTGATTGGTTCAGAAATTATTAGGGTCGTCATAACACCAATCAACATCATTAAAGCCATCACAAGATAGGTATATTTCCATGCTGTATAGCTGTATTGATCCAGTGATGAACCTAAGTAACTGGCTAAAAATAAGCCGCCAGCACCTGCCAGCAACATACCGATCCGATAACCAGCAATATAGCTTGAGGACATTAAGGCTTGTAAATCAGGCTCAGCTGATTCAATGCGATAAGCATCAAGCGCAACATCTTGTGTTGCAGATGAAAACCCTAAAATTACGGCTGCCCATGCCATTACCGTTAAGCCATTCTCACTGGGATCAATCATGGCCATGGCAATAATTGCCAACATAATTGCAAGTTGGGATAAAAGTAACCAGGCACGTCGCCGACCTAACTGTTTGGTCAATACTGGTATAGATAAAGTGTCAACTAATGGCGCCCAAACAAATTTGAATGAATAGCCTAATGCCGCCCAGCTAAAATAGGTGACAGCGGCTCGTTCAACCCCTGCTTCTCGTAGCCATAAACTCAACGATGAGAAAATCAGCAATAAAGGTAAGCCTGCGGATATTCCAAAAAACAGCATGGTCACAACCCGCGGGTGCGCAAAGGCAGCTAACGTCTGCTGCCACGTGCGTTTAGATATTTCACTCATTGAGCAATGGAATAGTCATAGTCAATAATCAATGGCGCATGATCGGAAAATCGCTCATCTTTATATATTTTAGTAGCCTTCACTTTACCTTTTAAAGAAGGTGAAAGTACATGGTAATCAATCCGCCATCCAACATTGTTGATCCATGCCTGTCCACGATTCGACCACCACGTGTATTCGTGCTCTTGTTGCGGCAACTCACGAAACGCATCGACAAATCCTTTTTGGTCAAATAATACATCTAACCAAGCGCGCTCTTCAGGTAAGAAGCCTGAGTTTTTCTGATTGCCTTTCCAATTACGAATATCTTGGTTTTTATGCGCAATATTCCAATCACCACAGACAATATAGTCACGACCTGATGCTTTCATCTGATCGAGTTTTACCATCATATAATCCATACAACGGTATTTGGCCTGCTGACGTTCTTGTTTTGAGGAACCCGATGGCATATAGAGCGAAATAACGCTCAAATTACCAAACTTTGCCTCAATATAGCGCCCCTCATCATCAAACTCTTGATCACCCATGCCTTCAATAACAACATCTGGTTTTTGCTTACAATAAAGTGCAACACCACTGTATCCCTTCTTTTGGGCATCATGATAATAACAGTGATAGCCTTCTGGACAATATATATCGTCTTCCAATTGATGACGTTGCGCTTTGGTTTCCTGAATGCAGACCACATCTGCTTGTTGCGTGGTTAACCAGTCAAAAAACCCCTTACGCCCAGCGGCACGAATACCGTTGACATTAGCAGTGATAATTCTCATAATTTCGCCTAATTTAAAATTTTCGACATAATACCATTTACAAGCGATAAAAAAATCGGGATAATGCTCGGTTCAACATACCAATAGCTGGTTTTAGGAGAAGCATTTTGGCAAACTCAGCACAAGCAAAAAAACGCGCAAAACAAGCAGAAGAAAGTCGTCAACTAAATTCTAGTCAACGTTCTGCAATGCGTACAACTGTTAAAAAATTGAACGCTGCAATTGCTAGCGGTGATAAAGAACAAGCAACTGCTGCTTTTCAAGCTGTTGTACCAGCTCTTGATCGTGCTGCACGCAAAGGTCTTATTCATAAAAACGCTGCTGCTCGTAGCAAAAGCCGTTTGAATAACGCAGTTCGCGCACTATAATTCAAAGCATCATTGCTTTTAAAAAACCGGCAGATGCCGGTTTTTTTATGTCTGCAATTTAACCGTTCATCCTGTTACAACTAAATTATCACGATGAATTAGTTCTGGCTCATCAATATAGCCCAATAAAGACTCAATTTCACGACTGGCATGGCCCATAATTTTTAGTGTTTCATCAGTATTGTAATTGACTAAACCACGCGCAACTTCCTTACCATTCATATCAAGACAAATTACTAAGTCACCCCGTTGGTATTTACCTTCGACATGTTTGACACCGACAGGTAAAACACTACGTCCTTGCTGACGAATCACGTCAACGGCACCGTCATCCAGGATGATTTGACCTTTAGGTTTGAGATGCCCAACTAACCATTGTTGGCGTGCGGTAAGCGTCTGATTATCAGGCCACAATAAGGTTCCAACACCTTGACCTGCCGCCAGAAATCGTAAATTTTCAGGATGTTTACCAGACAAAATAACAGTAGCAGCACCTGACTGAGCAGCACGACGAGATGCCAATAACTTGGTCGCCATTCCTCCGCGACCTAATTGACCTTTACTATCACTCGCCATCGCATCTAAAGCAGGATTACTTGCGGCTGATGCTGCAATCATACGTGCATCAGGATTGACTCTAGGATCGGAATCAAACAAACCATCTTGATCGGTCAAAATGACTAATACATCAGCTTCAATTAAATTGGCTGTCATCGCCGCAAGCGTATCGTTATCACCAAACCGAATTTCGTCAGTTGCTATCGTGTCATTTTCATTCACGACGGGCAATACGCCTAAGTCCAATAGACTGTTTAACGTGCTTCGTGCATTCAAATGCCGACTGCGATCAGATAAATCCGAATGAGTTAGCAAAATTTGAGATGTCAAAATACCATGCAGTCGACATTCAGACGCATAGGCTTGAATCAAATTCATTTGACCAACACTGGCCGCCGCTTGCAGTAGATGAATCGCATGAGGACGTTTTGACCAGCCTAATTGTTGCATACCAGCAGCTACTGAACCAGAAGTAACCAACACAATCTCTTTGCCTTGATTACGCAAATAGGCAATTTCACCACTTAACCATTTAATGCGCTCATGATCCAACCCTTCACCAATTCGAGTCAGTAAGGCACTACCGATCTTGATAACCCAACGTTTGGTGTCAGCAAGTTGTTGGTGTGGTGTCGTCACACATTATTCCTCTATGCTTTTTTGCTCTAGCGCAGCTAATTCTGCTGCTTTTAATTGGTCTAAATAATCCATGATCTGTTCACATAATGGATCACAACCTTCACCAGACTGACCACTGACACGAAATACGTTGCCTTTCCAGTCCAATCGTTGTAGCACTTCTTGGCAAAGCTCTTCTCGAATATCTTCAGGCACAAGATCCATTTTATTCAAAACCAACCATTGTTCCTGGCTACCCAAGGCATCACTGTAATGTTCTAACTCACGATTAATGATTTGAACACTTTCGACCGGATCCTGTTTAACATCAATAGGTGCCATATCAACCATGTGTAATAACAAACGCGTGCGCGATAAATGTTTTAAAAATTGGATACCAAGACCAGCACCTTCGGCCGCACCTTCAACTAATCCAGGAATATCGGCAATAACAAAACTGCGCACATCTTTCATCGTTACTACACCCAAATTTGGATATAAGGTTGTGAAAGGATAATTAGCTACTTTTGGTTGCGCAGCAGATACAGCTCGAATAAATGTTGATTTACCTGCATTTGGCAAACCTAATAAGCCAACATCAGCCAGTAATTTCATTTCTAGCCGTAAATGCCGCTCTTCGCCTGGCGTACCATCTGATGTTTGACGTGGTGCGCGGTTAGTACTTGATTTATAACGAGTATTACCAAGACCATGCCAACCACCTTTAGCGACTAATAAACGATCACCATGTTTCACCAAGTCACCAATGAGTTCGTCGGTATCATCATCCCATGCTTCAGTGCCGACTGGGACTTTGATCACAAGATCATCACCACGCGCACCACTACACAATTTGCCACGACCATGTTCACCGCGTTGCGCTTTGAAATGACGCTGATAGCGGAAATCGATCAATGTATTAACCTGCATGTCGGCTTCTAAATACAGATCACCGCCATCACCGCCATCACCGCCATCAGGTCCACCAAAAGGAATGTATTTTTCTCGACGAAAACTAAGACAGCCATTGCCCCCTGCGCCAGCAACAACTGTTATTTTCGCCTCATCTACGAATTTCATCACGTCCAACCAATGTTATGACTTATGTTCAAAAATAGTCATTATTAAAAAAGTCCAGAAACAAAAAACCCCGCATCAGCGGGGCTTTTAGCTGTTTGCCCCATATACGGGCCAACATACTGTTCTTAATTAGCAACTACGCTAACAAATGTACGGTTTTTGGGACCTTTAGTTTCGAATAAAACTCGGCCAGCAGCTTTTGCAAATAAAGTGTGATCTTTACCAATACCAACATTTTTACCCGCATGGTAACGTGTACCACGTTGACGGATAAGGATGTTACCACCATCAACAGATTCACCACCGTAGCGTTTAACGCCTAGACGTTTCGATTCCGAATCACGTCCGTTTCTAGTACTACCACCCGCTTTCTTATGAGCCATCTCTAAATCCTCTAATGTCGCTAATCTTAGGCTTTGATGCCAGTGATTTCGATTTCAGTGAAAGACTGACGGTGCCCCATCTGTCTACGATAATGTTTACGGCGATGGAATTTGATAATTTTAACTTTATCCGAACGACCATTAGCAGCAACTGTTGCAGTTACTTTAGCGCCATCTAAGTAAGGAGCGCCAACTTTAACGTCATCACCTTCGCCAATCAAAAGCACTTTATCTAACTCAACTGTATCACCAGCTTCTGCAGATAATTTTTCTACACGGAGCTTTTCGCCCTCTTTAACACGGTACTGTTTACCACCAGTCGCGATAATAGCGTACATCGCTGTCTCCAAAAAATAATTAGATCATTGGGCTGCCCCAACAAAGAACCGAGAATTTTAGCCTCTTTCATCAAAGAGATCAAATATCATTGCAAATATTTGCGAATGTTTGCTCCACATGAGAAAGTACGCTCTTTTAAAGCATAATTACATAGGCAGATTATCGCTGTGGATATTCAATCCATTTACTCATTAATAAAAGATGATATGTCCTCTGTTGATGCAATGATTCAATCGCGTCTGCAGTCAGATGTTGTCTTAATCAATCAACTTGGTTACTACATAATCAATAGTGGTGGTAAACGACTGCGCCCAGCATTAGCGATTTTATGCGCTCGCGCATGTGGTTATCAGGGTACTCAACATATCAATCTTGCGACTATCATTGAGTTTATTCATACCGCAACATTATTGCATGATGATGTCGTTGATAACTCAGAACTGCGCCGAGGTCGCGAAACAGCAAATAACTTATGGGGCAATGAAGCCAGCGTATTGGTTGGTGATTTCTTGTATACCCGTTCATTTGAAATGATGGTTGAAATGGACTCGATGCGCTTGATGCAAATTCTATCGCACACCACAAATGTGATTGCTGAAGGTGAAGTCTTACAATTGCTCAACTGTCATGATGCTGACACCACTGAACAACGCTATCTTGAGGTTATCCACCACAAAACGGCTAAATTATTTGAAGCCGCTGGGCAACTTGGTGCGGTCATTTCACAATCCAGCCCTGACATAGAACAGGCAATGGCAAACTATGCCATGCATCTCGGCAGCGCATTCCAACTGGTTGATGACTTATTAGATTACAGTGAATCTAGCGATACCATTGGTAAAAACATTGGTGACGATCTGGCTGAAGGCAAACCAACTTTACCGCTGATTTTTGCAATGAAACATGGCAGTAAAGCGCAAGCGCAGATTATTCGTGAAGCCATTGAAAATGGTCAACGCGATAAAATTGACGATATTATTACCATCATCCAGGAAACTGGTGCTATCGACTACACATCGCAAGCAGCACAAAATGAAGTTGAACAAGCAAAGGCGGCACTGTCGATGATTGTTGATTCGGACTACAAGCAAGCATTAATCAGCTTGGCTGAGTTTTCAGTTAATCGTAGCTATTAAAACGAGTAATTGATCCATGGCTGAGATATACACACATCACGTCTTTTTTTGCACACATTCACGTGATGATGGCACAGCTTATTGCCAACAACATGGTTCAAGTGCTTTGCGTGACTATGCTAAACAACGCATCAAAGAGTTAAAACTTAAAAAAGTACGCATCAACAATGCCGGCTGTCTTAATCGCTGTAAGTTAGGCCCAATTATTGTCGTTTATCCAGAAGGTATTTGGTATCAATGTAAAACCCAAGCCGACGTAGATGAAATTATCGAATCACATGTTCAAAATGGCATTATTGTAAAAAGGCTACAAAAATGACTCCAGATGACTATTGTCAGGATAAGGCTGCCAAAAGTGGTTCTAGCTTTTATTACAGTTTTCGCTTTTTACCCAAATTACAACGTCAAGCCATTATTGCCCTGTACGCATTTTGCCGTGAAGTTGATGATGCGGTTGATGAAATAGCTGACATCGACGTCGCTCGCAAGACCTTGGATTGGTGGCGTGATGAGCTTCATCAAACCTTTGCAGGCAATCCCAGTCATCCAGTAGGCAGAGCCTTAGTTACGGCAATAAATAACTTTAATTTACATGAAGAATATTTCATGGAAATTATTGATGGCATGGAAATGGATTTAGAACAGTTTTCCTATCCCGAATTTAAACAGTTAGCCTTATATTGCCATCGAGCAGCCAGTGTAGTCGGTTTATTATCTGTCGAAATTTTTGGCTATAGCGATCGTAAAACACTTAAATATGCTGAAAATCTGGGCATGGCGTTACAACTGACTAATATCATTCGCGATGTAAGAGAAGATGCCGAACGAGGTCGTATCTATCTTCCTGTCGATGAGCTGGAACAATTCGGTGTTAAAACCGACGATATCCTCAGCCTAAAATCGAGTCCGGAATTAACCGCTTTATTACAATATCAGAGTGATCGCGCTAAACAGTACTACCAACAGGCCATGCAATTTTTACCTGATGTTGATCGTTACAACCAACGCACGGGGTTAATTATGGCTGCTATTTATCGCGCAACCCTAGATGAAATAGAACAAGATGGTTTTCAAGTAATGCATCATCGCGTGTCATTAACACCTATCAGAAAGTTATGGATCGCATGGAAAACTGCTCGCGCTGAAAAACAACGTTATAAAAAGCAGTTATGACCGTTGTGATTGTTGGTGGTGGCTGGAGTGGATTAGCCGCAGCAATTACATTAAGTGACAACGGTATCCCAGTACACCTAATTGAATCCGCCAAACAACTAGGTGGACGCGCACGCAATGTAAGCTGGCAAGATAAAGTGATTGATAATGGCCAACATTTGATGATCGGTGCCTATGATCATATGCTGGCATTAATGTCATTGATTGATATCGATCACAGTAAACTATTCAAGCGCTATCCAATCGACATAACTATCGTTGATGACATATTTACACCTTTACGCATTTCAGCAAAAGGTGGCTTGCCCTGGCCATTATCATTGGCATGGAATGTATTTCGTTGTGCCGGACTCTCCGCAGTAGTTCAGCTGGTTCGATTGCAACGTGATATTCCCAAGCTTCTGGCTAATAACGATATGTCTGTCGCAGACTGGTTACATAGAACCAAACAATCTCAACGCCTAATAAAACAATTGTGGCAGCCGTTATGTCTGGCAACACTGAATACACCTATCGCAAATGCTTCAGCTCATGTCTTAGCACATGTTCTTAACGACAGTTTAGGTCAAGATCAAGCTGCCGCTGATTTACTGATTCCACAGCAGCCACTTGGTACACTTTTTCCACAACCTGCGGCAACATTTTTAATAAAAAATGGCGCTAAAATTAGCTTAGGATGCCGGGTTAAACAACTGATTGATGATAATGGTCAAATTACAGGTATCATCACCAATGATGGCAACACCTATTTCGCAGATCATGTGATTATCGCAGCAGGCCCGGCACACTGTGCAGAGTTGCTTGCACCCATGTTAGCGATGACAAAACCAGATGAATTACCTATTTGTACTGTTTATCTGCAATATCGACAAGAAGTGAGATTGGCTGCGCCCATGTTAGGCTTATCTGGCACACACAGTCAGTGGATTTTTGATCGAAGTTTGCAACATCCTGGATTAATGGCTGTTGTGATCAGTGGCCCAGGTTCGCACGAAAGCCTATCCAAACAAGCGCTTATCGACTGTGTATCGGCAGAAGTGCATCAATTAATTCCATCTATGCCAGCTCAAGCAGAGTCAGCTTTTGTCATCCGTGAAAAACGAGCCACATTTGCAAGCACCATTGCTTACCAACAACAGCGTCCAACACATAAAACATCAACCAAAGGTTTATGGCTCGCTGGTGACTTTGTCGCTAATAATTATCCTGCAACACTAGAGGGCGCAATTCGTAATGGTGAACAGTGTGCCCATGCAATTCTGGCCGAACAGAATCTAACTTAACTTGGCTAAAGTCGAACAAGTCTTCCAGTCTTGTTATACTCCAGCATCTAAATTCTTTGTTTGAATCATTTTTAGGAGTTCGAAATGTCTACACGCGTTAGCTTGCTAGTATCGACATTAATCATCTGCTTGACACTCATCGCCTGCTCAGAAAGTGAGACACCGGAAACTCCTGCGCTTTCTAAAACGGCTACAGCCACAGCTACCAGCAAACAAAATACCGCAAGTGCCACACTAACAGCCGCCACCATACAAAATACTAAAATCGAAGTTGGTATGACCGAACAAGAAGTCAAAGCTATTTTAGGTGATCCAAAGATTATTCAAACACGTACTATCGATGATCTAACCATTACTGACAGTGAATGGACTGACAAATCAGGGAAAACCAGCGTGCAATTTCAAAATGGTAAAGTGAAATTCAATCATTTTTTTCCTGCAAGTGAGGAATAATGGATTACACAGCTAAACCGGCTTTTCTCAAAGATAAAGTTATTCTGATCACGGGTGCCGGTAACGGCATCGGTGCAGCTATTGCTAAGCATTATGCTAGCTATGGTGCCGGTATCATCTTGCTTGATAAAAACATTCCAGCACTTGAAAAAATCTACGATGCTATTTTGGAACAAGCTCCTTCCAACACGTCTGCTATTTATCCGCTCGATCTTAAAGGCGCAGGTGTTGAAGATTATGCCGACTTAGCCTCCAGCATTAATGATAATTATGGCCGACTTGATGGTATTGTGCACTGCGCGGCAACATTAGGTCAGATTGCACCTATCGCACATCAAGATCCCAAGTCCTGGGCTGAAACGTTGCATGTTAATCTTACTGCGCCTTATTTACTGACAAAAGCATGTTTACCCTTATTGCAAAAATCTGATACTGCTTCAGTGATTTTTACGACCGATGCCAATCAAAATAAAGCCTATCAATCGGCTTATGGTATTGCCAAGGCAGCAATAGAAGCGCTGTCAAAACAACTGGCTGATGAACTGGAGTCAGAGGGACGAATTCGCGTCAACTGCATCGATCCGGGAACAGTTAGAACCGATCTACATGCTCGCGCCTACCCGGGGATTGATCCAACGCATTTACCAGAGCCACACGATATTACTAATGTCTATTTATTTTTGATGAGTGATGATAGCCTCACGACAACAGGACAGGTTTTAAACGCACAGTAACACACCGTCAAACTATTGCCGCACCAACCATAACATACTGATATAAAAGGATAATATTAACTTGGCATGTTTATAGCTAGTATCTAATCAAACACAGATACCAGGTAAAGGACATCAACATGGCTAAGCAATTAAATTCAGACAACACAAAGTTATCGCTTGTAAGTGATCGTAACCATCCATCAGCATTTATCGAATCACAGCCTAAGCAAGATAGCATCGAAGCTGTGGCAGCGAGCTTACCCGCAATTTTACAAACCAGTTTAGATTTAGATGATGTTATCGGCTTATTTCATAAGCAAATTAACAACATCCTCAACTATGACAGTCTTCACTACCAACACCAAGGCCTGCATTGCGATATTACTATCGGAACACGCAGCCATCATTCATGTAATTACCGCTTGGAAATGAACGGTGTCTGGCTGGGTGAAATCACCTTCACACGTCGAATTAAATTTGACGATTTCGATAGCGAAAACATTGAAAATTTACTCTGCAAATTGATTTACCCATTACGCAATTCATTGCTCTATCGCCAAGCTCAGTCGGCAGCGTTAACCGATGGTTTAACAGGATTAAATAATCGCGCTGCTTTTGATAACAGCCTGAAACGTGAAATTGATTTAGCACACCGTCAACAAACACCACTATCATTAATCGTGCTTGATATTGATTACTTCAAAGTTGTTAATGATACTTACGGTCACAGCAGTGGCGATCAAGCATTAAAAAGCCTGGCTGACGTTATCACTGAAACCATGCGTGTCAGTGATATTGCATTTCGATATGGCGGTGAGGAATTTGTACTTATTTTGAGCAATACAGATGCACAAGCTGCTGTTGCTGTTGCGGAACGCATACGTGTAGCCGCATCACAACTGTTGTGCACTGATGGTAACCGCAGCTTTGGCTTCACAATCAGTTTAGGTGTTGCCCAATTAAATCGTGGTGAAAAAGGAACCGCTCTATTTGACCGGGCAGATCATGCTTTGTATCAAGCTAAAAAAACAGGCCGTAACCAAACTCTGCAAGCAGACAAACCTGTCAATTAAAACTAGAAAGCGTTGTTTGCAAACGCTTTCTATTAGCTCCAATGGCCTTAACGTCCTCTTAAACGTGGTGAACGTTTAGAACTAGCATCACTACTGACATTTTTTTGACGTGGTTTGACTGTCTCAGTTTTTAATGGTCGGAGTTTTTTCTCACGTTGAGCACGTCCCGCTTTAGGTGCTTGTTGCGTTTGTAGGCCTACAGCCTCATATAAGGCATCCAAATCCTTGCCTTGTAACATCATCCACTTACCCATTTTTAGCTGGTTTGGAATAATGATAGGTCCATAACGTACACGCATTAAACGACTGACTTGAACGCCTTGGCTTTCCCATAAACGCCGTACTTCACGATTTCTACCTTCTTGAATAACGACATGATACCAATGGTTAGCACCTTCACCGCCTGCTTCCTGAATATCAGCAAATTTGGCTTTACCGTCTTCTAATTCAACACCATCACGTAAAGTCTGCATCATGTCGGTGGTCACTTCACCTAAGACTCGCACCGCATACTCACGATCCATTTCATTTGATGGATGCATCAATTTATTGGCTAATTCACCATCGGTAGTCAAAATAATAAGACCGCTGGTATTAATATCTAAACGGCCAACACTGACCCAACGTCCTTGTTCAGGTGTCGGTAGTGCCTGGAAAATGGTGCGACGACCTTCCGGATCTTTACGTGTACACACCTCACCTACAGGTTTGTTATATAACAATACTTGCTGCGGTTGTTGCCATAAGCGTTTTGGCGAAAGTGGTTTACCATCCAAACGTAAGGTATCGCCGATTTCAGCTTGATCGCCCAAATTGGAAACCTCGCCGTTTCGAGTCACTTTACCTTCCTTGATCCACGTTTCTATTTGACGTCTTGAACCGTAACCGGCTCGAGCTAATATTTTTTGAATTCTTTCTGACATTTCTGTTGTCTCCCGACATAATGAAATTGATATAACAACATATCGACTTATTTATAACTTAACCCCATTGCCGCTCGTACTTCTCCAAGGGTATCTTGAGCTACTTCACGCGCGGCTTCATTACCATCTTCAATAATACGTCGGATATCTTCCGGGTGTGAGCTTAACTCTTCAGCACGTTGTCGAATTGGTCTAAGTTCTGCTGCAATCGCATCAATTAATGGACCTTTACAGTCCAAACAACCAATGCCAGCACTGCGACAGCCTTGTTGAACCCATTGTTTTTGATCTTCAGTTGCATACACTTCATGTAATTGCCAAACAGGACATCTATCCGGATCACCTGGATCGGTACGACGTACACGATTTGTATCGGTTGGCATTTTTTTAATTTTTTCAGTGAGCGACTGTTCTGGTTCACGTAATGAAATGGTATTGCCATAGGATTTAGACATTTTTTGACCGTCTAATCCCGGCATTTTAGGCGCTGGTGTTAGTAGCGCTTTTGGCTCAGGCAAAATAACTTTACCACCACCTTCTAAATAACCAAACAAACGTTCAGTATCGCCTAATGCTAAATTTTGCTGACTTTTTAGCAATGCGCGAGCAGTTTCCAAGGCTTCAGTATCGCCTTGCTCCTGATACGATTTTCGTAAAAGGTTATATAACTTGGCGTTTTTCTTACCCATTTTTTTAATGGCAGCTTCTGCTTTTTGTTCAAAGTCCTTTTCACGACCATAGATATGATTAAAGCGGCGCGCTACTTCACGGGTTAACTCAACATGAACAACCTGATCTTCACCTACTGGTACCTGGCCTGCACGATAAATCAAAATATCAGCACTTTGCAGCAATGGATAACCTAAAAAGCCATAAGTTGATAAGTCTTTTTCTTTTAATTTTTCTTGCTGATCTTTATAGGTCGGAACACGTTCTAACCATGACAGTGGCGTAATCATTGATAACAATAAATGTAATTCAGCATGTTCAGGCACTTTGGACTGTAAAAACAATGATACCGCAGATGGCTCGATACCTGCTGCAATCCAGTCAATAACCATTTCCCAGACACTTTCTTCGATGACGTGACTATCTTCATAGTGTGTAGTCAACGCATGCCAGTCAGCGACAAAAAAGAAACAATCAAACTCATGTTGCAGTTTAATCCAGTTTTTAAGCACGCCATGGTAATGACCTAAATGTAACTTACCCGTTGGCCTCATGCCAGAAACTATACGACGGGATTGTAATGCTACCGTATCCAAAGTGTTCTCCTACGTCTTGTTTGTAACAAGAGTGATCTCAAAGTATTGAAAAAATTTGTGGTGGCAAATTAAAAATAACTGCCAATAAATTAATAAATGCACCTATCATTGGCCACAGCACCATGCCGAGAATACCAAAATAAAGTAAGCCTAATAAGATAAAAAAACCGTATGGCTCTATACGGCTCACCTGCCAAGCCATAGGCCCTGGCAAGACACTGGTTAAGATTCTGCCGCCATCAAGCGGAGGTAATGGCAATAAATTTAACACCATTAACATCGTATTAATCAATACGCCTGCAATCCCCATATAGAGCATCGGTTCACCGATTGTTATGCCCGATTGATATAAGCCTAATCCCAGTTTAACAACTACTACCCAAATAATCGCCATCACTAAGTTAGCCATAGGACCAGCTAAAGCAACCCATGCCATATCGGATTTAGGTCGGCGTAAGTTTTGATAGGTTACTGGGACAGGTTTAGCATAACCAAATATAAAACCACCGACCATTAACAATAAGCCTGGAATAAGGATAGTGCCAACGGGATCAATATGCTTAATTGGATTTAAGGTTAAACGCCCCATCATTTGAGCAGTTCTATCACCCAATTTTAAGGCTATCCAGCCATGCGCCACTTCATGTACCGTAATCGCAAAAATAACAGGAATTGCCCAAATAATAATTTTTTGGACTAAGCTAAACTCATCCACCAATCACGTCCTTGCCACCCATATAGGGTTGAAGTACTTTAGGAATATGAATTCGACCTTGCTCATCTTGATGATTTTCCATCACGGCTAATAATGTTCGTCCGACAGCAAGGCCAGAACCATTAAGTGTATGCACTAATTCCGGTTTTCCTGTTTCAGGATTACGCCAACGCGCTTGCAGACGACGCGCTTGGAAATCACCAAAATTACTACATGATGAGATTTCACGATAGGTATTCTGACTGGGTAGCCACACTTCCAAGTCGTAGGTTTTGCTTGATGAAAACCCTAAATCGCCCGTGCATAAAATAACTTTGCGATACGGCAACTCTAACGCTTGCAAAATCGCTTCAGCATGACCGGTTAATTGTTCATGTGCTGCGGCTGAATCTTGTGGTCGTACAATTTGAACTAATTCGACTTTTTCAAATTGATGCTGACGGATCAGACCACGAACGTCACGTCCATGCGAACCGGCTTCACTTCGAAAACACGGTGTATGTGCGACATATTTAAGCGGTAGATCTTTATCAGAGGTAATGACATCACGCACGATATTGGTCACTGGCACTTCTGCCGTCGGGATCAGATACAGATCATCATTTGTTTTAAACAAATCTGCTTCAAATTTTGGCAACTGACCAGTGCCACGCAATGAATCTGCATTGACTAAATAAGGTACATAGGTTTCGGTGTAGCCATGCTGTTCGCTATGCATATCCAGCATAAATTGGGTTAATGCACGTTGCAGCTTGGCTAGTGGGCCAGACAATGTCACAAATCGTGCTTGACTGATTTTGGCCGCCGTTTCGAAATCCATTCCAGCTAAAGCATTACCCAGATCAACATGATCTTTCGGTTCAAAATCAAATGTTTTTGGTTGGCCCCAACGTAACACTTCCTGATTATCATCTTCATTGGCACCATCTGGCACATCATCTTGAGCAATGTTGGGCATTTCCATCGCCAAATCGTTAATTTTTTGCAGCACCTCAGCAAGCTTTGTTTCTGCCGCTTTATGTTGATCACCTAAATCGTCAATTTCAGCTAACAATGGTGCAATGTCTTCACCGGCTACTTTCGCTTTACCAATCATCTTTGAACGACTATTGCGTTCTGTTTGCAATTGCTGGGCATCGAGCTGTGCTTGCTTTCGCTCTTGCTCCAAACGTTCTAATACAGTGACATCTAATTGATAGCCACGTCTTTGTAATAGAATAGCTACGTGTTCAGGTTCATTTCGTAATAATTTTGGATCTAACATAATTCTCTTAAATTCCAGATGTCACTGGCCAACTAATAATATGATCAGGATCAACAAAGGTTTGTAATTGTTCTAATATCTGACTGACGCTATCAGGTTTATCAAAAAACTCAAACACTAAGGGCAGCGATGATGATAAATCTAATAATGATGCCGTATGCATGTGACCACTATTACCTAAACCAGCTATACCTCTGAATAAGGTAAAGCCATGGACACCACTGTCTTTTTCCAACCAATGGATAAGATCATCAATACCATCCTGACCTTCGGTTAAATACACTCTTACCAAAGTCAATTCAGTTGAGCTCATAATTGTCTCCCTAATCCTAAGCCCAGCCATGTTGCGCCTAGGCATAGAATGATACTCAGCAGTATATTTAACATTGCTCTGAACAGCGCACCTGACTGGATCAAGCTAATGGTTTCAAATGAGAATGCTGAAAACGTAGTAAAAGCACCCAATAAACCAATAAAAATAGCTGATCGCCATTCCGCTGATAGTGCCAAGCGTTCAACAAAGAGAGTAAATAATACCCCCATTAACAGCGAACCAAGGACGTTTACGGCCAAGGTACCATAAGGAAAATCACGCCCTAGTAAACGATAGACACCATTAGACACGCCAAACCGAAATACCGCACCTAACGCGCCACCACCAGCGATAGCCAATAACTGTAGCACCTTATTTTTCCAATCATCGAAAAGTGAGTAGTTTACCTTATTCACGCCAATACTAATAACTCATTGTATTAGGGTCTGTTGATCTTTGATCGCCACCCCTGCTGGAGGCTGTTTTTTGGTCGAACAAGGCGGGAATGATGCCATGTAGTTATGCTACATAAGTCATTTCCAACGCTGTGGGGCGGAAAAACAACCCCTAAAATTCCTAATCTATCCTAACAAAGGATCCAGTTCACCAGATTGATAGCGCTCGACCATTTTAGACAATGGTAATGCTTTTATTTTGCTGGCATGACCTGCACTGCCAAATGCGTCATATCTCGCCTGACAAATTGCCTGCATTGCAGCAGTGGATGCCTTTAAAAACTTGCGCGGATCAAAAATACTGGCATTATTTTCATCATTCAAAAATTGACGAATAGCGCCTGTTGAGGCCATACGCAGATCCGTATCTATATTAACCTTACGAACGCCATATTTAATGCCTTCGACAATTTCATCTACAGGCACACCATAAGCTTGTCCAATGTCACCACCATGACTGTTAATGATTTTTAACCAATCTTGTGGAACTGAGCTTGAACCATGCATCACAAAATGGGTATTTGGTAATCGTTGTTGCAGCGTTTTTAAATGACTAATCGCCAATACATCGCCTGTAGGTGGTTTGGTAAATTTATAAGCACCATGACTGGTTCCGATTGCGACCGCCAGTGCATCAACCTTAGTTAAACGCATAAATTCAGCGGCTTCATCTGGATCAGTTAATAACTGACTATGATCCAATTTTTCATCAGAACCATGGCCATCTTCTTTGCCCATCATCCCGGTTTCCAAAGAACCTAAACAACCAATTTCACCTTCAACCGATACACCACAGGCATGTGCCATTGCTGCAACAGTCCGGGTCACTTCGACATTGTAGTCAAAGCGCGATGGTGTTTTCATATCGCTGAGTAATGACCCATCCATCATCACCGAACTAAAGCCAGATTGGATCGATCGTGCACACACATCTGGCGAGGCACCATGATCTTGATGCATAACCACGGGAATATGTGGATATTGCTCAATAGCGGCCAAAATTAAATGTCTTAAAAATGGCTCGCCAGCATAGGTTCTAGCACCAGCCGAACCTTGCATGATTACTGGGCTATCAGTAGCATCTGCCGCTTGCATAATCGCTTGAACCTGTTCCATATTGTTCACATTAAATGCAGGAATGGCAAAACTGTGTTCTGCCGCATAATCTAACAATTGTCGCATTGATACTAAAGCCATAACATCACTCCTCAAGCTGACTTATTCGCAGCTTTTTCCTAAATTTTTCGGTTCAACCATATCGCCCACCCGTACAAGTTTCATCGCATTTGTACTACCCTGAACTTCGAGGTCACCTTTGGTAATAATCACTATATCACCATCCCTGACAACGCCTCGTCTTTTCAGCTCATCTACCGCTTCTAAATTCAAGGTGGCATGATCATTATGAGCAACAGTAAAACTCACTGGATAAACCCCGCGATATAAGGTCATTTTACGCCGAGTCTCACTATGCGGTGTTAAGCCAAAAATAGGGATACCTGAACTAATACGTGACATCCACAATGGTGTTGATCCGGTTTCTGTTAATGCCGCAATTGCTTTGACATCAAGATGATTTGCAAGATACATTGCAGCCATTGCTATTGCTTCATCCATCCGTTGGAATTGCTGATCAACGCGATGCCGTGACACACGAATTTCTCGTTGCTGCTCAGCTTGCAAACAAATTCTGTCAACTGCTTCTATCACTTTAACAGGGTATTTTCCTACTGCTGTTTCGCCCGATAACATCACGGCATCAGTACCATCTAACACAGCATTAGCAACGTCAAATACTTCAGCACGTGTAGGAATCGCATTGCTTATCATCGACTCCATCATTTGTGTCGCTGTTATCACGACCCGATTTAAATGTCGTGCATGTTGGATAATATTTTTTTGGAGTGGCGGTAAGGCGGCATCACCGACTTCGACACCAAGATCACCACGCGCGACCATAACGGCATCCGATGCAATAATGATCTCATCGAGCACATCTAACGCTTCAGCACGTTCGATTTTGGCAATAATGCCACCATAGCCGCCAGCATCGCGTAGCAATTTACGTGCATAATCAATATCAGCTGCTGAACGAGGAAACGATACCGCAATATAATCTGCCTGCATCTTGGCAGCTGTGACGATATCTTGTTTGTCTTTGTCTGTCAGTGCAGCAGCAGATAAGCCTCCACCTTGACGATTAATACCCTTGTTATTGGATAATTCACCACCGACAATAACGCGGCAAATAACACGTAAATTATCAACCTCATTAACCCATAACACGATGCGACCATCATCAAGCAATAAGGTATCACCACGTTTAACATCATAGGGTAAAGACTTATAATCAATACCGACGTGATTCTGATCACCCGCATCAGAATCAAGTTCGGCATCAAGCACAAATGTTGCGTTTTCTTCAAGAATGATTTTGTCATCTTTGAAACGCGAAATACGGATCTTAGGACCTTGCAAATCAACTAATACGCCCACTTGACGGCCATAAGCTCGTGCTCTATTTCTTACTAATTCGGCAAGTGCCAACTTTTCACTTGCCTCTCCGTGAGAGAAGTTTAATCTAACGACATCTACACCAGCTTCAATAATTGCGTCGATAACATCGACTGAATTAGTTGCTGGTCCAAGTGTTGCAACAATTTTGGTTCTTCTTCTAACCGTCAAAAAGTCTTTCTCCCTTATCAACTTACGATTGAGCGCGCATCTCCAATATTTCTACCGCTGGCAATTTTTTACCTTCCAAAAACTCCAGAAAGGCACCGCCACCGGTTGAAATATAAGACACATCATCTGAAATTTTATATTTTGTTACTGCGGCCAAGGTGTCACCACCACCAGCGATCGAAAATGCGGATGATTCAGCAATTGCCATTGCAATTTCTTTGGTGCCTTCACCAAATTGATTAAATTCAAACACACCTACTGGACCATTCCATACTATCGTGCCTGCATTTTTGATAATGTCGACCAACTCTGCTGCCGATTTAGGCCCAATATCAAAAATCATGTCATCATCTTCAACGTCGCTGGCATTTTTGGTTGTCGCCAAAGCACTTTCAGAAAACTCTTTGCCACAGACCACATCTACCGGCACCGGTATATCACCACCACGGGATTGTGCATCAGCAGTTAATTTTTTACAGGTATCAATCAAATCTTCTTCATAAAGTGACTTACCTACGTTATAACCCGCTGCCGCAATAAAGGTATTGGCAATACCGCCACCTACAATAAGTTGATCAACGATTTTTGATAATGATTCCAATACGGTCAGCTTGGTTGATACTTTTGAACCACCCACAATCGCAACCATTGGGCGTGCCGGGTTATCAAGTGCCTTACCTAACGCTTCCAGCTCACCTGCTAATAACGGTCCTGCACAGGCAATAGGTGCATACTTAGCCACACCATGCGTTGAGGCTTGGGCACGATGTGCTGTACCAAATGCATCCATTACAAATACATCACACATTTTAGCCATCCGTTGTGCTAACGCATCATCATTTGCACCTTCGCCAAGGTTAAAGCGAACATTTTCACATAACACAACTTCACCTTGTTCAACCGGAAGAAAGTCAGGTTCTAACCAGTTTTGTTCTAAACGTACCGGCTGTCCTAATAATGCTGATAAATAATTTGCCACCGGAGCCATAGAATAGCGATGTTCATACTCACCTTCTTTCGGTCGTCCCAGATGTGACATGATCATCACTTTAGCACCCGCTTTGATTGCCATTTGAATTGTCGGTAATGACGCATGAATACGGGTTCCATCAGCTACAACTCCAGCCTTCAATGGCACGTTTAAGTCTTGGCGAATTAGTAGACGTTTTCCAGCAAGGTCTAAATCAGACATCTTGATAACAGACATTAGTTTTTCCTTTTTCGTATGATATTTTGAGTAAAGGCACCGTTGCCCCATAAAAAAGGCTCCCCGCGTTTAGCAAAGGAGCCTATTGAATTTTAGCGTGCTTGTTTCTCGCAAATACGATCTCGCTGAGCTAGCACAATTATTTTCCAACCAGCTCAACTAGACGCATCATATTACAGGTATAACCATATTCATTGTCATACCATGCAACCAATTTTACAAAGGTACTATCAAGTGCAATACCAGCACCGGCATCAAATGTTGATGGTGCTGTATTGCCTCTAAAATCGGTAGAAACGACTTTTTCTTCAGTGTAGCCTAATACACCTTTCAAACAACCTTCTGACGCGGCTTTCATTGCGGCACAGATTTCATCGTAAGTTGCATCTTTTTCTAACTCGACCGTTAAATCAACCACAGAGACATCAGACGTTGGCACACGGAAAGCCATACCCGTTAATTTGCCGTTTAACTCAGGCAACACAACACCTACCGCTTTGGCTGCACCGGTTGATGATGGGATGATATTTTCTAAAATACCACGACCACCGCGCCAGTCTTTCATCGATGGACCATCCACTGTTTTCTGGGTTGCTGTTGCCGCATGCACAGTGGTCATCAAACCACGTTTAATGCCAAAGTTATCATTGACCACTTTAGCGATAGGAGCCAAACAATTGGTTGTGCATGATGCTGCTGAAACAATTGCTTCACCCTTGTATAGATCATCATTGACACCATAGACAAACATTGGCGTGTCATCTTTACAAGGTGCTGATTGCACAACCTTTTTGGCGCCCGCATCAATGTGAGCCTGGCAAGATTCTGTTGTTAAAAAGAAGCCCGTACATTCAAGGATCAAGTCAGCACCGACGTCACCCCATTTTAAATCTGCCGGATTACGTTCTGCAGTGATGCGAATTGTTTTGCCATTAACAACCAAGTTACCGTCAACGACAGACACATCGCCATCAAATAAGCCGTGAACTGAATCGTGCTTTAGCATGTAGGCAAGATACTCAGGATCAAGAAGATCATTAATTGCCACTATTTCAATATTTGTAAACTCTTTTGCCGCAGCACGAAATGCCATGCGACCGATGCGGCCAAAGCCATTAATACCTACTTTAATTGTCATTCTTTTTTCCTTATCGTCTTATCCAAATATGCTGCTCATAATTAAACAATAAAACACTGATAACTAAACTCGTCTTACTTTTTACATATAGTTAGAACTGATATGCACGTAATGTTAGTGTCTACCAAGAATAATAGTGAACTCGGTAATTGTAAACCTGATTAAATAAGCTGTGATCAATGAAATTTCCAGCAATGATTACGCACAAACAGTTTAGGCTATTTCAACCATAAACAACACTCAGATTTATTGATGCGTTTCATAATGCCAGCTTATGAATAATGCCAAAGATCTAACCCTTAAATGTAATAATGGCGGATGTGCTTTTGCACACCCGCCATTATCTTTACACTAAAACTAATGCGTTAAAGCAAAATTTATAGTGTTTCTTTTACAACTTTAACTACGTTTTCAACAGTGAAACCGAAGTGTTTCATCAGTACGCCACCTGGTGCAGATTCACCAAAGGTATCGATACCGACAACGCCACCTTCCAAACCAACGTATTTACGCCAGTAGTCAGTCACACCCGCTTCAATCGCAACACGTTTAACACCCGGTGTTAATACGCTGTCTTTGTATGCTTGATCTTGACGATCAAATACATTTGTTGAAGGCATAGAAACCACGCGAGCATTGATGCCATCAGCCGCCAACGCTGCTTGAGCTTGTGCAGCTAAATCAACTTCAGAACCAGTCGCAATCAGAATAACATCTGCTGCACCGTTTGCTTCAGACAAGATATAAGCACCTTTACGCATTGCTTCAAAATCAGCAGCATCATGCTTGCGACCAGGAATACCTTGACGGCTTAATACTAAGCTTGAAGGACCATCCATACGCTCAACAGCAGCAACCCAGGCAACCGCAACTTCAACTGAATCCGCAGGGCGCCATACATCCATATTAGGAATGAAACGCATTGCAGCAGTGTTTTCGATTGGTTGGTGAGTAGGACCATCTTCACCTTGACCGATAGAGTCATGTGTTAATACAGCGATAGTACGTTGTTTCATCAATGCAGCCATACGGAATGCAGACTTGGCATAGTCAGAGAACATGTGGAATGTACCACCGAATGGGATTAAACCACCGTGTAGCGCCATACCGTTCATGATTGCGTACATACCAAATTCACGTACACCATAAGAGATGTAGTTACCTGGCTCTTTACCAGAAACGTGCTTGAAGCTTGAACAGCTGGTTAAGTTAGAACCAGTTAAGTCAGCAGAGCCGCCTAAAAATTCAGGTAACACAGGCGCTAATGCAGCAATGGCTTTTTGTGATGCTTGACGAGAAGCCAATGAAGCAGCTGCTTCGTTAGTTTCAGTGATGAACGCATCAGTTACTTGTTTCCAGTTTGCTGGCAACTCACCCGCCATACGACGTTTGAATTCAGCCGCTAATTCTGGATATTCAGCCGCATAGGCATCGAATTTAGCATTCCAGTCAGCTTCAACAACTGCACCTTTGGCTTTAGCATCCCAACCAGCATATACATCAGCAGGAATTTCAAATGGCGCTGAATCCCAACCTAATGCTTCACGTGTTAATGCAACTTCTTCTTCACCTAATGCCGCACCATGACAGTCATGGCTAGCAGATTTGTTTGGTGAACCGAAACCAATGATAGTTTTACAGCAAATCAACGATGGACGATCTTTTTCAGCTTTCGCTAAAACGATAGCGGCATTGATTGCATCAGCATCATGACCATCTACTGATAATACATGCCAGCCGTACGCTTCAAAACGACGAACTGTGTCATCTGTGTACCAACCATCAATGTGACCGTCGATAGAAATATTGTTGTCATCCCAGAATGCGATCAAGTTACCAAGACCCCATGTTCCTGCTAATGAACATGCTTCATGAGAAACACCTTCCATTAAACAACCATCACCCATGAATACATAAGTGTGGTGATCAACGATATCGTGACCTGGTTTGTTGAATTGATCAGCCAATAATTTTTCAGCCATCGCAAAACCAACACCGTTGGTGATACCTTGACCTAAAGGACCTGTTGTTGTTTCAACGCCTGGCGCATAACCATATTCAGGGTGACCAGCACATTTTGAATGTAATTGACGGAATGTTTTTAATTCATCCATTGGCAAGTCGTAACCTGTCAAATGTAATAATGAATAAATTAACATTGAACCATGGCCGTTAGACAAGATGAAACGATCGCGATCAGCCCAGTTTGGGTTAGTTGGATTGTGTTTCAAGTGGTCATTCCACAATACTTCGGCGATATCCGCCATACCCATAGGTGCACCTGGGTGACCAGAGTTTGCTTTTTGTACTGCATCCATACTTAGAGCACGGATTGCGTTAGCTAAATGTCTACGTGTAGCCATCTACATTCTCCTGTTAATAAAAATTAAGCTGCTCGCCATTTGATCGAGCAGCCCATACTAGGTATTTGTTGTTCAGGACCACGGTCTGTCTCGGCAATCTGTTTCATTGCTTCGAATAAATCCCGACGCGCATCCGGTGCGGCCGCTTGTTTTCGACTAGCGTCGAGGCGACCACGGTACTGCAATTGAAGATCTTTGTTATAACCAAAGAAATCAGGGGTACACACTGCGCCATAGGCTTGTGCAGTTTGTTGTGTTTCATCATAAAGGTATGGAAATGAAAAATGCTGTTGCTGTGCGACACGTTGCATATTTTCAAAGGAATCTTCTTCATAGTCTGCAACATCATTGGACATGATTGCGACAGTGTTAATACCTAATTGTTTTAATTCGTTGGTATCTCGAACCAGACGATCTAATATCGCTTTTACATAAGGGCAATGGTTGCAAATAAACATTACTAACAGACCATTCTCACCGCGACAATCGTCCAGCGTCCATATTTTACCGTCAGTGCCCAGCAATGAAAAATCGATTGCTGGTAAACCAAAATCACATACTGGTGTTTCCAAACTAACCATAGGCTCTCGTGTTGTTGATGCCGTTTTCTATAAAAACAGACAGTTACTGAAAGGTATTAGGACAAAAGATATTACCAGACAAACTAAAATAAAGCGAGATTGCAGCTTATTTAACAATCTAGCTTATAACAAGAATTTGTCAAATGCCTATGCTCAATAAATAGTGCTTGCTCAACCCCAGTCAGCCCGATTAGCTCAGAAAGAGATAAGCAATATCAATAATCAATGCTTGCGGCTATAATCACCCAAACAAATTTGGGTAATTTATCCTCTTCTCTCAGACAGACTTGTTTCACTAAATCATACTATGGTTGTAAAAAAAAAGGCCTCGCGCCCAAAACGTTCTTCTCGGCTATCGTCAACATCAAAAAAATCATCTTTTAAGCAAAAACTAGTATTGTTTTTGAGCAAGCTTATGTTTGCTGGTCTGGTGCTATTGGGGTTGAGTTTATTGTTTATGGATACCCATATTCGTAAACAATTCGAGGGTAAGCGGTGGGCGGTGCCGACTAAGGTTTATGCCAGACCACTTGAGCTGTATGCAGGTTTACCATTATCGCTTGATGATTTAAAAACCGAGCTCCGTGGCTTAGGTTATCAGTTTGTTCGGCAAGTACGTGAACCCGGTCAAGCTGAATTTTCCACAACAAAAGCCACTATTAAAACTCGTGGTTTTTTATTTCCTGATGGTAAAGAACCTGCCCAAACATTACATTTGAGTATCGTTAATAACAGTGTCAGTTCAATCCAAAATGCACAGAGTCAAACCCTCGCCTTGGTTAGACTTGAACCGATCCTGATTGGTGGCATTTATCCCCTGAACAATGAAGATCGTGACTTAATTCAACTCGGTGATGCACCGCAAGGCTTAACCGATGCATTAATTGCAATTGAAGATCGTGATTTTTACCAACATGCCGGTATTTCCCTGAAAGGCATTAGTCGTGCAATGTGGGTCAACCTTAAAGCAGGTCAGTTTTTACAGGGTGGTAGCACCTTAACCCAACAGCTGATTAAAAACTTTTATCTCACATCTGAACGTAGCCTTGCTCGCAAAGTCATGGAAATTCCAATGGCGATGTTGCTGGAGTTACATTACAGCAAAGACGAGATCCTCGAAGCCTATCTTAATGAAGTGTATTTGGGGCAGGAAGGTTCGCGTGCCATTCATGGTTTTGGTCTGGCATCACAATACTATTTTGCTCAACCGATCGAAGAATTACAGCTCCATCAAGTCGCACTGCTTGCAGGTTTAGTTAAGGGACCATCGTATTATGACCCTCGCCGTCATCCTAAACGAGCCAAACAACGACGCGATCTTGTGCTCCAAGTGCTCTACGAACAGGGTACTATCGATAAAAAACACTATGATCATGCTGTTGCTATGCCAATTGGGGTGGTTAAGCAAGCAAGTTTATTAAAAGGCGCTTATCCTGCTTATTTAGATCTGGTAAAGCGTCAATTACGCCAACAATATCGTAATGACGATCTTAGCTCCGAGGGCTTGCGTGTTTTCACCGCACTCAATCCTATTGCCCAGCACAAAGCTGAAACAGCCTTAGTGTCAACCATCAAAAAACTCGACAGTATTTATGGTAACAAAGTGACTGATCTGCAAGGTAGTATGGTTGTGGCTGAACCCCAAACCGGTGAAATCATTAGCATCGTTGGTGGACGAAATACCCGCTATCAAGGTTTTAATCGTGCGCTTGATGCAGTTCGACCGATTGGTTCATTGATCAAACCAGCCGTTTATCTGACAGCACTGTCTGATAATTACACACTTGTGACTGAACTCGATGACTCGCCATACAAAATTACCATGCACAATGGCCAATCATGGCAGCCTGATAATTTTGATCATCAATCACATGGTCTAGTGCCGCTACATAGCGCGTTATCTCATTCTTATAATCTATCAACAGCACGTTTGGGCATGTCGCTGGGGTTAGATCGTGTTATTGATACCATGAGAAAACTGGGTGTCACACGTC
The DNA here is from genome assembly GCA_014859375.1 of Gammaproteobacteria bacterium. Taxonomy (GTDB): domain Bacteria; phylum Pseudomonadota; class Gammaproteobacteria; order Nitrosococcales; family Methylophagaceae. The sequence goes on from JACUUH010000006.1 coordinate 54,036, forward strand.
CGATCGATCCTTATCCTTCCTTATTATTAGGTGCGCAAGGCATGTCATTAGTGGAGGTTGCAACCATGTATCAAACTATTGCTGCCAATGGTTTTCAAATGCCGCTGCGTGCTATTCGCATAGTCACGGACAGTGCCGGTAACGAATTATCACGTTACCCATTTCAATTAAAACAAACCATTGATGCCAATGCCATTCATTTATTGCACTATGCCTTACAAGAGACAGCAAGAATGGGCACGGCACGTTCGATATATCAACGCTTACCGATGGATATTAATGTTGCCGGAAAAACAGGCACATCAAATGATCAACGCGATAGTTGGTTTGCAGGCTTTAGTGGCAATCGGCTGGCAGTCACGTGGTTAGGTCGTGATGATAATGCGCCTTTACCTTTTACTGGCTCAGGTGGTGCGTTAAAAGCATGGATCAATTACATGGCTTCAGAACCATTAGAATCATTCAATTCTGCTGCACCTGATGGCATTGAATATCACTGGGTGAACGCAACCAGTGGGCTTTTGTCCAACAGCAACTGCCCAGATGCGATCCAAGTTCCCTTTATCATCGGCACACAACCTACAAAGTCGGATGGCTGTGCAGGTAATACCAATAGTGATCCTGTTTCACGATCTTTAGACTGGATAAAACAATGGTTCTAACACTGAAATACCCTGCTTTTAAGCTTTTTCGCCAACTTGGACTTGTAGTGGTAACAATTTTATTTAGTGCATGCTCAACCATAAGCACGGTCAACCAACCCACTGTTGAAGATAAAAGCACACCGGCTCCGACAACCAACACAGCTAAATCTGATCCAAGCCGCGTAACCAGCTCGCCTGCATCGACAAACAACACAACTTACGGTGATCCAGAACAAACTCCGTCAATGCCGGTTGTACCAGTAGCACCTAAGGCAAATGCACCGATCAAACAAAATCCTGCCGTCGTCGCTTTAATTGATACTGCACAACAACAGCAACAAAAAGGCGATCTCTACTCTGCACAATCGAGCTTACAACGCGCGCAACGCATCGCGCCTCGAGATCCACAGATTTATTATGAATTAGCAGGCATACACCGCAATCTTCATGACTACGATTTAGCTGAACAAGTAGCTCTCAAAGGCGTCTCGATTGTGCAAGGTCAGCCACAACAACTACGTCGTTTTTGGTCATTAATTGCACAGATCCGCTCTGATTCAGGTGACCGTAAAGGTGCAAGTCAAGCACAGCAAATAGCAGATCGCTATTAGAATATTGTTAAGAAAAGGGCACTAAAAGCCTGTTAACCATTGCGACGCGGGAGCGTGGCATCGAGTGAAACTTATTCCTGTCCCGTCGGGTTAAAACCCGACCCACGTGGCTTAGTCTTTATGACCATCGATAGTCGCTATGCCGAAAATACAGGAACAATTTTCGGCGAGTCCAACACTCCAGCGCATCTTCAAGTTGATTGGGTATATTTAATTCTTGTTCAACAAGCCTAATCGCGCAGGTTCAATACATCTTGCATATCAAACAAGCCGTTATCGCGTTGCATTAACCAGCTTGATGCTCGCATTGCTCCCAATGCAAACGTCATTCGGCTTGATGCTTTATGGGTGATTTCAACACGTTCGCCTTCTGCAGCAAACATGACAGTGTGATCACCAACTATATCGCCAGCACGAACTGTGGCAAAACCGATGGTATTTCTATCACGTTCGCCTGTTCTGCCTTCACGACCATAAACCGCACAGGTTTTTAGATCACGTCCTAGAGCATCAGCAACAACTTCACCCATACGGAGTGCCGTACCCGAAGGTGCATCGACTTTGTGTCGATGGTGAGCTTCAATAATTTCGATATCAACATCATCACCCAACACGCGAGCGGCAATATCTAGCAATTTAAGTGACAAGTTGACACCGACACTCATATTAGGGGCTAACACCATTGAGACCTGTTGTGCTGATCGTTCAATTTCGGCTTTTTGTTGGTCAGAAAACCCTGTTGTTCCGATCACAAGATGACACTTATTAGCAACACAGTGTGGCAATAAAGCCATGGTGACTTCTGGTAAGGTGAAATCAATAATGACATCTGAGTTAGCTGTTGCTTGTGCAACATCTGATGTAAGCATAACGCCTAACTTGCCAACACCTGCCAGTTCGCCAACATCGGCTCCAAGCAAACTTGAATCAGCACGATCAATAGCAGCACTTAGCACCAGGCCTTGTGTTTGTTCCACCGCTTGAATCAAACAGCGTCCCATTCGACCGGCTGCGCCATTAATTGCTATTCGTGTTGCCATTCTATTTCCTTACTTTTGCTGATGTTTAACGTATCTTAATCAAAAAATTGTTTGACCGCATCTAACCATGAACTATGTTTTGGGCTGTGCTTGCTATGACTGCCTTGCATGCTGTCATCAAATTGTTGTAACAAGTCTTTTTGTTTCTTCGATAAGTTTACTGGTGTTTCTAGAATAACACGGCAGACAAGATCACCGACAGCACCACCGCGAACCGATTTAACACCTTTACCGCGCAATCTGAATTGTTGCCCTGTTTGCGTTCCTTCTGGCACTTTCAAGCTTGCCTTGCCTTCTAAGGTAGGCACTTCTAAATCACCGCCCAACGATGCTGTAACAAAGCTGATCGGGACATCACAATATAAATTGCTACCATCTCGTGTGAACACATCATGGCTTTTAACTTGAATTTCAACGTATAAATCACCCGGACCGGCACCACCTGTACCAGCTTCACCTTCACCTGACAGGCGAATGCGATCACCGGTATCAACACCTGCTGGCACTTTAACTGATAAGGTTTTATGTTCTTGAATTTGGCCATTACCATGGCAATCAGTACAAGGTTCTTTGATCATTTGACCAGTACCACGACAATGCGGGCATGGCTGTTGAACCGAGAAAAAACCTTGTTGCATTCGCACCTGACCGTGACCACCACAGGTCGTACAAATGACGGGTTGTGTGCCTTTTTTAGCACCGCTACCATCACAGGTTTTACACGTTACATTAACTGGGATACGAATTTTTTCAGTAGTACCAAATACGGCTTCTTCTAGTGATAATTCGAGATGGTAACGTAAATCGGCACCGCGATAACTTTGTCTGCCGCCACCTGATGCGCCAAAGATATCGTTAAAGACATCACCAAAAATATCACTAAAACCACCACCACGATGACCGCCACCAGCAGAACTATCTACACCTGCATGACCAAACTGATCATAGGCGGCACGTTTTCGAGCATCAGATAGAATTTCATACGCTTCTTTTGCTTCTTTAAATTTTTCTTCTGAATCAGGGTCGTCAGAATTACGATCGGGATGAAATTTCATCGCCATACGACGATAGGCTTTTTTTATTTCTGCTTCGGTCGCGGTTCGTGAAATACCCAGAATTTCGTAAAAATCTCTTTTAGCCATTAGCGTTTTCTACCTAAACGTTATAAACAAAACAGGCGCGGGATAACCCTACGCCTGTTTGTGACATGCTTTAAAACTTAACGATTATTTTTTATCGTCATCTACTTCTTCAAATTCAGCATCAACGACATCATCAGATGCTGGTTTTGATTGTTCTGTTGAACTTCCTGCTTCTGCATTTTCAGCATAAGCACGTTCAGAGATTTTAGCTGCAGCTTCACTTAAAGCAGTTGTTTTAGCTTCGATATCATCTTTATCTTCACCTTTAACTGCTGTTTTCAATGCGTCTATAGCTGCATCGATCGGTGCTTTTTCATCTTCTGCTAATTTGTCACCCAAGTCTTTCATTGCTTTTTCAGTTGAATGAATCAATGCATCAGCTTGGTTGCGTAATGAAACAAGTTCGTGGAATTTACGATCTTCATCAGCATGAGCTTCTGCATCTTTAACCATTTTTTCAACTTCTTCATCAGACAAACCGCTAGACGCTTTAATGACAATAGATTGCTCTTTTCCAGTTGCTTTATCTTTTGCAGACACATTCAAGATACCGTTGGCATCAATATCAAATGTGACTTCGATTTGTGGTTGGCCACGTGGTGCAGGAGGAATATCGGCCAAGTCAAAACGACCTAATGATTTATTCGCTGATGCCACTTCACGTTCACCTTGCAATACGTGAATCGTTACTGCAGGTTGATTATCATCGGCTGTTGAGAACGTTTGGTTTGCTTTAGTTGGGATAGTGGTATTTTTCTCAACCAATTTAGTCATTACACCACCCATGGTTTCAATACCCAGGCTTAATGGCGTTACGTCTAATAATAATACGTCTTTAACATCACCTGCTAATACTGCCGCTTGAATAGCCGCACCGGCCGCTACTGCTTCATCAGGGTTAACGTCTTTACGTGGTTCTTTGCCAAATAATTCTTTAACTGCTTCTTGTACCTTAGGCATACGTGTTTGACCACCAACCAAGATAACATCATTGATATCAGAAATAGATAATCCAGCATCTTTAAGTGCTAGTTTACATGGTTCCAAACTACGTTTAATCAAGTCTTCAACCAATGATTCCAACTTGGCACGTGTTAAACGAATTTCCATATGTTTAGGACCGCTTGCATCTGCAGTCACATAAGGTAAGTTGATATCAGTTTGTGAGCTTGAAGATAATTCGATTTTTGCTTTTTCAGCCGCATCTTTTAGACGTTGCAACGCTAAAGGATCTTTTGATAAATCAATACCTTGATCTTTTTTGAATTCATCAACCAAATGCTCAATAATGCGTTGGTCGAAATCTTCACCACCTAGGAATGTATCACCATTTGTTGCTAATACTTCAAATTGGTGTTCGCCTTCGATATCAGCAATTTCGATAACAGATACGTCGAATGTACCGCCACCTAAGTCATAAACAACAATCGTAGAATCACCACGTTTTTTGTCCATACCATAAGCCAATGCCGCAGCAGTTGGTTCGTTGATAATACGTTTAACATCGAGACCGGCGATTTTACCAGCGTCTTTTGTTGCTTGACGTTGTGAGTCATTAAAATAAGCAGGCACAGTGACCACTGCTTCTGTCACTGGTTCACCCAAAAATTCTTCAGCTGTTTTTTTCATTTTCATCAAAACACGTGCTGAAATTTCAGGTGGTGCCATTTTTTTACCGTTAATATCAACCCATGCATCACCATTATCAGCTTCGATAATTTTATATGGCACCATGTCGATATCACGTTGTACAACATCATCTTTAAATTTACGACCAATTAAACGTTTGATTGCAAATAAGGTATTTTTAGGGTTGGTGACTGCTTGACGTTTTGCAGATTGACCAACCATTACTTCGTCGTCTTTATTAAACGCAACAATTGATGGCGTAGTACGATCGCCTTCACTGTTTTCGATAACACGCGCTTTACCATCTTCTAATACTGCGACACAGGAGTTAGTCGTTCCTAAGTCAATACCAATAATTCTACCCATTGTTATTCTCCATCATTCTTAAATTTTTACCGGTTACACCAGCTGTTGTTAACTAAGTGGGGGACGAAAAAATAATTTCAAGTCTTTAAACTACCACTTCTTTGTTTTTTATATGATTTAGCGTTTTAAATGCTTACTGTGACACCACAACAATCGCTGGCCGTAATAAGCGACCGTTAAACTGATAGCCTTTTTGCATCACATTTAAGACTTGATTTGCTGCTACGCCTTCTGTTGCTTGCATTGCTACGGCTTGATGTAATTCAGGATCAAAAGCTTGACCTTCAGGATCGACTTGTTCCAAGCCAAATTTGCTAATCGATGATAAGAACATCTTCATCGTCATTTCAAGGCCTTCACGTACCGCTTCCAATGACGCTTCTTCACCACTTGCCGCCTTAAGACCTAATTCCATGCTGTCATAAATAGGCAATAATTCGGTGACGAACTTATCTAAGGCGTGTTTATGTGCATTTTCGAGATCACGTGCCTGACGACGACGTAAATTTTCCATATCCGCTTTGGCGCGTAGCAGTTCGTTCCAATGTTGATCTGCTTTATTGCGGGCATCTTCCAATAATGCGGCTGGATCTTCAGTAATATCTACTTCAGGATTATTTATCGTTTCTGCGTCCAGATTTTCCGATTCTATGTTGTTAATTTCTTCGTTACTCATAATTCCAAGTTCCGCGGTTATAAATACTTAAACTGCTGAAATGGGGATGAAAAAATTAATTTCAAGTCTAAAAGTGGTCATTGTCGAGATTAAAATCCGTTTATTCTGACTCTGTAGTTTGCTGCAACCAGACACAGTTGCCGCCACTAGCCTTGTCAAGGCGTTGCAGTGTAGCATTATGTGCCTCAAGCTCATCGGTATCTGCATATATCACGCGCAATGGCCTATGGTGTTTTTTGGGGATAACGTCATGTTGTAATGTTGTTCCGACGTCATCTATTTGTTCAGCCGCTAAGGCAAGACTCACTTGACCACCAGTCATCGCCAAGTAAACATCGGCCAAAATCTCAGAATCTAATAAGGCACCATGCAGCTCGCGATTTGAATTATCAACATTATAACGACGACATAAGGCATCAAGATTATTCTTTTGTCCAGGATGCTTATCTTTGGCAAGTTTAAGTGTGTCTAAAACCGGACATATATCTTTGATGCGACGCGTTTCTTTTTTGAGCTTACTCAATTCAAAATCTAAAAAGCCGATATCAAATGACGCGTTGTGAATAATCAGCTCAGCACCTTCGATGAAGTTAATAAAATCTTCAACAATAGCTTCAAATTTGGGTTTATCTGCCAAAAATTCTGTTGTAATACCATGCACTTCAAGTGCACCGGCTTCACTGTCTCGCCCTGGATTAATATATTGATGAAAGGTTTGTCCAGTTAAACGACGGTTAACCAACTCGACACAGCCAATTTCAATAACCCGGTTACCATCTGCCGTACTTAAACCGGTTGTTTCGGTATCAAGTACCACCTGACGTTTCAATTGTTGTTCAGCCATCTTTGTCTCAGCCTTTTTGTGCGATACGTTCACGCGCTGCAACAGCAAGCTCGTCTGCTCGTTCATTTTCAGGATGACCTTGATGCCCTCGCACCCATTCCCATTCCAATTTGTGTGGTAAGGCTGCTTGTTCCAGCCGTTGCCATAAATCTACATTCTTAACGGGTTGTTTACTTGCTGTTTTCCAACCTCGTTTTTTCCAACCTGGCAGCCATTCCTGCATACCTTTCATGACATATTGAGAATCTGTTGTCACCGTAACATGACAAGGTCGCTTAATCGCCTCTAATGCCGCAATGACTGCCATCATTTCCATGCGGTTATTGGTTGACTCTTTTTCACCGCCAGATAATTCTTTTTCCGTTCCCTTGGATTGCAAGATCGCTCCCCAGCCACCGGGACCAGGATTACCACTACAAGCACCATCAGTAAAAATTTTTACTTCATCCATCACTTTTTTCTCGTGTAACTGGTTTAGTAACTAAACGCCTTGGCGGAAATAATTGTTTGGTTTGCCAACGTGGTGTGATCGGGGTGAGAGGAATTGTGCGCTTGGTTGCAACAACTATGGTCACGCCTGAAAATACCGGCCATAAACGCTTACCCCATCGTTCTAAAAATGCACATCGTTCAAACCATTTAGCCGATCTGATCGGAGGGCGAAACAGTGTACGCTCAACCATCACCACATCAAAATTCAATAATGCTAACCAGTCTTTTATTCTCGCCAGACTGAAGAAATGTCCTTGCCAAGGTGGACTATCCTGCCAGGAAAATAAACGTCTTATTCCCCATAAACTCCACGGATTAAAACAACATAACACCAAGGTGCCATCGGCAACTAATACCCGTTCTGCTTCGCGTAATAGTTGATGTGGGTCTGGAGAAAACTCCAAGGTATGACTAAGTAATAAGGTATCAATACTATGCCACTTAATCGGTAAGGATTCATAGCAGCCGTCAATATCAGCCTGATCTGCCATCACTTTCTTGATAGTCGGTCGTGACACCTCAGGCAATAATACAGGTGTGACACCGAGCTGCAATTGCATATAGCCAAAGAAAAGATGGGCATTTGACTGCAATAGACCACGTTCAGCATCCAAAACATTGCCCGCTAATGGACTTTGCCACCAGTCTGCCATTTTTTTTCTGTGATCCGTTTTATAATTAACCATTGTTGGTCTTAACCTTGGAATAAAACATGCTGAATGTTCGTGCAATCCGCGCTTTTAACGACAATTATATCTGGCTAATAGAGCATAGCGCATCGAAACAGGTTGTTATTGTTGATCCCGGTGACGCAACACCGGTCATTGATGCTATCGAACAGTATAATGTAACCCCAATAGCCATTTTGATTACCCATCAACATTACGACCATATTAACGGAGTTAAGCAGCTGGTCGAGCAGTTTTCTGTGCCAGTATTTGGGCAGAAAACCAGCCTAAATGATGTCATCACTGATGATATATCAGATCAAAAACAACTTGCGATCACGGCTAGCTTTCCTAAGATTGCTGTTATAAATACACCTGGCCATACGCCTGTTCATCTTAGCTACTTGGTTGAAGGTAATTTATTCTGTGGCGATACATTATTTTCTGCTGGTTGTGGTCGGCTGTTAGATCATAACGCACGCCCGATAGCTGATAACTTAAGAGCTAATGCGGCACAACAGCTTTATAGTTCTTTATCTAGCTTGCATGATCTAGCTGCTGATACACATATCTACTGCGCACATGAATATACCTTAGCTAATTTGCATTTTGCCGTTGCGGTTGAACCAGATAATGCCATAATCAAACAGCGTCTATCCCAAATCAAAACGATGCGAGACAACAATGAAATAAGCTTGCCCTCAACGATTGCAATAGAGCTGGCAAGCAATCCATTCTTGCGTTGCACACAGCCGCAGGTCATTGGATCTGCTGAACAATACAGTGGCACTAAGTTGAACTCACCGCTTGCTGTTTTTACTGCGCTTAGGACATGGAAAGATAACTTCTAAAGCTTAACCGTTAATCTCTTCTATCATCATCTCGGTCATGCTTATTTTTGTTATTGCCTTGACCACGATCATGATCGTATTTTTCTCGCTTATTGTTGTTATATTTCGATTTTTTAGCTTTCGAATTTCTTAACTTATAAGGCACTTCGCGATCGTCGGCATGCTTCCAACCTCGGTCATTGTCTAAATTGACATTAATTTCCCATCGACCATCGCGAAAACGAAAATAAAGGTTATTATCAAAATAATGTTCGGCCCAACCAACAACGATATAAGCACCAATTTTAGAATCGTAAATCATGTCATGCTGATGATGTTTACTTCTATAACCATGTGCCGGTGCATGGGGTGGAGGGCCGGATTTAGTGTAATGAGGATCAGAATCATAACGCACCCCAGCACGATCCACACAGCCCGCCAGACCAATGATGATCAAGCTTAAAAAAATCATTTTAATTGTCATATCTATTCATCCTTTTTTAATGATTTGTAGACAACACGGGCTTTGTTAAATTGATAACAAGCTAGCCTATTTATCCGTATGTACATCCATTTGTGGGTATGGAATCGAAATTCCGTTGTCATCAAATGCCAGTTTAATTTTCTCAATTAAGTCAGAACGAACAGGCCAGTAGTCACTACTTTTCACCCAAGGACGAACGTTAAAATTAACACTGCTATCGGCTAATTCTGCAACAGCAACAGCAGGAGCGGGATCGCTTAAAACTAACTCATGCGCATCCAAGATCTCGACCATAATCTGTTTGGCTTTACGCATATCATCATCATAGCCAATACCGAACACCATATCGATACGGCGTGTATCACGTGCTGAATAATTAGTGATAGCACCTGAATAAATTTGACCATTGGGGATAATAATTTCACGGTTATCACCCGTTTTCATAATGGTGCTGAAGATACTGATCTTTTCGACGATACCGACGACACCACCCGCTTCAATAAAATCACCCAATTTGAATGGGCGAAACACGATTAACATGACTCCGGCAGCAAAGTTTTGTAATGAGCCTTGTAATGCCAAACCTATTGCTAAACCGGCAGCACCTAACAATGCAATCAGGGAAGTGGTATCAACTCCTAACTGATCTAGCGCCGCAATAAACACAAATAACAATAATACAGCGTTGGCAATTGAACTTAAAAAGTTGACTAATATTGGATCAATTTCTGCACGAATCATGACTTTACGTGCTAATTTCACTGCCCATTTAACAACAATTCGTCCAACTACGACGATAACAATTGCAAAAAATATGTTGATTAACCATGTCATAACAACACCCGAACCCGCTGCTTCCATTATTTTTTCCTCTTTTCAATTAAATTTACTATATCACTGATCAATTTTGGTCCTTGATAAATGAACCCGCTGTAAATCTGAATAAGGCTCGCGCCAGCATCTAATTTCTGGATCGCATCATCAGCTGACATAATCCCACCTGCTGCAATAATCGGCAAGTGTTCCGGCAAAGCCTGTTTAAACTGTCTTACGATTTCGGTCGATTTTTCAAATACGGGTTGTCCACTAAGCCCGCCAGCCTCATCGCCATCAGCTAAACCTTCCACACCCTGACGTGACATCGTTGTATTGGTTGCAATAATGGCATCTATTTCAAATTGAGCAAAACAGTGAGCCAGTTGCACCACCTCTTCAGGCTCAAGATCCGGCGCCACTTTTACCGCCATTGGCACATAGCGATTGTACTGACTCTGTAACCTGGTTTGTTGTTGTTTTAATGTGTCGAGCAGTTTATTTAACGACTCACCAAATTGTAATGTGCGTAATCCGGGCGTATTCGGTGAAGAGATATTGATAGTCACATAATCTGCGTAGGGATAGACTTTATTTAATCCAATCAAGTAATCGTCGACAGCATTTTCAACTGGGGTATCAGCGTTTTTACCAATATTGATACCGATAATGGCGTTAGATTGTGCCAGTTTCACCTGTTCAATCAGATGATCCACGCCAAGATTATTAAAGCCCATGCGGTTGATGATGGCTTGTGCTTCGGGCAAGCGAAATAAACGTGGCTTATCATTCCCCGGTTGTGGTCGCGGTGTCACCGTACCTATCTCAATAAATCCAAATCCCAAAGCCGCAAGCGCTTCAATATAATCACCGTTTTTATCCAATCCAGCAGCTAGGCCAACTTGATTCGGAAAGTTCAATCCCATAACTCTGACTGATTGCGCTTTAGGCTTTGGATACAATAATGATGATAATCCGCTCATTTCAAGCATAGCCAAACCATTTAAGCCAAGATGATGTGCTTTCTCAGCATCCATTTTGAACATGATGTTGCGAAGTAAACGATAAAACATTATTCAGTTACCATAGCTATATGATATCCACTAAATTTTCGAATATTAATGACACCCGTGTCCAATATCAGATATTGGCCCTTTATTCCTTGTAACTCCCCTTCAACAATCGCTGTCTTATCAAAGTTAAACGAGCTTATTTTAGTGGGATAGTGCATTACCGGATAATCAATTGTAACCACGCTTTCTGCTGATAACACCTCAATGGCATCTTGTCCAAACTGCTGTTGCAGGGCAACAATGTCTTGCTGACACTCAGCCAGTAATTGATCACGAATTGCTGGCAAATCGAGTTCTGGAGCTGGGCCTTTTAACATTTTCCGCCAATCGGTTCGATCCGACACATGCGCCTTAAACATCACCTCTACCAAACCTGACTGATAGCGTGTTTTGACTTTGAATACAGGGATCGCTTGCGAGGCACCTTGATCGATCCAGCGTGTTGGTATTTGTCCAATACGTGTGATACCGACCTTGATACCAGAACTATTCGCCAAATAAACGATATGGTCCTGCATACACACTGCTTGACCCCACTCAGGTTCTCGGCAAGTTCCTTTATCAAAATGGCAGGTTTCTGGTTTCATAAAACACAAATCACATTGTGCTAATTTTTGAGAACAGGGAAAACAAAAACCACCGCTATAACTTTTTTTAGTTAAACGATTACAATGCTGGCAGTGAATTTCACCTGTATAAATCAATTTTATTGATGAACCAATCACACGATTCATATCAACACGCTGATCACCTAAAACCATTTGATAATTTGGTGTATCTTGTCCACTTGATAAATCTACCGTCATTTTTGACAGCAACCCAGAAACCTCCGCCACTCAAGTACCTCACTCGCAGTTAATTGACATCATAGTAACGTAATCGAAGCAGAAATCGTTAACTAAAAGCTGGCTTTCCAGGTTAATAAAATCATTTTTCCTTATATTGAACATGCAATAAAAAAGGCTGAACCCCTTGGAGATTCAGCCTTGAGGTTACAGCTATAAAAACTTATTTACTGGTTAAAGCAGCTGATAATTTCCCGGAAACCATACCAAAAATGGCGCCAACTACTATTGACAGAGAAATCACAGCAACAGGATTAGAAAAATCCATTGCTAATGTGTTACCTGCTGCTGATAAATCAGCTCCTGCGTGAATGGCATACGCTGCAGTCGCTGCGTAACCATATACGGATGATGGAATAGCCGCTAATGCAGGTATTTGTGATGCAAACACTAATACAAATACAGTTACACCAACCCAAACTGCAGCATTAATTGCTAATGATGTGCCTGAGCCCAAACCCACTTTTGTTATTAATGCAAATGCCACGCCCGCCATTATTGAACCAAAAATACCGCAAATAATGGTGTTTTTTAATGCGGCAGTGTCAGCTCCGTTATGAAAATAGGCAGCCCAGGCAATAAATATTGCCCAAATGGTCACCATTCCAGCTAATGGATCCAAGGCAAGCCATGTAGCAACGCCACCTAAACCACCAATACTTAATGCTAATGCAACTAATCCTGACATAGTTCTCTCTCTATTATTGTAGTAAAAATAACTTTCAATATAACCGTTATTTGTAATCGTTATATTCATAACTTATTGAAAGCATTGATTTTGAGGATAGATTTCCTCGCCAGTTAATAGAGCACAAAAAATCAAACTTAGCAAAAAAACATATTTTCTGACAGAACGTTAATCAAAGTTTACTGTCGATAAAATCAGGGTTAACGCTCTACTTTACGCACAAATTTAATGCGGACGAAATACGTCATCCAGAGTGTGTTTTGCGTAAAAATATGGTAAAACAAAACGTAAAATTTTTTTAGCATCTTACATAGACAAGGAAATGAACCATGAAAACCTCAGATCTGTTTGTTAAGGCGCTTGAAAATGAAGGGGTTGAATACATCTTTGGTATTCCTGGTGAAGAGAATTTAGACTTCCTTGATTCTTTACAGCACTCATCAATCAAACTGATTCTTACGCGTCACGAACAAGGCGCTGGATTTATGGCCGCAACCTATGGACGGTTAACAGGCAAACCGGGCGTATGCTTATCCACACTTGGTCCTGGCGCAACTAATTTAGTCACGCCAGCAGCCTATGCTCAACTTGGCGGTATGCCAATGTTAATGATCACGGGCCAAAAACCAATTAAAACAAGCAAACAGGGCCGCTTTCAAATTGTTGATGTGGTTAACATGATGCGACCAATTACCAAATTCACTAAACAAGTTGTCCACGGTAATACTATATGCTCAACAGTGAGAGAAGCATTTCGTGTAGCCATGGAAGAAAGACCTGGTGCAGTTCATATTGAATTGCCGGAAGATATCGCTGCTGAAGAAGCTAACGAACATCTATACGATGTCGGCAATCCTCGTCGCCCTGATGCAGATAATGCTGCGATTAAATCAGCCATAGAATTGATAAAGCATGCAAAAATGCCTCTTTTATTGATCGGTGCCGCTGCCAATAGAAAACGTGCCAGCAAAGCTTTGACCAAGTTCGTTGAAAAAACAGGTATTCCTTTTTTCAATACTCAAATGGGTAAAGGTGTCATTGACGAGCGCCATGATGCCTATCTTGGCACCGCAGCTTTATCTGATAATGACTTTCTGCATTGTGCCATCGATCGCGCTGATCTAATTATCAATGTCGGCCATGATGTGATTGAAAAACCACCTTTTTTTATGAAAGAAGATGGTCCAAAAGTTATTCATGTCAATTTTTCTCCAGCCCAAATTGATCCTGTTTATTTTCCTCAACAGGATGTTGTTGGTGATATTGCAACCTCAATTAATCGATTACGGGATGGCCTAAAACCACAAGATCATTGGGATTTTTCTTATTTCTATCGGGTAAAAGATGAAGTCCGTACTCGCTTATCACATCACAGTGATGATGAGCGTTTCCCTATTCTACCGCAGAGTGCTGTTGCTGTTATTCGAGACATTCTGCCTGATGATGGTATTTTGACCTTAGATAATGGTATTTATAAAGTCTGGTTTGCCAGAAACTTCCCGAGCTATGACAATAATACATTGTTACTTGATAATGCCTTAGCAACGATGGGGGCAGGACTTCCTTCAGGCATGATGGCGAAATTAATTAACCCTAACAAAAAAGTCATCACCGTCTGTGGCGATGGTGGCTTTATGATGAATTCACAGGAACTGGAAACCGCTGTTCGTCTTAAGCTAGACATGGTTGTCATCATTCTAAATGATAATGCCTATGGCATGATTAAATGGAAACAAGAAGGGATGGGGTTCAATAATTTTGGTTTAGATTATGGCAACCCTGATTTTGTTAAATATGCAGAAAGCTATGGTGCAACAGGTCATCGACCAACCAGTCATGTCGAATTTAGAAAAGTATTAGAACACGCACTCAACTCAAATGGTTTGCACATCATTGATCTTGCGGTTGATTATTCCCTAAATCATTCCATTTTGAATGAGGGATTAAAAGAAAAGATCTGCATACTGTAAGCAAGGAGAACACAATGACCATTCCTCACTATCCACTTACAATCGCTGGCAAAGCAAAAAATAACAACCATCAAGTAGACGTATTTTCCCCTTATGATAATCGACTGCTTGCCACTGTCGAAACTGCAAACGCTGATGATGTTGATCAGGCTTTATCAATCGCAAGTGCACTTTATGCTGATCGAAAAAACTGGCTAACTGTTGCACAGCGGATCGCTATCTTAGAAACAGCCATTTCGATGATGACACAACAGGCTGAGCAGCTAGCATTAGCCTCAGCCGATGAAGGCGGCAAACCGTTAATCGATTCTCGTGTTGAAATGGCTCGTTGTATTGATAGTATTCGAATTTGTGTTGATGCTTTGCGTAACGATGTAGCTAAATCTGTACCTATGGGCATCAATGCTGCGTCACAACATCGATTTACTATCATGAAAAAAGAACCTATCGGTGTCGTGGTTGCTGTTAGTGCTTTTAATCACCCATTAAACTTGATTGCCCATCAAGTTGGACCAGCAATTGCTGCCGGCTGCCCGGTGATCGTTAAACCCGCCGAAAACACACCTTTATCATGTTTTAAACTAGTTGAGATCTTCCATGAAGCAGGTCTGCCAGAGGCATGGTGCCAAGTCATTTTGACTCAAAATCATCAGGTTGCTGAACAATTGGTAACTGATCCACGTGTTGGCTTTTTCAGTTTCATTGGCAGTGCCAAGGTTGGTTGGTACTTACGTTCTAAATTAGCGCCAGGAACGCGATGCGCTCTTGAACATGGTGGTGTTGCACCCGTTATCGTTGCTGAGGATGCCGATCTTAACAAAGCTGTGCCAGCACTAACTAAGGGCGGTTTTTATCATGCGGGCCAAGTCTGTGTGTCGGTGCAACGCATCTATGCCCATGAATCGATAGCACGTGATTTAGCCAATAGGATGGTTGCTGTTGCCAAGACATTAGTCGTTGGTGATCCACTTTCTGATAAAACTGACGTTGGACCACTGATCCGTCCAACTGAAGTTATTCGTGTCAGTTCCTGGGTTCAAAAAGCAGTCGATTCAGGCGCTGAACTATTATGTGGTGGTCAGGCATTAGCTAAAAATTGCTATGCACCAACCGTATTATTTAATCCCAAAAAAGACAGTATTGTGACGACATCCGAGATCTTTGGACCTGTTGTCTGTATCTATCCTTTTAATGAAATAGATGATGCTATAGCACAAGCTAATAGTCTTGATGTTGCATTCCAAGCATCTGTTTATTCTGAAAATATCAATACCGCAATGTACGCATCAGATCGTCTTGCGGCCTCAGCGGTTATGATAAATGAACATACCGCATTTCGTGTAGACTGGATGCCATTTGCCGGTTTACGCCACTCAGGTTTGGGAACAGGCGGCATTCCTTATACCTTTGAAGATATGCAGATCGATAAAATGATTGTGATTACATCGCCAGCGATTACCTAGAATCAATGATACATCGTCGCTTAAATATCGCTTGTTCAGACATGATGTCATCGTGATCAAAGACAGTACGATCCAACTATCCTATAATAGCCGCCATGAATAGATTGAAAATATACCATTTACTAATTGTGTCTGTTATTGCTGTTGCGATATCTGGCTGTACAAATAAGCTTGGCACAACTAAAACTAGTGGCACTGATCAAACAGTTAATACCGCTTCGTCAAAACCCTCATCTAACAACCCATCTCCTTGGGAACAAGCTTATGGTGAGCCGCTTGAGCAACAACAAAATGAACTAGACTCAACCGGCTTTAACGATGAAAATCAGTTTGAGCAGGCAGAGTTCACTCCCATCCCTATTACCGATCTGTGGCAGCGTATTCGAAATGGCTATGCTATTACTTCAACCACCATCCATCCTGAAACACGCAAACAACTTGAATGGTTTATTAATCATCCAGATTATATCAATCGTGTTGTCGAACGTGCCAGACCTTACTTGCATTATATTGTTGATGAGCTTGAGCGCCGTAATATGCCGCTTGAAATTGCATTATTACCCGTTGTGGAAAGTGGTTTCCAGCCGTATGCCTACTCTTCGGGACGCGCTGCTGGCTTATGGCAATTTATTCCTGGCACCGGCAAGGTGTACGGACTCGAACAAAATTGGTGGTATGACGGACGTCGCGATGTTATCGCTTCAACGCAAGCAGCTATGGATTACTTGCAAAAACTCCACAATGACTTTGGAAATTGGCAACTCGCATTAGCGGCATATAACTGTGGCGAAGGCACGGTAGGCAGAGCAATAAAACGCAATCAACAAGCTGGCCAACCAACTGACTTCTGGTCATTAAACCTTCCCAGAGAAACCTCGGCCTATGTTCCTAAATTAATGGCTGTAGCCCACTTGGTTAAAAATCCGGATAAATACAATATCGCCCTCAGTCCTATTGATAATGTCCCGTTTTTAACGATTGTCGATACCGGTTCTCAAATAGATCTATCGCTTGCCGCAAAATTGGCCGACATTTCAACAGATGAAATGTATCAGTTAAATCCTGGCTTCAACCAATTTGCAACATCACCTGACGGGCCTCATCAACTGGTCGTGCCAGTAGACAAAGCCGAACGATTCCAGAATGCACTTGATTTATTGCCTGATAGTGAACGCGTTCAGTGGACACGTCATAAAATTAAATCTGGCGATTCATTAGATAAGATAGCCAAGCATTACCACACTTCTGTTTCAGCACTAAAACAGGCTAATGCTCTAAGCAGTAATTTTATTAAAGCAGGGCAAAACTTATTAATTCCGGTAGCAAGAACAAATCTGCCATCCGGCTTGCCGGCAACACAAAGTCAACGTTTAGCCACACAACAAGTGACAACATCTCACCAGAGCAAAAAAGTACATACGGTTCGAGCTGGTGATACATGGTGGGATATTGCTAATAACTATAATGTTGACGTCAAAAAACTAACATCATGGAATAGCAAAGCGCCAAGTGATATTTTACGTCCTGGTCAAAAACTTATAATCTTGTCTGAAACAATAAGCTCCAAGACCAATAAAACCACCAGTACAGTTAAATACACTATTCGTCAGGGTGATTCCTTATGGAGTATTTCACAAAAATTTAATGTTACTGTCACTCAACTTCGCGAATGGAATAGTCTGAGTGATCGTACCTTACTAAAACCGGGTCAAAATTTGACCCTTTACGTTGATGCCACCAAACAATCTGGACATATCTAATTGCTCCACATCGCTTTATTTGAACCGGAAATACCCCCTAATACTGGCAATATCATACGACTCTGCGCCAATGCTGGAGCCCAGCTTCATTTAATCGAACCCCTAGGTTTTGTGCTGGATGATAAACGGTTACGTCGTGCTGGTTTAGATTATCATGAGTTTGCAAATACGCAGCTTTATACTGATTTTCAACAGTTTTCAGACTGGGTCGCATCAAGACGTATATTTGCCTGTACAACCAAAACGACACAGGCTCATACACAACCACATTATCAGGATGAGGATGTGTTTCTATTTGGACCAGAATCACGCGGTTTACCAGCTGAAATACGTGATCGCATGGATGATGAATTCAAAATCCGCATTCCAATGCACGCTAATAGCCGTAGCCTCAATTTATCCAATGCTGCTGCCATCATTTTGTATGAGTCATGGCGTCAGTTGGGATTTAACAACATGTCTAACCTGAATGCTGGATGACAAACAACGCTCAGTAGCCTTAGTGAGTTTAACCGTATGATTGCATTATAAAAGATAGTCTTGCACTACCCAGAATTCAACTTGTCTAGCCTCATGTCTGAATTTCCAATAATGAAAAATGCTAATCCGTTCTGGTCTGTGTCATTGCTTTTGGCTTCAAACATGCGGTATAAAATCAAAGTTAGGATATTTAGTATTTTTTGTTATGACTATTTGGTAATAAAATGACGGTATGAGTTTTCAATATCCCGATACAATGCCGCCACTTTCTCTGAATGTGCCAAAACAAACAGAAACAAGTGGTGTTGAACTGAATGAAAGTCTACTTCGTCACTGGATAAAACGATTACCAGAAAATAACCTGGCCGCATTTGTTTCATTATATCTAGATGCATTACAACGGTTTAATACAAATCAACTCGATCACAAGCAACGCCTTCGTTTATTAGATATTTATCGTCAACCACTCAATCAATTAGTATTTAGACTTTCCAGAGAGAAACTTAGAGGTCATCTTCCAGACCCTAAACAACGCACCGCGCTTATCTCAAACGTCACTCAGTTACTGTCAGAGTTAGCTACTGGTTACAAAATTGTTATCGTAGAGGCGAATAAGACACAGTCAAATCTTAAACTTGCACCAATTGCTCAACTTGCAATAAACCGAGTTTGTGAACAACTAAGCTATATCGTTTTACATGTATATAAGTTCTATCGGACCCCACCAGCACGGGTTTTTCATGACTTGCATCAGCTTTATCAATTGACCTTAACGTCTGCTGTAGAACAAATAATCCCGATTGTTGAAAGTGACTTGAGAGCAACGTTATCGTTTAAAGATTTATACAGTCAATTGATGTTAGTAAGTATATGCAATCCTTACGGTTTACACAGTGAAAAAGTACTGGATACTTATCAGCTAATGGCCACATTAGCTTCCGAAGCTGATATTTCACCTCTTCCCCCAACAACAAAAGCAACGCCAGGACATTTTTATATAAATTGTTTGAGCGACCGTATACCAATACCCTCTGTCCTGCCGATGACTGAAAATCAGACTCAGCCACCGGCGTTGATTTTTAACACTAAACCGATATTAAGTCTTGTTGATTCTTTATTTCAGCAAGCTAAAAAAACAGAAACGCCCGACGTTGATATTAACTTACTCAAGCAACTTACCCCCTTTCTCAATACATCTTATGAACGCAAGCAGATAAGAGTGCCTGTTACCGGCAATAAGCAAGCTTATCTAGCCTGTGGCATTGAGACAGTTCATACCTGTCTAAATCTGTCTGATCCCTTACCCAATGGCAGCGAAGCCGCCTTAAATTCAGCTTGGGATATCTTAAATAAAAATCGTTCTGGCTATTTGATTAGTCAAGTTCTGACGGAGTCATCACCAGCCCATTCCGTTGCCATTGGTGATTTTATTGGCATTTTTGAACCTAGCGCAACAGGCAAGAAACCACTGGCTCGTGTCGGCTTTATTCATTGGATGAGAATTGACAAGCACGACAAAATAAAAATAGGTTTATCACTGATTGAAGGTGATGCCGTTTCAGTACAATACACCACTGACAATAGTCCAATTTCAAAACCAGGATTATTTTTGCCTGAAATTGATCGAATTCAGCAAGCCGCATCACTCATTACCCAAATCGGCGCTTTTGTACCTAACACCAAGATCGAGATCATACCCAAAAAGAAACGTTTTTCATTCTCACTGCTAACGGCATATTTATTGAGTCAAGGTAATAATTACCAACATTTCACCCTAAAAGAGCCTTTGAGCTAAAATAGAAATGTAGGCTCAGTTCTCGATAAGCAAGCACAGCCTTCAGCAGCTTTTGAATCAGCAAATTATTTGTGATGTTTCTCATTATTTGCTAGCATCAAAATATCACGCACAAATCGAGTGTCATTTAGAGCAATGGAGTGTAATTTAGAGTGTTATTTTTTTGGTAACCAAATGAAAAAAAGCGAAATACTGGTAGTCGATGATGTCGAAAGCATTCGTCAATATATGAGACAAGTTTTAAAGCCTTTACAAGCAAATATTACTGAAGCAAGTGATGGTGACCAAGCATTTGAACTCATAAAAAATAATGAATATGATATTGTTTTTATGGATATTGAAATGCCAGGGGAATCGGGGCTTGAAGTTATCAAGCGCGTTCGTAAACAACTGGGTTACAAGTTCACCCCTATAATTGTGATGACGGGGCTACGCGGTTCGGAATTAATTCAACTCGCCTTTGACAGCGGTGCGTCTGACTATATCACTAAACCTTTATCTGAAATTGAAATCCATGCTCGCTTAAGAACACTGCTAGAAAATCGCCAATTAGACCGTGAGCTTCGTCAAGCAAGGCTCGCGGCTGAAAGAGCAAGTCTTGCAAAATCAGAGTTTATCACCCGATTAGCACATGAGTTAAAAACACCCTTAAACGCGATTAGTGGCTTTAATCAGCTTATCGAGCTTGATACTGATACAGAAAGTATTCTGGACAGCTGCGCACATATTAAAAGCGCTGTGAAACATCAAGAAGACTTGATAAATGAAGCAACAAATCTAGCGAAAATTGAAGCAGGCATTATTGATATTGATTTATCAGAACTGGCGTTATCTGACATCATTAAAGAAGTCTTTAGTCTAACTAAACCCATGGCTGATAAATGTAACATCAATCTCACTCTACCGCGGCGCAGCGATACCTGCCATCAAATAACAGCTGACAATAAGAGAATGAAACAGATTTTTCTCAACCTTATTAGTAATGCAATAAAATACAATAGACCGAATGGTGAAGTCAGTATTCAGATAAAACCTTTAGCTCATGGGCGTATCAATATTGGCGTAAAAGACACTGGTCCAGGCATTCCTAAGAATAAGTTAGCTGATCTGTTCGAACCATTTAAGCGTTTAGGTGCAGAGAATACAGGAATAGAAGGTACTGGAATTGGGTTAGCGATTACAAAAAAAATTGTTGAACTCATGGGAGGTAGTCTGGATGTTGAAAGCACTGAAGGAGAAGGCTCTATTTTTTGGGTTAATCTCCCAGGACATGAGATCACAACTGATTAAAAACAAGTCCTGTAGTCATCAACATCATTATATAGTTCAGTCAACACGGATTAGCGCAACATAGTTAACCGCGCAATTTAGTCCTACTTTATTCTTTAACGAAACACATACAAGAATAAACCTAGTTGAAAATAAAGCATTTTTAAGAACAAGGCTATTTAACCTGAATCTTGGATAAGCGATAGTGCAGCACTATATTTCTCTAATGTAATCATAATGTTAAGCTCACTATGGCTACTGAGTGCTGTTTCTTATCCAGTATCCAGATTTATTAGGGTGTGACAAATCATCAAGTAGGCCACCTAGTTGTATCGTTCTGCATGCTCCTAATCTCAATAGCACTAAACATTATCGACCACGAAAGTGGTTTTTAGATGGAGATCGTGACAACAAAGTATCAGGCTACTCCGTCTACAACAGTCATTACATTAGAGCGTCTTTGCCCGTTATAATGCTAATCTGATGATAAGCTTATGGTTATTTAAAACCTATCAAACAGGAAGTAGTTGATGACAAGCCAACAACAACGTGCCGCCCTGCAAAGCCAAATCTGGCAAATTGCCAACGATGTGCGTGACGCAGTCGATGGCTGGAATTTTGAGTATCCATGTTTCAATTCACGATGTGCAAATAAAACCGCTCCAGGCACGGATTAAATGTCTAAGAATATCTAGGAATGTCTAAACTACGGCTTTCTAGACATTCGCCAAGATTTACCTTCAGGCTCAATCAATCCCTCTTGTTTCATAGCTTGTAGAAGGTTTTTGACTTTGTTATCTT
>JACUUH010000001.1 GCA_014859375.1 Gammaproteobacteria bacterium
TAGTCGGATAATTTCGATTACTGCCCTATGTGCGCCCATAGCTCAACTGGATAGGATATATATCACCGCCTGTCCCTGCACTGACCTTCTAAGTCAGTACCGTAAAAAGCAGGATGGAGGTGAAAGGTTCGATTCCTGCTGGGCGTACCATTATAAAAGCGTATTAGCGGCCTGAGATCTATTGTAGCGAACTCACTACGTAACGTACTGCCATACACGTTTACGTCTAGCTACAGGCTTCTAGTGCGCTTCTATAATGGTTAATCAACATAACGTTTACTACTGTACTCCAAAAGGAGTACAGTAGTATATTTTTTTTTGTCCACTTACCCAAAAAAATCATTTAACCCAAAGTCAACCCCATATTACTAAATTGAATAGTAGATAGTATTAAGCTATATATAACAATTAATTTAAGGAGAATAGACATGAGTTTATTAAAAGTTGTAGCAGTAGTAGGTGGTGCGGTTGTGGCAAGTGTAGCCGTTGGTGGTTACACCGCTTGGAGAAAGTACAAGCGCGATGAAAAAAAGGTCTTAGATATGAAAGGTGAGATGGAAGAGTTTATGAACCGCAGTCACGCGGAATTTAAGAGCGATGCAATAAAGGATAAATGACATGAAAGCATTAGAAATTGTAGTGGGTTTTGCGGCGATAAACGTGTCGCTTGTATTCTTAGCTAAATGGCACCATAATAAGCGCCTCCGTGCGGCCAATAGAGCCGCACGTCAAATGGCTGAAGATTTTGATAATTGTCGACCCAAATAATAAATTAATTTGAGTTATCCAAAATAATAGCTAAAGAGCACCATTACGAGTGCTCTTTTTTTTTTGTTTAATATGGTAACTTTTTTAGGGTATAAATAGACTACCTCTAAAGGTAGTCTATTGTTTACCTTTTAATAACCGCCAGCTGGAGTATCCATAGCTCTGGCTGAAGCATCATTCACCTGATCAGAGTAACCAGATTCAGCTGCTCTAATATCGGCTTGAATTTCTTGAACGAAAGCTTCTTTAAGGTTAGGGTTAATACCTGACATGTTCATCTCATCAAGATAACGTTGTGCCAAAGTATTTACGCCTAAACCTTCTTGCGTCAAGCTAGTGAATTCCACAGAATACTGAGTAGGTTCACCAGGTTGAGTTAAGTCGCGGCGACCAAGAACTTCACCGGCAGTTTTAGGATGCATGTTAGTTGATAACCATGCGTGTACTACGCGTGTATGAGTAGGATCTGGTTCGATAAACATTACAGTCATACCAGTGTAGTCCGGTAATAGATCTGTAGGCTTCTCACCTTGTCTAGTCATAACGTTTGGAACCTTAGTAGTCGGGTCCATGATAAGGTTAGTGATCCAACCTGTCAAGAACTGATTAATAGGTTTCCCATATTTTTCTGTCCATGTAAATACTGGTACAGAACGTGCACGTGTAACGTTGGTTGCAGTTTCCTGCATTTCACCAGCACCACCGACTGCTTCTTCAGAATACTCTACGGTTAGAGTAGATTGTAGACCTTCGATGGTGTTAGCGTGCAATTCAACCAAAGACTTCAGTGTACCAACCCATTTTTCAGAGTTAGGTAAATGCTGAAATCCTCTAGGCGCTTCTACAAGTACAGCGATAAGGTTACGACGAATATAAGCTGCGTTAGAAACGTAGCCTTCAAAGTTCGTGCGAATACCATTCTGACCTGATTCAAGTAAAGATACATCCAACATACCCTCGCCATTGAGGGACTTTTCACCGTGCGCTTTTGTACCGAGTATGGTGCTTTGTAAACGACCCATATTTTTTTAATCTCCTAATTTTGATTAATAAGACTCACCTGAAATTAACCAGGGTAATCCTCGATTCGATGTGCGACAACAGTGAACGAGCCAACAGTTTTCATGTTAGGTGCGTACATGTGGATGTTACACGCCCAACTATAACCGCGTTGTTCATCGTAAGACGAATAGAAAGTTTCGGCTTGAACAATAATGCGATCACCAAACTTATCTCTAACATCTTCTTCGATCAACTGGTCGGAACGTTCCATGAACTGTTCAGGAGTTAAGCCAGAAATACCTGTTAAATCACGCCATGTTCTAAATGCAACTTTTTCTAATTCAACAGCAGCAATCATGTTGATAGCTGAGTTAAGTACAGAAGAGTCATCATCGTACACGGTTTGGATACCAGGGAAGAACAAGCTACTACGATCGTAGTTTTGTACCCAAGTTAGACCAGTGTCCCAGTTAATACTACGGACATTATCACTAACCCACTCTGCATTAACACCTTTAAATTTCAACACACGGTTGTTAGGTGGCATGTCAAACGCTTCACGTGTTTTCCAGATACCATTGCCAGCACCCATGTATCTAGCTGACTTCTGAGCAATCTCTAAAGTTAATGGCAACAGCCCTTTATAGTTACTATTTAACAAGTAACCAGAATGTCCCACGATAAGTGCACGACAAGTAGGTGTTCCGTAAACTTCAGACTCAGGATAAAGTCTAGCTTTAGAACGTAACGCCACAGCAATCGACTGTTCTTCAGAAGCTGTGTTCTGAGGTTGCGACACGTCTTGGGTTGATACGACAGGGTAAATATCTTTACGCTTACCCATAGGTACAAAGAATGCATACTTAGTTTCAAGTGAGAAACCACTATCGTAAAGCACTGACTGTGGATACATTGCCATGTCCATGAACTTAGCTTCTAGATCGCCGTAGTTAGTCAATTGATGACGAACAGCTAAATCGAAAGTTTCAAAATTCATAACACCGTCGTAACCACCGGTGCAATAATGAGTAGAAGAAGAACTCAATAGAACGCCACCTTCAGACGGACCTTGAATAATCAAAGATTCGTAAGGGATGTTATTCCAATCAGTACCACCGAACACGTTAACCAAATGTAGATTTTCTTCACCATCTGGAACATAACCGTGTGGTGCTTCTTTTGCTTGAACCATTGAAAGAATAGTTTCTAAATGGTCTTTGTAAACATGAATGCGTTTAAATGGAGCTTGAATTTCAGGTAGACCTGCTGCAGCTTCTTGCGAGTATGCAGGGAGTACAGCGTCATCAATGTATAGTTCTTTTTGAACACGTGGATTGAAGACACCTTCTTTAAAACTGAAATCTACCGTTTGCTCACCAAATAAAGTTTCTACAGTTTTAGATGTGAAGGTTTGTGTATCGCGTTCCACAATCTGTAGTCTGTAAAGGTATGCCAGCTGTTCTTCGATCGTTTGATCGTCAGCTGAAATAGCGCTATCAGTAGTTGGCGCAGAAAATCTAATGCCAACATTATTACCATAAGAACCGAAGTGTTGTACTTCAAAGTCCATGATAGGATAGATGGTGGACTGTTCACCGTCACTGTTTGTCATTTGACCTACAGTAGACTTTCCGTCACCAACGCGTGAATCAAGAATACGCTCATTACCTGATTCAAGTAAACGAGGGTCGTTATCTTCTAAAATACGTCCGTCATCTTCAGGTTTAATAGTAGGACCTACTAACCAGCGAAGGTTAAAGCCTTCTACTAAGTCCCCGGTAGGGATTTTATTACCGCTTTCATCTAACTTGTGTTTACCTTGTTCGTCGCGCTCATACACGGGAACAAATTCTGGCAATACATCAACAGACAAACGTAGCGTTGCAGGTGGGTTTGCGCCAGGCGGCACTAACCGTTGAATCATCATGCTGTTACCTTCAGCACCAATGGTTTCAACAAACGGTGTTGCATGGTTATAGTAAGGACCTTTAGGGTCAAAGGTCTTTTGACCATACATACTAACCATTGCTGTACCAGATGTCAATTGCGGCAGTGTTTCCCCTCTCTCACTATAAATGAAGAGGTGTGGTAAATGTGTTGGAATTAAGATTGGTTCAATTACTGGTGCTCTACCAGAATTATCTTTAATACCTTTATAAATACCACGTGGGGCCGCATTTCGTATTGTTAACGACATAAAAGAAATGCTCCTTCGAAGGATAAATTTTTTTGTTTAAACTCTACCATAACTTGAACGTGTTTAGTGCCATGGTCACACTGACACGCCCCATGGTGAAATGGTATAGTTCTGACTTTTTATACAAGCGTCTCTTCTTCAATAAAAAGTATCATAGAAAATGTATACATATTTTCTTGAAACAAGGAGATAAACAATTGCTTGTGTAAAAAATATTTAACGACAACAATGTTTAAAACCTCATACAATCATGTAAGGTTTTACACTTAAAGGAGATAATAAATGTTTTCCACCGCTTACGATACCCTAGCCGCTAGGTTTTATGATGTAAAAGAAATTAGATCTAAGCTAGAACTTGCACGTATCGACGATGAACTTAAACCTGCTAGATGGCCTGATAGTAGAGAAATTATTGACGGGATATATGAAGTTGGTGATAATGAAGTTCCGACTTTCACACATCCTTTCAAATATGAATTTGATAAAAAGCCTGTTTATGTTGTCGACTTAAGACCTTACACCAAGATTGAAAGAGATGGCACTAGAGCTATCACTAACCTACCAGAATACTCTTTACTTTTAATGAGAGCTAAACTAAACAAAATCTGGGATGAAGAACCAAGTCTAGTTGTAAACATGGGCGACTTACCAATGGTAGTCTTTGTTAGATGGTTAACTGGTGTCATTAGTTCTAGATTAGGTCTATCTCCAGAAGATCAAATCAAACTATCAGCTGTCACTCTTTTTTATTGGTACGATTTGTCTAGAGAAGAGTCTTTAGAAGAATCTGAGAAAATGAGAGTGCTCGCTAAATTATCTAAGATCTCATACATACCTACCACTGCAGTTGTCGGGTTAGTGGATAGAATTGTGAGAATGGGTAATGTTAGCGATTACATTGCAGTTGCTAAAGAAGTGGTGGGTTCTACTAGAATGGAGAAATTAAACCCTGGTTTATTATTCTCTATGTTAGGTGGAAGTTGGTTTGGTTTAAACGCCAAAGAGTTAATAGCTGTAGCCACCGAACACCCTCCAACGTTCATTGCCATTATAAATGCAGCTTTGGAGAGTAGAAGTTACAAGAAATCTCTTTTAGGTAAACTTGTCTATGAAAACGACAAAGATAGAAGAGGTAAAGTATTTACTCAGTCCATCTACAACTTAATGAAAGATTATTAATAAGTTAAGGAAATGATCATGTCTAATTACCTAACAAGACACGCTATAGAAAATGTTTGGTGCAGTCATGATCAGGATCATCAACATTTATACCAACCCGCTAGAATCTCAATACCCAAAGGGGTTAGAAGATTTGTTGGTGTGGAATGGTCTAATGTTAGACTTCCTGATTATAACAAAACTTACCATGTCTACCAAATAGGTAATATATCTCCAGCTATCATTAACCTTATACCTAATAATGATCGCTGGTACATAGCCTCTGAGACTATAAATAAGTATAACATGATAATTGATGTCTATGACGATAAAGGTCGGCATCTACCTAGGTTTACAGCTTATTTTAGAAAAAGTGTCAGCGGTAATTTAGTTATTGCCGTTGAAGATCAACCAAGAATAAGTGAACTCAGGTATAGAAAGTTATACGTTAGGTTTTATACCAATGCCTATTTCTCGTCTGAAAGATCCCATGAAACTGAAGACAGAGTTTTCACTAAAGGTATTAAGGTAACTGGTAGAAACCAAGTAGTTGTATTCCAAAATGAAATACAGGATATTAAAGACTCTTGGGGCGGTGAGGTTTACGTATTTCTAAATGGTTGGTGGTGTAAAGGGTTTAACCCGGACAATGTTGCAGAGGGAGATATTCTCGAATACGTCCACGATACATCCGTTAAGAAAATAGAAAGCTTTAAAATAGATGACTTAGAAACTTTTACCTCTACACTAGATTCTCTTAGAAAGTATTTAATTTTAAGAGATACTGATTTAATGGATACCATTGATTATAAAGATGACATGGATATCTTTTTGGTTAAAAAGGAAGGTTACTTACAGAAAGGTATAACCTATCATCAGTCTACACCGTTCTCTGTAAGAATGGTTACTCATAAAGACTATTCAATCCCAGTGCAACATTTAACAGACTTGGCTAGTGAGATTGAAGATTGGGATAATCTATTGGACCTTTACATAGTTCTTCAGATACGCCGAGCAGGGTATGAAAGACCTTTAGTTTTTGAACATCATCGCATAAAAGAACTAATGCGGTTAGATAAGGATAAAGTTCTTCAAGCAATGGTTGGCAGTAACTCAAACGTTGAGGAATGGAAAGCTGCTAGTTTAGAGAATAGTAAATATGTTGAGTTAATGAGAGCTAAGTTACATCAGGTCAATGAAGATTTTGTTCAAACTGCTTATGGTTACAACGCTATAACCAAAATGTTTGGAGATAACCTACATAAGCCTTATAATCTTGGAGGAAAGAGAGTAGTATATTTACCCACTCTACTTCAAGACAATGCAACGATCTTTGAATTTGATATGCAAGGAAGATTGGTAGATTTCTATCATCATGACTCAGGGCGTATCTATGAAGTTAAGAATGAAATCACAGGTTATGTTGAAGCTATAACTGGCAGAGGCGGGGATAGTTCATACACTTACTACGGATATGATTGGATTTTATTAAATCCTTTAGTTGGCTATAAATGCTATATCACTGACCTTGCAGGTGGAAATCCTCTGAAGGATAATTGGAGATTAGCAGTAGAAGGCAGTGACTACAAAGTGGAGGGTGATGTGCTCACATGGTTGGTTGACAGAGATACCACATGGAGTGCTCTACGCACGGATGATGGTTTCCTTGTAAGGAAGTTCCAAGATAGCTTTACGGATGGTATTCTTAGATTTACTATCAAGGCTATGGATAGAGTACAAGAAGAAACTGTTGAAGTGTTGAGTCATATACCTCCTGCCAAACTGGAAGTGTTTTTAAACGGTCATCCACTTATAGAAAATCTAGATTACTTTGTTAAATGGCCCGAGGTCATTATATCAAATAAGGAATACTTAAAACCTGATTTAGATATCGAACAAGACATAGTTGTCAGATGCTTAGGTTTTTGTACGGATGATTTACAAAGACTACCGGCTAATGATTTTGGATATGTTGAAAACGGGATTCTTAGCGCTAATAATCGCTTCGATGTTAGGGACGACAAAGTAATGAGATTCGTTGCTGGAGGTAGAATATATCATCAAAACGAATTACAGTTCTGTGAGGACGACTGTGGCATTAGGATTGGGAACATTGGAAACGGTACTCCTTATCTAATCGACGAGACTCCAGTTGCTTTAGGTAATTTAATTAATGAGGAAGTTCATTCGTTTAGAGAAAGAAGTCTTAACTTAGATAAGAGAATATCGGATTATCTAACTATGTATTATCCAGAACCTGAGCGCAGTGAGATTTCAGTTATTGATAAACGTTACAGAATCATAAGTCCTTTCATCTCTAAGATCTATTATGATCTGGCCAGTGGATTCTTTTACCCAGAAGGTATAGAAAACCAGTACTCTGAAGAGAAGGCTAGAGAGTGGGTTAAGGATTATGAGTGGTTATTAGATTACGATCCTATCAATCACGGCGTGGATCAGAGATACGTATCTATTCACCCACATCCATTATTCACAGAGGTGTCGTTGGATATTTACAGATATAACTTCTTACTTAAGATTGTTAAATCGTATTACAACGATAGAATGAATATCGCTTCCCATATCAACATAAAAGAAGGATGGGTATAAAAAATGAGTGAAGTTTTAGTACCAATACATGACCCTGATAGAGGCTTTAGAATTTGGCACCTATCAGAAATATTTAGAGGTCCTAATACCGGCAGGTACATACCTAATAAAGACGATCTAGTTTTAGATTGGGATACAGGTATGTATAGAGTAGTGGGTAATGATTTATCCACAGGCTTGAGTCGGTTAGAACCCTGGTATGGTCCAAAAGAAGGTGAGGGTGTTACTTTAGAAAATAGTCTATTAGGTATTGACATTGGGAATCAAGGTGAGTCTTTTAGAGCCTACATTGATACTAGTGTCACACCTCACACCTTGGCATGCGACAGTAGACTGCATATCCACGGGACTGCACCTACAAGCATTAAAGTTTTTAAAGGCACGGACATTAGCGATACCGGTACGGTTATCTCCGCTATGTATGATAGAAATAACCAACTACTAGGTGAGAACATTCCATTGGAGTTAGTCACCATGCCCGATGCCAATAACAAAGCTATTAAAACACCTGTTGTTGGACACACGCTTAGTAAACTAGACGATGGTGAAGTTGTCACTGCAGTAGTTTATGATGACTTGGGGTATGTTAGAAGTTACAGCACTCTATTAGTTAAGAATACTACTTTCATTAGAAGTACGGAAGCTAATAGAAAATACATTACGTCTATTCATTTGGAATCACCGTTCCTAGATAAGAATGAACCTAACGTATTAAGATTACCTATTAACGTTGCAATAAGCGATGTACCAGTTATAGGTGTGGTTACTTATAGCGATGGTAGTCAGATGAAGTTACCTGCTAACGGCGGTAAGTTCAAACTATATGGAATGACTCATTTTGTATCTACTATCGTAGGGCAAAAGATTCCATTAGTATTGACCTATCACTTAAGTCCTGATGAAATTAACTACGGTGCTCAAGCAGGTGACTCCAAACATATCTCTGTAGAATATTGGGGGACTACAACTGAATTTGAGAAATCATACTCTGTTAAGATATTTGCCTTCCCAAGATGGGTTGACGGTATTCGCGGTTATGAACTTGATTATTGGTTATACAACCTCGATCGACACAAAGTTTATAACATCACTAATCTTGTTACATTTACTAACAACTCTGAATTCTTCAGACCGTTACAGTACAATGTAAAACAGAAATTAGTGTTATCTGTTGAAATGGATAAAGTAGATACAGCTTACCCTAAATATAAGTTTGTACAAGCAATTGATTTAACTTTAATGTCACCAGGTACGTCGGATCAAACTAAATGGTTAGTTGGTTTCCAACCTAATCAAGATCCAATGTATGGTCATGACCTTGTAGCTAAAGTTCAATTTGTTAATACAGATTACTGGTTAGTTGACATCACAAGTGGGTTCAACTCTAAAGAAGAATGGTTAAGGCATGTTTACTACGATGCTAAACCATTGTTTAATCCATTGAGTGAAGATGAAGCTCCAATGCCTAATCTACTTGTTCTTAAAACTAAGAATAATAGATACGAGGTACCGAGTGACGATTGGGATGATCATATCGAATTTGTAAACGATCTCAACGATGGTGAGAACCTAATGATTGAGTTTGTCTATAGATTAGATGAGACTGATTTACAGCTTGGTGTGGCCGCTTTACCAGTTAAGGCTGTTCAACACTTAGATTAAAGTAATAAAGATGTTATAGGAGGCCTTATCGGTCTCCTAAGCATTTTTTTATAACGTATTTTTTTGGGGTAAAACTAATGTCAGCAATTTTATTTAAAGATGACTGGTTAAAATTCCCAGGTGCTATTGTGGACTATGAGACTAAGAATGAATCATTTAAAAGAATGGTTTCGCTCTATAAACACATGGGAATAGAAAACTGCTTGTTTCCTTTAGCTTTACTTCAACCCGAACTTCAAGGTGTTGATCCATTTGATCCTAACTTAAGTGATGAAATGAAAACAAAGATAGGTATGGAATGCACTTGGAACTATTGGTACTTTATAAGAGAAGTAGCAAGAATTCCTCCGGTGGCTGGCACCAACCCTATACCTTATAAAGCTAATAGAGGAAACCTTGCTGTGTCTTGGTTATTTCTTAACAACATAGACTCGGCGCTTATTCAACCTCGTCAGACTGGTAAATCAGTATCTACAGACGTTATAATGGATTGGGTAATGTACATAGCTGCGGTCAACACTTTGGTTACACTATTAACAAAAGACCATGACCTCAGAACAAAGAACGTGGAAAGATTGAAGAAGATAAGAGATCTATTGCCTTCTTATCTATTTACTTTAACAAGCTCCGACTCGGATAACCAGATAGGTCTTACTTATCGCATTAAAGGTAACTCTTATATCACTGGTGTAGCTCAAAACTCTGAGAGCGCGGCTAACAACCTAGGTCGTGGTTTAACATCCCCTATAATGCACATAGATGAAGGACCCTTCATTAAGTTTATCAAAGTTACTTTGGGTGCGGCGCTTGCATCTGGTACGGCCGCTAGAGAAGAAGCTGAGATGGAAGGTAAACCATACGGTAACATCTTCACTACAACGGCAGGTAAGAAAGATGATAGAGACGGCAGTTACATGTACGACTTTATTCATTCAGGTGCTACTTGGGATGAAATGTTTTTCGATGCTAAGAATAAAGAAGACCTTATCAAGTTAATAGATAGAAACAAATCTGGTAAAAAGATTTTGGTTAATATAACCATGAGTCACCGGCAATTAGGTAAAACTGATAAATGGCTTTATGACGCCATGGCTAATGCCAACGTTAGCGGGGAAGAGGCTGATAGAGATTTCTTTAACAGATGGACTAGTGGTAGTCAGAGTTCCCCGTTATCAACTGAAGTCAACAAGATCATTAAAGATTCGGAGACAGATCCTGTTTACAGAGAAATATCTAGAGACAGTTATGTTGTTAGGTGGTATGTGTCTGAGGAAGAACTAAGTTCTATGATGAGAACAACTAGTTTCATTATGGGTCTAGATACTTCTGACGCTATAGGTAGAGACTCCCTTGCTATTGTAATAAGGGATGTTAAGGATTTATCTGTAGTTGGTGCCGCTACTATTAACGAGACTAATCTAATTAGGTTCTCTAAGTTCCTAGCAGACCTTTTAATCAAGTACCCTAATATAACCCTTATCCCTGAAAAGAAAAGTTCAGCACAGGCTATTATAGACTCTCTATTGATTCATTTAGTGAATGCTAATATAGATCCATTTAGAAGAATATTTAGCAATGTGGTAAACGAGTACACCGAAAGGGAAAGAGAGTATCACGAAATTCAAACGCCTATGAATAGAAGGTCGCAAGGTTTCTACGATAGGTATAAGAAGATATTCGGGTTTAATACCTCAGGCAGTAGTAGGGATTTATTATTCTCCACCGTTTTACAAACAGCTGCTAAAGAAAGTGGTCATTTAGTTAGAGATAGAACTTTAACTACTGAGATACTTGGTTTAGTTGTTAAAAACGGTAGGATAGATCACTCTAATGGTAATCACGATGACATGGTGTTTAGTTGGTTGTTGACACAGTGGATGATTAGTCACTCTAAGAATTTAAGTTTCTATGGAATTGATACATCTAAAGTGTTATCTAGAGTAACAGGTAAGGCTAAGCAATTAAGTGACTTTGAGATGTATGAAATTGAAGTTCAAAGAGATATAAAGGCCCAGATAGAGGATATCTACGAAGAACTTACAAAAGTTACAGATGAGTTTATGATTGCTCAGTATGAAAGGAAGTTATACTCTTTAAACGCCAGATTGAAAGATGAGGATGTTTTAGAAGGTATGACGATTGATAAACTTATTACCGATGCCACGGAAACCAGAGCTCAAAATAATCGTAAAAGATTAATGCAACAAAGAGCTAGGGTTGGTAGAGAAAATAGGTTCGGCAATTATTATCAATAACGGTATAAATAATACAGGTAGGTCTAACCTACCTGTATTATTGTTTTCTACCCTTGATAATGCTTTTTAGCAAAAGCTCTTAAAACAATATATATCTGTAACCCTGTCCTAACAGAAGCTTGCAACACTCTGTTTCTTGTTCTAACAGATCTCTTAACAATAGCCTCAGCTAAATCTCTCATTTCTATCAATTGGGAATCGGACATTCTAGATGCAGAATAAATATTTTTGAGTTTAACTACTAAACCGCCTATGTCAGAAGGATTAGCCATTATACCTACCTTTTCAGATAAGTATTGATAAGCATGTAATAGAGTTTCATCCAACAACTTCTCTATCTTCTTATCTCCGCCTGAACCAAAGTTATCTGAACAGTAATCTAACGCCTGTCTTAGATGATCTGGGTTCATGCTAGACATTATATCTGATACCACGTCCACTAATTCAGATCTGATGAAAGTAGGTTTATCACTTATGATGTTTTTTAAATATCTAGTATAAGCCGTATGATCTCTCATCTTCTCTAGCAATTCTTTCTCACCGTCTATTTCTACAACAGTAGTTTTAGAGGTCACCCTGAGGTTTTCTTCCTTAACCCTAGCAAAGACTGTGTGAATCTTCTTAACGATCTCTCTGAGGCGCTTCTGGACGTCTGAGATAACGTTTATGACGTCTTTATCATCTCTCATATGTAAAAAAGATTCATAATGTATACCGCTAGAAGATAAAATCATTTTTGTTCTATGGTCTAGTAAACCTTGCCAAGAACCATATTGTTTAATTTCAAACTTTCTTGATAAGGCTTCGTATGTAGCAATCGCCACGGCTCTATCTGCTAGATAAGGAAAATGTCTAACGACAACGCTACTTAAAAGTTTATATTGGAACATTAGGATAGTTTCTGTCATCCCTTGTTCTTTTTCTCTAGCTGATAACTTAGTGGAATTCATAATTTTGTGTGTTATCCAAACACATGATAGATTCACAGAGTCATTTGCTCTAACCCAACCGTCGTCAATAGTATCTAGTCTCTTTATCTTTTCTCTAATATCTTCTTCATCTACTTCGAGGACTTCTTCAAACCAACGATCTCTATCGCTAGATTTATACCGAATAGGGTTAACCCCTATAAGGTTTCCAGTAAAGAATTCTAGATGATCCTCATTTCTATTCATGAATTCTAAACGAATATCTCTGATAGTTTTAATAGTCGACCTATTAGCTTCAAACCTATCACAGACTTCATCGAAAACTGACTTAATATCTTTGCTCATTGTTAAAGACCTTATAATTAAACTTCACACATAATTCGACAGTAAATAGTGTTTAACCTAAAGTCAACTCCATATTACTACAATGTAAATAGAGACTTAAGGTTTTTATTATGAGGTATGATGTTAAACTATCATATCTATTTTTTAACCCTTAAAGGAGGGATGAAATGAAAACCTTAATAACCACGTTAAGATCAACTGCCCTGTGTATAGAGCACGCGGCATTGGAGGACTGTGATCTTCCAGAGTGTTTGGAAACGGAGATGAAAGCTAAACTTCTAAATGAAGATGGTAGCTTGAATCACCAAAATGCTGATATCCTTGAAGCTGAGGGATGGATAGTAGGTCTTAATGAAAAGGACCTGGTAGTGCAGGTAAATGCTACTAGGTTCAGTGTATCACTTTAATTTTAAAAGGGAGTCAAGATGAAAGCTTGGCATTTAATATTTTTAGCGTTAGGGTTCTTTGCTCTAACAGCTATTTCATTTGATCTAAGAATGGGTCAAAAAGAAACAGTGGACAAAATGGTGAGCGTTGAAGAAAAACTTCAGCTCTTAGAAGAGAAACAAAAAAGTTTGGAGGAAGAAGTTAAGGACACACAAGAAGTAGTTCTTGACTTATTGGAAACACCCAACGTTTCCATGCTTCCAAAGAAACAAGTTAGGGAGGTTGAGATAGTGCAGCCTCCAAAAATTATCATTAGAGGACAAGAAGTCACGCTGGAAGGAGAGCTGAGATGTTTAGCTCTCAATATCTATTTTGAAGGGAGAAATCGTTCTTCCTTCATGAAGGAAGCTGTAGGTTGGGCTACGGCTAATCGTATCGGTAAATACGGTAATCGTAATTTCTGTGATACCGTAACCAATGCACGGTGGGTAGATGGTGGCATTGAAAAACATCAATGCCACTTCTCGTGGTATTGCGATGGTGAGGTTATCAAGGAAGTGGCTTTTAATAAGCTTGAAGATGAAGCTTATAAAAGATCGGTAGATTTAGCTAAGCGTGTTATAGCTAGATCCACTCACGGAGGCCCTGAGGCCGACATCACAGGTGGAGCCACTCATTATCACCGTGATGATGTAGAACCTTACTGGAGAGAGTCTATGGCTCTTGTAGGGCAATTCGATGACCATATCTTTTACATAGGTCATTAAAGAAGCTTTTTAAAGAGTATTGGGGATATCCCCAATACTCTAATTTATACCGTAAACAGAGAAAGGAGAAACATATGTTTACATTGAATGAGATCCAATTTCAACAGATGTCGAAAGAATTAGACGCCATCCCTGTAATTGAATTTGGAGTGATCATGAATTGGATAGCAAACAAACCAACTCGACTGTTGGCGTTACCTCAAGAGGAAGAAAATGTGATAACATTAGCTTCTGATCAATTTCAGCTGATCACTGCTATAATAAACATCATTAGAGGTTATAACACCTCCGAAGGATGTTGCTGCATTCACTGGATGGTCACAGACCAAATCTTTAATAGCGTTAGCTATCCAGTATTAAAGATAGTGGCGGACGATGAGCGTCTTGAGTTTATTCTTAATTATCTAAAACACCGTAAAGCTTTAGAAAAACAAAAATAAAGGAGGGTGAGATGTTAAAGTCAGTCGTTGAAATTAATGAAGAGGTTGAAGTGTCTGTAGGGTTAAAGGTTACCTTTCCTAGCACCCTAGTTGGGGTCATGGCTTACGCCGACCTTTTGGCGGGTATTATAAACTACAATGCTCAGTCAGAACAGGCGATAGATATAAATGTAACCTCTACTAATAGCGGTTATGTATTAGAAGTCCTTAATCCCGAAGTGGGTAATAACCGCCATTGGATTAAGGATTGGGTTAAGGACCTAGACATCTAACTAACGGTATATTAAGACTACCCCTTACAGGTAGTCTTTTTTTGTTTAAAATACCCTATTTACTAGGTGTTTTTTAATGTATGTAAAAAAATACTTTTAAGACGAATCTAAAAAGGGATATTTATTTACAATTGGTAAAAGGGGTCCCCCTCCGGGGATCAGACCCCTTTTACGATTTCTAATTTCTAAGTCTACGTTCGTGCACCGGTCGCTCTGCTCCCTGCTTACTCCAGTCGCTCTGCTCCTTCTCGTAAGGCACTTCACTAAAAAATTTTCAAAAAAATGAAAATCACTATAACATATTAGACATAGTAAAAAAATATTTTTTTTTTGAAAATTTTAAATACTAATACTTAAGTTAGAGAGAAAGGTTTCTTTCAGACCTTTCTCTCTGAAGTGTTAAGTTATAAACCTTAATCCCATTATTCTTTTTTTGTTGTTTCATCGAGTGAAACAAAAAAAGAATAATGGTTGTTATGTCTTTTTTATTCGTTTGTTAGTTTTATGAATCCTCTACGCACGAAGTGCAATAGTTTAGATTTTACAAAACTATAAGGTTTAATAGTGGCATTGGAACTATCTTTAACCAGCGGCACGCCGGACTCAGTGAATATCTTAGAGATAAAGTTAGAGGCTAGTAATTCACTAACTTCCTTACAACTACCTAGCTCATTATCTAAGTAGGAACTGAAGGTCTTTAGTAACTCATTAGATGGTTCTTCGCTTAACTTCTCTAACTCTTCTAGTCTACACTTTATTTTTTGTTTAGTATCAGAATCTACCAATACTTTGTACAACGAGTAAGGTGCGCCTTCCAATTCTTCTAATTTATCTAATGAAACACCACTACCTACTTTATAAGTAAATAGCGCGTTATTAGGACCTAGTTTATCAAAGTCTTCAAACGCCACGCTTATGTGAGTATATGGATCAGTGCCAAACACAAATCCTTTGTTATCATTTAAGTTATCTATGTTTGTTAGTATTACATAGACTTCATGTACGTCTGAGGTAGTTTCTCTCAATTCACTTAAAGCCATAGCTTCAAAGCTAATGTTTAGATTATCTTTATTCATTTCTTTATCTTCCTATCTTTCTTATTAGAATCTACCGCCGGTTATTCTTTTGAGATGTCGCTTATAAGCTTCCTTATCTCCAAACACAGCCATTTTTCTCCAGGTCTCTTCAAAATACTCTTGATACATTTCTTCTGCATCTGAATATTCTTCAACTATTGAACTAAACCTACCTAATTCTTGACCACCTGATAGTTGAGCCTGATCTATTTGAATAATTAATTTATTGTAAATATAAGACTTTACAGCAAGTTCTACTAATTTTGAGAACTTAGGTAGTATACCAGGAGTTAAGTTATTTAACTCTGCATCATTTTCTAACACACATCTTAAGTGTAGGTTAGGTGCATACTGATGATTAATGTTTGCTAATACGGTATTCTCACCAACTAATCTAATATCGTGATGTGAGATATTAGGGATTGGTAGATGAGACATCATTAAACCTGCTGTAGCGTCTTCTATAGCGCTAGCACCTTGGTTATACATATTAGCCGTAGTAGGAGATTGGTTAGAACCAATTACTAGAGAGTAAACTCTACTGATTCTTCTATTCTCTGTGGCTGCCATCGGGATACGCCATAAGGTCTTATTGTCCATAGTGTATTCTGGAATTATACCTTTTAAAGGAATGGTTACTTCCTGACCACCTACTAAGTTTAGATCTTTCATAACTCTAGGTTCAATCACCTGCTCTCTTATTAAGTAATCAATTGAGATAGGTGTTCTTTTTACGAATGAACCGAATATAGCTTCATTAACAAAAGCTCTTTCTAAAATAGCTTGTGGGATCTTAAACTTTAAATCTGTGATAGCGTTGTCTATTGCATTCATTTTTTTATACCTTAATTAGAACATTCTACCCTACTTATATGTAAAAAAGTAGTTTGCACTTTACTTAATTTGAATCACAAAATAGGTAGATAATAACTAACCACCTATCGTGTGGGTAAATTTGTCTAACTTTTTCAACCTTAATTGGAGATTAATCTAATATGAGTGATAAGCAAATCGGAACTCTAAGAGTCTATGGATGCGGTGGCATGGGTACTAACGTAGCTAGTTACTTCAATGGCGCAGGTGTAGAACCTGGTACAGCCGCTATAGAAGCTGTATACATTGACACTAGTCGTTCTAATCTTAAAGAAGGTTTAGCCGAAGATGATGTTTACATCCTACCAAATGTAGACGGCTCTGGTAAAATCCGTAAAGAAAACTATCAAGAAATTTCTAATGTAATTAAGCAGATTTTATTAGAGTTTGTTCCTGGTGATTTTAACGTTGTTGTATTTAGCGCCTCTGGTGGCTCTGGTTCTGTAATTGGACCTTTGTTATTGGGTGAGTTATTAAATCGTGGTCTTTCAGCTGTTTGTATGGTAGTAGGTTCTGATGAATCTATTCTAACTGCAGAAAACACTTTGAAGACATTGAAGTCTTTAGAAGCTATTGCTAAATCTTCTAAGTTGCCAGTGGTTATGCGTTATGAACACAATGACCGTCGTCGTTCTGAAGTAGATAATCAAATTCGTTTGGCGATTTCAGCATTGGCTATCTTAGCGTCTAAGCAAAACCGTGAATTAGATTCAGCAGACATTGCTAACTGGGTTCAATTCTCTAAAACTACTTCGGTGGCCCCACAGCTATCAATGTTAGAAATCTTTGCTGATGTAGATTCAGCTAATGAAGTTAAAGATCCTATTTCAGTAGCAAGCATTTTCAAAGATGAAGACGGTGGTCGTCTACAAGCTATTCCTGAATATCATGCAGCCGGTTATACTAACCAAGCAAGTGGTGATGTTTCTGAATTGCACTTTGTAATTAGCATTGATGACGTTCCTGGTATTTTTGGTAATATCAAAAAGACTTTAGATCAGTATAGTTCACAGCGTGACGGTCGTGTTAAACAAGCTTCTATTTTAGATGCTAACGATGTCACTACTGACGATGGTCTAGTTCTTTAATAAAGTTATAAAGGAGGTAAGCTATGGCTTTATTTGTATGTGATGTATGCGGTACAGTAGATAGCACTGATATAGCTTACCCCGACGGTCTTATGGACGGCGGTAAGCCTTTAACAGAGTTAAAATGTACAGAATGTCAAACTGGTACCTGGCATGAGCTTTTCGAAAAAGAAGCTTATCGTCCAGAGTTTGATGTTGTCATTAACAGACCTTCTGGTATAGGTCTGGGTAGTGAGAAGTAAAAACTAACTTTGGTTAGTATTGTATGAGTTTAGGTGTATAAATCTTTAGTAAAGTGATCCAACCCGACCGAGTAGTAAAGAGCGTAGTTCTTTAGAAGTCCCGCATAACTAGTTTATATACCTAAACCTTTCCTTTAAAGCATTTGTGGTTGAGTGTTTTAAACGAAGGGTGCTTCCCATTCTTCGTATGGTTAAACCTTATTCTGAATGCATGTTGGGTATTCAGACCATTGAATTGGTAAGGTTGGATTTGTTGTATAATTGCTCATTGGTTGGTTAGTTTACCGACAGATAATGCGGTGTAGTTCTTATAAGGGTTTTTTATGTCTCCTGACCTTAGGGCTACACCGTACTTTTTACTTTTTATGCCGCAAAATTAGAAAAATCAATGAAAAAATATACGAACCCTTAATATTAAGATGAGTATGAATAGAAGAGGGTGTTTTAATGAGACGAGTAGGTTTAATCTACGACGTTGCCGATTTAAATCTTCTAGTGTTAAGAGACATTAGTAAAGCTTTAAGTTTTCTAAATCAACAAGAATATAGTGAAGAGGAGATTCTAGACTATTGGTATCAGAAACAGTTTAGATTACAAGGTAAGGTACTACTTCCATATAAGCCAACAATTAGATTTGGTTCTATAGTACCTAACGACATAGATTGGTTAGTTGATACATGTGTCCATCCGGCACTTGGTAGAATACTTTGGAGACTAGTCTTAATACCTTCTGAAATAGGCGGTAGGGAATTAACTAAATATTCCATAACCGAAAGAACCTTAACATTAGAATACTTAGTTAACGCAGACATTAAGTTAAGTTCTATGTTTTATAAAACAAACACATAAGGAAAGTCTAATGCGGATAATCCTGCCGAGCAAAGAATACACGGATATACTAAAAATAAAATCAGATAACTACTGTAACCACAATAACTTACCAGAAATTCCAATGGAAGTTTGTTTCTTAATGGTAGAAGCGATGTTTGATACAGCTCACTTTTCTAGATTGCTATGGTGTAAGTCATACGCAAGAATTGAAGATGCTGTAGCACATATCCCCTGGTGGACATATGAAGATGTGGAAATCACAGAGATGAGTGGTATGGCTAGAATCTCTCAGGACTACTACGTTAATATAATAGATGAGTTATTCTTAGGTGTGATGGAACTAACACAAAAAATAGTACCTATTACGCACGAAAACGATCAATGGGTATTTTGGCTAAAGTCAAGGAACTCTTACGACATATTAATTGAAAAAGCAGAAGACTATCGAATAATGGTCTATAACGAAAAAATGAGAAATGGTGAATGGTAATGAAAAGTTTGTTAGTAAACGTAACCGAACTTAACTGTTACATTTCTAGTAGACTTATCCCACATCTTGGACCCTCAGCTGTTTCTAATAATTATTCAGAGATTATTAGACTAATGATAGAATCTGTACTTTACCCATATACCGATTTCCCTTATGATAATATTCATAGAGAGTTCTCGTTGTATGGGATAGACAGAAATGTATCAGAGGGTGTAATTGGTGACTTGAGTGTAATGGCATATAGGTTAGTTGGTTGGTATAAACGTCAATTTACCAGTTACGATGAACATGTATTTGACGTAATAGTTAAAGACGCTAACTGCGTGCAAATAGCCTACCTGGGCATTGCAAGAGTCCAAAGTCAACAGTCTCTAGAAGAACAGCTTAAGCAACAAATAATGAGTGACATGGATAACGGTCACTTTATACCTGAGAAGACAAGACACCTGGCTGGTGTTTATTGAAGAAGGTGTTTAGCATGAAAGATGCAAAAGGCATAATTCTAAACACAAACTTACTTGATGGTACATCTCCGGAATATTTTGATGTTAACCCTATAGAAGTGTTGGCATTGATATTAGAATTAGTCGAGGATGTGGGTGACATAGAACTTGTTGATGACATTGAAGTAGCCCGTCGTTTTATAACGGGTAAATGGATGTCAGAACAAGGCGATGCTCTTGTTGATATAGAGAGA
Source organism: Gammaproteobacteria bacterium (assembly GCA_014859375.1). Classification (GTDB taxonomy): domain Bacteria; phylum Pseudomonadota; class Gammaproteobacteria; order Nitrosococcales; family Methylophagaceae. The sequence goes on from JACUUH010000001.1 coordinate 20,090, forward strand.
GCAGCTGATGTAGTTACTCAATTATCACAAGAAATAAGAACACGCTTTAAAAAGCACTTATCTGTTAAACCCAAAGATAAGAAATGGTTTGTTCTTAAAACAAGTAAGTTTGTAGTCGTGATAGGTGAACTTAAATGACTATAGTAAGAAATTTCATAATGGACAGATCAGCCTTTCCATCAATACATGAAGAAATCTTGGGGCTTCTAAGAGAGCCCCAAGAGTCTTTTTATTATAACTTCGTTTACCTATTTAGTGTTATTTGTACAATAGACGATGTTTATGAATACTGGAAAGATTTCATAAATGACGTTGATTGGATTAACCATAACTTAACCCCCTCTGGATTAGATGCTAACGATGCTATGTGGGAGTTAACTAACAGATACATTGAATTTCATCAGAATAATTATAGACGTTTATATTTCCTAAGAAAACCTCCACCTGGTGTTGAGTACGTAGTTACTTCGTTGTCATTTATTACCGACACCACCTTATTAGTTGAGATAGATCCTTTTGTTCAGCAAGATGATAATGAAATATATGCGCCTCCTTCAGATGAAATTTTAATGATGAAGAAAGTTGAAAAAGGTGAAAGACTTTACGGAAGTGATAATTATGAGAGATCAGTCCAACCATTACATTATCGTCCCTATTGATTCTGTGTATAACCCTCATACGGAAGACGGTTGTATATTAGACTCTTTAGGGATAGATGTAGATTATTTAATTGAATTGGCTATTGTGGCTTTTAATTCCACGGAAAACAATAGAGCTATAGCGTTAGGGTTTGAAACAGATCCTTGGTCAACAATAATGGATGATCTTATTGGCGCTGAAATTACAGACCTATTGTTTCACTTAACTCCCATGGAGCAAGAAAACGCTCTAGTTAAGATAGCTAATTTGGCATGTAACTTAAGATGGTTATTCTTAAGTGTTATAGATAAAGTAAATCCATCTCTAAGACGAATGGATACTAATGTACGACTTAGTTTAGTAAAGCTTATAGGTACAACACCAGTGATAGGTATAACAAGAGGTTGGTAACATGGAACGAAAAATGACATTGGATCTTACAAAGGAACATGATTTGCTATTTAAAAAATTAGCCAGTCTACGTGTTATACCGGATAACTTAGATAAAATGATAAATGACACATTATTGTGTGTTAATCAGTTATCTATAGAAAGTTCGGAGCAAGAAATAACATCAGTTGTTAAACCGATACTTACTTTCCAACCCACTTATCTGCAATGGTGCGTCTTCAACGGCGATGAAGTGTATGAGAGAGTCCCATATCCCGCACCTGTGGATGATGAATATAATTTTATTTTGAATACATTTGTAACTGTTGTAAAGTCGTTAGTCCAACGTTTAAATAAGTTTGCTATTTTCAAACAGAGTGAAGAAGGTACTCCAATGGAGGTCTCTATAAAGCTTTTGGAAATTAAACAACGAACTGGTGTAGTTTTGATTAAGAGGTAATCATGCCTAAAATATTTATAGTCGAATACGATGACATACAACATGGTATAGACATCGTCAGATCTGTAATGTATGCAGATACGCCAAGAGGCGATCCATATATTGAACATGAGGTGAGAGTAGAGTTAGAGTTAATTCTGAACTTTATCTTAGGTCTACATTTCTGCTATATGGATGAAAGAGCTATAAAGTCCAAGGAGTATTATCACTCATGTAAGGCAATACTTGAGAACTTATTGGATAAGCAAATTTATCGGTTTTTGTCCGACCAACCTTTGAAGAAGATTGACTTAACACCCAACAATCTTCTTTTATTTAAACTAGAGGAAGATCAATGACGTTAAAAGATTATTTGGAGTATGGTAATATTATCAGCTTCGATACTTATCCTGCAAGTATTATCGGTGCAAGATTTGAAGATGTAAAAGTTATGGCTCTCTTAGATAAAGAAACAGCCAAACAATACATAGACCCGGATACGTTGCATGTTAACGTATATCCATTGTTACCAGCTGGTTCACCAGATGATCCCGATGCTTACCAGTATGTTAAACTAAAACATCCAAACGGTAACATCACGGTGATAGGTACACCTTGGATTATCCCAGATACATTATCTATTGTTAATAAAGGTAACTTAACTATTCTTATTGAAGATGTTACAGTAACTGATAGAGAAGTAATCTTACGCGCAATTAAAGATAATGGTTATCAAGTAAAACGTACCGAGTTAGTTTAGGTTATAGAGACAGTCCAACCGGACTGTCTCCAATTATACCCTTAATTAAACTAAAGTCAAATACATACTACTAATTTGAATAAACCTATTAAAGGTTACATATTAATTTAAAAAAATAAATAGCAAAAAGGAAAAAAGAAATGTTTAATGAAATCTTGAAGACTTTGGCCGGTGCAGCACAAAACAACCCACTATCGGCAATCGCCGCCGGTGGAGCGATTGTAGCAGCTGGTGCGGCAATAGTTGCCGCACGCCGTATCAAAGCGATGAACTGCAAAAAGAAAAACAAAGACTGCGAATAGTCTTTGTTTTTCAAAAAGAACCTTTTCATTAAGGTTCTTTTTTTTTTGTTCGAGTATGTCTTTTTTAGGTTAAAAAATAAAGCTTTGCCTTATACTGTTGATGAGCAAAAAAACATACGGGAGAATCGGTGTGGAAAATCATTTTATTTTAACCGCAGAAGAATACACCAAAACAAGAGATTTAAATATAGTAGGTAACTATATTGAGGATGCCGCATTATTTCTTCACAAAAGAACAGGTAAACCTTTAGAACAATGTAAAGATTATGTCGTAAAGGTAACTGGTGTAAATGGTAAGTATAGGTTACAAGACCCTGATGTGTTATCTTTAACTAAACATACGCCTGGTAATAGAGAGAAGGAAGTTATACCCTTTTCATTATACCTTAAAGAAGTTGTTGAAGGAGATATGGTTATTTCACCAACCATGGCGGTATATGTACCTGCCAAGGTGAAGGTTTCTATCCTTTCTGAATTTATCGACAATAACATTAAAAGACGTAGTAAATCTAAGAAAGAAATGTTCGCTGCAAAAATGAGACACGATGAGTTACTAGAGACATTTAAGAATAACGAGCAGACGTCCTTTAAGATTTCTAACAACTCGCTATCCGGCGCACAGGCTTCTACAGGTACTATCCTCTATAACAAGTCAGCTCACTCTACTTTAACGTCTACTTGTAGGACAGCTACTAGTTATGCCAATGCCAATAATGAAAAGTTCTTATTTGGTAATAGACATTACTGGAATCCGGATATAGTCAAGAATAACATTATCTCTATTGTTAGAAATACTGACTATGTTTCATTAACGAAGACTTTAGAAACCTACGGCATTGTTCATCCAACAGTTGAACAAACAATGGATTGCATTACCTACTCTACCGACCTATATTGGAAAAGAAGCAAGAAGGTAATAACTGAAATAGAGCAATTGGTTAGAGGGTTAACCGATATAGAAAGAAGCGCTTTTGTTTATACGGGTGACTTCTATCACTTAGCTAAGTATAATCCTGAAATCATGAGGGAGTTTCTTACACGTATAACTATCAAAGATACTTCCATTGTTGATAATCCCACAGGTTACTTAGATGAGTTAAATGAAGATTCGTTAGCATACGTTTCTCTTTTATGCGCTAAAGAAATTAATGGACGTCCTTTGTTTGAGGTGTTGGGTAAAAAAGAAGATGTCCCTAGGGATGATGTTACTGTTAACATTCTAGGTGCAACCGCTAAAAATTTAATAAATACCTTGAACCATTATCAATACCTTATTAAAGGGTTATGGAGAGTTAGATCTTTACCGGCGTCGGTGGCTAATATTAGAAGTAGTTTAAGAAGAGGTGTAGTAACCTCAGATACAGACTCCACTATTTTCTCTACTCAATATTGGACAGAGTGGTATGTAGGTAAAATAGACTTTAGCGAACAATCTAAAGCTGTCTCCTACGCCATGACTTATTTAGTAACACAAAACGTGGCGCATATCCTTGCTACTATTTCAGCTTCAATGGGTGTTGATGAGAAACAAATGTTTAAGCTGGCTATGAAAAACGAATTTGCGTTTCCGGTGTTTGTACTAACATCCATAGCTAAACATTACTTTGCATTCATATCGGCTCAAGAAGGTAACGTATACAAAGAAATGGATATGGAGGTTAAGGGTGTTCAGTTAAAGGATTCCAATATACCGCCACACATCATGGAAGCTTTTAAGGAACGTCTAAAGGATATAATGACTTCTGTAATGGAAGGTAAAATGTTAAGCATAGAAGACCTTAAGAAAAGAGTTTCTACCATCGAGTACGATATTATTAACTCAGTTAAAAGAGGGGATTCTAGATATCTAACAGGAACTAACATTAAAGAGAAAGGTTCTTATGTGAATCCTTTGAGTTCACCGTTTGCACATTACTTAATGTGGCAGGAAGTATTCGCACCAAAGTATGGTGATGCACCAGAGCCACCTTACCAAGCCGTTAAGGTATCTGTGGAGTTAGATAATAATACTAAGTTAAAACTTTGGTTAAATGGACTCACCGACGTAGGTGTTAGAGATAGAATGGAGAGCTATCTAAAGAATAGTAAGAAGAATGGTGTTAAGACGCTAATACTACCTAGGTCACTCATTGAGTCTAATGGGATACCAGATGAGATTATTAGTGCTATGAATATCAGAAAACTTGTTTATTCTTGCGTTAGACCTTATTATCTTTTAATGGAATCTTTAGGGTTTTATATGGTCAATGATAATCTTACTAAACTTGTAAGTGATCTAGTACCTCCTTATTCCGAAGAAGAACTTAATATGCTAGATAGGAAATAAAGAAAATAATACAAGGAGGGTTTACCCTCCTTGTATTTATAAGTACTCTTCTATTTCTTCTTTTAAAAAGTTTCTAACGTACTTGGCAAGTTCAGAAGAACCCATCTGCTCTAATCCCTTATCAGATCTCAATCTTCTCAGACTTTTGGTTATTGTATTAATTTCCATTTTGTTCTGATAAGTATTGGTTCTTTCATTCCAAAGTAATAACATTGCTATTAACTCTAACCTCGATAAAGTTAACGCCCAATTGACCTGTCTGGTAAAAGGCATTTGAGGTATTTCCATTACTTGGCGGATAGAACTAGCTAACACTCCTTCTATAGCTTCAATAACTTCCTTAAAAGGTAAGTTCTTATCAAGGTAGGTGTGTAAGACAGTTTTAACGCTGTTAATTAAATTACTTTGATAGGTATTCATGTAGAATGGATGGTTATCCTTAGCTTCTTTAATTTCTTCACCATTAAATATCTTTATAAACATATTTAGGTAGGCAACATCTAAGAATGATCTTAAAGAGTTAGGTAGTAAGTATCCAGCTATGAATTGTCTGGTAGTTCTAGGGTTATCTGAATTTTCTAATAACTCTCTTTTTCTCCACAGGTGATACATTATACCTAACATAGGTAAGTTAATTAGTATAACTGACAACCCTTGTTCATCTGAATACTCTTCGCCCATCGGTAAATTTAAAGTCATGTCAGACTTAGGGTGTTTAAGAAATCTAATAGGCGATAGGTTTTCCCAGTTAGAAGTAATAGCGTGTAGTTCAAACTCCTCTTCCGTGAGTATGATAATTTCTTCGCTATCTTTACCTAAGAATATACCGGGGCTAAAAACAGACCCCGTGGTGTAAGATGAAGTGAACTTAAAATGTCTAGATAACTCAGAGGTATAATCGGATAACATGTCTCGATATTGTAACAGACTATTGTCTTCTATGTTAGGTAGCGTATGTAACAATCTCACAAGTAGGTGATTGGATCTTACCGCGTACCCAGAGTTTCTATAATAGTTTATGACACGTTCTAAATTATCACGTTGTTTATTCTTTACGTAGTCTAACCTAGGGAATGATACTTGATGAACATTATATCCCAAAGGTTTATTAAATATAGTATACATGAATTGGCCTTTTAATATCTTTGTCTATAGGATGAAAGCTTTAAAAGTCTGTATATGTAAAAAAATACTTTATATACTTAATACTATAGAAAGGTTATCTTTCCTATTGAGTAGCGCTTAGCTACTCAATTGCAGTAGATTATAAACCTAATTTAAAATATTTTTAAACACATATTACTTATTTGAATGAGTGCAGGTATTAATTTGCAGCATTCTTTTTCGAAAAAGTAATGTAAAACCAAAAACCATGAAGGAGTAATACATGGCAGTTAAAGACAATAGCGGTTTCGCTGAACAATTGCACAACGCGGCATCTTCTGCAGCCCCACAAGAGGCTCCGCAGCAGCCACGCGCTAACCAACAGACTCAGTCTCAGGGTCGTGTTAACGGTGCTCATAGGTTGAGTGAGATCAACTCAGTACTACGTCGCCCGATCAGCCGTAGTTCTGGATCAGAAGTGGTAAACCGCTTCGCTGAAAGCTTCAAACAGTTGTTAGGTACTGATAACGTGGATTACCAAATCCACACCATGGATAATAACAACGTAGTTATTGGTCCAATGTCTTTGATCCTAGTAACTATGAATGTTACTTCAGGTGGTAAGAAGTATGTGATGACTTACACGTTAATCGTAGAAGGTTCAGGTGATCGTCTAGCACCACGCTTGATCCCTATCGACCAGAACGGCGTACGTCGTCAAATCGAAATTGTGACAACTCCTTCAGAGCTTTACTCTGCTTCAATGGTTGCGAAAATCGAAGCATACCTAAAAGGCAAGTTAGGTACTAACGATGTAGTAATCGTTGATGCTGGTCTAAGTGTCATTCCTTCAGAAGTAGATTCTGAAGACTTAGAAAAAGCTCGTTTAGTATTGTTCAACGCCACTGGTGCCTTAATGTCTACTGTGGAAAATATCTTCCCAGAATACAAGATGGCATTCAACATTGGTATGGTACAAAATGGCCAAGAAAAGTTAACTACTCGTGTTGACTATCACCGTAGTCAGAAGGCCGATTACTACGGCATGCCGGTGCGTAGCGATATTAGCTTACAGCTAAGCGCTTCAATCAACGATCAGTCAAATGACATTGAACACCAGCAGAACCGTAACATCCTAGAAGTTTCTGGGTTTGTTGACTTGTTGTATGCACCAGCGCCTAAGCAAAACCCTAACCCTTACTACCAGGGTCAAGTAGATACAACTATTTACCAACCACGTTTTATCATCACTCGTTCTGATACAATGATTGATGCTAACACTATGGAACTTCAGTTGTTAGGTCTAGCTCAAGCGCAGGTTATTGCACATCGTCAGTGGGCATGGACTTTCAGTCCTAACCATGCGGCTAAAGGTATTGATATCACAGATATCGGCGCAGTTGGTTATGAAGATGAAACATTGATTACAGACAAAGGTCGTCAGCGTATTGATACTAAAGCTAAAGCATTCGGTCCTGCTGAATTCCAGGCTCTTATTGGTGCTTACTTGAAACCTGATCTTGTATACTCAATGGATATCCAAGAAGGCGGTGATCTTTCATGGTTACTAGACGTATTAACTGCTGCAGCTTCTGGTGATCACCCTGCTTACGAACATATCGTTGAAGCAGCTGATAACTTAACCGGTGGTTTGTTCAGTCAAGAACTAACTCACATTTCAGGTGCTGGTCAATTCCTACATCCTAAAGTTGATCGCGTACCTATGGGTTATTACATGACCGATGGAGTTATGCGTGATATCCGTGATGTGGATTACCTAGCAGTACTTAACATGTTTGGTAAGTCTGACATTGATACAGTGGTTAAATGGTCTGAAGCTTCTAACAACCCGAATATCCCAATGGAAATTCGTTTGGAAGAACAGATGAAAATCATTGAAGCTGTTACAGGTCGCCCAGTAATCAAAGCTTACGCACAACGTGTAACTTTTGGTGCTACCTTCCTATCAGCATTGGTCAATTCATGTACTAAAGCAGGTCTAATGATTAACCTATCTAACCCAGCTGGCGATTTCATTCCGCAGTCACAGCGTGTTGGATTCGATTCAAGCTACTACTCAACCGCTGCTGTAAACACCGGTTTTGTACAAGCTCCAGGTCAAGGTTATGGCGTAGGTGGCAACCGCCAGTACAACCGTACTCGTTGGGGTCAGTTCTAATCTTAGCTAAATAATTTTAGTTAAGTGAGATGTACAGAGGGGCTTAACAGCCCCTCTTTTTTTTATACCCAACCTAGGAGATTTCTTAAAATGGGTGTATATTTAAAATTAGTGAATCATGACCAACTCTTTTCAGAGTCTAAGTCACAACAACACATAGTTAACTACTACGACCTTAGTAATAAGACACAGATGGATGAGTTGAATAACATCATCTTTACTTCTTATAACCAAGACTCGTTAGAGATTTTACCTACTTGCGACTGTGGTGCCCTTAAAGGCACTTATAACGTTGGTTTGAAATGTAGTGACTGTAACACTGAATGTTTACCGGTAACAGAACGACCTTTAGAATCAGTATTGTGGATAACAACCCCTCAAGGTGTTGATACATTAATAAACCCTGAAGTATGGATTATCTTGCAAAAGAAATTCATGGACGGTGGCGTTAATGTATTGGAGTGGTTAACTAACCCTAGATACAGAGTATCTGAAGAACGTGAGCCAGTGAGTATAAAGAAGTTGAAGCAAAGAAATGTAGGTAGAGGGTTAAATCACTTCTATCAAAATTTCGATAGTTTAATGAAGTTGTTAATTGACGATAAAATAATTAAACTTGGCAATCAACAAGATAGAGATGACTTAAAACTTTTCCTAAAGGAAAATAGAGAAGCTATTTTCTCTAAGTACATCCCTATTCCCTCTAAGATGGCTTTCATTACAGAAAGTTCAGCAATGGGTACTTACGCTGACCCTAACATGTTACCAGCTATTGATGCTGTAAGAACGATTAGTTCTATTGAGAACGGTGTTAAATCATTGAATGATAAGACACGAGAAGTAAGAACTGTTCAAGCTATTCAAAAGTTAGCTGAGTATTATGAAACCTTTTACGGTAAACCTATTGGTCATAAATCAGGATGGTTCAGAAAACACATTTACGGTTCGAGAACTCACTTTAGTTTCCGTGCTGTAATTGCATCGTTAACTGATCCACACGACTATGATGAAGTGCATTTACCATGGGGTATGGCGGTGATGTTTTTAAGCATTCATTTGATCAGTAAACTTCTAAAAAGAGGGTTTACTCCTAATGAAGCTAAAAGGCATATTCATGAACATACGTTGAAATACGACATTCTCTTAGATGAGTTATTTCAAGAGCTAATAGCTGAATCGCCATATAAGGGTTTACCTATTATACTCCAACGAAATCCTTCATTGACTAGAGGTTCTGCTCAACAGTTGTTTGTAACTAAGATTAAAACAGATCCAAACATTAATACTGTTTCAGTTTCTGTATTAATCCTTCCGGCGTGGAACGCGGATTTTGATGGTAGATAACATTGCCTTCGTTAAATCTCTCTAATTGCGGGAAATCCCTTAGAGCTTAATGATACTACTTACAGGTAGCAATACACTGTAATACTTACCCCAGTAATGGAAGTGGTAAGCATAGTAAAAACTCATTAAGATTGGGTGATCGGCGCAGCGAAGCTTCCCATAGGGAAGTGTGTTCAACGACTAGTGCTATGCACGTAGGGTACCAAGTGGACCCGAAACGGGAGACACTCTTAAGAGTGAAGATATAGTCTCAACCGGTATGAAAGTATCGGAAGTTAACAACTGGACATTGTTAACGGTCGGAGTAACGTCCGATAGTCAATTATTCGTAATATTATTTAAAAAGGCAAAAAAAAATGGATCTAAAGTTAATACCAGATACTTTAGGTTTTTTAGCAGATGGTAAAGGAGGTATATATTCACCCGACGGATCTCGTAGAAATACTTATGAGAATTTAGACGGGTACATTACAGCTTCAGTTAAGCATAAAACCTTAGGGTGGAGGACTTTTGGTGTCCATCGTTTAACAGCCCTAGCCTTCCATCCTGTAAAAAATCCTGAAGATTTACAGGTTAATCACATTGATGGTAATGTTAAGAACAATGAAAAACATAATCTAGAATGGGTTAACGTCAAAGAAAATAACGTACATGCTTCAGTATTAAAAAGTAGTGGGAAAAGCAATAGAGTAAAATTATTATCCGAAAACGGAGAAGTAAGATTTTTAATAGATTTAAAGGAAACAGCTGCTGAACTTGACGTAAGTGAGGTGGAGGTTTGGAATTCAATTAAGGAAAGAAAACCCTTAAAGGGGTTTGTAATTGAGCACGCAGGTAAAAACATAACTAAAAGTAATGTCAAAGATAAGTATAAACCCTACTTAACTAAATTAAAGGCTAAATCGGTAGATACAGGTGAGGAGGTTTTATTCGACGGGAATAGAGAAGCAGCCAAATACTTTAGAGTTAGCCGCCCTTTATTGGCACACATGATGTCGGACAACATTAGATTCAAATTACTTAAAGGTGAATGGTTAGTCGTTTATCAAGAACAGGATTATCCCGTTTACAATGAAGAAATGATAGAAGAGGCTAGATCCCATGGTAGAAAAGAAGTTTACGTCGTTCGTTTAAGGGACGGTAAAAAATTTATCTACCCCAGCGCGGCATCTTTTATACGTGACTTTAACTTAAGTAAAAAAGCTATCTCTACCAGATTAAAGAAAAACAAACTAGAGGAAGTTTCCGGTTTCGTATTTCTATACTTTAACGATGTTAATGTGAAGTTAATTAAAGATTTCTTGGATGGTCCAGCTGAAAAGAAATAGTTAAAAAAGAATAATTGACGAATAAAAACGGTCTTTGACCGTACAATGAAAATTGGATGCTCTCAATGGGATGCTTATTCATGACAATAAAACATTCCAAAGGGTTAGTAGGTTACAACCGCATTTATACGCTTTAGATTTGAATAACCCTAGAAAGTTATCTGGCTTCATGGCTTTACCAGGACCTGTAGTTGCAAACATTGCAGCTTGGGTACATGAAAACCAGTAAAAATGGAATAGGGAGACTTATCTAATGTATAAACAATTAAGGAGAGGGAAATGGCACAAATAATAACTGATTATGACGGTTTAGGTTATGCTGGCCTAGCTGATAATCTACTTTATGCACAGCCCCACCCTAATACATTGGCTTTTTTACAACAGCAAATAGAAGCACCACCAGCAAACTATACAACCGTGAGCAATGACTTTCTATCAAGAGCTAGAGACCTCTATGAAAGAACGTCAGGTTCTACGGCAATGAGAATGGCGCAGGCTGCACGCCGAGCCTTTGGTTCCATTTGGGGTTCTAATGACGTTAGAGTCTTAACAGACATTGGTCAATTCCAATGGGCTAAATCTCATATGAGAAGATGGGTTATGGCAGAACCCACTGTGCGTGAGATGTATCACAACCAGCAACTAGAGGGATACGAGGGTAGTTATCAAGACCCTTTCCCACAGGAAGCTAGCGGTGAAGAATTTTACGACTACAGAAGAGTTATGGATGGTGTTGTTGTTGAAACTGACGATGGTTGGTATGCCGACACTTATTATGATGAACTCTTGGAAGGAGATCGAGAATTAAACCATGTTGAACAGGTGGATATTCTTGAGACTTGGACTAACGTAGTTAATCTAATAAGAAAAGGTGGTGACGATCCAACGTCTAGGTGGAACGCAAGCCTTTAAAAAACTTAAAGAGTACCTTAACGGGTACTCTTTTTTTTGTCTAAGGAGAGTAGATGTTTCTTCTACAAGCGAGATATATTTTACATACTTTGTCGTACTTTAAGTATAAGGTTAAATACAACCTTTATTTGACATCGAAAAAGATACCTGCAATGTCTGGATTGTTTCTAAAAAAGACAACCGATCATTTAAAGTGCAATATTCACAATGATGTGGGATGTCATATGGCTGGATCATCCATCTGCGATATAAACAATTGCACTGAAGAGGTGAGAGTTGATCTTAGTTATAAGGTTATCACACCCAAAGACATAAGGAAATTGTGATGAGTAATAAGAAAGTACCTAGCCTAACCACTACTGGCTGGTTAACGGAAATAAGTGATAAAGCTGATGCTTTAATGGCATATTACATCACCAGTGAGAAATCACAAAGTTATGTTTACTCTGATTCAATAACATCACTACCTTATCACATAGCGGTCTTTGGTGACGATCTTAATAAGTTAGAGACTCATGTTCAACGTGACCTTACAACTTATTTCGGTAGATACTTTGATAAAGTTGAGGTAACTATTGAAATCAAACCTCCGCTAGAAGAAGGTGCCGATAGATATAATTTGGAAATAGATGCATTTGTGGTTGAGAATGGGTTTAGATATAACCTAGGTAGACAGATACAGGTGGCTAATAAAAAAGTTACCAAAGTGTTTGAAGTTAATAATGGGGAAAGAACCTAATGGCTAGAAAATTAGAAAACACAATAGAAGACTTTGACCCTAGTTTACGGGGCGTGTTGAAAGATTCTATCGACGCTATGGATATCTTACTAGAAGCCACTAAAAATGATTCTGCTAAGATACCTGAAGCTATCTTTAAAGAACACATACTTCCTATACTTACTAATACAGATGGCAACCAATCACTTTATAAATGGGCGGATGTAGCGGGTAATATTTTAAGACCGTTAGATGTGATAAATCCAGCTACTGGTGAGATCTTATTTAGAGTACCTGCGCCATTAAGAAGTATCAATCGAGAGTTCACTGGCGAGGGTCAAAATTCGGCATTCTCTATAATCAATACGGCTAGACTCAAAGGAAAGGTTCTACCTACCTTAGGTGATAGATTTATAAAAGAACACATGACCAGTAAGGTTAGTAGAATTCCTGTTGATGTCTCTACGGTCAGTGCATGGAACGCTATCTTAGCTAGATATGGTTTAAAGCCTAGATTTAATGTAGATCAGGCGAATGACGAGACTACAGATAACAGTGATTCCAATGGTAAATATACTAACACTAGAACTTCAATAAATTCAGAGATAATTGAGTTTGAAGATATATAACAAATAATTAAGAAGGTGGTGTAATTTGCTTTCCAAAAAAATAAAAGTTATTTCCATCGGGGATATTCATTTAGGTCATCGCAAGACACCAGCAAGGAATACATTAAAATTCCTAGAAGAGGTATTCCCTAATAGAGCTAAGATGGAAGATGTAGATCTTATTTTTATTACGGGTGATGTATTCGATAGGTTATTATCATACCCAGATGACAATGTTTTTGAAATAGAACTGTGGATAAATAAGTTCTTAAGAATCTGTAAGAAATACGATGTTGTGGTTAGGATGGTTGAGGGGACTCCCTCACATGACTGGAAACAATCCAAATCCTTTATGAAGATAAATGAGATGATGGACATCGGTGCAGACATTAAGTATTTTGAAGCCTTAGATATTGAACATAATGAGAAATTTGGAATAGATATTCTTTATATCCCAGATGAGTGGAGACCTGAGTGCGATGACACCTGGTTGGATGTTCAGAAGTTAATGGCTAGGAAAGGATTGGATAAAGTAGATTTTATTAACATGCATGGCGCGTTTTCATATCAGCTACCAGAATTCTTATCCTCATCCACACATGATCCAGAGAGATACTTATCTATTACGCGTTATTTCATTTATGTAGGTCACATCCACAAGCATACGGTGAATGATAGAATAATTGCAGCTGGGTCTACGGATAGACTAGCACACAATGAGGAAGAAGATAAAGGTTATGTTGAAACTATAGTTGACCCTAAAGGTCAGCACAAAATAACTTTTATCCCAAATGAAATGGCAATTGTTTATAAGACACTTGCTTGTGTAGATGATAACGTGGAGAAAACTTTAAAATTCCTAGAGAAAGAAATAAAAAAGTTACCAGAACATTCTTATATAAGAATAAAAGCTTCAGCAGATAACCCAATACTTTCTTCTAGTAGTATGGAAACCTTAAAGGGATTATTCCCAAATGTTCATTTAGACACACTGTTGGATAAGGATACAAAAGTCAATAGTCAAACATTGGTAGACCTTAGAAATTCCTATCAACCTATCAAGATAACAAAAAACAATATAGTTGAATTATTGACAAGCAGACTATCCTCTAAAGTAGATTGTAATATTAAGTTAGATAAAGCTTCTGATTTATTGAAACAGTTTATTTAAAAAAAAAATAGGAGACATGAAGTGAGTAGGATAATTAACTATGTAGTGGAGAGAGAGAAAGGGGCTGTACCCATCTCTATCCCTACATCGTTGGCTTTGGAGGGGATATTTGCCTTTGGCGAATACGAATCTTTAAAGCCAACATTCGGACAGGTAGATGAATTGTGGATTAATCTAAGAACTTTATTTAGAAACTTTCTAAATTCCATAGACCGTGAGGTTCACCAGAGTTTAGTAGTGGAACAGATCCTAGACTTTTTTATAGAAGATATAAACATTGTAATGTCTACTGTGGATATTAAAAGCTCAGGTAGAGTAAAGACAAAGTTCTATTTACCTCTTTACGAACATAAAGAACTCGTAAAGTTATTCCCACATGCTAATATCAAACAAGCCCATACACCTAAACAATTGTTTGAGAAAAACTTTGAAGATTCTACACTAGGTGCAATACTTAGTATGTCCGATAGTATTTTTCAAGAAGGTCAATTTGAGACATTGGCAGTTAAGTTAAAAGGAGGTCCTTTTAGAGCAGCCTTGTTAACTCACTACCCGCTGGATCTTCTCTGGCGTTCTAAGTTTACCGATCTATTCTTATTAGAATCACATACCGGTAAGTTAAAATCCAAGAATCTTTGGCATAGTAAATTGACAGGTGGGAATAAACTTAATAGAATACCTTTTAATAAGTTAACTATTCAAGTGTTCGGAGATAACAGTACAATGTTTAACTCGTTGTCGCCTAAACTAAAGAAAGCTTTAATTGAACTTTCTGAAAGATATAAATGGACACCTGTCACCACAATGGATAAGGTAACCTTTAATATTCAGAGTATAAAAGACGCAGAAATAAAAGAGCAACTTTTAGAATTAAGTAGAGGTTAGGTAAAAAACTACCTTCCAGCTCTATATATTAGTAACTAAAAAACATATAAGATAAAGGGCCCTTAGCTCAGCTTGGTTTTAGAGCAAACGACTCATAATCGTTAGGTCCACGGTTCGAATCCGTGAGGGCCCACCATATTTACTTTTTAATGAAGACTTGATCAACGGAGTGATTAAAATGGCGGAAGCAGAAAGACAACCCCTACCGAAAACAGCGTTCAATGATTTTAAATTAAAGATCATTGGTCCTAAGCAAGACGGTTCAGAAAGAAACCCCACATTGTCAGTGGCGGTTATTAAAAACCAACCACGAATTGATGTTTATACCAACATCCCTAATGCTAAAGACAATGGTCGTATTTCTGCACCAATGGATACATACACCTTCGTTGTGCTATTAGACGAATTGCAAAGAATAATTGATGGTCCTGCAGACGACTTCATTAAAGTAACAAACCGCACCGGTAGACCAGAAGACATGCGTGTGTTGTCTACTACTATTGTAGGTAAAGATTCTAGTGGTAAAGTTTACATGTCAGTAACTGCTCAAGAGCAGGCTAAAATTAAGTTTGTTTTCGGACCAACTGACTATCATAGTTTTGCTAGAAAGGACGGTACTGTACCTACAGACGCTGAACTTAGCATTATGTACGCTAAAGCTTTTGTTGATGCGATTCGTCAATTAACTTACAATGTTAAAGACACTTATTACACAGAGCCTGACTTCCAACGTCAAGCTTCTAATCGTCAATACGATAATAGTGGGTATGGCAATGGTTCTAAGCCTGGTCAAGGCTATAAGAAATCTGACTATCAGAAACGCCCAACTGCGTCTCCGGACAATGATGGATTCCCAATGTAAATAGTTTAACGTTATAGTTTAAAGGAGAGCAATGCGCTCTCCTTAGCTTTATACCTTTAATCAAAATATTTACAATTACATACTATCAATTTGAGAACTGTAAAGTAGACTCTATTATTAAAAGGGGAAACCATGCAATACATTGTTACTAAGACAGAGCGCAACACTCTTTCCTATATTACCGTTAGACATGGTAATAAAGAGATTGAATGGAACGTTACTGTTTATGGGCGATCTACTCTGCAAAACCCTACAACGATGTTTGATAACGTAAATGCTTACATGAAGACCTTACCGGATGATCTTCAGGATAAGATATTTGACGTATACGTGAATGTCGGTGAGGTATTGGATAACGTAACGGACTTTAATAAGGTTCATACGCTATTGCAGAAACAAGTGGCCATACTTTATAACTTATTGGACTTTGAAGCGTTAAGTAGATGGGTTAAGTTAAAGGGTCAGATAAACACCCCTACAGAATTAAAAACTGATTTCGATACAGATAAGAATGAGTTAACTGAAAAGCTAACTTACCTTAGAGACGACTATCGTGATTTAATAGCTTTCAGTCTTTATCTTAAACCCATGTTACCTATCTTTGGTGAGTACTTAAACCACACCTCTAGAGATATATCGGGTAAATTCAGAGATCATTTTGTATTATCTCTTTTATCTAAAAGTAAGGTTATTAAATTAAACCCTTATAAGAGATTAGAGATTTATATTAACGCCTCTATCGAAAAAGAAGAAAGAAAAGCTCAAGCGGCTTTTAAATCTACCTCAGCGGTATTTGGTGGGTTAGGTTCATCTGAATTACCTGAATGGTTGATGTCTAAGGTCATTATTAGAAGAGTTGTTATTTACGAAGAAACTCTTGGGGATTCGTTGATAGCTAACATTTATCACACTATCACTCAACAAGTGAATTCGTTAGATAAAACCTTTAGCGGTAGAATCAATGAAAAGAGACCTACTGGTAATGTTAACGATGATGATAATGCATCTATTGCAGAAAACTACAAAGTTAAGCAAGAAATAAGTGACGGGGATTTAACTGTACTATCTGTGTATACGGATAGATTCTTAGACATGGCTTCAATTGTAGACCCTACAATTGATCCCAAATCCGTAGAGGTGTTTATTAAACACTTCGATCAGTTAGAGGGGTTAAAGATCCAGAAACATCACTTAGTACTTGCTCAATGGGTTTTGTCAAAAGCTATAAGTCCACGGGGGGTGCCATCACTTAACAAACCTTCATTATTGAAGGCCATGGGTGTTACACAAGCATTACTTTGGCATTGGGGTTTTCAAGAAGTATCTTTGTTGTTAAGTGCCCAACCAGCACCTAACAATGGACAGCATTTAGGATTACCTACATCTAGAGTTTCTAAGTATCATACTGAGAAGTTTCAAGAATTGTATCCCTATCAAAGAAGATTAACTTCCAACATTAATCTAAGGAGTGCTAACGTAGGTTTAAAGGCAATAGATATTGTCTCCACTGATTTAATCAGTAGCGATTGGTTTTATCATCCACCAGAAAGCATTAGAGCACAACTTTCTGTAGATGTTAATAAACCACAAATGGTTTCCGCTGAGATACGTCAAAACTTATCGGACTTAATAATAAAACTAAATGAGTTATAGGTGAAGAGCATGATGCAACAAAATAACCCATACTTCCAAGCGCCACAACCACAGGCGCAAGCTCGAGTCACAAAGGCAATCTTTGTTGAGACTGGAACTTACAATGACATGGCTTCCCGACCATACGCCACTAACATCAATCCCGGTGCTGTGGATTATTTTAAAGAAGTAACGCAGGGTGGGTCTAATTTCTCTGCAGCTAGTATTGCAGGTGCCGCCAGTTCATTTCTAAATCCACTTGCTCAACCTGTAGGTTTTGTGGGTATTACTAACGGATGGGATATCTCAAGATTTAGATTCATGTTAGAAATAACTATACATTCAAATCTTGGCCCACCCCAAAGAAAAATTCTGCAAGGGTATACATCACATGCGGGTATTTCCAATAACCAGCACATAGACCCTAACATGATGTTGCATTTCAATAACGTTATCACCTTGAGAGATAGTGTTTATGATACACCTCATGGTAGAAATATTCAGACTACTGTAGTTGAGTCTAACCATTTGATTACAGGCAATGCTGACTTTGGTGCTGGAAATGTTACACACGCCATGCGACCTCAGGATCTCTTCTGCTCTATGACTGTTAACCAGTTAGGTTTTGATGACATTGTGGACACCAGAACTACATTCACAGACTCTCCAATTAAGAAGTCTAGAAGAAGTAATGGTTCACCAACGCATTATCTTTCAAATTCTTTGAAAGCTTATGTACAAAGTCATTCAGCACCAGATCTCATAGACTCCTTAGGTGGCGCAGAAGTACATAATACTAGCATGGGTCTTGTGCAAGAGAACTCTGTGGCAGCAGATACCTTCTTTCAAACTTTGATTGATAAGACTTCTAGTTTCCAAGAAGGTGGTACTATAACTTACGGGGAGATGATGTATGTTCATCCAGAGTTAGACCATGTAGGTATTTTCATTCCAGCCAAGGCTGTTAATAAGATGCCGACAATGTCTGGTAATCCAATGCGAGAAGCACATCAACGTGGTCAAACGGAGAATTGGAATACGGCTACTTTGGAAACGGTTTGGGCGGCTTCACTATCTCAGTCTATTCCATCAATTATGTTAGACTTGATGATTACTCGCATAGGGTTCACAGCAACAAATAGAACTACCAATGGTCAGACAGACATTCGTATATTCGATAGTCAGACATTCGCCGATGGTTTAGATCTTAAACCTTATATCGAATGGTTTAACACTCGTTTAGTTCATGAGGTTATTAATAACTTAGTGACTGCTAATAACATTGACTATGAGTTAACCGCTCTAGTAGATGTTTTAGGTGAGACGAGATTGACTATTTCTGTGGCGGGTGAACATCCTGTGGATTATGCGGCACCATCCTTTGCAGATGCTTTATTTACCCCTGTTTTAACACAGGATCAACAACATCTAAGAAACGTTGCACATGACTTAGAATCCTTGGCTACTCACATTAGACCAGAGGTTCATTATGATCACAGCGATACAATACTTTAGGAGATAACATGAAAGTAAAAGACGTCATAGATTTCTACGAAGGTCTATTAGGGTCAATGGGTGTGGAAGCAGATGAGAATGGTCTGCTTTCCAACGTTTTAAATAGCGACACCAAATTACCATTTACCGTAGAAGGTAAAAGATTAGCTCTTCCAACTCGAGAAGTATTGAGAAATGCGGATTGGGATAACTACATGGCATTTCATCCGTTGAGTGAGAATGTGTATCGTGGTGAAAGTAAAATCATCAAAGCTTTACGTGCAGCTACTGTATTTAGAATCACTTCTGTTATTAGTGTACTTTTAATAGAGTTGACTGAATTGGCAGCTAATCAAAATAAACATAAGAAACTTACTCCAAGACAAAGTGAGTTATTATCTTGTTTTGATAAACCAGATAAGCGTACATTGGTCGACTTTGCTAAGATTACAGATGCTATTAGCTTCCCAGGAACTGAAAGACGTTTATGTAGTCTCTATATTAAGCGTGGTGGTAAACTTAGCGGCGAAGGTTATAGTCGTGTAGCCATTATGAGCTTTCCGATTACAGATGAGTTTGATAATGACGATAGAAGTATCTTTGGTGTCAAGTTAAGAGTCAAAGACTTTAATTCTTTCGTTAAGTTATTTAATTACATCTTACCTTACGCTGGGTCTAATGAAGAATATAGCTACGGTTCTAATTCTAAAGAAGCTCCGTATTTTGATTCATTAGTTAGAAGCTTTTTAAAGGTAGCTGTGGCAGTTAATGATAAAACAGAATTGTTTTATGATTTCCTAGATGCACCTGATA
The DNA here is from genome assembly GCA_014859375.1 of Gammaproteobacteria bacterium. Lineage (GTDB taxonomy): Bacteria > Pseudomonadota > Gammaproteobacteria > Nitrosococcales > Methylophagaceae. Next base: position 39,996 of record JACUUH010000001.1, read on the forward strand.
GCATTACCATAGATACTTCATGGGAAGATGGTTTGGAAAACATTTCTATTTTCCGAGATCTTATTCCTGCGTTATCTGGAAATTCAGGTGATCCTGGTGTTGAAGAGCAAGAGAGTGCAAACGAGAATACTGCAGCTGAGTCAACTAGAAGACTTACGCCTGAAGTACCTACACCCCCACCTCAACAGCAACCATATCAGCAACCTTATCCACCGCAACAAGGCGGTCAACCTGGATACGGCATGGTTCAACAACCAATGCAACATCCACAGCAAGGAGGTTATCATCAACCTCAGCAGCAACAGACTCCTCCATGGGAAGAAGAAGCTGCAGAAGGTAGCGTTAGTTTTAGTGAGATGATGGCTAAGAAGTTTGGTTCACAACCTACTCCCCCACCACCACCTCAACAACCTTACTATCAGCAACCAATGCCTAATGTTGCACCTTACCCAGGTTATCAGCAACCAATGCAGTACCCACAACAACCAATGCAAGGTTATGGTCAGCCATATCCACCTAGATACCAAGGTATCTAAGTTACGCATTTAAGTTGTTAAGGGCATAAAAAAGAAGGGATAAAACCCTTCTTTTTTTTATTTATTTTTGACTTGCAAATAAAGTTGTCTGATATTATCTACCACGGACAGATCTGGTATTAAAAGATACTTCAAGTCTTGATCAACCTCATTAGGATTAAATATGTTATTCAATCTCATTATTAACCAATGGTGTTCTCTTCTTATACCTAGTGTTGACACTAACCCATAGAAGTCACCTCTATGTTTATAAACTTCATGAGGTTGTAGGGCTATAGGTGTGGTAGCTGAATGGGTCCTTAAGTAGTTCATGTATATCTCCAAAACTCTTCTGAATTTTGGTTCATAATACTCTTTAGGTCCGTCCACACCAGATAGTTTATTTATAGACATCGTCATATCAACCACCTTTAATGAAAAATTTTTTAATTACATACTATCATAATGTCTACAGTAGATAAACACAATTATAGGAGTACAACAATGGCAAATGAACTCAGACCAGAGTTTCTGTCTATCAACTCGTTAAACCCCTGGACACAACACGACAGTAGTCCACGGGGTTACATGTTCTCTGCCTCGCATATTGCACAGGCTTTAGTAATCGACGGTGCAACACCAAGACGTTGCCAAACAGGTACTGAGAGAGAATTTGGGAAGTATACCTTTAATATTAAATTCCCATACGATTCTCAGATTATTAAAGTCATCCCTAAATACCGACACACATTAGGTAATGACAACATCAAGGATAATCCTGCGACATTAATTATTTACGAAAGAGTAGATACTAAAGAAGTTGGTATTGTGGAAATGATTCGACATTCAACTGCCGTGGATGTTAAACACCAGCATTTCGGATTTAGATACAAATATAAATCTATTGCCGAAACTATATCTGAAGGTATGGTTGTGCATGGTGGTACAATAATAGCAGATTCTCCATCAATTGACGATGCAGGTAATTATAATTACGGAGTCGAATCAAACGTTGCTTTTATGTCTGTACCGGGTATCATTGAAGATGGTGTAGTGGTTTCAGAGTCTTACCTTAAGAAGATCTCTTCAAAAGGTTTTGAGAAACGAGTAACATCGTGGGGTAAGGAGTATTATCCTCTAAACTTATACGGTGATGTTAATAACTATAAACCCTTCCCTGACATAGGTGATAGAATCAGAGATGATGGCTTGCTATTTGCCTTAAGATCATACGATGATTTATTAGGACCGGTGGAGATGAATAAAGCATCTTTACAATCACCTGACTACGTATTTGATAAGTTAGTCTATGCTAAACCAGGTGCAAAGGTAGTTGACGTTGCTGTTCACCACGATACCATTAATCGTAATCCTCCTACACCAGTGGGTATGGAAGTACAGGTGGATAAATACCACCAGGCAATGGTGAGATATTACACTACCATTCTAGAAACTTATAATGAGCTGCATAGAGTTAGAAAGGATTCATTGGTAGTAACTCCTGAATTTCATAGACTTGTTGTGGAGGCTGTGGGGTATATAGGCCTGGACGGTAATCCATTAACAAAACACTTGAAAAGTAAGGATGTGGTTAAACGTCGAGTTCAAAAACTTCATAGAAGAAAAGAAATTGATGACTGGCGCGTTGAAGTAACTTTTGAGTACGATGTATCACCCGTTGACGGTTTTAAAATTACAGATGCGCACGGTGGTTAGAAACAATTTGAGTTTCTACTTAGGATAAATATGCTAAGTGATCTTCAATTTGATTTTGACAAAAAATGGATGGAATTAATTGAGTTGTATCAATTTCCATTCGATAGATTACCCAGTGTAAATCCAAATAACATTGTTTTTACACAACCTGTACCCAGATTAAAATCAAAACCAGTACCATGGATGATTTTTAATAAACCAATAATGGTTAATTTGAAGTACAGACTTATTCCAAACTTTCCCTTCAACGCCATATGCAAGAAAGGTGAAGTCATCTCAATAGTTACTGGTAAAATACTTCCAGTTAGTATTTATCACGAATACCCAACTGTTGAGGTTTATGACCCACTAAGTTTGCGGCACCGCAGTGTTAAGTTACACAGACTCTTAGCTTTGGCTTGGATTAAAAATAATATTCCTTGGGAAAAACCGTATGTTAATCATAAAAACGGTAACAAGGTAGATTATAGACTTTCTAATCTAGAGTGGTGTTCTTCATCGGAGAATGCAACGCATGCTATTAAACATGGGTTAAGAAAAGATAACTTTACATGTACGGTAAAGAATATAGAAACAGGGGAAAGTGTCGATCTTGAATCTATTAGAAACGCCTGTCGTTTCATGGGTATTAGCGAAGACACTCACTTCAAAGATTTACAACGTTGGATGGAACGAGATGGTTCCATATGTGGAAAATACACGATTACTAAACACAGCTCTAAAAGCGGTGTTAAGAATGAAGGGTTTAGGGTAACTGCTAAGAGTGACAAAGAAACTTTAGAGTTTAATTCACTTAGGAAAGCCGCTACACATTTTAACGTTGATAGATCTGTTATTCGAGACGGTAGAGTTTGGAAAGGGTATAAATTGTCAATATATAGCCCGACCGTGTAGTGATACACGGTTGAAACTTCTCTAATTGCTGGAAACTCCCGTTAGGGTTAACGTAGGATACTGAGCTGTAAAGACTCAGCGACCCCTGAAAATCGTTAACATAGGGACAATCAGCAGCGAAGCTTCCCATAGGGAAGAACGTTCAACGACTAAGACATTTACCAGTCTGTACATCCAAGTGGATGGAAACGGGAAGGCACTTTATTGTAAAGTGTAAGATATAGTCTGTTCTACATGGAGACATGTAGCGTGTGCACGTAATGGTGCGGGTGAGAAGTAACGAATCTCATTGAACAAAAAGAAAGGAGTTATCGTAGGTGTGTGGCCAGATGAAAAGATGCCTGTTGACAGAAATGGCAACAGAGCTGAAATTATCATGGATGGTGACGCCACTATTAAACGTATGAATATTGGTCGTCTTTATGAACAATGGTTAAACGCATGTTCAAGAGACGTTACAAATAGAGTACGTGACATGGTAGAGAACGATCATAAAAATGGATGGCAACAAGCTTATGATTATTTGTTGGGGTATTATGAAATTTGCTCTCCAAGAATGAGGGCTCTATTTGATAAATATCCTAAACCTAAACAACATGTGGAGGAAATTCTTAAAGATGGTGTTTACCTTTGGCTACCGACAGATAATCCTCGAGATAGCATGGAAGCTATTAAGATGTTAAAGGATGGTCCATACGCACCAACCTTTGGTCCTGTTACTTATGCTGAGGGAGTAGTTACGGATAGAAACGTATTAATAGGTAGTTTGTACATAATGCTCTTAGAGAAAACTGGCTCTGATTGGTCTGGCGTATCCTCAGCTAAACTTCAACATTTTGGTATTCCAGCCAGAGTTTCTAACAGTGATAAGTATTCTAGTCCAGGTAGAAACCAACCCGTGCGTATTTTAGGTGAGTCTGAAGTGCGTCTATTAAACTCGGTCATAGGTTCTGATACAACTGTGGATATGTTGGATCAATCCAATTCTCCAACTACACACAAGTATATCGTTAATAAGATCCTTAGATCAGATCAACCCACAAACATAGATGTAATGGTTGATAGAAAAGAAGTCCCTCTGGGTAATGCTAGATCTAACTTATTTGTCAAACACATCATGGAATGTGGTGGTGTCAAATTTGTCAGAGAGATAGATGACCCTATCAGAGCGCAGGATGTTGAAAACCAATTAAAAGGTAAGGGGTAAAACATGAGTGTAGTCAATGCACGAGATATTTATAACCTAACTAAAGATAAAGTTTGGAGATTACCTGAAGGTAAAATGTCTCTAAAGTTTGACGATGGTGTGGTTATTGAGACTACCAATAGAGCCACTGTTTTCTCTTGGTATTTAGGTGTGTATCACCGAATGTATCCTAAGACACCCTTACTTGCCAGGCATCATTTAGGTGACCGGCAGATTGGTAAGAATACACACTTAGATATTTTAGGTGATGCGTTATTCGATGCAGTGGATGCATATAACGGTAGTCTTAACATGGAAGAACTATCGTTAAAGGCTTATCAGCTTACAAATGAAATCTATAATGATTTTACTACTAGACTTAAAGCCTATGTATCTACAATTACTATTCTTGATTTTCTGGATGCTTTGGAACATCCAGAAATAAAGAAAGCTAACAGTGAAGTCAAACCAACGCAGTTATCTATAGACCAAACCTATCAAGCTATTGGTGGGGTGTTGAAAAGAGATGGTGAATTGGTTGGTAATACTGTATCTAGAATGGCTAAGTCCGGTCTAGTATCAATGGGTCAGATTTTACAATGTGTGGGACCGCGTGGTTACCTAACGGACATTGATTCTAACATCTTTAGAAAACCCGTATTAACAGGCTATGCACAAGGCGTTAATCTTCTGTATGATTCAATGATAGAATCTAGATCTGCTTCTAAGGCATTAATGTTTGCTAAAGATCCAGTGGCTGAATCTGAATACTTTAATAGACAGATGCAGTTGATGGCGTCAATAGTTACACGTGTTCACGAAGGTGATTGTGGTTCTAATGAATACATCCTCTTTAAAGTTAGATCCAGTGATTTACAAAAGATTACTGGTAAGTATTACTTGGATGAGACAGATAAGAAGTTAAAAGAAGTTAGAGCGGGCGATAGACATTTGGTGGGTCAACTGCTTAAATTTAGAAGTCCTCTCAAATGTAAGCATTCTGATTCGTACGGCGTGTGTAGTACTTGCTATGGTGCTTTGCATAAATCTTTACCCTTGCAGACCAACGTGGGGCACATTAGTGCAACTGTTTTATGTGAGAAGATTTCACAAAACGTGTTATCTACTAAACATTTGGACGGTTCATCTAAGGTAGATGATTTTGAGATTAGTGATTACGATTCTAGATATATTAGATCCGAGTCAAATGTCATTGACCCCAAGGACGGTGGTGAGGGCGGCACAGTAATAAAGTTATCTGAAAGACTCAAAGGTGCCAAGATTAAGATGACTCTGGTGGAATCACAAGCCAGAAACTTATCTGATATCGAATACCATAAAGTTGAAGCCTTGGCACCTAGTCAGATTACAAGTTTGACAGAAGTGGCCTTTACTTTAGAAAATAAAGAAGGGTTTACAGAGACCGTAACAATCCCTGTAAGTATGGGTAGTAGATTTTCATGGTTAACATTTGATGCTTTGAAGTATGTCAAAGAAAAAGGTTGGCATTTGTCTTCTAAGGGTAATTATGTTATCGACCTTACTGACTGGGATAACGATCTACCGTTGTTCCAACTGCCGTTAAAACACACTGATATGGTTCAGTATATGAAGACCATTAAACGGTTTGTAATTCACGCAGGTAAACCTTACCGTGGACCTGATAGTAAAACTATTAAACCGGTAGTGGATAGAAAGCTAATAGATTTTTACAATCTTATTTCATCCAAACTATCTGTTAACTTAGTCTCATTGGAAATAATCATGCTTTCAGCCATGATTAGAAGCGAAGCGGATAGAGACTTTAGATTACCGAGACCTGTTACCTCTGGTGAATTAGGTTCTTACGATGAGAATATGGGCTTTAGATCCATGGGTGTTTCGATGGCGTATCAGGCACAGTCTAGAAGACTAACTGACACTAGATCGTTTACAATCAGAACTAGACCAGATTCTTTATTTGATAATTTATTGTTACCTTTCCCCCATGCTAATCCTAGAGATTAAAGAAAGGGTAAAAAAAGGGTTCAATTAAGAACCCTTTACTTTAAACAAAAGGAGTGATAATGGAGCACTCAAACGCCATCGCGCGAATTGATGTTTATAGTCATCACTTTTGCATTTATCGTTTCGATGGGTATTTTCAAGACAAGTTAAGGGACTATTGCAGAACCATAGCCGAATACGGATTAATAAGACTACCTACGGGTAAGTTCGTCCGTGGTATGAAGAAAGTATATGTGGGTGTTGATAAAGACAGAACTGTTTTTAGAATACACATTAACTTACTTGATGACTTCTTAACATTTATGTCTAATCGGGGTATAAATGAAAAGAGATTTACCATTATTAGGAAAAGATTATACTCCGCACATTTCGCCGATCTTAAATATGTTGACGATAGAGCACCTAGGGATTACCAAGCGCCTATCATAGACTATATAGTAGACCCTGGCAAAACTAAGGTAGTTACATTAGATCCTGGTAGAGGTAAAACTTTTATAGCGCTAAGAGCTATCCATCTTTTAAGAGTTAGAGCTTTTTTCTGCATCAAAGCAATGTATTTGGAAAAATGGGTTGGCGATGCTAAGCAAGCTTTTGATTTTAAGAAAGGTGAGCTCCTAGTTATAAGAGGTGCAGATGCTTTAAAGTCATTAATGAATATGGCAGGTACAGAGGAATATAACGGTAAGATAATTCTTTGCTCCAATACTACATTCTTACTCTACCTTAAACAGTACGAGTTATATAAGAGTAACGTAAAGGACTTGGGTTATAGATATCTTCCTCATGAGTTATTGGAAGCTTTGGATATAGGTCTGCGAGTTATTGATGAGGTTCATCAGGACTTCCATCTTAATTTTAGACAGGACTTGTATTCTCATGTTCCAAAAACCTTATCCCTATCCGGAACATTAATAACAAAAGATCCATTCACTAGAAGAATGTACGATGTCATGTTTCCACCAGAGGAAAGATGTCATATCGTTCATAGAGTAGTGTATTTGCGGGTTAGCGCGTTTCTTTATCGAATAAGAGATGCTGATAATCGAGTTAAATATACTAACCATCAGCTCAAAGCTTATTCGCATATGAGATTTGAGAAGAGTATACGTAGAGACAAGAAGCTTTTAAAGCCATATCTTGAAATGATCATGGAACTGGTGAGAACTAAGTTTATTGAAAATAGAGAAGATGGTCAAAAGGCTTTGATTTACTTTACTACTGTTGAAATGTGTACCAAGATGACAGATCTTTTAAAAGAGAACTTCAGTCATTTAAAAATCAGTAGATATACTCAAGAAGATGATTATAGTGAAATGCTAGAATCTGACCTAATAGTGTCCACACTTAAATCGTTAGGTACAGCCCACGATATACCAGGTTTGGTACTAGCGGTAATGACAGATGCATTGGATAGCGTGCAGGGTAACCTACAGGCTTCTGGTAGGCTTAGAGAGGTAAAGGATTGGGACATTACCCCTGAGTTTATTTATCTGGTTTGCACAGACATCAATAAACACATGATTTACCATGAATCCAAGAAGGAGTTGTTTGCAGGAAGAGTTCTTTCCCATGACAATATCTTCTCAGGATACACTTTATAACTTTAACTATTCATAGGGGTTAACTATGTCAGAAACAGAACTTAAAACGTTGAGAGCTGGGTTACAATTCACAAACGACGTTTATCCTCCGTTGGACAAAGATACTGCAGCGTATACTAATGTGGTGCAAGGCGAATTTACTTTTCCAGTAACAAAGGCCGATGGTCGTTTAAGTTATTGCGAAGAAGTAGAACAAGTTTTCGATGAAGTCTGTAGGTTCCTAAGAGAAACTAATGTGATTCACACACATTGGCGTTTACTAATTGCGTTGGATGGACGTTGCTGGTTCATAGAACCTAATACGGAAATATACGATGTAGTTAAGGCAAATCCTAATAATTGGATTGACTTTATCTATAAGGTAAATGAAGATGATAAACCACCAGTCAAATACGAACTGGGATATTTTGATTATCCTGATTCAGAAGAATGGTGTGTAATAGGTGTTGAACCTGTGAAGTGTTAAAGTTAAGACCGGGTTAATGCTCGGTCTTAACTATATTTATTCGTTTTATAATTAGAAAAAAGAAGGTACTTGTAAATGAAAGTGATTAAAGGTAATGACATTGATTATTTGTTGGGATTCACTCAAGCTAAGAATGTTTCTTTAGCCCAAGGTGCGGTGGTGGAAGCAGTTGAGAAGTTATCTAATAAATATAGAGATAACAAACTGCGACTGAGAGTCCCAGTGTCTACTCATAATTTCTTTGAGGAGGTTCAAGGGTTATTACCCGAACACTTAACTTTACAAGTAGTTGCATAGATATTCTAAATGATGGAAGCGCGTGATCGCATTCTATCTGATATTGAGACCGACTAAATAATAAAAGGAAATAAAAAATGAGCAAGATTTTAAACAAAGAAGTTATGCATGTAGAAATGTCTGATCGCTACCACACATCATCGGAAGGTGTGGTGAGTCACATAGGGTCGGTTATGACATTTTTAATTTACGATAAACCACATACGGGCATAAAGCCTATGGTGAATACCATTGCCAACGTCATACCCACAATGTCCACAGGTGATATGCTTCGGGTTAGATTCTCTGATTATCCATTGTCCTTTGAGATTACATTAACTGGTATTTTAGTGACTGATCGAGATGATATTGCTGAACCGGTACTATTTGTTTATTGCGAAGATAACTATGATGATTGTCCATCACTACCTAACTTAACTGACTACGGTGTCTGCTATGAAGATTATCTGGTACAGGAGCTAGGTGCTCTTAGCTTCGAACATTACTTCTTTAAGAATTTAGCGACGTCAACCAATTTTGAGTTATTACGCAAGTTTCATAACCTATTCCGTTAATTAATTACTACAGGGAAAATGAGTCTTAAAGACTCATTTTCCTATAACTATTTTTTTTTTGCATTTAACTCTAAGTCAACGCCATATTACTTTATTGATAATAAAAGGTTAGCAGGAGGAAATCATGCAAGTCATAACCTTAAAGGCGAACTTGTATCTGGTATTAGATACCGGATCGCCTATCGTTAAAAACACCGTAGATGCTTGTTCTAAAAAGAGCTACATGGTGTTCAAACCAGTAACCAGAGCCCTCTTTGAAAGGGCGGCAACGGTGCGGTGGGAGTGCGCGCGCGCCCAATATCGAGAGGTATTGGAATTATTAACAGTAGATAAAGAGCATGTCACCGTAGTTGTCGATAAGAATGACAACGACCTTTATGCTCTTTATCTTGGTCTTAACTCTAACAAGAACGTTAGAGTGATTTTAAAATAAAAAAAAAATAGGAGATTTATCATGAGTGCATTAAAAATTGTAGCGGGTGTAGTAGGTGCCATTACAGTGGGGGTCGCTGTTGGTTACATAACGGTAAAAAGAAAAAAGAAAAAAGAAGAGCAAAACAAACCATCCAAAAACGAATGGGTCTTTGGGCTCGTTGACGAGGTGGTTAACAACCCACCTTCACTCAAGGAGCAGTCAGACGCCAATGAAACGGCGTTTGAATACCTGTTCACCGTCGCTCCAGAACATTGGGCGGTGGGGTCTGACTGCTCACTAGTGGAGTTCTCCACTAGTGAGTGTGGAGACGACACGTCTGAGTTTTATGCCTCCGGTACATGCGGGGGTAAACGGTTCTTGGCCGTGGCGAACACACTAAATAACAGATATGTCATTTACGGTGAAGACTCAGGTTGGTTAAACCTTCCTGAAGGTTACAATGAAGACACACCCTTGGGTGTCTTCTTTAGACCTCCAGTGGAGGAGGACAATGCCGTTAAAGTAGATTAGGTTATAATACAGCAAGGGGCTTCCCTTGCTGTATTTTTTTTGTTTAATATAGTAACTTTTTTAGTTTTTTAATATTATGACCTTTTTTAACAGGATACTAATAGGAGAGAAAATGTCGCTATTAAAGAAATATGCAACGGTGGAAGAAACAGTCGGAGAATCAACACAAAAGGTTGAAGGTATACTGTCGATAGAAACTACACTAAAAACTAATGTATTAGAAACAACTGATGTATCTACAGAAGGGTTAATAGATAATATAAAAACCTGGTGGCAGACATCCAAAGATAAAGCGGCGGCTAAAACCACCAATTGGAATAACTATAAAGAAAACTTAACCGATATAGAAACTAGGTTATCACTTATAGAGAAAAGTCTTAAGGGCAGTAAGTACGAAGGTAGTTGGACTTTTGACATTACTCCTTACTTTACGACTTTTTATATAAATAAAGAAAATGTTTGGCTAAACGATTTTGTTACCTTGCTGAAAAAAGAATTGAAAAGATCTAATGACTTTAGTACTAAAGTGCACAAAGAGTCTGTCAAAGCTTTAAAGGAAATGGCGGTTAAGGGTAAGAAAGTAAACGTAGACAGTACTGTAGAAGATTTTGATAAGAGCATCGAACCTATATTAAAAATAAAAAGACCTAATGTCTTAGTGCCTAGAGAGTATTTTAAAGACGGTCAGTTCTTTAGAGCTAAAGAAATAGCGGCTGGAAAACACCCTGGTTCAGTAACGTTAATGGTAAATGCCGAAGGTCCTAAGTTTACTACCTTAGCAAAAAAACAGGATAAAGCTAAAAGAGAAGTTACTTTAACTATTAAGTCGGTCATGGAGATGATCTCCTACATCAAACCTTTACTTAAAAATTTAGACACTTATCATACCGATGATGATATTTTTGTTAAAAGCTTTAACGAGGCATATTTAGTATTTGATACCATATTAGATGACCTAAGTAGCGCTTCCTTTAAACCAGTGGAATCAGATAACTTAACTCCTTATTTTAGAGCTATGATTTCACATAAGGAATTTATAGACCTTATTGAATATAATGATAATATCATAACCCTAGCTGGTCTAAAGTTGGTTATAAATACTCTAGAACGGTTTGCTAAACATGTCAATGATAATTCGTAAGGTGTTAAATGAAGATAATGTTAAAAGTTAGATCTAATCTTGATCGAATGAAAAATAGATTAGCTTGTATTCACCTGGTGCCAGTCAACGGTAAAGATGACGTTCTTATAGGTAGATACATCAGTCATGGTCTTTGCCCCAATGGTAGATTACTTATAGATGTCATAACAGAGAAAGGTCATGGTAGAGGTTATCTAAAAACCAAAGGCGAATTTGATTATGTAGAAATCAATGAGTTTGTCCAAAAGGAACATTTTGATTACTCAATGCTTGAGAAGTATCATGAAATGCCTTTAAGACTCAAAACAGTTTTAACTTATAGTCTTATTAGACTAAAACAATGATTGAAGGAAGTAATGCATGCAAAACATCCTAGGTAAATATACGGAAGCTAACGTATCTCAAGAAGAAGGTAAAGAAAATCCTTTGGAAGAATTAGTTGATAAAACTGAGTATCATGTTTTTAAAGGGACTAACCGAGTGGTTTGTTGCTTGCATTTAAAAAAAGGTGGTTCTGTCATTGCTGTCTCTGATGCACCAGTGGAAGATGATTTCAATGAAGATGTAGGTAAAAGCATAGCGCGTGATCGAGCAATGGATCAGCTATCCATGATGGAGAACTATGCTAAAAGTAAAGGGTCTAGTAAGTAGACAGTTAAGTAAAAAAAGGAAATAAAAAAATGAGTTTATTACAGAAGTATAATGTAGTGGGTGAACCTACGGTAGAGAGTTTTTTAGAGAATTTGGATCAAGTTGTTCATAAACTAGAAACCTCTTCTAAACATATGACTATTTTAGACGCAGAGATAGCTAGAATAGAAGGTTTGGAAGCTAAAGGAGTGACTGTTTCTGTTGAGGATGCTTCTTCTGAGTTACTGGAAGTAGTTAGATGTCTTTCAAACGAGATTGATCTTGAATCTTTAGGTATTGAAGACGAAGTCGGTGGACATAGCGATCTTTTAAAGAGATTGTTAGATGGTGTAATTCAGGACAAAATAAGAACTATTAATTTATTTCTCGACGTCTTTAAAAGTTGGCCAAGTATGGCTAAGAAGTATAAAGAAAAGCTTACAGGTCAGAAAAATAAACTAAAAAATATAAACAAAGATGTAAATTTTAAATCCCATATAACAACCGAATCAATTGCAAGAATTTTCCTTAAGGCGAAAGGTAAAAAATGGGAGATGTCGGACTCTATTGTTCAAGACATTTCAGATTTAAATAATTTGGCAGATTTTTTTATTAACGATTATCATCCTAGGGTATCGTCGATTTTATTAGACGCCGTTGGACTTTTAGACAAAATTAGTAAAGATAATACCGACGCTAATGAAATTTTGAAAAAATTTCTATCATCCACACCTAGTTTGGATAAAATAATACCTAAAAAATACTTGACTACATTTATATCAGGTACCGAGTTAAAAATAGAAGATAAATCTGAAAGTATTTTGGGTAAATTAGGATTACAGAAAGGTAAAGAAGTAAAATTCACATCAGCTTCCGAGGGGTTTTTTAAAGACGCGTTTAAACTTTATAAATTAGAATACCCTGACGTTAGAATGAGTTATAAAGAATTATCCGATTTAATAGACGAATCTGAAAAAACGTTAACTATAATTGAAGAAACCATGGGTGTGAGTAAAGGGTTTGAGGAAATTAATAAAAGAATAGACGTAGCGTTAAACAAACATCTCAAAGGTCTTGAAGGTGTCTCCGACATCGACGCAGATACTTTAAAGGGCTTAGGGGAAATATTGAAAGACTTATCGACCAATGCCATTAAACCTATGATTAGTATATCAAAAACTATTATTTTGACCAATAGTCAAACTTACATGTTAACTGACAGCCTCTTAAAAAACCCCGAGTAATAATATAATGTCCAATTGGAACCCAGAATTTACAGAAGCGCAACGAAATAAGAATTTAAAACGATTGTCTAAATTTAGTGAAGTATCCTTGGAAGCTATTCCTTCTATACTTAGTTGTACAGAAGATTATTACGGTATGGATAATCCATCAATTAGATGGTGAACAAAAAAATAATAGAGTAGAGGGTTTCCCCCTCTACTCTATTTATAACGTTTATGCTACGTTTTCAGTATCTTTAATAAACTCTTCAAGTAATGTGTCGAACTTTGGAGCTTTAAAGATGTTACAGGCTATCTCTACTGCGTTAACTGGTCCACCTGTAAGGTTTATACCAGTGAACCTCTGAACTTCCTCAGGCACGCCTCTAATTCTACATAACTCACGATAAGTAGTTTCCTTAGACATATTCAAGAATACTTGAGTGGAAGGGTAACTACTACTAACGTCTAAGTCAGCAACGTGTGTGAATATAAGCGTAGATAAATCTGGAACTTCTCTAACTACCTTAACACCGTTGTGTAGCGCTAAGTGAGCAGGTAACGTTATAATCCAATTTCTCATTGATACAACATGCTTATCTAAATCATCCACCATGTCATCGGATGCAGCAGCTACCACCAAACCTTTCTCTTCACAGAAAACATTTAATTGATCCACTAATCGTTTAGGTTGAGAATCAAATATGTAAAATTCGGAAATACCGGATAGAACAGTTATTGTCACAGCGAGATCTTTAACTTTCTCATCGAAAAGTTCAACACCTATGCAGTCAAATAAGTTATATACCCCATATTCAACTTTATACTTATCCTGCATTATTACGTGCCAGGCTAAGCCTTCATGATCTTTAGCCTCTTCAAACTTTAACTTACGCACACCTAAATGCTTATTTAATTGGAAATCTAAACTATAAGACGTATCATTAGATCCAGCTAAGCGAACCCTCTTATAAGTACACATAGAGTCAATCAACATAAAACTTGCTGGACACATAGCCTTATGCCATCGGTCAGCAGGATGTATAGGTGTTATGAGACCAGACGCTGTGACCTTCTGACTTTTACCTTGCATATATTTAAAGAATCTATACTCGGGTGGGACTATTGGATCGCTAAAGACCTCAGCTGGATCATAACCACCATTCTTTAAACATTCTACAATTTTGGGTATATCGAAATCTATATTCCATATTGTTAAGAAATCAGGTTGCCATTCATGAGCTCTAGCTATAACCTTGGCACAGGCCTCCGCTGCCGTATCACATATCAACACCTCTAAATTAATGTTTCTAGACTTCATGTACTCGCCTAGTAACTCATCTGTCTTTTTTCTCAACTTGGCTTCAAAGTTAGTATCACCGTCGATAAACTCTTTTGTAACTGCGAGAACAGCTTTATCTTTAAACGTTATAGTTACATATATCGGTCTACCATGACCGTGTACTACATCTGTTTCTATATCTAGTACAGCTACCGAGTTCTCACTGAAAGCATCGGGATATCTTTCTCTATATTTTTTCTTCATTAATGTTGCAGGGGAAATGTCTGTACCGTAAAGATAAGGGCTTCTAGCCAAAGTCTTAAGTCCACCTTTAGCACCAGGTCTACCTAACGCTCGACCTATTGATCTTAGTAAATTATTCTGGGTAGTGGTGAATTTCTGTAACTTTGTTACTTCTTCCCATTCTTTCTTATCTTTATGTTTTTGAAACCCTGGTTTAGTCACGTAGAAATCACGTTTAAAGTTTTTCAACATAACCATATTAGGAATTTTTCTACCATCTTTGGTGTGAATAACTTCTTTAATGACTAAAAGATCATCGTAGCTACCATTGTTAGCTTTGCAATAATTAACATGTTTACATTCAAGAGCTTCTATTTGTTCTTTAGATACTGGTCTAACCACGATTCTTGTGCTCCTTATTATGAGTTGATTAAAACATCTATTACATTAGGGTCGTAGATAAGAATTTATATTCGGAGGTATTCAAATGGCTAGAAAGCCGCTATTAGTTTCTAACGAGGCTATTAACCATCAACCGGAGAGCATGTTATTTAAGGACTTAGTAATTAACCTTAGAGACATAGTGGAAAGAGAAAATAAAAATGCGATGACCAATCAAGAGGTCACCAAAGTTCTAGACACTATCTCCAAAATTATTCAAAAGCGCGTAGGGGTTAATGCTAATGTCACGTTAGGTAAAGAAAACTTTGCTAATGCGTGGGTTTTTTTCCCTGACTTAGATAGAAATAACCCAGTCCTAACGGATTACCATAGACATTATAATTCTTCTACAGAAGGGCTAAAGGCACTTAAGAAGAATAAAGGTTCTGTTTTAAAAGGCGAAGTCGATAGAGTTAACTCTAAAGTCAGTGGTGTGTTTTCTAAACTAGATGTAAAAATAGTTGTTACTAAAGGTTTGATATTTGATAACTACTATAAGTTCACAGCTGAGGAAGTAGCTGCTATCATTATACACGAGATAGGTCATGTATTTACATACTTTGAACACTTGGGTACTATGATCACCACTAACTATATCCTTCAACATACCTCAAGATCATTAATGAATGAGAGAGAGCTTGTTAGACAATATGAGATTATAGGTGAGTTAGAAGATGTCACTGGTATCAAGGTGGACGATAAAGACGCTCTTATAAAAGCTAAAAATGAGACTATTGTTCAAACAGTTATTCTCAGACAAATGATGCAAAAGAGAGTTTCTGAATTGGACTCTAAAACTTACGATCTAACGGCATGGGAAATGTTGTCTGATCAATTTGCTACTCGTCACGGCGCTGGTAAATATAATGTTACAGTACTGGATAAGACTCATAGATCATCTGGCGATTTAGCTTACATGTCCTCTTTTGGGTTTGGTATTAATAATTTACTTAATTTGCTGAGTCTGCTATTTATAACAGTTATCACTGCGGGTATAATGTTAGCTGTACTTATCATCTTTGGTAAACCTACGGAAAGTCTTTACGATAACACATTCGACAGATTTAGTCGCATTAAACGCGATATGGTAGACTCTCTAAAGAACCCTAAGTTAGATTCTGAGACTAAGAAGAGAATTGCTTCGGATATTGAAGACGTAGATAAGATCATCAATGGTTTAACTAATCGCAAAGATATCTTCACTAGTATTTGGTTAACCTTGAATTCTAAAGGTAGAAGAGAGTATGATCAAATGACATTTCAACATGAGTTAGAGCAACTTGCCAATAACGATCTGTTCGTTAAAGCTGCTAAGTTATCTACTTAATAAATAAAGAAGGTTTAATAAATGGACATTATTCAAGTCGTTAAAAGCATCCAGGAAGATAAAGGCATTGACTTCCAAGATAAGGGTAAGTATACCGAGATCGTTGTAGCTGAACACGTAGCTTATCTTTTATCTATTCCTGCAACTCCACTAGAAGAGGTGGCAATGTGGTTTAGAGCTAACCTTAAAGTATCCGCACTGCAAGAAATTGGTAAAGCTAACGAAATTACAGTTTTAGACATTGATAGAACAGTTGAACTGGTATTCAGTATTTGGTTAATCAGATACAATGTAGTTCACCGTATGAACGACGCACGTACAGGTAGACTATTGTCTCACGTGGTGGCGTCAGACTACATTACGCTGCAACCTAAGACTATTGAATTGCTAAAGCGTTACGCTAATAAATTTACCAGTAAAGCAGTTGTACCTGTAACTTAATTAATAGGAGGGTGAAATGTCACACGCAGAAATGTTGTTGAAAGATGACTACGAACCCTTGGATGATAGTGTCTTCCACGATATGGAGGACATTGTCTTTTCATTAGAGTCTAAGCTAAGCGATATAAAGTTTACCTTAGACAAAATGATTAATATGCAAGGTATATCAAAAGGAATGATGCTAGGGTTGGAGGATGCTTTACCTTCAAATACATCTATTAACAGTTACACAGCTCAACCTACTCTAACAAACTTTAGACAAACCGTGGTTAGTTTAGAGAATTTAGCGGTTAAAATCTTTAACTCTATAATTAAGGCTATAATGGAGTTCTTTAAAAAGATCATCACTTGGGTAACAAAGTTAACTAAAGGTAAAAGAAGTTTTAAAAATTTAGATGACACTAAGTCGGCTGAAAAGGCTTTCGATGAGATACTTAATGCAAGTGAAGAACATTCTAGAATAGATACTTTAAACTCAGTTCGAGAGAAGGTTAACACTAAATATGAAAGTATGTGGAATGCTTATTCAGAAGCTTGTGCTGTTAACCCTAGTCATGAAATGATAGAGTTCTTTAAGATTGGTGAATTTGTTTATAACGACCTTTTAGATGAAGTTACTAA
This sequence comes from Gammaproteobacteria bacterium, assembly GCA_014859375.1. Classification (GTDB taxonomy): domain Bacteria; phylum Pseudomonadota; class Gammaproteobacteria; order Nitrosococcales; family Methylophagaceae. The sequence continues at coordinate 57,527 of JACUUH010000001.1, forward strand.
GGTGGCTAAACATCTTAAGGATATTTCGGAAGATGGACCGTCGCCTGAACACGTTTCAGGTAACATGTTTGAAACTATCAATAAAGCAATAGACATTACAATCATTAATGGGTTCAGTTCAATGAACTTCCCTACATTGAAACTATCTGACGGTGAAGCCATAGCAAGATTAGATGATTTTACTGCTAAGTATAAGAGTTATGTGAGTTCGATGAAGAATAGACCTTCAGAGAATCAATACGACATAGGTTCTGTTAGTAAAACTTTGGTTGATTCTAAAGGAACTTCTGGGGTATCTTCTAAAGTATTAAAACCTTACTTACATGTAGACTCTAAAGTTATTGATAAACTAAAAGATTTGCAGAAAATCATTTACGGTATCTCAGGTTCTAAGTTTAAATCTTTGGATAACCTAAGATTAGACAGATTGAAAAACCAAATTGATATTGATGCTTTCGGAGATGGCAGTAAGTTTATAGAAGACCTTAAAGGACTACTATTTAAACTACAGAAGATCTCAGTGTTTATAGGTACGTACACTGGCGAAAGAGCCAATACTATTAATACAGAGAACGTTCAGAAAATCATTGTAGATGGTTATCTAGCTAAAGTTATTGAGTTAAGTAAAAAGTAAAGATGGTAATAAATAGTAGACTGGATGGTTCCAGTCTACTATTATTTTTTATGCTTCTCTATGAAGTAGGTAAACATCAATATCTAAAGGATCTAAGTATTTCTCAAACAAAGGTCTGACGTCTTTATGGTAATCTAGCTTACCAAGACCGCACCCAATAGGTACCATAGCCAATTCTTTTATACCTAATTTTTCAATGTTCTTTACAAGGTCTTTCAAACCACTCTCAATGTATTCTATCTTAGAGTCGTCTTTCCAATGGTCTTTAGAAGGAAACAATAACACAAGTTTCTCTTTCTCAGGCACCTTGTATACCTGACACTTACCGATAGTTAAATCACCGGTGTAACACAATCTTTTGTAATGGTCTTTAAGACCTTGAACTCGGTTTCTCATAAATAAAGCTAAGCCAGCACCCATTACACCTACGGTATTTACTGGACAGGTAATTGTCTGAGCTTTATGATTTAAAACATTTCCGAACCCTTCGTATACAATCGGCATATTATTATTTTTCTCCTATTAGTTTAGTGAACGTATAAAATATTAGCCATGACTAGCATGGCTAATAAACGTTCTGTAAAAACTAGACGCCGGAGTAGAAGGCTTCAACTCTCTGTTGCATTTCAGAGTTCTTAAATCCTTTCATAACCAGCTCTAGGTCTACTTGTTTTAGAGCTTGTGCTCTAGTAGCTGAATCACAGGTTGTTAGAAGTAAAGACATAAATCTTTCAAAGTTTTTACGCTGGTCGTCAGCAAGTTTTACTTGAGACATATAACGGAAAATGTACTTCTCACCAAACACACCTTTACGATGGTCTTTAATTTTAGATAACAAATAATTCATCATCTTGTTAAAACTTGTACCTTCTAAACGCAAGATAGCTTGGATAGTACGATATAGTTTAACTTGACGCATCGGACCTTCTTCACCAAAGTGTGACTTACCAGGTTTCATTTCTTCGATGTAAGTTTCGATTTCTTTCATCAAGTTTTCTTCAATAGAATTTGATGCTGTAGGTGAGGCGGTTGGCTCTTGAACCTTTGGTTCAACCTTAGGCTCTTCTACCTTAACTACTTCAACAGGAGTAGGTTCAGTTTCACCTTCTTCTTCATCTAGAAGTTGATCAATTGTATCATCGACTGGCGCGGGTTCAGGTAGCTCAGTTTCTTCACTTCTATCTCCAGTTAGAAACGCTTGCAATTCTTCCAAAGATTGGAATGTATTATCTGCGCGTTTACCAGCTTCTGCTAATAGATCAGCTTCGTTTGTTCCAGAGCCAATAGACATTGCACCTTCTGACCATTTGACGATATCGTCATCTGTCCAGTTACTAGCCTTCTTGTTGTTTACAGGGATGTTCTCAGACATAAAACATTTCCTTTATATTTAAAGTTATCATTAAAAAAGTGGAATAGTGAACATACTATCCCACTAATAGTACGAAAAAACTTTTAGATGATAGTAGAGACTACATCAAACTTAGTTGTTTTCAATGCCTTGCCGTGAGCAGCCTGCATGGATATATCCATTAGTTGACTAGTTACGGCTGCAGCGTATGCTGCTAGAGCGTTCTCATTTTCGGAATTAGGTTCACCAACACAATGTTTGCAGAACTTATTTCCTGAGGTTTTACAAAACTGAGGTGACCTAAGAGTAATGACTTTACCCACCAACTCTTTTACATTATCGGCATTTATCAAAATGGACTTATTACCACTTATGTAATAAAACCCAATGAAATCTTTAGAGTTGTCTTTTGTAACTGACTTTTCCCAACCCATATTGACGCCGCAATCGTCTTCACCTATTTTAACGTTTTGTAAAACACGGTTGACGACCTTAGTGGCATAACCACCAAGACCTGTCATCTTACCACGACCATACGAACCTTCTCTTAATGAGTTGACCATGGCAGGTAGTTTTTCTATATCCCAGCCATCGCTCAAAGGTGTAGTTATAGTATCTGGGTTCATGCCGAGACCTGATTCATAGCCGTGCATTAAAAATGCTTTCTTTCTTATAATATCGAAATCTTTACCCGAGTTGTAGAAACCTTCACTGATATCACCTTTAATCCAATCCTTATCCATTTGTATAAGTTCTGCTTCGATCTTAGCTATAACAGTAGGATCATCTAATTTACCTTCATACTCCTTTAAAAGCTCATTACGACGCTTTTCAATGTTAGGGTCGGTCATAAGACTTTTAGGTGATGCAGATGGCACAGCAAGCTGCGTATAGCCTTCTAAGGATAGAATGCAGTCAATGAAGTTTAAATATTCAGATACATAGATTGGATCATCGTGTTTAAAGGTTTTAGCTGTTTGAAACTCAGGGTCAGTAGTTAACCTTTTAAATATCTCTTCTTCGACTTGTTTTATGTTAAACTCACCATTGACAAAAGGTATCTTACCACCTAAAGGATATATGAGACCAACATAGTTAACTAGTATACTACCGTAAGTAGTTTCTATATCCTCAAATAGATTAGGTACGTCGCCACTTTTTAAATTAACCTTAGTTCTGAAACTAAATAACCTTTGATTGGGGTCAGCGTCTTCAATTTTAATGTAAGCACCTTCCAACGGTTTAAAGTATATCCCGTCTTCTCGCTTATCTAATTTAAAAGGGTAATCTTCTTTAGTAGTACCTTTAGTTATAGAGAAAGCAGCCATGACCCAAGATCTATATCTATAGCACTCGTTAGCCATGGCTTCTAAGAAGTATTGTTCTCTTTTCATTTTATCCTTCTCCGATAAACATTAAAGCTTTAGTTAGAACGTTTATATCTTCGGCGTAATACTCTAATAACTCTCTAACTTTGGCAGTGACTTTATCATCTGCTGTGTCACTTATTAAAACCAAGCCTTTAATTTCAACAGCTAGTTTGACATCATTCTTAGATAAGGTGTTGAGGTAATCGTCTGTTAGTTCTTGAATGTAACAAATAGGAGTTTTTAATCTAATACCTTCTTGTATTAGTTCTTCAGCCTTCAGTAGACCTTTACCTTCTTTGTGTATTTTAAATCTTTCACGATAGATACTTAGATCGTGGGGTTCTTCCTCCTCACCAATATTTTTTTCAATGATCTTTTCTACTCGGAATACTAACTCTTCACTTACCGTGGATATTAACGGTGCAAAGAAGTACCATGGTTCTGAGTGAACCTCACCAAGTATATCCACCAACTTCTCTGTGCAAGATCTTTCTTTCATTAATATTGTTTGCACGGAGAAAGGATCGCCGTAATCAGGTAGCGTCAACAACCCTTTTAAAATGTAAGTTAATCCCTTAAGATTAACGTTCTCATCTTCTAATTCAATGCCGAAAGCATTAATCGAGTCGGATAAATAACTAGTGAGTATATTAAAAATATTCAATATAAAACTTTGTGAATCAAGGTTTTCTTTAGTAGACATTAAATTAAGGATTTCATCCTCGTGTTCTACCACACCTAATTTTTCTAGAGACTCACAAGCTTGGGTTATTACTTGCTGATTACCTTCAGTAGTAACCTCTCTTATGTATAACTCTAATTCTGCTAGCATTTAAAACTCCTTGTTTTTTTTCACACTAGTTATCTTATTTATGAAAGCAAATATGTAACCTTATATTTCATTAGGTTGCGATAATTAAATCATAAGAAGGCATATAAAAAATGGCGAAACAAGAGAAAAATAAAATTTCACAGCGAGAGCTTGCTAGACGCGCTAAGCAGTCTGGTAAAGTAGACTTAGAAAACAACGGTGGTTGGGACGATCTAAATAACCTATATTTGGAATGTTCTGCGTTATCACTATCGCCAGTAGGTGTTAGTAAATTATTGAAAGATAAAAATGCTTTAGCTACTGTTAAAGATACTGAAGCTCTTAAATCTGCAGCTTCTGTTTTGGCTAAAGACGTGGCTTCTTTTAACTCACAGTTAACAGAGATTTATAACAAACATAAGGCTCGCACAGGTAACGCTGGACCTGAAGAGTTATTGGTGGTCTTATCTCTTGGTGAAGAGTATCACAATTGGTTGACAAATTATCAGCAAGTAGTTCTACCGGTAATTGCTGATATCACGGCTTTATTTGATACAAGTTCTGTTGATAATACAGAACCTACCCCCGACAACAAAGAAACATCGCATTAAAAAAATTATGCTTCTTAAGGAGTAATTGATGGATCAGGAAAACAAATTAGTTTCCGCTGAAGTTAAGGAGTCTGCGACTGAACAACCTGTAGTAGAAAAAGTTGTTCTAGAGCAAGATCCAGTGGAAGTTACAGGCAGTAATGAAGATTTAACAGTAGCTCAGATTAGAGAAGCTATTCTAAACATCCCTAACGTTGACATTGACGAATTGGATAAGGTGGTTGAAAACTATCCTAAAATAGAAGCTACCAAAGGTGAAGAAGGTAAAGTTTGGGTGGCTTCTTACTTTGAAGGTATTAAAGCTTTACTCCAAGGGTCTTCTTTGTCTGAAGCTGTAAACAGATCTAATAGTGTCTGGAGACAAAAGGTAGAGCATGAAGGTGCTAAACTAGGTATCTCAAAACCGGTTTATAAAGATATCGAATCTGGTGAAATTTCAGGTGAACGAGCTTTAGACTTAGTAGCGCGTTCTACAGACTTAGGTACAACAGTTACCGTACCATTGTGGCATACGGGTATTTGGATTACATTACGTACCCCTACAGAACAAGATATGATAAACTTAGATGCTAGAATATCTGGAGAAAAGATTGCGCTTGGTAGATACACCAGCGGTATGATCTTCTCCAATACTTCTGTGTACACTGCTAGCTATGCAATTAATTTCGTTCTTGAACGTGTGGTCGATTCAAGTATTAAAAACCTAACTGTGGATAATCTAAAGAAGATTATCAAAATAACGGACATTCCAACTTTATTATGGGGTATGGCATATGCTGTTCACCCTAACGGTTACGATTATGCAAGAGCATGTAGTTCAAACCCTGGTAAATGTCAACATGTAGTGAGAGGTAAGATTAACCTTGGTAAGTTGTTCTGGACAGATACTGACTCACTTACACCTTGGCAGCGAAAGCATATGTCAGATAGAACCGGTAAGTTCACGTCGGATGACTTACTTAAATATGAGAAAGAACACCGTCGTGGTTCAGATCGCGTATTCTATTTAACAGGTGGATACATTAAAGGTAAACGCATTGGTATCAAACTTAAAGTTCCTAATATTAAAGAATATGAAAGAGCTGGTTTTAGATGGGTGGACGACATTGTCAATACAGCTACCGAAGCTGTTAGAGCCGATAGTAAGACAACCGATCTTGATGAGTTGATTTTCAACAATGCCAAAACAACTATATTAAGACAATACGCCCATTGGGTATCTGAGTTCTTGGTATACACTGAAGGCAATGAAGATAGTCATGTTACCATCAAAGATAAAGAAACCATGGAAAGTATCCTAAGTTCTATTTCATCTAACGATGCTTATTACGAGCGCTTCACAGATGAGATCAGAAAGTATATTGAAGATTCTACTATGGCTTTAATTGCTATACCTAAATATCCATGTCCTGTATGTGGTGGTGAACAACACACCGATGTAGGTGGTGAATTAGGTGGTAAGTCCCATCCTCATTTATTACCAATAGATGTGCTACATACTTTTTTTATCCTTCTCGACCAACACACGTTCAAAGTGCTGGTAAGCAGGCAGACATCCCTTTAGACGATGGTCCTAATGGTCACGTCGTCTATAGTCGTTTCGGCTTAGTTGAGGAAGGTGTAAATGAGATTAATGAACTGATTAACACTGTTATTGATAAAGACTTAGATGCTATAAGTGTTCAGATACTCCTTAGAGAGGCGTACGAGACCACCTACGGCATCTACGATCATAACAACCCACCTGAGGGCGGTAATCCTTTAGATCTTGTCTTACACCGTTACAAGGAAGATTACGACACCTATGGTTTGATGGATAGAACTATACGTGAGTATAAACTTAAAGATGTTTATAAACGTTTCGGACTTAACCTTGTTGAATTTCTCAATCTACCTCCAGCAATTGCTCAAAAGGTATTAGATATATCCGTTGAGGAGGCGCTGGTCGAGGGTAAAACTTATAAAGACATTCAAGATGAACTTGGTCTAAAATGAATAAATAGAGACAGTCCCATTGGGACTGTCTCTATTACGTTTATTGTTTAAACTTCGTGTCTTACATAAACAACGTCTATGTCGTCTATTACTTTATACTTACCATCAAGGTCTCTCATTAATCTCTTCCTAATAGAGCATCTATCAGTGTTATCAATAAGGGTAATGGCTGGTAAATTAAGTTTACCACCTAAACCTTCTAACCCTATTGCTATTACATCTTCACCAGCACTGGCGGTTAATTTAGATATAATCTCATTAGTTGTTATTCTAGTTTTGGATAGTGTTTCTGAGATGATGCTAATGGCAAGTTTTCTCAACACTTCTCTTAAGTAACTATCGTTGTAACCTTCATTGTTTAAATAGTAGGTAACAACAAAAGACTGTTCTAAGTCCATGTATCTAACTTCACCATCTAGAATACTAACTCTTCCAGATCCAGCGGTACGTTGAGGATAAAGATATAAGTCTGTCTGTTCAAGAGTCCATTTTCTAAAATCAGATATGTCGTTATCCAACCATCCAATAATAGTTTCCGGCAGTTCTTTAAGATAGTTAACATCACTAATCTCGTCAACAAATCTATATCTAGCGTCTACTAAGAATAAATCGCTTTCACGTTTGAAAGTTCTTTCATCCAACATGATTAGGTTACCATCGGAATCTCTAATTGGGTCACCAACTCTATACTTTATAACGTGGTTACCCTCGGAGTCTAATACAGGATCACCTTTAGCATGTAATATGTTGTAAACTAGATTACCATTCACATCCTTACTTATTAAAACAGATCCAGTTACAGGATCTCTCTCGTACACATTAGACTCGTAGTATGCGTAGATATCTTCTTCATACCTACGATATTCTCTACCGCTTAGAATAGTTCTGTAGTTAGACCAGAAGCCTTCTAAGTGTTTACCTAAGGTTAAACCTATTCTCTCATGTGAGACACCTGATACGTTAGCACCTAGTAAGAACTCAGGACCTTGATAGATAAGACCTGTATCCGCCACACCTTCAACCGTGTAATCCTTAACATAGTAAACCAAGTTATACTTAGCGTTAAGATCCACTCTGTAACTTCTAGTCTCATTTGGATACATGTTAAAGTTAGTTAAGAGAATATGATTGTTTTGAGTAATATCGAAGTCAGACTCTAAATAGAATTCAAATACTCTCTCATCACCTTTTCTACCTTTAAACACACCATTTAAGAATACATCTCTTTTCTCAGCATAGGGTCTAAAGCTTAGTTGTGGTAAAATAGCTTCGTCATCCATTTCTTTAACCAAATCACCACTTCTAGTAATTACTTGTAGAACATAACCTGTATCAATTCTTTCAATGGATAAAGAAGAAGTGTTCACATACAAACCTAGGTTAGGATTCTCCTGTATGAATTCTTTCGAAGTAATGCTAGAATTATCTAGGTAATAGTTTCTGGTTTCGAAGTAATCACCGTTTGCATCATAAACTTGATGGAAGGGACTGTATAGATAACCAGAAGAGTTTACTCTATTAATGAGCTCATCCCCAGATAAACTTTCTAACTCATCCCTCTCTTCATTAGGTAATGGTTTAATAACACCATTATCACTTTTGTATAAAACATCAGATGTTAGAGTAAGTCTTGACCCGTTGTCTATAACACCCCTAACGTTAGAAAGGTTTTCATAAGTTTCTTGCAGAGGAGAGATAACGCAACCTGCGCCAGCTATGGTATTACCACTTCTAGGAGTAGGTAGTCTTCTAGTAGCTAAATAGATTCTATTAGTTACATTATCGACATCTTTAATAGCCGTGTATCCCATGTTACTTAAACGCGTAGATAACTGTACATCTGTTATTGGTAACTGTGAGTCACCTAGTGAGTTTGTAATAACTCTTTCTCTTAACTGTTCAAAAGTAAGAGCATTGCCTCCTCCGTTAACTACGTTATCGCTGAACACAGCCATGTCACTGAAAGTGGACAAAGGAGCTGAGTACTTACCTAATTCTTCACCATTATCAATGTCTCTCCACGCTGCACCGAAAGAGTTAATCTCATAGTTCTCTAATAAAACATCTAGAGGTCCTTTGGTAGTATACATATCTACTCTAATGTCACCAGATAGAAGACCATTAGTAACGTATATTTGAGGTACGGTTACCTTTAGTCTGTCATTCATGACTTTTAAAACTACGGTAGGTTCAGTTGGGTCGTATACCTGATCACTGTGTGTAGTTCTAATTTCTCTCCATTCGCCGTTAGTGCGTTTTCTATAAACACGGCAGTGATAATATTGATCCACTATAGGGAAGGACTTGGAGTAGGACGTAGCCAGACTTAATTGAGCGTAGTAAGGGGTTACTTTAAATTGATTAACTGGAACTTCTACTCTCACGTATTCTTTATTCTCAACTCTAACCATATACCACTCTACCATGTTACTTTCCATAACTTGTAAAGGAGATGGTTTGGTTACATCGTAGACTACCTGAATACCGCCGTGGTTCATAACTCTAAGTTCAATCGGATATTCAATAGTAAAAGCCATGTCAGCTACACCGAATTCAGTGTTTCTAGGTATTACTATTTTCCTAACACCTCGAACCTCACTATCTACAGCTTTCTGAATGAGTTCTTCTTTATTAAACAGTAGAATAAACTTAGTTCTACTAGGTGAGGCAAATCTACTAATGTAATCTTTATCTGACATATGCAAATAAAGCTCTTCTTCATTCATTGCCATGGATGGGTAAATTTGTCTGGTTAAAGCTTCGGCGTTAGCCATTGCTGACGACCCAATCACAGCAGCAGTTTCCATCATGAATACAAATGGATTACTGGGATCTACTATATCCAACGATCCATTAGTAACTTCTTCTAGAGTTTGTAAACTTAATCTTTGAATAGCAGCAGGGTTATACCTAACCTCATTTACTTTATCCAATAAAACTTTAATATCAGACATTAGATTATACCTTTTTGTTTTAATTCGTTTATAGCCATTGTGTATTCACTCTTGGTGGTCCACCACTCTAACTCCATGGTGTCAGGATTTATCCTAGGGTATAGAGAATAATTTAGTAGATTCATTAATGTTCTACCGATAGCGCCATATTTTGGATTGACACTGAAATTACCGTCGTCTCCATAACTTTCCGTATCACTTATCTGAACCATTAGATGATTTCTATTGTTACTTTTGTCAGACATAGACGGAAACTTGTTAACGACAGTCTGGTTGAACTCTTTAACTAATATAGGGTCTAAGTAATTGACGCCCATACATCTAAACGGGATTGAGATCTGATCATTATCCTGGTTATAGTTAGTTTCATTACTATAGTTAAATGAAGCCCCCAATGGAGCCGCCAATGGAAAGGCTGCACCACACGCAGCTATCTTCTGCACGTACTTATATGTCTCGTCCATTACGAGTCTATATATCCTAGTGTTGTAGTCTATTTCATTTTCTAAAATCAGATCTGGGTAAGGTACCATGGTGCCATCATAAACCATTGACTGATAGGTAACCCACACCGCAAAAAGTAATGTTATAGGATCACCTTGTATATTTCTAAAATTAGCTGTGATATCAAAAGTGTTAAAAATATGCGTTGTACCGTCTACCATACTGTAGGATTCTTTATAAACTCCTTCTTTAGATGTGTAGGTGTCAGCCACTATATCCGGCCACCCGCTTATATTAATTAAGTTGTTGGTCAACACAGGTAGAAATGCCTGTCTATAATTAAAGATCTCTGATTTTATAGACTGTTGCCCTTGCCTTTCCCCTCTGGGGTCAAGCATACATCTAAGGGCTCTTGCCATGCTTTTAGTATCATCCGTTAATAATGGTGTTAACATTCTGTTCATTGCTAAATTGTCATAAGACATATTTAGATCTGGACGAGTGAAAAAAGTATATCCATAAGAGTCTTGATTTTTAGGAGCAGGTGTCCCGCTAAGATTTAAGTTAATTCCTCTTAAGTTATCGGATTGTGCAGAAGATAAACTCCCAACCCCGTTTAACTTAGATGCGAAGTCAACGTCTTTTTTTCTTGCACTGGGTAAAGAACTTCTTTGTTTATTTTTTAGTCGTTCTAATTCATTACTCATTGTTATCACCATCGCTTAAAAGGATTGAAAAATAAAATGTCAAAAGAAATCGCTAAAGATATCGGTTTAGCTTTTGTTGCTAAATTACCCGATCTTATCAGGGATCATGATACTGACTCATTAATTGAGTTTACTAAACCCACCCGAGTGGAACCTATCGTCTTGTTAGATGATAAGGTAGTGAACTTATCGTACACCCCAGACATCCTTCAGTCTTTAACTAACATTTTTGCAGGATATTATCTGCAGGCTGTGGCACTGTCTGTGAATGTAGGTAATGTTAACGTTATTGGGTTACTCGATAGATTAAACCCAAATAGAGACTTTAACAGAAATGCCGCTGGTTCAGTAATTAATTCAAGTCTAAGAACAGCATTCGAATCAGCCGAGGCTTATGAACACGGCTTGCCTGTACCTGGTCAACCTATTGGCCTTGAGCACTTCGGTATTGAATCTGACCGTATTTCATCTTCTAAAGACTCTATTAAATTAGCTATGGATGTCAATAATTTATCCACAGGTAAATTGTTGGAAGTGGAAATTGAAAGCGAAGGTAAAAAAGCCACCTTCCCTATAGCTTTAAGAGTTATACCTACCTCTGCTCCATCTGATGGCATTGTTCATCTATTGTCTTTAGGACGTAAAGATAAGTCCGTGAAAGAAAGATGGCATGCTTGGAGATCTGGGCAGATAGAATTTATCAGAGATTTTGTCTTTGCTCAAGACTTAATTGACGATCATAAAAAGGGTCTAATTAAAGATACTACAGGTTTGTTTGAAGATTCATTAAAACGTAGAAGTAAGAATTTCTTATCTACTGTTTTATCAGGTAATGTTTCTGTAGCCACAGCCTCTAACATCATTGTGATCACTGAGTCTACTAAGAAGGCCATTGAAAGAAACATTGGTGGTAGAATCAAAGATTTTAAAACTAGAGAAGCTATCTTTAAAACCACTTACACTATGTTGTTAGTTGTTGTTGACCCTGAATGGGAGGCGGTAACTATTTACCACAGAAGTATAGAAACACCTACTGAAGTTTCAGCGTCAGATATGAAAAATCCTAAAAAGGGAAATGACATTACTGATATTTTGAAAGCTTACCAGTTAGGTAATAGTCCAAGTCTATAAGGGGTATAAGATGTCAGGAATTGGAAATTTTGTAAAATCACTTGTACCTAGTTTGGAGAAATCAAGGATTGAGGAGGACTTAAGAGTTATTAAGGAAGATATTCTTAATAATACATTACCTCCTTATGAAGCCGCAGTAGACCATTTCACTAGAGATAAATTTATTTCTAGAGAAGTTAAAGAGTTTGATAAAACCTTTGGTCGTCATGCTAAGTTAAACGTTGCTGGTTATAAGAACTATTTAGAAGCTATCCAGAAGTCTTTGCTTGTCGCTGCTGAAACAGTACAGGCGTTAGACGATGATTTGGATAAGTACTTCTCTAAAGACAACGCTTCGGCTTCTACCACTTACGCTAAAGCTAATATCTTAAAGTTAATCGCAGTAATTGACTTTGCTAACAGATATAGCAGAAGACTGTTAATGTGGACTTACCATAATGAGCAGTTAGCAAGCGGTGTTAACTTGAATGATCCTTTCTCTAAAGCTGAAAACGAGTACATGATTGCTAATAGAAATAATTATTTCTTTGCACTAAAAGTAATCTCTACAAAAACTAAAGACGTGGTTAATCTAATTAAAGCTATACCAAACGTCATTGTAGTGCCAGAAGAAGTGGAAGTAGTTAAAAGTACTTTAGGTAATAAAATCGATCCATTGTCGGTAGGTATTTTACCTGAGAAGATCAACTTTATTTACGGTATCAGAAAGGTATTTGCTGAATGGCAGGTTTCTCGATATAAAGCTTCGGTTGAAGAGAAAAGAGCTCTGGAGTATAGACTCTTGGCACTAAAAGAAGCTAGGGAAGATGGCGTCGTAGATGCTAAGTTAGAACAAGAAATCGAATATAGCGAAAATAGACTTAGAAAGTTGTTACACAAAATCGCTAAGTTTGAGGAGGAGTTAGAATGAACCCCACCGCTGCTCATACGGTTAACCGCGAAGATTCTCTGTGGTACACACCCAATGGTTTTTATATTAAAGACCCTAAGAAATTCGAAGACGGTGTCATTAAGGAATATTTAAGACAAGCCTCTGAGAGTGAAAGGTTTAGGAATAGCTGGGAATTCAAAAAGTTTGCCATCGCTTACGTTAAAGAAATCCTAACTGTCGATTCGATGGGTCTTATTACAACATGGGTTCGATCTAACGCTAGGGCGGACACACCGCTTACAGGTAAACGTTTAGACTTCTTAATCGACACCATGTCTTTTGTAAACACCGGTAAAAGAAAAATATCAATTATTAATTGGAATGATCTAATACCTAACCTATATGACTACGATGTTAATATACAAAAATCTAAGTCATTGTATGGCGATGTAAAACATTTAGAGGAAATAACTCCTCGATGCAGTGTATCTGAATTTATCACTAGATGGTGTTCTCACCCTGATGGATTCAATGATATGGTTCAATTCATTAGAATTACGACTCCTTACGACGAGCCAAAGCCGGAAAAGAGATCAAGTTCTACTGGGTTGAATATTAAACTTGTTTAATTAAAATTTTGAGAAATCAAATAACTAACGTTAGTTATAGGAGTAATAAAAATATGGCACGTGCTTTATTAAAACAATATTTGGTAGCTTCATTAGAATCAGATGAACCGAATCCTGAAGAAGTAGAAGAAGTAGAAGAAGAATCTGGTGTTGAGTCTCTAGAATACGCAACTCTTGAAGTTGAAGAAGCTGGTGAAGAAGTAGAAGAAGTTATGCAAGACATCGAAGATCTTGAAGAAGTAGAAGAAGGTTTGGAAGCTATTGTTGCTGACCTAGAAGCTTCACTTGAACAAGGTGGCCTTGATCCAGTTGCGGCAGTATTCGCCACACACGCTATCTCAGCATACACTGCTCGTTTAGGCGTAGAATCAGCCGACTTGATTCCTTCAGTTGAATCTTTCGGTGGTGACACTACCCGCACAGTTTCTACTGAATCTGCTATGGATAAGGTAAAAGATACCATCAAGAAAATTTGGGCTACCATTAAAGCAGCTATGGAAAAAGCGGCAAAAGCTATTGCAGATTTCTTTGCTAAGATTTTCGGTGGCGTTAAGAAATTGGAAGCTCGTTCTAAAGCTTTGAAAGCTAAGATTGCTGAAGTTAAGAAAGCTGGCGGTAAAGCTGGCGACATTAAAGTTCCTAATGCCGCTACACTAGCCGTTGGTGACAAAGTAGACGTTAAGTCAATCACAGACGGTTTAACTGCACTTAATGATACAGTTAAAGCTGTGGCTGGTGGATATACTGACGAAGTAACTAAAGCTACTGAAAGCATGCCTGGTCTAGTAGCTGCTTGGATGGGTGCATCTGAAGAAGAAGCTCCTGCTAAGAAAGAAGCTGTGGATAAAGCCTATGATAGTGCACTTGCTTCTTTAGAGAAAGTATCTGGTGAAGTTGTATCCGGTAATAAGACCATTGCTGTTAAAGAAGGTAAAGTTTCTTTAGAAGCTGCGGAAGGTAAAGGTTTCACTGGTGATGCTTCAATGACTGCATTGAGTACAGCTGAAATGGAATCAGTATTGAAAGCTGTTGACGAACTAGTTGATTACATGGGCAAGCGTAAAGCTGCTATTGATAAACTATCTAAAGCTCGTCAAGAAGTTATCAAGAAACTTGATGCTGAATTCAAGAAAGAACCTAAGCACCCAGGTAAAGATGTTAATGCTGTTATGAAAGGTGCTCAGAAAGAAGTGTCTGCCATTACTTCTTCTGTTGCCGGTCACGCTTTCTCTGTAGCTCGCTCTGCTTTGGCGTTGGTAGAAGTTTCTGCTAACTCTTACAAAGCTGAAGACGATAAGAAAGAAGGTGAAGAAAAGCCAGCTGAAGGCGATGACAAATAATTAATTTTGTCTAACCTTAGTTTTCGATGAAGTAGAAAGTAACGGGTTAATTCCCGTTACTTTCTTTCTATACCCGTTTTATTAAGAACCAACAACGGCTACCTTTAAAAGGCTTTTAAAGATTTCACCCTTATACTGTGAACGATTAACCCAATAGGGCATAACTATGTTAGGAAAATACAATGTAAACAAAGGTCTGACTTCGAAAGAATTCGATCTTTTAACCTTTAATTCAGAATTAAATTCTTCATTTAAAAAAGTACAGTCAAACGATGCAGTAGCGTTAAAGTTATCTCATTCTTTTGAAAATTTATCTGATGTAATAGAATCTTTAGATAGTTTGGCGACTGACTCTATCGCGCTATCAGACCAAGCCATGGCTTTTTTAAAGCATTCAGTGCAAGAGGACTTGAAGGGCACTGTTTCGGTGGAATCTATCTTACCCAAGGATATCAATAGTCTATTAACCTTAAATGTTTCTATTGAGAATCTAAAAGATGCTTTGCAGAAAATGTGGGTGGCTATTAGAGAAGCAGTAAAGAAAACCTTAGAATCTCTTTCTAACTTCTTTTCTAAGATATTCGATAATTTAGATTCCATTATTAAGAAATTAGAGAATATGAAAGAAACCTCTAAGAAGATTAAATCGGATAATTTAGAGATAAAGAATAGATCAGGCTTAGCGGTTAAATCTCCAGACTCAGTTAAGTTCTCTGGTAAGGTAAGTTATGACAGCATGTCTAAAGGTTTAAAGGCATTAAAGTTTATAGTCACTGAAACGTATGTTGATTATACTAAGGTTTTAGAATCCGATTTAAAAAATCAAATAAACCTTATTAAAAAGATGGATAAAGTTTCTTCTGAAGAAGAATTTAAGCCAATATTGGAAACAATGGAATCTTCCTCTAGAGACGTACTGAGAGTTATTAAGACTTCATTAGAGGGTAAGTTCATCATAGGTGACAAAGTCTTTAAGAATGACGTTAAACACTCCTCTAACCATATGTTTAACCTGATTTTAAGTGATACAGGTAGCTCTAACGGTTTTAGAGGTGAAGTTGAAATAGACCCACTTACTCCAGACCAGATGTCAGTTCTATTATCTTTAGCTATAAGTTCCTTAGAAACTATAAAAAATAATAGAAAAACTATAGACTCTATTAGAGCCTATATGAGCGAATCTATTAGATTAGGTGAACTTCTAGCTAAATCTTCCAGTGATGATAAAAGCATTGTTAGAAATAGAACTGTACTTAGAAAATTACAACAGGATAATCTAAGACCAGTTACTCAATTGACTACTCATTTTTTTAATACTATCAGATCTTTAGTAACGATAGTAGAGGAGTCAACAAGACTTTATATCCCAGAGGAGGGAACTAACTATGTCTATGTTTGATAAGTATGCGCAAACGCCCTCAGTAGCTCCCACAGAGACGCTTGAACTCTTAAGTGATGAAGTCACCGGAGGTCTCACTAAGGATTACCTGGAGATTAATGCTATCTCCAAGGATTTAGATAAAATGTTAACGTCTTCTTACAACTTAGGTATGTTAGAAGACAAGTTTGATAGTATAGCTAACGAGTCTATGTTGTCTGACAGAACATTGTTTTATGCAACGCAGTCCGTTAACTGTGAATTAAAAAGTTTAGGTTTGGAAGCGATTCCTGGTGTGGACTCTATAGTAGGTGCTAAGAATAAAACTAAAGACATCCTGGCTTCTATTTTTAAAGCTATTAAAGATGCTATCCTAAAGATACTTAACAGTATTAAAGAATTCTTCGGTAAACTTTTTGGTTTGTTAAGACCTTATAAAGAAAGAGTTGATAAATTACAGAAAGAAGTCCAAGAGAAGTCTAAAGGTAAATATAAGTTACAAAATGACTCACCTATCAAATTACCTTCTACTGTTATATCTAAAGATACAAAGTCAATTTACGATATCAGTAGAGTAATGCAAGAGTTGGTGTCTTCAGGTCAGGGTATTAGAACTACCATGCTTTCTATCTCATCTAAGAGAATAAAGAACCTCACTTCTTTTTTAATAAATCTTAAACAGGATAAGTTAAAACCTAAGGACTTAATTGCTGGCTTTAAAACTACACTAGATTCCCAGTATAAGAATTTAGAACCGTTGGTTAGTAAATACAAAGATAGTTTAGGGTATAAAACTTTTGTTGAGAATACATTCAAATATAAGTTAGGAGATGATCTTAACTATGAAGAAAAATGGATTTCTTTTGGTGAATCAGAGTCTAACCCTAAGAGCGACCATGATGTAGAGGTTGATCTAACAAGACTTAAACTTTCAGTTTTAACTGACATGCTACAAAGTTCAAGTAAGATACTGGAAGGTTTTGAATCAAGTAAATCTTTAGTTGAGAAGTATTACTCGGATAGAGAGAAATCTATTAAAGATGCTGAGCGCGTTATTGTAGTTAACGATAACACTGTGGATACACAAAGAGTCAATACCTCCATTAGAGCTATCCTTAGGATACTCCAAAGAGAGTCCTTGAAGCCGGTGGTTGATTTTGATAAATACTCTTTAGACTATGTCAGATTCACTATATCTATGACTGAGAAAATATTAAAGAGGTATCAAGCGTGAGTACCAAGGACGTATTAAGTAAATACAATGTTGAAGACTATTCTGACATTAGTAATGAAGGTTTGTTAGAATCGGCTTATGAAACATCAGAAGCTATTCATTCAATAAACTCCGCACTGAATGACATAGATGCAGCTATGGATCTTACTGATTCTGTGTTATCAATTGAGTCTATGTTAGCTATGCATGATTTATCTGACAGAGAAATTGAACTTGTTAACGGTAATTTAAAAACATTGCTATTGGCACACGCCGGTGAAATAGAAAACTTAGGTCTAGAGTCAGGTGGTGTGGCTGTTGCACAAAAAGTTATCTTAGCCGTTCTTAAAGGAACCTATGAATTAATAAAAGAAATGTTAGTTCAACTATTTCAAGCATTAAAGAAATTCATCCAGCGTATGAGATACAATCTCAAGGGCGTTAGAAAGTCTAATAATGATATGTTGGAGACGATGCGTGAAAATAGTAAAAAAGGTTTAAAGGTTACTAAAGTTGACATTGAGGGCACGGCGAACTCTTTAAGCATTGATTATAAAACTCCACAAAACGGTGAAGAGATTTATAAGGGTTTACAGACACTCTCAAGATACGCCAATGCTTACTTTAAGTTATTTGATAAAGATGTAATATCTTCTTCATCTAAACTTATCTCTGCTGTTGAAAGGTTTGACATTGCCAATCCAGAACTGTCTCTAAAGGCCGTGCTGGACATTGCTGATACAATAAACCCTAATACAGCTGCTGATCTTGTTAAAAGTACAGTAGATAAAAATGTTAAAATGTTAGGTGGTGGGTTATATAAAAAATCTTTACCTTTAATGGGTAACAGATCTATAATGTATTTTGAACCTTACATTGAACCGTCTGAGGTAGATCTCATTGCGGTCTCTAGAATTAAGAGAACGAGATGGGCTAATCTTAAAGCTACTAGAGATAACCCTCCTAAGGGATCTAGTTCAACAGAGATAGATGTTATTACGGTATCGCAAGCTGCGGAGATTCACAGACTTGTAAGAGACCTTACTCACATGGTTGAAGACCATTTGGATAACCGAGATAAGATTTTAAAATTAGAAAGAAGCATTAACCGTGCCCTTGATAAAATGAAATCTAGATCTGAATCTTCCTCGGATATATCAGAGAAAGGTAAGCGGCACTATCAAGAAGTTATGAGATATTCTCAACGTTACATTTTCTGGGCACAAAACCCACAGATGGAACTTGTTAAACTCATACTCTCTTCTTGTAGATCAGCAATTGTTGCTTGCAATAAGTCAGCTGCAGTTTACGGTTAATGTAAAAAAAAGTGTATAAATAAACAGTGTGGTTAATTCCACACTGTTTATACTTTTTTATTTCACAGCACTGAAAAAGTCTTGCCATGTCTTATCGCCAACACCAGGTAAATTATGGTTTAACGAGTAAGTTAGTAAAACTTCAGCTACAGTGCCTAACTTATGATCTGCAAAGACACGTCTAGTGTAATCACTAAGATCTAGGTCACATACTTTAGTTTTACCGCTAATAGCAACACCCAATCTTTTAGCTAGTAGCTTAAAAAGAAAGATTTCTAATAGTTTTGTAAACATTAGTCCTTATTACCTCTTTTTTTTGTTTATATTAAAAAAGAAAAACAATAGAAAAGTCTATCATAGGATGGTTAATCAACATCGTATGAAACGTTAAACCTATATGGAGGCTATAAATGCCTATTGTAGCATTAGAAGTACCGGAAACTTATGAAAGTATCGTCAGGCCGGTTACAGTAAGTATCGTTAGGGATTTGATTGATACAATGAATCTACCCAACGATACAAGAGTAGAGTACACAGGCAGTGCTGAGACAATAGCTCAACAAGGATCTACACTGGCATCTAATACTTCAACTCCTCTTTTCCCTTTTAGCGGTAAAGTAAAAGTTGAACTAGTAGAAAACTATCTCGAAGAAGGCATATTAACAACTTCTATAAAGCGTAGAGATAACTTACCTATATTCGCCGATCACAAATTAGGCGTGTATATGAAACCAATCTACACAAAGGTGCAGTCTAATATAACCTTTAGTTATAGAGCACCATCAAAACATCAGGCTGATAGATGGAGAGATGGACTTAGAAGAAAGTCTACTCAAGCCATACAGCTTTTATTGCACGAGTTGATATATCATTTTTCACCCCCAGATGTTTTTCATGCTATACTTAGAGGTATATGGGAAAACAGAGAGTCTATTGCTGGCTACGGCGAAGAGTTCGAACAGTGGTTATCTAAGTGTTATAGTGATAGAATGACAGTACTTGCTAATTTAAGCGGTGAAAAAGGTTTAGTTAGTATTGCCGAGAAGCAAATAGGTGTGCAAGGTTGGTTTGATTGGATGGCGCAACCAGATGTACCTTCTAAAGAAAGTGAGGCAGGTACATTTGAAGTAAGTTTCACTTATACGTTTGAGTATGACAAAGTCACCGCAATGTCACTCGAGTACCCTATAGTGGTACATAACCAGTTCTTGGAAGATAGATATTTACCGCTAGAGAAGCCTTATGATCCTTATGATCAACCAAGAAGACCTAGTTACACTGGTTCCCTTAATGATGCTTTCTCTGTTATTAATTACAACAAAGAACAAAAGTATAGGGGCATAGTTTTCCCAGAGTTCGATGATTGGATTCCAGAGTTTGAACATAAGAAAACCATACCTATATTTACAGGTATAGTGGCGGTTGATTTATCTGACCCTTATCAAATAGTTGATCTAACAAATTTGGGAGATTACAACTTTTCAGATAAGTTACTTTCTTTTATAGCTAGCAATAAAGTGACTATACTTAATTACCTGGCATCTACTTTCCTATTAACTTTTTATGTAAATGGTAAACCGCAAAATCCCGTTGACATACACATTGATGAAGAATTAAATTTAAGAAGTAGCGTAGCCTTAGACCCTCGGAATGTACATAGGTTTAGATTGTCTATGATGAGTGACCTACTCACACTTTCTAAGAAGGCTAAGGATAAGATGAGAGAAGATCCGGAAATGACTACGTCAATAATTGACGCGATAGATCAATTCCAAAAAATATCTTCAGCTACTCTATTTAACTCTACTTCAGTGGCAATGTCCCAGACGGTTAACACTGATCTAACGGTAAGTCTACCAAACCCTAGAAGAACTTTTAATAGCGATCCAACTGATACAGTGGAACCTACAATGCCTAGAAATAAAGTAGAGTCAGATTTGTCAGACAAACTGTCAGATCAATTAAAGGTCTTAGGTGGTAAGTTAATAACTGAAGATTCTTTAAACAAAGTTATTAGTAAATTAAGACCTATTACAGATCTTTCTAAGGTTGGTAAAGGTAGAGGTCTTAAGACAGTGATGACTGCCGGAATTATAGTTCACAAACAAGGTGGATAAATAAATGAGTTTAATGAAAAGAAGACCCTCGTCTGATTTAACAGCGACGAGCGTTCAAAAGCAACAAGAAGCTGTGGTAGAACAACCAGGGTATGAAAGTAACGTGGTGGATACCAGGTATACTTCAGCAAGAAATCTCTTAACTCATATAGCTGGTTCTTCTTGGATAGTGAATTACTATCAGCAGATAGTGGGTCCCAATAACGAACTTAGCTCACAGCAAATGGGTAAGAGCGCAGTATACCAGCAGTATACCTCTATTAAGGATTTAGAACTTAAGGTAACTAGTTCTTTGTCTATGTCTCAGAATCAAGAGACAAAAGAGTTTGAGGTTACGGGGGAGGCTACATGCTACCCACCAATGATTCCCAATAAAGGTGATATGTTTATTGCTGACATTGGAGACGGTACGGAAGGACTATTTACTGTAACTGAAACTACTCGCATGAGTATTAAAAAAGATTCAGTTTACAACATTAGTTACATTAGTGTCGATGTAGCCACTGCTGAAAGAAAGAGAGATTTAGAATCTAAAGTAGTTAAGGAAACCCACTTTGTTAAACGTTTGTTGGAACATGGTGAAGACCCAATAATTGTAACAGATGAATACAATAGTTATTTATCTCTTAGTCAATATAGTGAAAGTTTAATAGGTAATTTCTTTGCTGATTTTTATAACAAAAGTATAAGTTCTTTATCTGTACCTAATCAGAAGCTAATAACATTTGATCCATTTGTAGCTAGAACAATTAAAGCGTTTATGTCTACGACAGAACATCCTCTAGTCTCTAAGATTAAACTATATTCGATTGAGTTACCTGGCACTAATCCACCTACTACTTTTTGGGATGCTATTCTAAGAATGTCCCCTGAACTGTTACCTATGGCGTCAGAGAAGTTAGGTTTGGTTGACGCTAGATATTTTGGTGTAATGCCACATTTCGAATCTGTTAGTTATAGTAATGTGAGAGACGTGGTATATCCGGTTGAGAGAAACGATATGAAGTTAGATCATATTGACTTCGGTCCTTCTGCACATAACTTCAGAGATATCCGACATCAATTCGAAACTACTCAACTAGGATCTTTAGCGCAGTTAAAGACAGCTAGAGACTCTGCACCGCAAAACGGTATTGAAAGTCTAGAACCTGTATACCCTGTGACAAAAGATGATTACTATGTTTTCTCTGAATCTTTTTATTTAAGTCAAGAATCTAAACAGAGTCAACTAGAGAAGTTAACTAGAGATGTTTTAAATGGTAAATCCATAGATAAAAAGGTCTTGAGTAAACTCTGTGAGTCTTCTTTTAGATGGGGTTCCTTAGAAAGATTTTATTATACACCTATTTTACTTATTCTAATTAAGATGGTTAGAAGAGGCATGTAGTAGAAAGGATTATGACAGTGAACAAGAAGAACCATAGTACCGCACATATACTTTTTAAGTATTACTATAAAGTTTATATTCCCCAGGCTCACCTGTATAGCAAGGAATATATTACTACTTTCGGTATCCCTACCTCTGGGGATAGAGAAGTGGATAGGAATCTAGCTAATGCTAAAACACTTACTCAAATGACTATAGTGGAAATGGCCGAGTACCTAGATGAGGGTGCTAACCTAACATTGGAAGAACCTGAGAAATCTGTGGAAATTTATAAGGTTGTTAAAGATCATCTTTCTAATTGGCAAAGACTTATTAACAACCCTTACGAAGAAGTTGAAGTACCGGTTGAGGATCTGCGTAAGTTGGATGCTCTAGCCGCAGAAGTATTTAAGATAGCTAGAATATACATGAAGGAGGAGCCAACTGGATCTAAATTGTTCGATAACCTTAATGCGTTGACTAGCCGCCGATTTCTCAAAAGGGTTGCAGATACTCCTGAGGAACGAGCTATTAAGAATGTTAATAGTGAGTATAAGCCTGTGGCTGATACTATCGCTAAGACAGCCTTCGAAAGGAGAAGACAATGGCGATAGAGAATACACCTATACAACTAGAGATACAAGCAATATTCTTAGATGGTCCAAAGCCAGTAAACAACGTATGGTCATGCAGAATCATAACGGATACCGGAATATTTAAGCCAGTAAAGTTCTTGTCGATGGATATAGATAGAACCTACGATATTAACTTCACAGATTACATAAACCTTGAGTTAAGTATCTCTAAGGGTGTATTCACGCATCACCTAATACCCAACAAAGACCATTTGATAGTAGAGGTTAAAAGAACCCCTATTAAAGAAACAGTGGATGACGACGAAGTAGTCGATGAAATCTTCGTAAGAAGGTATAAGGCTATTTTGAAGGATGAAACTGATGAAACAATGGCCAGTAAAAGTAAAACCTCTCAAGATGCTGAAGCTTCAGATTTATCTGGTCCAATAACTGTATCAATGCAACTGTTGGATATAGCTGCAGAGCAAGTTAGGTTTTATGAATTGGGCGGTATATATAAACATGTGGTACCGGGTGATGTGATTAAGTATTGCTTAACAGACGTTAGCTCTAGATTAGATTTAGCTGTAGAAGATTCGGTTATGGGTGTTGACATGGTAGAACCTGACAACACAACCCCTAATAGGCAAGTGGTAATACCGCATGGCATTAGACCGCAAGATTTACCTGCATTTATTCAACATAACTGGGGTGGAGTATACAACTCAGACGTAGGTTGTTATTTGCAAGATGGTCTTTGGTACGTATGGCCCTTATTTAACACGCAAAGATTTGATCTTGAAGTTAGAACGATGCTTATCTATAACTTACCTGAGGATAAATATCCCGGAGTAGAAAGATCATATCGGTTGAATGGTACACAGGCAATAGTGCTATCCACCGGACAATCTACGCAGAAAGATTTCTCATCTCATCAGAGAATGAATGAAGGTAACGGTGTGCGCTTTACTCACGCCAGTAGAGTTATGGATGGGTTTGGTGAAGTTATTGATAACACTTTTAAAGTTACTAGATCTTTGAATAATAGCGAGTTTAGTTTTCCTAACGGTGACGGCTATAGCTATGCACCTATAAGTCCTAAGCGAATAACAGATAATGTTTTTGCTGAAGCTTCTAGACTAGCTAAGAGAAAAGGGTCTTTTCTTAATTTGGTTTGGGAAAATTCTAGACCGGAGATTGTTTACCCTGGGATGCCTGTTAAATTACTTTACCTTAAAGATGATAAGGTACAAGAAGTGTTGGGCGTTGTTTACAAAGCACAACATTTAATCCAAGACAATAAACCAGGACCTATAGGCGGTAAACAAGTCACCAATAGCTCACTAGTATTGTTTATAGAGAAAGCGGAGTAATAATGAAGTTATTTATTGATTGCGAATACAACGGGTATAAGGGTGAGTTGATATCCATGGCTTTAGTGGATGAACTAGGTAAGACCTTTTATGAAGTTGTACATCTACCTACCAGCATAGATAATTGGGTGCATAAAAACGTGGTTCCTCATTTAAACAAGAAATCTATTAGTATGGAGGAATTCCAAGCTAAGTTAGAATCTTTCTTGAGCTTTTATAAGGATATTCACGTTATTTCCGATTGGCCTGAAGACATAGCTTATTTAATGAAGGCTATGGTTACAGGACCTGGAACTAGAATAGACACTCCACCATTTACCTGTGAAGTAAGAAGAGATATTGATGGGATCGGCGAGACACCTCACAATGCATTGTCAGATGCCTTAGCATTGAGAGATGATTATAATCGTACAATCATGCAGAGATATTTAATGTCTTAATTATAGTAGAGAGGCAATGCCTCTCTACTATTCTCTTTTAACTTTTTTCAGCCACATACTATCATTTTGTAACACGAAGAACCATTAAAAGTACTAAGTTTAAAATTACGTTTAAGTCAAATATTTTGACCTCTACCTAAAAATAAAGGAAAACTAATGAGTGAAGAACAGGAATCCATTCCTTTAAAAGAAATTTCCATCATAGACAGAAGAGTGCATTTAATCCAAGCCATCGCTCAAGCTAATGGCATTGGTCCGGAAATGGCCTCTATAAACCCTATCATGGATGATAAGTCTAACGAACCCGTAGGTATTATGTATACTTACAAATGTAGTCCTTCAGAGGATTCGTTACGAGGTGCAGGTCTAATGTTTGCATTCTCACATTTTGGTTATTGTGACATTCTTATTCCAACTAAAACATTGATGCAGTACGAACCAGTGGAAGTGGAGCAGATCCAACAGTCAATAAACCTACTAGTTAGTCATCCAGACAAATTAGTAATGCATCAAGTTGCCGGTTTAGTCGACACCTTATTATCAGAGGGGTCTGAGGTAAGAATTATACCTTGGAGGGACTTGGCGGCTATAATTACCCCTGATATTAATCCAGATGAAGTTAATGGTTCAACTTATCCATTAATGCATTTCTTAAATGCGGATCTAAATGAAGAAGTGATTATAAATATCTCACCTATCTTCAATGTAACTACCCACTAAGTAAATATAGAGGTCTATATTACAATGTTAGTTAAAGATATATACTCCATATTAGAGCAGCATTTACCTAAAACTGCACAATCAATGCTAGAACTCATTGTTAAAGGCGCGGAAGATAAACGTAATTACAAATTGGTGAAGCACAAAGACCCAGGCATGTACATTGATCCTGAAGGTAAGCATAAACTTGTTTGCGAAGTTTGGATTCCAAAGACCATGGATGAGATTGATATGGAACGCATTAGTGCTATGATGCGCATCTCTGGTTTCCATGAAGTAATTTGGCAATATAAGTCGGATGGTCAATACATTGTTTTAACTGTGCATTCATCCAACAATTATGTAGCAAGTTAAAAAAACTGTTTGTGGTAAAAGGCAAAAAAAAAAGATGAACTGCCGCAAAGGACAGTTCATAAACTAACTTTAAGGAAGACATGAAAAAAACTCAATAGAGCGTTTTCATATAATAAGTAAAATAAAAGGAAGAAGTATGTTAGAGAAATCAATTGAAAACTGGGCAGATATCTGTGAAATGAAATCTGACTCAATTGCGACACAGATGTTTGTAGCTATCACCGAAGTAATTGAAACTTTTGAAGGCTTTGCGGAACTTGATAAGCAAGAAATCATGGATGGTTTAGTTGACTTTAATTGGATGGTCCATTTAATTAAACATGTGTCCGGTGGTAGCATTGACCTTTTCCATCAGTTAGATCAAGTGAAAGCAATTGTTGAGAAGCATTACCCGGGTTTAATTGATGCTCATTTTGAACCATATAAGCAAGCGGTGTTGGATTCAAATTATTCTAAGTTTGTAATTACGTTAAGTGAACTTAACGAAAGCGTTTCTAAGTACACCGACATTAACGTTAAGGTTCACGGTGAGAAGAACGATGAATACGGTATCTGGGTGATTAAGTGTTCTGAAACCACCGTAGGTTCAGATGGCAATCATTATAAGGAAGGTAAGATCCTTAAAGGTATTAATTATTTCAAACCTAACTATAAGGTGTAGACATGTCTAAGTTCGTAATTGTAAAGAAAGGCTGGGGCTATAAAGCTGGACTAGGTATTGACGGTAAAGTGTATGACTCTGAAGATAGTGCACGTAATGCTCAGGAAAGCAGAAAGTCCACTGCTAAGTTTGAAGAAATCGTTCCTTATAAAGAACTTAAAAAGAAAGGTGTTGCATGATTAATTATTTATCTTTAATGGTTGACGTACTTAAGAATGGTTGGTCTAAGTCTGATAGAACTGGTACGGGTACTATCTCTACGTTTGGTCGTCAGATGCGCTTTGATCTAAAGAAAGGGTTCCCTATTCCCACCACTTGTAAGAAAAGCCTTAAATCTATCGTTGCCGAATTGATTTGGTTCTTAGAAGGTTCTACTGATAACAATCGATTAAATGAACTTGGTGCCAAGATTTGGGACGAGTGGGCATTGCCTAATGGTGACCTAGGTCCAATCTACGGTAAGCAGTGGGTGGCGTGGGATGACCATAAGGTGATTTCACCAGAAGATCGAACCAAGTACGAAGACATGGATTACGTTATGATTTCTAACTTAGATAACGGTGACATTTTAATGTACCGTAGAATTAACCAGATCTCTAACGTTATTGAAGGGTTGCGTGAAAACCCAATGTCCCGCCGCCACGTGGTGACTTCTTGGAATCCAGCCGACGCACCTATTGAACGTCGTTGGGCGGTAGACCCTACTGAGTCTGTAGGTGCACCCCCTGTTCGCGTTAAGGTTTCACCTCAAGAGAATGTTGAATTAGGTAAAGCTGCTTTAGCTGCATGTCATACTCTCTTTCAATTTAACTGTCGTGAATTGAGCGTTGAAGAGCGCATGGTTGCCCTTAGTGAGGACAAGCGTTCTTTATTAGAACTAACACCTAATATGACACCTGAGGAAACTCGTGCTGAACTACTAGATATTTTAGATCACTTAGAAGCGCCTAAACACGCTTTAAGTTGTCAAGTATATTTACGTTCTCAAGATGTTCCTCTAGGCACGCCATACAACATTGCCTCATATGCAATCCTAACGCACATGATCGCACAGGTTACCAACATGGTGCCCGATGAGTTGATTTGGGTAGGTGGTGATGTACACATCTATAAAAATCAAGTAGCTGGTGTTAAGGAACAATTGGTGCGCAATACCCGCAACTTACCTAAGCTAGTTATTAAGCGCCCTGAAGTTAGAAACATCTTTGACTTTAAGGTAGACGATTTTGAATTGGAAGGGTACAATCCACATCCTTTAATTCAATTCCCTATTAGTGTTTAACATTTAATGAAAGTAAAGACGGTATCCCCGTCTTTACTTTTCTATATAACTATAAATTAAGGAAAATCTAATGTCTAAACTCCGTCTTCAACAAAAAATGGCCGCTTTCATAGCTGGCGCTTCTGCAACGGATGCTTTAAATCCTCTAATGATGTATGGTCGTGGCGACCCACGTTTAGTCATTCCAACAGTATCTTCAGATAAGAAAGCAGCTAAGATTAAAAAGGCTAAGCGTAAGCAGCAACGGCGGTCTAGAAAAAATAATAGAAAGTAACTAGAGGGGGTCTCATGGAAATACCTAACATTTTTATTAGTATAGCTGCTTTAGCCTCCTTTAGTTTTATTGTCTATTTCTCATTCAGCACGGCTAGAAACTTAACCTTGTTATTTAAACACGGTAGAAATATGAGAGCTGGTAAGAGATACATTACCAGGTCTTTCTTATCAGCTTTAGTTGTAGTTTTATCCTTTGCGATATTTTCTAGTTACTATGCTCAGCTGATTGCTAATAACATTAGATGATAAAATAAAAAAGTGAGGTCAATATGCAGCAAGTAACAAGTAAGGTTAGTAAGTATAACTTATTGCAAGATCCAGTGGAGTTAATAAAACCTAAGTCATTAAAGTTCTCCTTATTCGCGGACGAAACTAATTTATCGTTAAAGATCACATTAGTTCCTAAGAGAGGAACTAATTATCGTAGCCTAGCAAACTATTTAGGTCTTACAGAAGTTAATCGTAGCGATGTTGCAAAAGAGAGATATTATTCTTGAAGTAAGTGTAACTACAGAACAGCAAGCTGAACTATTATTCGATTGGGTGTTCAATCAGAAACCAGACGATGCACGTCCAGGGGTCTTGAAAGCCATCCACTACGATAAAGCTTTGGTTTATAAGGAAGATCTTGAAGCTTATGAAAGAATTAAGAGTCACCATCTATCTCTATTCGAAGTAACACCAGCAAAAGAGGTTATAATAAATGTCACCGTTTAACGATTTATGCACTATTGCAATGGAACACAGTCGAGGCACCATAACGGTAAAACATAACTTAGACGAAGAAACTAAGTCTAAGGTGAAAAAGGTACTTCGTAAGTTGCAAGATTTTTGGGGAGAGGGTATATATAAGTATACAGAAGAAGATTATCTAACTGGATATGAAGCTAATGTTTGTTGGAGTGAAAATCTTTACACTAAGGCTAAAGTTATAGAAGACTTCGAAGATGCTTATGGTATTATTTACCCTGATGAGGAAATTAAAAGAACAAATCTTCGACAGTATATGGAAATAATTGGCGTAGCGGTAAAACATAAAGATTTAGTTATAGCTTTACCAAAGCCGAATCGTCATCATGACGTTATTCTCCACCTCGTTGATGTTTTAGGGGTAACACCTCCAGTAGGTCATGATGGTCAAGGTTTCTATCTTGAAGACGGTACTTACTTGGATCGGGAAGAGGCACGCATACATGCACTTACCACAGGTCAGGTTAAAACAACTATAACGGGAGTAGATTTATTTTCCGAAGATTTGTGGTAAACTAACTGGTGATAAAACATGAATAAAGTAAGTAGTTATAACAACGAGCTCGCTAAAATAAATATAGAGTTATTAGAAAGGTATGGGGAATTAATAGCGCATAGTGAAAATCTAAATGTCTCTAAAGAAGTTTTAGAAAACGTTTTAGCTATTTGCTCTAATTCCAAAAGCGTTACAAACGGCGATAAGCTATCTAGATGGGTGGGTTACATTCAGGCCTTTTTAGTATTCAACGATATTCAAACAGTTGACGATCTAAGATACTCTACAAGAGAGTTATACTCCAGTCTTTACAAAGAGTATAATTTACCTGTGGAGTCTATCACCGTTTAAATAAGGAGGTTTGGTTATGTCTTCGAGTAAAACACCGCACTCTATAGTTCGAATGTATCGCTTGACAGAAACGGATTTAAAAAGACACCCGGTAACATATTCTAATAACACTCCTGGCGACTTGGTTTCTGTTGAAGCCCTTTTTAAAGACGAAAGAAATTATACAGTGGCGATGAATAAGGAGCGTCTACAAAAGCTTTATTTTGTTAGTTTTGCTGATTTTATTTTACTAGACACTATATATAGATGCGGCATCCTAAGGGATCTTACTAATGACGTAGTGTTAAAAGACAATGGGGTGATTTCTACATGTCTGAAGAAAGAAAGTATTACGTGGTGATGAAAAAAGGTAGAGTAGAACATGAAGGTTATTTGACTCAATCTGAAGTTGACGATTGGAAAGCTAAGAAATATAAAGTATTAAGCACACTTAATACTCTTAACGGTATAAGAGATTTATCCTCTAAAAAAGGATTAAGTTTTATTATACCTTAAACCTTTATGTTAGGTAAATAAACAAATGTAAGGAATAGATGAATGGCTATTACGACCAAAGGTAAGACGGTAGGTGGGTTATCCAATGCCATGCCTCCTATAAAGGATCAGATTACTAAAGAAGATATTGATAAAGAAATAACTACATATTTAGCCACGGA
This sequence comes from Gammaproteobacteria bacterium, assembly GCA_014859375.1. Lineage (GTDB taxonomy): Bacteria > Pseudomonadota > Gammaproteobacteria > Nitrosococcales > Methylophagaceae. Next base: position 87,699 of record JACUUH010000001.1, read on the forward strand.
TCCTTTTGATAGTGAAGACCCTGAGACAGGGAAGAAAGCTAGTATGTTTTTAGAATTCATTGATAAACTATTAACTTTACCCAGTGCAGAATTTTCGTTTAGAGGTTTTGTCCACGATAAAGGACTTGGGGTTCAAGAACTGGGTTTAAGAACGGATATGTCTAACCAAATTAAGGTTGTACTATACCGAGTGATTACTAGCGTCAGAGGTAAGAATTCAGAATATGAAGAAAAATTCTTCTCCCTTATCTTTGAGATTATTAATGAAGCGTTTGTGGATAACTTCAAGGATCTTGAAGATTGGTTAGATAGCAAATATTTAAAATTACCTGTAACTGATCACCTTGCTAAAATGCTAACTTCAGACCTTAACTTTTACGATAGTAAACTTAAGGCTAACGGTAGAGCTTGCTTTAAAGATCGGTTCTATCTTAAACTTATTAAGAACAAAGAACGATTCCTTGAATTGTCCTCAATAGTCATTAAGTAAAAAAAGGATTGGTTAGATGCCCGATAATAAAGTCTTAGACAAAGATGTAGATGCAGTAGTCAATTACTTAGACCTGGCGTTTAGGAATACACCATCGGCAACTGACGCACTTCTTCCAGATTTAATAAGTGATACAAGTAAATGGATTCCTAGTGATGTGGTAGCAGCTGCGATTGTAAAATTGAAGGTCCGTTCAGCGGCACCTAAAGAAAAGATTAGACTTAAGCTTTTAGTAGTTAACAGGTATGACAGTCAGCATATTTTAGTGTTTTTTGAAGACGAGTTTAAATCTCCTAAATTTAGAGAGATCGTTGATAAACATTACTTAGACGATTATTTAGAAGATTACTCTATTAATAAAGAAACGTTAAGTTCTTTAGAGTTATTTACTAAAACTATCGTAGATAAAGTAAATAGAATTTCATCTACTGTACCGAACATATCGCCATTAACTTTAGACTACTGTGCATCGGCCATTGTAGATAGAATAACCGGTAATTTATTGAAGTACAGTTATGGTGTCGTGCATCACAATGTCGTTAAAAAGGAGGTTTTATGAATCCCACCATACCAGGTGTTTCATTATCAGAGATAGACCAAGGGGTCGAGATGATCCCATATGTTGTTAATCCAGACCCATACCTTGGTCGCAAATATGGATCGTATAAAAGCAATCCTTCAATTGATGACAGACCTTCTAAGTCTCACCTAGAAAAAAGAAAAGCTAAACGTAAGTCTCAAAAACAAGCTAGACGCAGGAATCGTTAGTCATGGATGGTAATATAGAAGTAGTTCATGTCAAAGATTATGGGAAGAAGAACAAAATCATTGATAATGAAACTATTTATATTTACTGTGGTAGACCTAGTAAGTACGGCAACCCTTACTCAATGAGACAAGAGTCTCAAAGAGAAGAAGTAGTTAATAGGTTTAGATCTAACGAGACTTGTAAGGAAGTAGTAAAACGTTTAAAGGTTAAGTTGCTAAGTAATCCTCAGTTTAAAAACATTAAACTGGGGTGTTTTTGTAGTCCGAGAAAATGTCACTGTGACGTTATAAAAGAATGGTTGGAGGACGATGATGTCTGAACAAATAGAAGAAGTTAGTTGTGATGAACATATTCTTATTGGTAGAATCACTACCTCGAATGAGGAATTTAATAATTATAAAAAACTCCAGCCAAGTATACCAATAGAACTAACTACAGTTGACTTTGACTTTGGTATTCTAGCAGGCGTTAAAGGTGAGAGTAGATTTACACCCACTCATAGAGTGCCTCTTTTGACCAGTATGGGTGAAAAATATAGTGTGCCTGTATATTGGGTCAGAGTTCCAAATACAACTACCTATGAGTTATGGGGGTGTATAGACGCCACTCAGTCATCTAGATTTAACTCTAAGCAGTTTATAGAGAACTTCGGTCGGGGTGCTTTCACGTTTAAACCAATTTATCTTTTACACCATGATGTAAATGCGAGTTTAATTGGAATGCATGTCAAGTATGCAGCGTGGTTTAACGAAGAGGTAAGTGTTCCTGAGATTGATGTTTTAGATAAACTTCATCTGTTGAAGTATACTGAAGAACTCTTGGACTTCGCCAGATGGATGACTGGCGCGTATGACTTCGCTTCTCTAGATTATTTTGTGAAAAACAGACATCTTTTAAATAACCCACCTTTCACTCCAGCAAGTGAAAATAATAAAGAGGAAATAGACAATGTTAAATAAAGATTCAGGTCTACGTGATTTCGTTCAACCTATGAAGGAAAAGGGTTATGATTTAACTCTAAAGAACAACGAGCGCAAGACTTCTGTTAGAGTGACTTTAGTTAACGACTATGGTAGAACCCTATTGGACAGAGACATTCTACTGCAAGATGCTAATATGCTGCAACTTACAAAAGTAGAGTTGTTAAAGATTTATAAAAACAAAAGTTAAGGAAAAGTTTAAATGCATAAACCAACATTACTTCCAGCTGAAAGATTAGTAAAGCTTAAAGAAAACATGAAGATTGCCACTGGGGTTAGATTGGCCATTCTCAATAATGAATCTGTATCCACTTTAGTGCTTTCAGAGATTATAAAGGATTTAGAACAGTTAATTAGATTGACACCTGGTGACTCTAACGCCGCAGGTCCATGGTCAGTAAATCTCTTACCTGCAATGTTAGACAAATTTACCCGTAGATTTGATTACAGTCCAGCCACTGAAGATTTTATCATAGTGGGGTCTGTTACTATACCTTCTAAGTTAGAAGTTAAATCAATGGGTGGAATTAACCCTGAACTTGTCCCAGTTTTTGATACCGTTTATCCTTTAACCTTCCTTGAAGATGCGGTTACAGCTTTAACTGCCGTAGGGTATTTCGCTAGCCATGATGGAGTTTCTACTGTCACATTTGATCTTGTTGAACCAGTCGCTCCAACGCCTTAATAGTTGAATAAAAAAAAGAAGGAAGACATAATGTCAGAGACAAAAATTATTTCCATAGCCGCATGCGGTGCTAGACGAGAGTTAGGTTTAAAAGGTGGTTTACCTTGGACTAATAAAGAAGACCTTAAATGGTTTAGAGAAAAGACCGTAGGTTCTATCGTCATCATGGGTCGACTTACATTCGAATCGCTAAATGGCGGATTGAAAGATAGAATTAATGTAGTGGTTACCTCTAAAGATGTTCTAGAAGGTGTCAAACAACCTACTATAACAACAACGTCTTTAGAAAATGCTATTGCCACTGCCGCAAAGCTGTCTAAAGGTAAACCTATCTTTATTATTGGTGGGTATAAAATTTTCCAAGAAGCCTTGGAAAAGGATTTAGTCGACGTGGAGTACATCACATTTCACCATAAGGAATACGAAGCCGATACTTTTTATCCATATTACGAAAGAGACAATCTTTGCGAGAGAACAACTGTGGCAGAGTATAACTTAGAAGATGGTACGCAAGTCACCGTTTGGGAAAATAAATATGAAGGTAACGGCATTAAGAACTTGGGATTATCCGATATACCCTCCAACAAACTAACTATAAACCCTGGTTTTGAATAGTAGGTTAATCTAAACTTAATATTAGTAAGGTATGCGCCTTACTAATATTTTTTATCTATCCTGAAAGTGAGAAAAAATGAATAAGAAAGACTTTGAAGAAAAATATAAACACGTTATCCCGGAAGGTAAGTTCAAGCGTATTACAGCTGGTAGCGATGTAATGAGTGCAGATACCAATGGGTTACATCACGATACTCCATGCGAGGTTAGTGTTATGTTACACAATGGTACAGCTACTAAGTTTGCGCAAGCACGCCACCCTCACTATGCGGAGTACGTGGAAGATGTGTTGAATGCTTTACGTGAAGGTAGTTTGGTATGGAAAGAAGAACTTCCTGCCATTGATGCGCCTGAAGAACATTATTAAAGAAGGAAGGTGACATGTTTAAAAACCCTTATGCATTTGGTACCTTAGAAAACACCATTTACTGGGGTTTTTATGGCACCGATAATTCACTAGTGTGGTTAGTCAAGTATACAGCCGGTAAACACAAACTTACTCAGAAGCAGGTTAAGGCAGCCATTGAGGTTATGTTCACTGAAGACGAAAGAATTCAGAGAGGTAATAGAATCATAAAGAACAGAGGGTTAGACCTACCTCAAAGACGACTACCTTCTCAAATGAATAAGAATATAGATTCTGAGTATAGAAAGATTATCAATGAGGATAACTGAATATGGATGTTGAGAAAGAAGTTAAGGTAAAGCCTATATCTACGATGGAAATGATGGAGGAAGATGTAGATTTAGTTTGGCAAATAGTAGAAAAGGTAAATGAAGTATTGGGGATCAGTGTGCGGTCTAAGACAATGGCAAAATAAAAAAAAAAGGTGAGTACAATGAGCGAAGAAGAATTAGATATTATAAAAAGATTTTTTAAGGGTTATGTGAACAATCCTAATTTATATAGTAGCGGAATAGAGTCTCTTAAAATAGACTTTTTAGGTTACTCTAAAGATATGGCTAATGACTTCTTTAAGAGAGAAGTATTAACGTATTTAATCTTCAATGGTTTTGTAGAGAAAGACGGTGTTAGTGAACAGTACATTATCAATAAGGTAGACGATGTCTATAAGAAATACATCAGTTTAAGAACTAGATTTTCTTTATTACAATTGTCTTTATCTGAGCAAGAAAAAGCCGTTGACGTACTTAGACGTAAAAATAAGAAACTTAAAAAGTTAAATAAAAAATTAAAACTTAAGTTAAAAAATAAATAAATACATATTACTTATTTGAAAGGATAATATATCCTCAATAACAAAATACTTTTTGGAGATGGTTCGTATGTAAAAACTACTATTAACTTTAATGTTAGGTTCACTAACCTTAGTATCTAACGCTTCTCAAGCCAGTGAGATTTTTGACTCATGTGGTACAATAATGACCGCACTTGCCAAGCATGTAAATCGTGAGAATACATATAGCGATTATATATTCAATGAAGCCGGTGATCGTCTTGGTAATAAAGTTATAGCGTATTACCACACCATCTCTTATAGTTCTAGCTCCTTGACAAAACTTACGGTGGCGAATATAAATGGCATGTGTCAATGGGACTTAGTCACTAGTTATTCAACTAGTCCACAATCTTGTGTTGAATGGAGAGACGCTTTGACCAAACACAACGACTCGTATACAAGTCCTACGTCGTATAAAGATAACGATATCACAGGAAGTATTTTCCTAGTGGGTGCTGGTGATAAACGCATGACCTTAGTTCCAGATGGTAAAAATTCATGTATTGTACTGGAACACGAAACCGGCATTTCCGATAAATAATAATAAGAAAAAAGAGGATTGTTTTAATGTCTAACTCTTACGGTATTGACTATCTTGTATCTGGAGACCGCATCATTTTAAGAGGCGTCCTACCAGAAGAAGCATCTAGTAATGAAAGAATTTCTAGAATGAGAAAAATTGTAAATTCCAAACGTGATAATAAAGTTAAGAGACTTCTTCACGAAAGGGATATGCGAAAAGTTGATCGGGAGTTAGACTTGTTGTAAAAACATACATCCTTCTACTATTATTTGATTGATAGTTTGTTAACTAAATAGGATTTAGTAAAAACTATCATTTGTTCCCCTAGCCCGAAATAAAATTCGGGCACCTTATTACACAATGAGTTTATAGCTTATTGTAAACCTAATCTGATGATGAGTGAGCGAAAGGTATTGCGGACGGCGGTTCGAGTCCGCCCTACTCCACCAAATAGTAACTGCAACAATTAATAGATGGTTTATCTCCTATTCATTAAGAAAGTTGACTTGATGAAAGTCGTGTTGATAAACTGAAGTCGTCATTAACTTGGCGGTTGAACTTATTTATTGTGTTGTAGCGGAAAACGTCTCCGCGCATATACAACTGCAGTTACTATCTGATGGGGTAGCATTGGTTTCGACGTGGTGCTAATTACCTCATTCTAGGATCGTGCTTGATTACTGGCACGTAAAAGAAGGTGTCAGGTTCCCCTAAAAAGAATTCTGAACGCTGGAAAACAGATTATCTGTTTATTAGTAATTTTAAAGTAACTGCAAACGATAATAATTTTGCACAAGCTAAGATCGCAGCCTAAGAAACTGTGATCGCTGGGGCTCATCGTCGGGATATGCCTTGCAACAGAACCCACCGCACCTCGATAGGGGTGCGTCACTAATTCCTTAAGGGAGAGAGGTTAATTCCTCTCTCCTTTTATATTATTTTTTTCCTTAGATATAGAGGTGAGATAAAATGTTTACTAAAGAATCTAGGTTAACGGAAGATCATCAAAGTATAGAAGAGCTATGGCATTCTGTGGTTAAGACAGCAAGCGGTGTAGTGGAAGACAACGAAAGATATGGTCAATATGAGGATCAGTCTGAAACCATCTCCGTTAGAACAAACCAAATAAACACGTTAAGAACTTATTTAGATCTTATCGAAAAAACAATGGCTGTCAGTGATTGTAATCGAACCATAACCCCACAATTACTTAGGTTTCTATATAGTTCAGGTTAAAGGAGACTGAGATGGAAAGACGGTTAAACGTAGTAATAGATGACGATAAAGAAGTATCAGGGAAATTTGATATCATTGCAAGAACTATAGAAGGTGCTCGTAATGTATTGAAAAGCACTAAGATGGAAACCTTGTTCATAGATCATTTCTTCGCAGATGGTATAACTGGTCTAGAGTTATTGTTGTCGGTGATAAGACAAATTAAAACCGATCACCTACCTAAAACAATTGTCTTTATATCTAGTGTCGATGAAAAAAATGTATCCGACAGCTCTACTCTTGTAGATTATATACGTAGAGATAATACAATGTACGGCGTCGATGCAGTAGAGCATGGTAAGAACGTGTATTTAGGTAATGGTATCGAAGTAAAAGCTAGTGTAGTTAAGTTAAAACTACTATAGTAGATAGAACACTTAATTCAAATTAATAAGGTGAGTACAATGAGTGAAGATAATAAAACTAGTAGATATCCAATCGAACAAAAGTTATTCATGGTAGTAAATCGTAAAACAGGTCTGTGTTACGTGACTAATAGTGAGGAAGTGGCTTATGAAGTACGTAAGTCTGCTGACACTAACTATAGCGACGGTGAGGGTAGACAAGCAATACTAGCTCACAAGTTCGATGAGTTATTAGAAACGTCCGATAGATGGATGAACAATTCAATGATGGAAGTTGACGGGTCTGTTCTTTTACCTGACATTTATTTACCTGGAGACGAAGATAATCTTTTTGAATGTATCTTAGAGACGAAAGTAAAACACGTTTCCAGTAAACTTTAAAACTATACTTAAAAAAAGAGGTGTGGGATGTATGAACTTATCGCGGTAGTTTTCTTACCTTGGTTGTCAATGGGATACTTATTACTATCCGTTTATATATTGATCCGCCACAGAGGTAGGTTGAGACACTTCAAAGAATCTTTAGTTATATCTAAAGAACGTGACTGGCATTTGGGTATTAGGGCGTGCAATGACCTTATAAGTCTTTACAGTCAGAAAGTCAAATCAAAGATGGATTCTGTTTTTCTAAGCATAATACTTTTATTGGTTACACTTTTAAATATGGTTATTGCGTTAGAATGTTATTAGGAAAAAATAGAAGGAGGTCTTATGAGTGAGTTGTTATACATATCTGCTAATGACACCACAGGCGATGTGATAACCGTTAATGAAGAGGACTTGAAACAATCCAGAGAGTTTAATCTAGATTTATTGGAAAGATTTAGATCTTTTAATAACTACGATGACGAGTTTACTAATAGTCATTGGATTGTGTGGGTACCTAATACAATGGTTCTGGACGACTTAATGGAAAAATATGTAGATAAAGACGGGTCGTTGTCTGAAGGCGCATCTGTACTCTATAACAAAATTAAGTGTGTTAGTCAAAGCTTGATCTCTAAAATAATGCGGGAGGCACGCGATGATAAACTGGCCCCGCATTACAATACTGACCCCTTTTATGGCATGTTATTAGACGTATATGAGTACCGTTTAGTGAGTGTGATAGACGATGATTATGGAGCTGACTGGGAAGCTGTAGACCCTAGAGAACAAGCTATGATGCTAGGTAAGGTAAAGCATGGTTGACGAAATAAATCTAAAAGAAATGCCGATAAGATTGTTATACGTTAGATTTTTAATGTGTAGTTTTCTTTATTACTTTATGCATGAGGTCACACCTTGGTCTGACACACAGTATGACTTAGCAGCTAAAAGACTGTTAGAGGAATGGGATACATTTGATCATCCACATAAATACTTAACTGATAAAGAAAGTCTTTCTGCAGGTACAGGATATAGCATTAGATATTATCCAACTATAGTGAAGATATCTTCTGTTCAATGGAGAGATAATTTTACTCTATAGTAAATAACAAAACAGGCTAGAGCGTAGTCCTGTATCGTCGAAAGGTTTTACAGTATCCTTTTTAAAAAAATAAACTTACCTGATCAATTCAGGGTACAGCGCCTAGTCAGCGCTGTATTTTTTTTTTGCCCTTTCTTATAGTTAAAAAAATAATTAGTGGCTAAGGTATTAAAAAAATGTATAACTTCGTAAGAACCCTCGTAGGGAATGTTTTCGTAGAAGAAACTAAAGGGTTAATTCACATTAAAGGTGTTAAAGCCTTATTGCTTTTAAGGGATATAAAGTCCATTTGGAAGACTTCCACTATAGGGAATAATATATTTGTTAAGTCTACCGGTAACACTTTAACTTTCCATTCTTTTTTTGCTTTAGAAATTAGATATATCCTCGAGCAGATGCTTGAAAATCCAAAAGCATTTAGATTAAGTCCAAGGGTAATAAATAAAGTTTTAAAAGAATTAATGAAAAGTACCTGGTTAAAAAAGACCACGGAGTTAGATCAAGTATTACCTTTAAATTACAAGAAATTAAGAGACTTTAATTTAAAACCCTTAGAGCATCAAAAAGAGTTCTTAGAAGTATTTAATAGAAGAACTCAACTTTATAATCTAAATGGTTTTATGCTAGCTGCAGCAGCTGGGTCTGGTAAAACGTTTACTAACATGGCTCTTTCTAGAGTTAATGATTCAGAGATCACCATAGTTGTATGCCCCAAGAACGCAGTTTATAAAGTATGGGAAAAATCATTAAAAGATGATTTTAAAAAGACTCCTAAATATTGGATAGCGGCGGATGGGAAAGATTTAGACTATAAATCGGAATATTATATTTTCCATTATGAGACTTTAGATAAGGCGCTGGAATTAGGTAAGAGAATAGGGGATAAAAATAAGACCACTATAATTTTAGACGAGTCTCACAACTTCAATGAAATTAAGTCTATGAGAACTCAAAAGTTTATTGACCTTTGTAAAGTTACAGGCAGTAAGAATATCGTTTGGGCTTCAGGCACACCTTTGAAAGCCATGGGTGGTGAGATGATAGGTTTTTTAAAATCCATCGACCCATTATTCAATGATGATGTTGAAAAAGCTTTTAAAAGTATCTTTGGTACCAGTGTGCAAAGGGCTAATGATATCTTAGCGCATAGACTAGGCTATATTTCTTTTAAAGTTAAAAAGAACGAATATCGTACTGCAGAACCAACAGAGAACACTGTTAAAGTTGAAGTACCTAATGGTGATAAATACACTTTAGAAAGTGTAAGAGACCAAATGGCTAAATTCATAGAAGAAAGAGTAGTCTACTATAAAGAGAGAGAAGATGAATATAAACAAAAGTTTTATTCGGCTTTAGAGTGGTATGAATTAAATATAGTTAAAGGTTCTTCAGATGTAAGTAATTTTAAAGAGTATATGTCTAAGTTAAAAATTGTTATTAAAAGTAATGACTTAAGACAAGTATCTGAAGAAATAGTTTTTTGCAATAACTACGAGAAACAAAAAATTATACCATCGCTTATATCTGATCACAAAGCTAATTTCCTAGAATCTAAATCGGTGGTTAAATATCTTAGTCTGAAGATACAAGGCGAGGCTTTAGGTAGAGTACTAGGTAGAGCCAGAGTAGAGTGTTTTAAAGACATGGCAAAACATTCTAACTTAGTAGATCTAATAGAAGCTGCAGAGAAAAAGACTGTGATTTTCACTAGTTACGTTGAAGTGGTTGATGAACTAGAGGAGAGATTAAAGAATCTAGAGTATCTACCCGTTGTGGTGCATAGTAAAACCAAAGAAAGTTTAACATCTGCTGTAACTAGGTTTGAGAAGAATGAAAACTTAAATCCCTTGTTAGCTACGTTTAAATCTTTATCCACTGCAGTGCCTCTAATAGTTGCCAATAAGGTAATCATGATTAATGCGCCTTATAGAGACTACGAGTACGAGCAGGCTATATCTAGAGTGGATAGATTAGGTCAAGATACACCAGTAGTTATAGAGAACCTCTACTTAGACACTGGTACAAAACCTAATATATCAACAAGGTCTAAAGACATTATGCAATGGTCTAAAGAACAAGTTAAAGAATTGCTAGGGTTCGATTATGATGACAGTTTAGATATATCAGTTGAATCTTTAATGGAGGATGAACCTTCAATGGAAGCAGTCAGCTCATTTAAACCTAAGGAAGACTCTTCCAATCCTGGTTTTTACTTTATCCCAGGTTATAAGGGATACAGAGCTAGTGAAGATGGTAAAATACTAACTATCAAAACAGGTAACTCTACTTACGGTGGGATGGCAGGTGATTATCTAAAAGTGAAAGTTTATCCTGACAATGTTAAAGGTCCTATTATGCAGTATGCGCACATTTTAGTATGTACAGCATTCTACGGTAAACCTAAGAAGGGTCAGGTGGTTCTTCATAAAGACAACGATAGAACTAATAACAATAAAGGTAATCTTAAGTGGGATACTCAGTCTGAAAACATACAGCAGGTATGGGACGACGGATTGAGAGAGTCTAAAGAGAGTTATCCTGTAAGTATGAGGTGGTAAAAAAATGAAAAGTGTATTTAAAAGCATTATGAGTTTAGGAGTGGCTAATCGTAGTAGGAATAAATCGTTTGGAGCCTACTCTGCTTTATTTGGTAGTTACACGATACCTCCATCTAGCAGTAATAGTTTTGATAATGAAACCAATGTAGTTACTTACACTAGGGGTCAGGGATATGTAGGATTTTCCTTACCAATACAAGATATACCCTTAGATAAAATAGAGTTTGAATTCACTACTAAAGTAGCCTATCAAGAAATATTTCTAGTTGAGGAAGATACCTTCAATATTGCCATGGCTAACCATACTTTAAGCGCCTGGAATAGCGCACATACAGTAGGGTATGGTGCTCCTTCATGGGTTATAAGTTTAGTAATTGATAAAGTCAATAACACTATCACTTGGGACTTTAATGGAGGTAGCAGTAACAAGGGAGACTTTTGGTATAGGGGTACAAAACCTATTCTACCAGATATAAACTTATTTCTAATGGTTGGCGCAATGAATTCTGGCGGCGGAGTTGGTGAAATAACTATAAATGTAGACAAAGATACTTTTCTATACCCTAAATGAAATTATTTAATTAAGAAGGAACGGACTGGTGAGTAACCAAAATTTATTGGCTAAATATAGCAACGGTGGTTTTAACAAAGAGACCGACGGCCGTAAAAGGCGAATGGTTTTAAGAGCTTCGCAGGAAGGGTTTATTGATAATCTATTTAAGATGTTTAGAAGAAATAAAGAAATAGATTTTGAAAAGTTTGATACTGATGAGTTAATTACTTTCCTTAGAGAAAACCCTGATTACATTGAAGGTATTACATTAGATAAATTGTTTTCTAAACAGGATTCGATCTTACAGGATGTTTTAGCGAATTCAAATATTTTTAAAGTTAACGAAGTATCTGATATTTTAGCTACTTACGATAAACAACTTAAACTTAACAACAGATACATTAAAGAAAACATTAGGTTGATGAATCCTAACGACTTTATATCCACAGGTAAATTACCTTCTTTAGGCCACTCTCTGAATAAAAAATTAGATGTGTTAAACGGCCAAAGTCTTAAAGATGCGTTTTCAAAATCTATAAACGTCCACTCTGCTAAAGATAAAAACTCTGAGTTTGAAGTCGTGGAGTATACTGGAATGTTAATCTCCTTAACAGGTATGTTACTGATAAGAACTTGTAAATTCAGAGATATATTCTTTAGATTTTATACGACTATAGAAAGAGATAATTTCGATTCTTTGAAAAGTAAGATAACGTATCAAAAAGATCAGCTAACTGTAGACGATGTGATCAAGTTAATAAATCACAAATATGATTCATCTGACTGGGCTGAGTGGGGCGTTAGTAATATTGAAGAAGGTGTGGAAATTGATGACATAGCTAAATTCTACAAATCTGTTGAAGACAATTTGAAAAAAGCTAAAGCTGAAGACGTTACCCAATTAAACCACATATTAGATTCTATTTATGCAGATGTATCAATGAGCGGTGGGATAGATTACATGGTTGATTGGTTCGACATATATGTTGAAGAAGAGGGTGAGTCGGTAGAAGGTAAGAAGTTAAGTAATAGAGGTATTTGTAATTTCCTTATTAATATATTAATAGACGACTACTATTATAACTTTGAACAATTTTTCTTCGGATATTTTGGTGAAATAGAACAAATTCAATACAATGTCGTAGAGTCTATTGTTAAAGCTTTAATGAAAAAATAAAAGGGATTATTTATGAACTTACTCGACAAATATAAACCTAACTTGGAAGCAACTGAATGTTTTGGGATAGAGTCATTCACTACTTCATCAGAAGATTGGAATCCTTTTAGTAAAATAATGGATAAGCTTCGCAAGAGAAAAGAAGAAAAGAATGCTAAGAAAAAGGCTGAATTGGAATATAAGAAAAAAGTTTATGATGTCAAAACCGCCTTTGCCAACATTTTAGATGAAGTTATAGATAAGAAAAATTTGTGGGTGCATAACGATGACTATGATAGCTTTTTACATATAACTGGCAAGGGTAAATATAGCGGTTTTTCTTTCGAATTATACCCCACTAAACTAATTAAATATAAAGTTAATAAAGATAGACTTTTGTTGGAAACTATTCACGCTTCTTCTGATAGCGTAGACGGCTGGAATGGTTCTTTAGATCAAATGTTAAAAGTCTTAAATGACGAAAATGCAAGTTATGAGGACGAGCAGGAGTTTTATAACCACGGTATTAAAATAACCAACGATATTAAAGATTCCGATTTCTTCTTAGTATTTATTTATGAAGCAGATAATGATGTTATAAAAAGACAAGATAAAGGTTATGGTTCGGCATTTTGTTTAGGCGTAAATACTATAGAAGTAAAGCAAATAACTAAAGCAGTAGATGATATTGTATCTGAATCCAAAAAGGAATTTGATTCTATGAAATATAAAAGTATTATCAGTGCTTAGTTAAAAAATAAAAGGAATAAATTAATGTCTATTTTAGATAAGTATAATAGAGCCGAGCCTTTGGCTCAACAATCCCAAGAATTCCCAGAGATGAGAATATCAATGGAAGGTTATGAGCTTTTAGCGGTAGTTGGTGATGTAGCTTCAATGGAAGGTGTAGACCTTACACCTAAGGATAAAAGAGTAGGTAATGAAAACCATACTCTATTTGTTAAGAAGATGGAAAATGAAGATGGTAAAGAATATTACCATTACAGACTTTTCTTAGGTCCCATTCTTGAATGGGGCCCTTCCTTTAACGATTTAATTAATCCTCTTTATGAGATGAGTGAAGAGGATCGGTTAGAAATTAGAATCATGGCTTCACCAGGCGGTGCTATTGATTATGGAATGGCTTTGATTAATGTCTTGAATAACCAACTTATCGGTAGATCCACAGGTATATTGGATAGCACGGCGGCTTCTATGGCTTCTTCAGTGTATGTAAATTGCCATAAGAGAATTTGTCATCCACATTCTACCATTATGTTCCATTATTATTGGGGAGGTGCTTTTGGTAAAGGTCAGGAACTTATGGCTCAAGCTGACCACCACCATGGTAAGTTCACGTCTATCATTAGAGAACATACTGTAGGTAAAGGATTCTTAACCGAAGAAGAGTTTAATAGACTAACAGATGGTAAAGACTATTGGTTTGATGCTAAAGAAATGTTAACCCGTGGTATTGCAACGCACATCATGTTCAAAGGTCATGACATTGAAGCCTCTGAGTTCCTAGATTATTTAAGTCAAAACTTAAGTGACGAAGAAATTCTTAGATTACACATTGAAAAAGATCATCCAGAGTTAATGGAATAAAGAATTGTAGGGTAGTCCTTCTGGACTACCCTACTACTATATCCAAAAAACTAACTTAAACTAAAGTCAACTCCATATTGCTAAATTGAATAGTAGATAGTATTAAGCTATCTACAACTATTAATTTTAAAGGGGTAAAAAAGGACACTCTATTTTTTTATTGTAGTAACTTTTTTTCATTAGATTAGATATGTTAAATAAAACATTTTACCATTAAAGATATGTGTAATTAACTTTATTAATCAACTAAGGAGTTTAACTAAAATGGGATTGTTGAATCTATTTAGTAAGAAAGAAAAGAGAGAAAAAGGTTCAGGTGACATTTCACCTTCCACAGTGATGCAAGAAGGTAACGTCTATAGTTTCCCTGGACAGAAGTGTTTCCTTAAATATAACCCAGAAACAATTAAAACTCCTTGGGTTAAGATTAATAAGACGTCTAAGGTAGGTAAGGCTCTTAAAGTCAGTGAAGTCATTGACATGTCTAAATACAACGATGAACCAGATGAAGGTATGATCTTCCAAACTAAAGAAGATTATGCACTGTGGTATTGGGACATTGAGTTAGCTAAACCATTCCCAATGATGGATAAGGTCAATTTAACACAGACTTATCCACGTAATAAAATTCTAAGACTGGTAAGTGGGGTAATTAAATAAATGCTTATAACTATTGAAGGTATAGACGGTTGTGGAAAAACCACCTCTGCTGAATACTTAGTCAGTAAGTTGAGAGACAGAGGGTTGAAGGTAATCCACACTAGAGAGCTTGGAGGTACACAACTAGCTGAGATCTTAAGAGAGTTGGTTATTACAGACATTTACTCTAGCAGTGGATTAACTGATCTGTTAATGGCTTTTGCTTCAAGAATGGATCATGTTGAGAAGGTTATAAAGCCAGCCCTAGATGCGGGTGAAGTGGTTATATGTGAAAGGTTCATTGATAGTACATACGCTTACCAGCTTACAGACCCTTCTTATAAGGATAACCTAAGTTTAGTGAGAGGTTTGTTTTACGACCTAGAAGTAATCATTAAAAAACATATACGCGATTACCACACCCTCTACTTAGACATCCCTATTGAAGAAAGTACTAAAAGACTTGTTGGTAGAAAATTAGATAAGTTTGAGAAAGATCAAGCAATCCAATGCAGAGTAGTTAAAGGCTATTCCGATAGAATAGCTCAAGACCCTAAGCGTTTTTTAAGAGTGAATGCAAACCAATCTTTAGAAGGTGTTAAGGTCGAGTTGGATGTTATAGTGGAAAAAATTTCTACCAGTTTAATTAGTCCAGAAGAGCCTGATTTTTTAACATGACGAGTCTCTTTACCTTGTTATTTTTTAGACGGTAAAACTATTGGGAGGTATTTGGGTACCTCCCATCCTTTTTCCAAAATTGGATTTTTTAGCTATTTAGAAATCAGATGTAAACAATGACTAATGTTGATTTATTCACAAAAAAAAGACAAACGATAGGTTGCAAATGAAAATTAATATCACAAAAAGAAACGGAAGTATTGAGCCTTTAAACTTAGATAAGATCCACCGAGTGATAACGTGGGCTGCAGAAGGTTTAGACGATGTATCGGTGTCAGAAGTAGAGTTAAGATCACACCTACAATTCAGCGAAGGTATGAAAACCTCAGATATCCATGAAATTATTATTAAGTCAGCTGCGGACCTAATCTCAGAAAGAGCACCAGACTACCAGCACCTTGCGGCTAGACTGGCTATTTTCCATTTGCGTAAGAAAGCATACGGTCAATACCTACCGCCTTCTCTTTACGATCATGTTACTAAACTAGTAGATAAGGGTCTATACGACAAAGGTCTAGCTGAAGATTACACTAAAGAAGAAATGGATGAGTTAGGTCAATATATTGTACATGATCGAGATCTAAGCTTCAGCTATGCGGCAGTAAAACAATTAGAAGGTAAGTACTTAGTGCAGAACCGGGTTACAGGACGGATTTATGAAAGCCCTCAGTTCATTTACATGCTAGTACCCATGTCATTGTTTGCCAGCTACGATAAAACAGTAAGAGTTGATTTTATTAAGCGTTTCTACGACGCTGCATCCAAATTTAAGATTTCACTACCTACCCCAATTATGGGTGGTGTAAGAACACCAACAAGACAATTTAGTTCTTGCGTTTTAATCGACGTAGATGACTCCCTAGACTCCATTAACGCCAGTGCCTCATCTACGGTCAATTATGTTTCTAAAAGAGCAGGAATAGGTCTTAACGTTGGTAGAATTAGAGCGCAAGGTAGTTTGATACGCGGCGGCGAGGCATACCACACAGGTATGATCCCATTCATCAAACATTTCCAATCAGCTGTTAAGTCATGTTCACAAGGAGGTCTTCGTGGGGGCGCTGCAACACTATTCTACCCGTTATGGCATCTAGAGGTAGAGTCATTATTGGTACTTAAAAATAATCGTGGCGTTGAAGAGAATAGAGCTCGACATTTAGACTACGGTGTGCAAATCAATCGTTTAATGTATTCTAGAATGATCAAAGGTGAAAACATTACTTTGTTTAGTCCATCAGATGTACCTGGTCTATACGAAGCTTTCTTTTCTAATCAAGAAGAGTTTGAGAAGCTCTATGTTCAGTACGAGCAAGATGAAAGTATTCGTAAGAAGACCGTTAAGGCCATTGATCTGTTTACACAGGTAGCTCAAGAAAGGGCACAGACTGGTCGTATTTACATACAAAATGTCGATCACTGCAATGCACACAGTTCATTTGATCCTAAGAAAGCGCCTATTTATCAATCTAACCTTTGTTTGGAGATTACCTTACCAACTAAACCTTTGAATTCTTTAGATGATGAAAATGGTGAAATAGCTTTATGTACATTATCAGCATTTAACTTAGGTGCATTGGAAAGTTTAGATGAGTTAGAAGAACTTTCAGATCTACTTGTTAGAGCCTTAGATAGTTTATTAACTTATCAAGATTACCCAATGAAGGCTGCTATGAACGCTTCTATTGGCAGACGTACGTTAGGGGTAGGTATCACGAACCTAGCTTACTATCTAGCTAAGAACTATAAGCGTTATTCCGATGGTTCAGGTAATAGATTGATGCACAGAACTATGGAAGCTATGCAGTATTATCTGCTAAAGGCTTCTAATAACTTAGCTAAGGAACAAGGTAAGTGTGAGCTGTTTGATGAAACTACTTACTCTAAAGGTATTTTACCTATAGATACTTATAAGAAGGAATTGGACTTAGTTTGCGATGAACCTTTACATTACGACTGGGAAGCTTTAAGAAAGGATATTGTTGAACATGGTTTGAGAAACTCTACTCTGAGCTCTCTGATGCCTTGTGAGACGTCTTCTCAAATAAGTAACTCAACTAATGGGATTGAACCACCGCGTGGGTATATCAGCGTTAAATCGTCTAAGGATGGTATTCTAAAGCAGGTTGTTCCAGGTTTTAAAGAATTGAAGAACAACTATGAACTACTTTGGAGCATTCCTAATAATAAAGGTTATATTGAATTAGTGGCAGTGATGCAGAAGTTTGTTGATCAAGCTATCTCAGCTAACACCAACTATGATCCAGCTAGATTTGAAGACGATAGAGTGCCAATTAAAATAGTCTTACAAGACTTATTAACCGCTTACAAGTTAGGTGTTAAGACTCTTTACTATCATAACACCAGAGATGGCGCTAATGATAACATGGATGATGAAGGTTGTGAAGGCGGTGCGTGTAAGTTATAAGTAAAAAAAAAGACTACCTATTACAGGTAGTCTTTTTTTACCGAAGTAACTTTTGTATATATTTTTTAAACATGTCGTGTAACCTTTATATACATTCAAAAAAATTGAAGGTATATATTATCTATTTGATAATAAAGAGGAAATAAACAATGTTGGAAAAAAAGAATGGTGAAATAATTGAGTCACACACAGTTTTGCAGGAAAAATATGCAGATAATCTAGAAAAGGCTCTACAAAAAATAACGGAGCAGGATGAGATAATAGCTGATCTTAAAGGTTGGCAAGAGAAGGTGGGTAGTAAGTTAAAGCGTCGTGAAGATTTTAACAGGGAGGTTTATAAAACAGTGAGTTCTCTTAATCTTGAAGAAACACAACCGACACAAGAGTCTTTAACTTCCGTTTGTAGAAAGTTGAGTTTTAACAGGACTAAACCGGTGTGATCATCATGTGTAAATTACAGCGTTTAATAGAAGGTAAGGTAAAGTTCAATAATGGAATAGAAGTGGATATGTTTAACCCGTATAGTTATATTGTTATTAATCTCATATTTAACGATAAGGTTAAAAAATTCGCTTTAGACTGTATTAGTAAGGGCTTGGAATATGAAGACGCCTTATCAAAATACAACAAGGTTAGTCTGTATGCAGATGAAGATATCGAAGACCCTCGTTTTATAAGCTCTAAATCATATTACCAATTATCTAACTTATTTAATTTACTTTACACTTTGACCGAAGAAAATGTTTTAGGTTCTATTGACTTAGACCTAAGTCCGTGTCATAAAGGTAAATTACACCGTAAACAAGTTCATACGTTAGAAGTATTAAAGTTTTGTTTACCTAATTATAATCAAATAACTTATGAAGAGTAAGTAAACCCACCCTAAAGGAGTAAATAAATATCCCTTTTTAGAGAAGCTGTAATGTGTATATTTTTTGTACTTAATAACTATACCTTATACTAAAGTATGTTAGATAAAAAAGGAAAAAGAAATGCGTCCTCAAAAAGCAGATAGGTTAGTTACCCTATTTATCAAAAGGGGTATACCAAAACATTTATTAATAAACTCAGAAATACATAAATCAGCCAAAGTTTTATTAGAAAAACATTCTCCATTTATATTTTTTTCTGGTACGTTTTTTACAAAGGAAACCGTTACGATACCAGAAGCCAAATTAATACTGGTTCACCTTTTCGATAAACGGGATAAGGAAGGTTTTATAAATGCTTTAAGTCAACTATCAGAATATAGATTCGATAGAACTAAGTCTATGTTCATTCGGAGGTATCCTCTTTTCTCTGTCACTTGGAAAGAAGAAATACCCCATCGTGTTATGGACTTCATTGATAGTTGGATTGACACTATGACTACCCCTTCAGCAAATGCTAAATAGGTAAGAGTTTTATTAATAACGTGCAATAAAAAAAAAAGGATAAGTAAATGACCTACGAAGAAGCTAAATCATCCTGCCCCAATAGAGGGGCGATACAAAGATCGCGCTCCAATAAAAGATACTATAAAAACCATTCTATTCCGTTAGATGATAGAGTCCCATGCTCGGATAAGTTAGTGGATGACTGGGAGGTTTATGATCCCAGAGAAGAAGACAACGGATCTTTATATATGTATAACGATTAAATTTAAAAAAAAAAAGAAGTAATAAGTAAACAACGGATGAGTATAATGTCAAAATGTATTATTTTGGATCAGTTCCCAACGTCAAAAGAAACGTTATTTCGTATTCTCAACGATAACCAGCAAGAAGCATTCTTGGATATAGGTACAACGTTAAAGAACACAAGACCAGTTATTGAAGCTGGTCAACCTAAGTGGGAAGTGGAATTAGATATTAATTTAGTTACAGGAGCGTTTTTAAAATTGTTAGAATTACACGGTTATGGTTGTAGAATACAATCAAAGAAAACAATTTTAATTTGGATTTAAAACTTTTAATATTAAGAAGGTATATAAAAAATGTCGTATTCTACTTTTTCTAGAGAAAGTAACAATGCTTTAACGGAACCTATGTTCTTTGGACAGAATGTGAACGTTGCTCGTTATGATCAACAGAAGTTTCCTATCTTCGAGAAACTAATAGAGAAACAACTTAGTTTCTTTTGGAGACCGGAAGAAATTGATCTATCAAAAGACCGGGCGGATTTTGCCAAACTTGACGATAATGAAAAACATATCTTCTTAAGTAACCTTAAATACCAGACGTTATTAGACTCTGTACAAGGTCGTTCTCCTAACGTGGCATTCTTACCTATTGTCTCTATCCCCGAATTAGAAACCTGGGTGGAGACATGGTCCTTTAGTGAAACCGTTCACTCTAGATCGTACACTCACATTATCAGAAATGTCTTCAGTAATCCTAGTGAAGTGTTTGATGATATTGTATCGAATGATGAAATCGTAAAAAGAGCAATATCAGTTACTGAACATTACGATACTTTAATTAACTTAACTAATGAAATGTACTATAAAGGTATCGACCTTTCTGTAGATCCGGAGTTTAGAAAGAAGATTAAGACTGCGTTATATTTAACAATGGTGTCAGTTAATGTCTTAGAAGCTATTCGTTTCTATGTTTCTTTTGCTTGCAGCTTCTCATTTGCTGAACGTACTCTGATGGAAGGTAACGCTAAGGTAATTAGATTGATAGCTCGTGATGAATCACTGCACTTATCCGGTACTCAACATATTTTGAACTTGATGAGAGCTGGTAAAGATGATCCTGAGATGGCTGAAATCTCCGACGAGTTAGAACCTCAGATTATTCAGATCTTTGCCGATGCAGCAGGACAAGAAAAGCAATGGGCTGAATACTTGTTTAAAGATGGATCTATGATTGGTCTTAATACAAAGATACTACAGGACTACATTGAATACATTACCAATGTTAGACTGAAGGCTTTGGGCTACCCAACTATCTTTAACACAAAGAGCAATCCGCTACCTTGGATGAATAACTGGTTAGTCAGTGATAACGTTCAGGTAGCCCCTCAGGAGTCAGAGATTAGTTCTTACTTAGTGGGTCAAGTCGACTCTAAAGTAAGTGCAGATGATTTCAGTGGAATGGATATCTAATTTTAGTCCTCTCTTCTTAGAGAGGACTATTTATCTTTTAACACGGGGTATTGTTTAAAGAGATAAAGCACTGCATTGCATTTAAGGATTTTGATGAAGTCGTTGACCCTATTCAATCTAAGGATCTTAGAGAATCCATAAATAATATTCTTAATGGTTCTGTAGAGGATACTATTATTCTAGATTTTTTTGCCTCTGATATCATCATGAAGTTTAAAAATAAAGAACTTAGAATACACGATAGAATGGTGTATGATGACAACCCAACTGCGCATTGTGCGGTCTTTACTTATGTTGAAGATTTTACTTGTCGAAGATATACTAAAATAATAGACCCTTCAAGTTTTAATGGTATCGCCAATGCTTCTAGGTGCTCTCCATACTTCAAAAATACTTCTCGTAGATAAACTATCTAATGATAAAGTAGTCGCTGGAGTAGTGGGTAACTATAACCAAGATAAAGATATGATACCTATCATTTATAACGGTAAGACTTACAAGCCAGAAGGACTCTATCTATTTAATTCCATTTTGCTGGCGCAAATAGATTTTGATAACCCTTTACCGTAAATAAAAAAAATAAACTAAAATCAGGTACATACTACCTTTATGTTAATAATAAATTAAACCCTCTATTTTTTAGAGGGTTTAATACTTCTATATTTTGTTAATTGGAGAGAACATATGTTAAAGGTAACTATAGGGTCAAGAGTGCCTTATACAAGTATTCAAGATATAAAGGAAGTTCATGATAAAGTAAGGAAGTTAAATCTTCCAACTTACATTAATAAGATCAATTATTTCTCCGATTGGTTCTTAGTAGACGTTGTCACCGATAGAGGTGAACACGGGTATATATTTATACCGAATTAAAAGGAGAAAAAGATGTTTAGTAAAAAGATAATGAACAAAAAGGTTAAAAACCTTAACCTTAATGATATTGCTGATATAGCACATACATTAGGGTTAGATCTCAACTTAACACTAGTCCCAATAAAGGAAGATCAATATGAAAAACCAAACGATGTCAAACCCACAGAAGAACTAAAAACGAAGTCGTCTGTAATTAATATTGACTTTGACAGTTATGTTTACAATGGGGATACTGTTTGGGTACTTAATGTCAAAGAGCCTGGGCACAATACAGAAATAGACTTAGAGTTTGTGTGTGTAAATAATGAGGAGTCTTTCGGTTTTTCGAACCCTATAATGGTGAAAGATGGAGACTTTGTTAAGTTTGAAGATAATTATTGGGAGATGGTTGAAGGAACTTTTGTACTTTCACCATATCCTGAAAAATTATTATTGGAAAAGAAGATTGAACAAGAAGCTACCTATTCGACTAAGGAAAGTGGTTCCCCTGAAGGTAAGGTATCTAATACTTTCGTATGGAGTTTAATTCAACCTTATGTCTACTATCGCCGAATCCGTTTGGCTAAAAAACGTGAAAGTAAGTATGCACTTGATAGTGTACTCGATAAGCACTTGAAGTTAGGTAAATTAAAATGAATCAGATCCTACCGAAACTAATGATGGTGGGACAAAAGATGAAGTTGCGTAAAACTTTAGGTTGTTTTGAGAAAGAAGGTTCTAAATATTTTATTTATGGTAATTGGAGAGAACGATGTCCATTATGTATAACAAAGCAAACCCTTATAATGTTATAGTCATGGTAACCTGTTTATTAATGGTAACTGGCGTGGCGATAACCCTAGTGGTCACAGCTTTACCTGACGACATTAGAAATTCTTTCGAAACTTCAGAAGAGGGTGGAGTGAAAGTATCAGGGTATTACATACCAAATGAGAGGTTAGAAGAGACCTCGACTCTGGTTGCATCCTGTATAATGAACATACCTAAAGAGACAAAGTATTTTAACCTAGGTGTTAAGTTATGCATGGATGAGGCAAAGGAACTTTACGGTTTACCATTGAGTGAAAAAACTAAAGAAGGTGAGAAATAATGACTAACGAAAATAGAGAATTACCTGTAATCAACTGGCTTGAAATGTCATCTAGAACAGGTGAAGCACACTCAAGCTATTTAAACATGCTTTCTAAGCGTGCGGTTAATGATAATGAACTGTACTTTGCTTTAGATGAAGGATTGGGTAAAACAGTTTCATTAAGTGAAACCATGGAACGGTTAGCTAAAGCTACCATGGCTAATAACCCTCGGATGATTTATATCCAAGGTCAAGATATTGACGTATTAATGTTTGCACATTATTTACTAAATGATCAGATATTCTTGGTGTCTATCAGAGAAACTGTTTCTTTGAACTTCTTATCAATTGTTAATTGGGACGAGACAAAGTACAGTAAACCTTATGATAGGTCTACACATAGCCTGGTTTTTAATAACGTTACTAAAGAAGACTTTACTCGATTCCTTATAGGTGTAGAAAGAGTAGCTTCTTGATAATCTTTTAAAAAAGGTGACTAAAGGTGAGTACATTAACATTTGATGGAGTGGTGGACCTAGATGAGGTATTTACCGCAGATTATGATGCCATTGTAGTATTAGATAGTAGAAAACCCGGTACCCGCAATGCTTTTTCTGAACTAGTTAAGCGTGAATTACATGTGGACGTATTTTACAATGGTGTTTCAGAAGCATTGCTTCATAGAGATAACCGTGTTTTAGATACTCGCAAAGTATTAACAGATGGACGTATTAGACTATTAAGAATGTCAACTAATTATAAAAATAAAAGAGATATGGCATTATACTTAGATGAGGTTAATAGACCTAGAGCATACGAATCTATTAAAAAAGAAATTTTTAATTTTCTCAGAGGCGCTTATTTTATTATTAATGGACTTGTTACAGACACCAAGTTAAGATCTCTATCCCTTTGTTTTTATAGTAGAAAAGACAGACCTTACGAGATAGATCTAAATATCCCTTGGAGTGTTATCGACACTGAAGTGTTTGACATTGATCCAACTATAGATGCTTTTATTAATTCTGTTAACTTAATGGCTAAACGTGTTGAAAAACAGGAAAGAGTTGAAGAAGAGAAGATAGCTAAATTGGCTCGCTTTGATAGCTTCAAAGTAACCGGCTTTATTAGGCAGTCGTCTTCAACTGTAGGAATGGACATAGATTACCTAGATATGGTTATCGAAAATGGTCAATCCTTTTGCGAAAAAGCTAGTATATCAGAATACCTTGGTATTCATATCTAAGTAAAAAAATACTACCCTGTCATTTTCTATGAACTGATAGGTTTTTTTAAATTGGTTTGTTTTGCTAACCCATTGGTTCTTTTACCCTTTAGTTTGTTATAAAGTAGACAGGTAGGGCTTCGGCTCTACCTTTTTTATAACCTATTTTACCCAAATAAGGATAAGATAATGTTGAAAGTTGAGATAACTGGCAATATACCCGCAGTAAAAGTTTTGGATAACTTCCCAGAATTATCTGCTATTCATAATCAAATAAGAGGTCTAAAATTCCCTACAGTTAACCATAAGACCTATTACTTCAGCAATTGGTTAAACTTAAACGTTATAACTGAAGGCGGTGACTTCGGTTTTATTTATGTTCCTTTAATTAGACTAAAGGTAATAGACCCTAGAGAACTAGAAACTTTGAAAAAGTCATTACCTTCATTGTTCAATCCGAAATCAGCAGTAAGACTTTTGAGTCACGATGAACTCTCTTTAGTTTGCAAGAGCATTGGTCGATCAACCGCATATGGTAAAAACGATATATCACACGGTGGATATGACATTACGTTAGATACCGATGAACTAAAAACAGAAAAGAAATTTAGAATATGTGTTTTTGGCGGAGATATGTTTGGTCAACCTATACCTAAAGAGGAAGAGGACGAGAACTCGGTTGGGTGTTAAAGGGCATAAAAAAGCTACCCCGAAGGGTAGCCCAGCTTTTTATAACCAAAACCAAAAAGGAGTATCGTCATGTAACGTAGAAAAAATAACGATTTACTCTATATAATACATTATTAAGAAAGGATTAAAGATGAGCGTTTTACTTTATAGTTTTGCTGCTGTTTGTTTGTTGGGGGTTTTTATATATCTCAACAAATATTCATATTGGAGAAAGATTTATTTTAAAGCCTGTAATAATGAGTTCGGTCTAGGGGATAACTTTAAAGACAAACAAGTCAAGTGCAAACATAATTTAAATTACAGAGCGTGGGCTTATCACTTTAAAAAGGTGAATTTAAACTTAGCCTTTAGTCTAACTATCCTAACTTTATTGTTTATATTAGTAAACGTCCTCCATATAGAAGGTAATATAACAGACATACAAACAGCGGCATTCATATTATTTATAACCTCAGGTATTGCAGGTAGAAAAACATTAACGTCATTAAGAGAACATTGGGAAAATCAAACTAAACCCTACTACAATCCTAGTTTAAGTTATATGGGCTCGGTGCTCGGCTTTGCCCTTATAACTATTCTTTCTTTAGTTTTAGGTGTAATATTTTTATTAAGTTAAGGGAGTTTTATGTTAGGTCTTTTGATGTTATCGCTAACATTGTATTTTAGTGTAAAGGTTGTGGTGGAGATAACGATTAGTTTAAGAAGTAATGAGTTGGCAAGAATAATTCACTGAGTGATTTATATACTAGCAGTGGTGTTATTAGTTAACCTCAATCTTCTACTGGCGGCGACATTGTTACCGGGTAGTGAAGCGTACCTCACTTTGGTTAATGGCATTGCAATAACATTGATTACTGCGTCATTAATTCCACATGGGTTTTTTATAATGTATATGTTTAAACGACTGGTAAGAGGATAAGGTAATGAGTTCTTATACAGGAATAGGTAGTCGAACTGTATCGGCAGAAGAATTTTCGTTTATGAGAAATCTTGCTTGGTACTTAGGTTTTATTGATAAAGAATGGTGTCTACGTTCCGGCGGAGCCAATGGTAGTGACACGGCTTTCTTTAAAGGGGCAAATGACGGATATTCTAAGTTTAAGATTTATATCCCTTGGAATAATTTCAATGGTTTGTTGGAAGGTATGTATCCATCATCTACCGATAACTATATCTTTAACGCCTCTAGTTTTGAAAATAGGATACTAGAGCAAGCGACTGATTTAGTGAAGACCGTAGTGCCTTACTGGGATAATTTAAAACCAGCGGTTAAGAAACTATTCCTAAGAAATATGTTTCAGGTATTAGGCGAGTCTTTAAACGAACCCAGTAAATTTGTGTTGTTTTGTTCAAATGAAAAGAATTCCAAGGTTGAGGGCGGTACGAGTGTTGCTATTAACTTAGCACGTGAGTTAGAGGTACCTACGTTTAACTTAAGGTATAAACAGATTCCGCCGTTTCTTTTGGAACGAGTAGGGGATGACATTAAAAAACTTAACGATAGATTATTTGGAATGAGCGGTAAGGAATACGACGATACAGTAGTGCGTATTAATTTTCTGAATAATTTAAGAGACAATGCTAAATAAAGAACTTATAGGAGACAGACATGTCAAACATTAATTGTGAAGATAGAAAAATAAGAGCCTCGTTCACCGATAAAGAATATAGTACCATTGTTGAATACCAGAGTAGAGTAGGTGAAAGTATAACTGTTACAGACTGTAACCCTTTTTCAGAAGGTTCCGAACCAAGGCTAATGGGCTTTGTAACTTCTGTGAAGCCTGTTAAAGGTGAGTCTGGATTCTATATTTGCAACATGGAGGTCTGCGGTTACTCACTCGGTAAAGTATCTAATAAAGACGTAAGTGCGTTCACTTTAGTGCCAATATTCAATTTGGTTAAGGGAAATCTTTATTTGAATTCGTTCTTCATTGAGCGAGTCTAAACAAATATAAAAAATATAGAGAAGGTTATTACCATGAAAGTAGCAATTAATAAAGTAGCAAAAATCATAGAAGTAACAGCAACAGTTATTGTAGAGACAGGCGACACTACCAACATTAAAGTAGAACCATTACAAATAAAAACCAAAAGAAATTTTCTAGTCTCTCCTAAAATGAGAAAAACTACCCCTAGTAAATTAGCAATGGAAGCACTTGAAGTTTACCTGGTTCATAAGTATTCAAAGATGGTAGCCTTTGAAATTCTAAGTATGGATTTTAAAATAATTGACAAAGGTGGCTTTACTGGGAGTCGTGTAGCTATTTGGGTTAAGAACTATAATACTAACAAAGTAAGAAAATTTAAGTCTTTAAAAGATGCCGTTGAAGGCCTAGATTTCTCTTATAATGGTTTTCTTGAGTATGCGCGAAAGACTAGAGCTAAACCCGTTACTTCTTCTTATAAAAAAATATACGGTGTTTCTTTTGACGGAAAGAATTTCTCCGGTCATGCAGAGTCATTGGTTCTTGAAGATGCAAAGTTAGTAATGAAAGAACTTGGCAAAACTAAAGCAAAACCAGTCATTGCTATGTCTACCGTCACAGGGGAAGTTAGAGAGTATAAATCGTTAATAGCCGCTGCAAGAGCACATAGCTTAAGAGGTCCAGATTTATGTAAGCTCTGTTATAACGTAGCTATTAATCGGACTAACGTCGGTGGTATTTGGGCGTTCTGGTTTAAATCCGAGTATATTCCAGGTGTTAGCAAACCTCAAGAAAATTTAGAAAGAACTTATCACTCCATTAGAGTGTTAAGAACTGACGTAGATACAGGAGAGAAGAAAATCTATAGAACCATACAGCAAGTAATTGATGAATTAGGGTTAAGTACAAACATTTTTGAAACTCGCATCCTAAACAGGAAATATGTCTGGCAAGGGTACGTCTATGACACGTTAGGTTCTAGCTGTGCTTTACCTAAGTACGCGTAAAAAAAAGGAGTGATGAATGTGCATTCAAGAAGCAATCGAAGAAGCTAGAATAGGTGAACTACTAACTTATGCTAAATTAAATAATTTAGACTTGGTTATTGAATTAACTTCAAAGTTCGAGGGTGTCAAAGATGACCTTTCTGATATCAAGAAAGTAACTTATAACGACTATCTCAGCTTTGAAGAGTACGTATGGGTACCCGACATAAATTTGGAAACTGGTATAGTATCTTTCAATTGCGTATCTAAAGATGGGTCTTCGAAATTTTCAGACGTGATGAAAGTAGAAATGGGTGAAAGGGTATGTCTCTTAGGCGTTGGTTTAGTTAAATACATTATGTATTTAACAGGTTATGAAGGTGAACCTACGTTTAAACTTTATAAAATAATCTTTCAATAAGAGGTGATGAAATGTTATTAACTGACAAGAACATACGTCAATTATGTAACGGTGTAGATAATAGAACTTCGATAGATTTCATAAAAATCATTGTTGACAATGGCGTGTTTTTAAGAAAAATAAGCGCTGGTGAGAAACCTATGATAGAACCTTTTATTGGCGAATTAACTAAGGTTATAACTAAAGAAGGTTCAGATACCCCTGTCATTAGTTATGGTTTATCTAGCATGGGTTATGATGTTAGACTGGGTGACGAAGTGGAAATCTTCACAAACGCCAACGCTAAAATCATCGACCCCATGAAACACGATAATGATTGTTTGATGAAAGCTAAGATTAACATTGATGAAAATGGTTTACGTTATTTCATATTACCTGCTAACAGCTATGCTTTAGGTCATACCTTAGAAACTTTTAATATTCCAAGAGATATACTTGTTACAGTGTTAGGTAAATCCACTTATGCTAGAGCTGCTGTGGGAATTAACACCACACCTATAGAACCCGGTTTTGAAGGTCAAGTGGTGATTGAGATGACCAATGGTTGTAGTAGTCCAGTTAAGATTTACTTAGACGGTGGCATCGCTCAATTTATTTTCCAAGTTGGTTTAGATGAATGTGAAGTATCTTACGCCGACCGACAAGGTAAGTATCAAGGACAACAGGGTATAACTCACTCTAAGGTTTAAGGGATAAGTATCTTAAGGACGTTAAAAAAATAGAGAGTAGTGCATCAGATAACGTAATAGGTACATTTGTTTTTGGAACTATACTTGCAATTATCTCTTTCCTAGCACTTAGTGCCATAGGGTCGCACATAATGAGAACCTATTTCTAAGTTAATAAATAAAGGGTAGAAATCTACCCTTTAGTCTTTTTATATAAGAGTTATTTTTTTTTTATTAACAATGGAAATAGAGATGGACATTAAAACTTATGTACTTATTTTAACCTTCTTAATTATTTTTTTAGTCGTAGAGATTGTTAAGGCGTTGATGGAGATGAACGACAAGAAGATAAAATACTTTCTTAATACTTTAAATGCCTCCGAAATTTCTATAGTTAATAAAATTACAAAAGAGAAGTTGTTAACTATTAAGAAACGGAGTAATTATGAAAAGATCAAGAGAAACTCTTTTTACTTATTAACTGGTGATAACTGCAATGTAATGGTAAAGGATTCTACAACAGGTGCAGTTAAGATTCTACCTAGAAAGAAATTTGTTAAACACTTATTAAAGGCTTCGGTTGAAAGATGTTAATAGTGCTCTTTATTTTATTTTTACTAGTGGGGTGTGCACTGTTAAGTGTTAGTCTAAGTAGATTGCTTATGGGTCTTAGGGATTATGGTGGTTTTAGAAAAACAACTTATACAAACCCTATGTGTCCTAAAAGAATGAGTAACATTAAAAACACGCTGGTCTACCAGAATTTATTAGTTAATGGTTTTTTTATATTTATATCAATTCTGTTATTATTTTTTTCATTTGATATGTTTGAGAGAGTTTAGTAATGAGTAATAAAAACTTTTATGAAGTTAGTAAGGAAATAACACAATGGTTAAGCTCGTCACAAGTTGACGTTGATACTGTAAATGAAATCACGGAGAAAGGTCACACTAGAGGTGTGTACATGATATCTTTTAAAGACGCAGGTCAGTTAAAAGAACTAACCATTCCCACAGGCCCTATTTCAACACAGGGTATGCATTTAGAAATTAAAGATGGTCAGTTAGTGGTGAAAAGTTCTAAGAATGACATTTGGACTCTAGCTTTCTTCTTTTTCTTATCCGTAGCTATTAAGAAACATGCTGATGTTTTTGGAGATGTTAGAAGTCTAGATTTTGGTGAGAAGATTGCCGATTTTCTGGATAAAGTAACTAACTCTAATGATAACATTACTAATGAGCAGTTGAATGAGTTCAAGCAAGCATTAAAATCAGTAATGGGTAAATATAGATTATTAAAACCTTAGATGGTAGAGAGGGAGGGGGGTTAAATGAACTTAGAACTATTTGCTATGTTTTTTATACTGGTAGCATTTACACACATTTTAGGTTCTCGACTTTTTGTTAAGCGACATACTAGTAAAATCCTGACTACTATTTTAAAACCTTTGTTTAACGACCTAGAAATGGAATATCTGCTATTGATAGGTAAGGATAAACATTTAAAGGTGCAGGCTGATAGCAGTATCTTAGACGTCACAGATTTTATTCGAGAACAAAGAAAGAATGTTAGTGAAGGTCAACATTTCCTTATAGTGGGCGTAGGTAAATCTAGTTCAAAAGAAAAATTCTTCATTATAAGACATTCTTACTTTTACGAAAGGTTAACTGCACTTACAGGTAATAAAATATCTGAACTTAGGGGGTGATATGTCAAAGACAAGTCAAAGAAAAGAAACTGTTTTCAGAAAGGGCTTTGAAGCTGGGATTAGTGGTAAGCTGTTACCGAGTGATAATACCCCTTATAGAAGCTATCTAGTTAGAGGGTATGTTAAAGGTAAGGTTAGTAGAGGGAAGTTAACAGTTAAAGATGTTAAGACCTTTGAGGATGTGTAAGAGGGTAGTTCAATGAATACACTAAGTGCTTTAGTTATAGCCATGAACTACTTTATGACACAGCCTTCTATCCCCACCAGTTATATAGCGACTGAAGTTAGTTGTATATCTGAGATTATACATTTTGATTCTAAAACTCATGCGTGGGTAGACAAAGTTAATAGTGCTAATAAAGCCACAGCGTTAGTGCAGTCTCATCAACATCCTAATAGCTACTGTGATTTAATTAAGGATGATACTTATTTTAATTATGTATCCCAAAGTTATACACTAGATAAGTTATACTTCGTAAACTATAGAGAAGAATATGACTTTGGTGAAACTTTAAACATAGCCCTAAGTGCATGGCATGGAGACCTCTACAAACTTTTAGATCAAAAAGAGTAATCTTATGAAAACTAAGGTTATGAACTAAAGGGTACTAGGTCTAAAATGATTACTAACTTAAAACAATACATCAAGAACTTCGGTAATGTTAACGAAACACTTGAGATTACGCACGGGTATAAGCTTCACTTAATTGAAGCACCCGGTCCTGAAACACCATTTGGTATCGTAGGTGAATTTGGTTATAAAACTGAGTTTAAGACCGGGTATCGCACGCAACACTTTATCATGACTCACGGTGAAGGTGATGATCTTCAAAGCGTCCCTATAGACGTTAAAGAGATCACAATGATCATTAGACTATCTAAAGCTGTAGAAGAATACTTTAAAGATTTAAAGACGACAGTGGTTGACGTTAGATTACCTAAGTCCCACCATTGGTCAGGCACTAAGATGCTTTATAAGCAGCTTAAAGCTCAGTATAAAAGTTTAGCATAAAACAAACCATTGACAGGGGCAAAAGCCCCTGTCAATTATTTATGCCGTTAATTAAACTAAAATCAGATACATATTACCTTCTTGATGTATGTATTTAATATTTTAGTAAGATATAGGAGAACAATAATGTCAGAGCTAAAACTGAAGCATAAGAAAATTTTGTGGGTGTTAGCCGATTACATGAATGGGTTAACACTACCGGAAATTGCTGGTAAAGTAGATGTACCAGTCTACAACTCAGATATGAGAGATTTGGAGAAGTTAGGTTACACATCTCGTAAGAAGGCTGAAAGACCTAACCCTCACATTCACACTATTACTCGCAAAGGTTTGATAGAATCTCGCCATTTAGTTGCCGGTAAGAAATCTGAACCTGAAGTTGTTGAAGATACACCAGATCCAGGTGGTGAAGCCAATAAAGCGGAGGGGTCTTTGAGTGATCATTCTTTTGTCGGTCTGCAAAGATCAGACAAACATGACAGTGCAGAGCATGCTAACCCTTATACTCCACAGAGCAGCTTGACTGAATCAACTTACGCTGATACAGCTAGATCTTTTTTGGTCCCAGCTGAAGAAAACAAACTGAATAATGAAGGAGATAAAGAAATGGAAGTAGATAATAAAACAAACGACGAAGTACTTAAAGGTCTGCAGGTAAAAATTGAAACTCTACAAAAAACCATTGAAAGTGTTTTACAAGTACAGCAAATAATCTCTAAGACTATTAATAAACCTTCTCAGTCAGAGATGGGTCTATACGGTAGATTCGATAGACTAGAGGAACAACAGAGAATCAATTCTAGGTTGATGTTGGACGAAATACAAAGAGTGCATAAGGCGGTACTGTATAACTCTGACGTTATGGTAAGCGACATGAGTGCAGTCAAAGGTGGATTAAAGACTCTAAACGATGCCCTTCCAGCAATTAAGCATTTCCAAGATGCCGTAAAAAGCAAAGACGAGGTGATTGGTGAACGCGAACCTCTATTTAGTTTCAACAAAGGCAGTGGTGAAATAGGTGTAGGTGGAACGTATAACATAGAAGTCTGGCTTGACTTTACAATTGTCCAAGATGGGTCCTTGAAAATATCAGGTTATTTTAGATCTAAGACAGCCTCGGCAAACCCTTCTAGCGGTGATGTAGATTTATTGTTTACTGAACAAGCGCTAAATTTCTTAAACGGATTTAAATTGGGTAACAGTAACACTGTAAAAGTTATTAGCGTTGGTCATGAGATTCAAGGGTCAGATCTAACACGTAACTCCTACCCTCAACAACCTGTGCAAGGTCAGTGGCACCAACCCCAACAGGTTATGTGGGATCAATTTGGGCGTCCGATTGCGAGAACCCGCACACCAAGTGAGTTTGGGATGCAATCAGATACTTTACCTGTAACTTTAGAGTTTACAGAACCAAGTGGGTTATCATACCTAGCTAAGTTTAATATTACTACAGTCAAAGCAGTAGATAAACCTAATGAAGGATGTAAAATATCTTTATCATTGGTTAATATTGAACCTAGTTCATAAACAGTGACCCTACCAATGTCGGTATTATAGCAGACATTGGTTTTTTAACTTTTTTAACAAAAAAACCATGCGGAGACAAACATGAATACGATAATTGCTAAGGTAATTGGTGATAGAGTTGAAACTAAAAAAGTGAAGTGGAAGTAATTCCTTTTGAATTAAAATTAAAAGGAGGAAGAGAGATGAAATTTAAAAGATTTAAGACTACAGAAATAAAAAACGGATTTACAGCTACTCCGGAAAATTGTAATCGGTTAAAGGGGCTTTTAGCCGACTCCAGTAAGGGATTTACTTTTTACAAATTAACTCTAGGTCATATATGGAGAATGGTGTATACTTCTGCATTATACCCAGATGGTTTTGGTCCAGCAAAAGCAGAAAAAGTGTTGGAACAAATGTTAGATACAGTATCATGGACAGTATACGTAGAGGGTAAAAAACATTTATTATCAACCAATGATAGAAAGCACTCTCATTGGAACTCTAATTATTTCATTAGAGAGATTGATGGACAGGAGGGTAAAAGGTTCACGAAGACCGAACTATTAAATTTAAATGATTCTAAAGATAAGCATCGTATCAATGAACTACTAGTGTGTTTATTAAATAAAGAAGAAACATCTTTAAAATCCGTATCTCTAAAAGATATGTGGAGTGCCATGGCAAACTGTAACGAATATGGTTCACCACGCTCAGAGGGTTTTCTTAGGATGATGTTTGAAGAAGTAGGTAACAGAGTTTTATTCAATGGAAATGAATACGAAATAGTATTTAGGGAAAAGGCTAGGATTCGTTGGACTTCTAAATATCGCTTCAAGGTAATTCCCAAAACACGTGAGGTGTGAGAAGGTTAGTTGCTATGATTATAAAAGGAGAGAGTTCTACACGAACTCTCTCCTTTATTTTTTTTTTATTGAATTAATTCAAAACATGGTTGATAACCATAACTTGCGTAAGTGTTACCTATGGTTCCATAACTATTATTTTTGTATGTTATACCATAATACCCTCTAACACAACGCATTGTCGATCCTACACTAATGGCCTCTTGACAAAAAGTCCAGTTATTATTTCTAAGTTTCATTTCAGCTTCTGTCAATTCATCAAAAATATTCATTAAATGATTAGCTACATTATTACCAGAATTAAAGTGTATACCGTTATGTAGTGGGTATAATAAATTATTCCATTCACTACCCCAAGTAGACTCAGGATGATAACCCGCACTCGTAGAATAATCGTACGGGTTATCTGGACGAAGTCCTTTTAATAACCTCACCCTAAAAACGCTACCGTCTATATTTATACGAGCGTCTTGTATAGTGTCTGTACCTAAAGGATGACTACCATAATCGTCGCTACCAAAAACCATACCACGTTGGTACAAATCCTGCCATTTAATACCTATAGCCATTATTCTTATTGGTACGTATAAAAACTTACCATTAACTTTAAATTGAGCTATGGGTACATCATTAAATATATTGGTGTGTATAAAGTCGAATTTATTAACCAAATCTTGAGCGTTAAAAAAATCATTAGGTTGAATTAAACCGTAATACTCTACTCCGGTATTTTCATCATAACTTATAGGTGTCTTATTGCCATAAATAACGTATTTTTTTTTTGAACGCCTCCAAAACCAGACTTTAATAAATTAAAAGCTATTTTATTAATTTTATCCATTTTTTTATCCTTGTTTATGGCCAAACTATAGCGTCGATATCAGCTATAGTGTTTACACCATAAGTTAAATTATCTAATTGATCTTTAAGATTCCAACTGGTTTCATAAATGTCAGACGTTAGATAACCCGCTTGCCTGGTGAGAGTTGTAGCTTCTTGTGGCGTAATAGTGTAAGTATTATTAGATAATGCTCTTATCTTCATAACTTCTGTAACTACACCTACTTTATCTAGTTGGACCGCTTCAGAATGAATACCTAAAAGATTTATTTTATCTGAAGGTCTTGTTTGCATAATGTCTTGATACAGTCCATTAAACAACCATGGGAGACCTGCGTCAAACTCTAAATCTCTTCTAGTATTTATCTCAGCTCTTTTCTCCTCTATTCTCTTTTCAAAAATCATCCGATTGTATTCATCTTCAAATTCTAGTTCAGTAAAAGGAGGTTGAGTTAGATCAGGGTAAGTTAATACCCCCTCAGTTACGACCCTTGCAATTTCAGGATGTAAATAATCTAAAACTTCGATTTTTTGATCTACAGTGATACTCACGACTCTAACCCCTCCCAGCCATTAAAGAAATCTGGTGCTCTATTCTTAGTGGAGAATCTAGCGGCTTGATAATGTAAATCTACTTTAAAAGCCGCTACCGATCCCGGATAGGTATCGTTACTCGCGTCTCTAAAGAATCTCATTAGAACCAAAGAATCTGGTTCTAAATTACTGGGTGGGATTGCACTGACTTCAGAAGTCTCGGTTACAAAATGTGTATACTGAGAGTCTTGAGTAATAACAGTTTCAGCATAGACTATTGAGGTAGGTCCAAATACAGAACCAGAGGCTTGTGAATGCCCCTTGGCTACGGTATATTCAAATCCCCACCTAACAGTACCGATACCGGTAGTTTTTGGCGACCAGTGGATATGAGGGTAAACTGGAGTACCCATGGCATAATCATGATCTATGTGAAAGTTAGACCAACACTCTTGGGTTTTACCAGCTTCAAAATCATAAGCATAGATGCCACTTCTAAATTGACTCCATGTGGGAGAGTTAACACCTTGACCTCTTACAGTTATGTCACTTTGAAGATCAACCCATCCAAACTCACCGTCGTCGCTGTTTTTTCTTGTGACCTTCATTGGATCAATGTTATTTGTGAATAGGTTTATCTCACCACTTAACATTTGGTCCACTAACTCTCTAGTGTAATGTGTGGACTCCAACTGAGACAATATTTCGTGAATATATAAGGTGTTCTCATCCTCTACTAAAAAACCTCCTGGTTTTACGCCGTCGTGTATTCTAATACAGGCTCTGTCACTACATCCAG
Organism: Gammaproteobacteria bacterium; assembly: GCA_014859375.1. Lineage (GTDB taxonomy): Bacteria > Pseudomonadota > Gammaproteobacteria > Nitrosococcales > Methylophagaceae. The sequence continues at coordinate 123,952 of JACUUH010000001.1, forward strand.
TGATCTCACCAAAATACCCAACATAATCTTGGGCCTCTAGTTTAGTCATAGTTTTAGTGACAGTACTCCTTTTTAATATCCCTCTATTACTGGGGTGACTCATTTTTTTAAAGCCTCATTCTTTATTAAGCATTATTAAGATAGCCCTAATGTTATTTTTTTGTTTTTAATACATAAAATTCGGTATAAGACTGTAGGTCAATACCTACAGTCTATTTTTTGTTGTAGTAACTTTTTAAAGATCAAACCATTCTTTAGCTTCACCTGATTCAGCTACCGATGTACCACCCACACTTTTAAGACTTGTATCTTCACCATTAATATCGTCTCTAATACCACCGACGTCATTAAACGGCATAACAAAATACAAATCTTCATTCTTAGTGATGGTAGGTTTACGATGTTTACCACGTTGAACTGTTAGATATGATCCACGTCCTTTTATCTTTTCAATGTGAATATAGATTTCAAGATCCACTTCTTGGTCAATCTGCCGAGAACCTTCATAGTAACCTTTGTTAGCTATTTCTTGAACGAAGTTCTCTACACCCTGTCTAACTAAACCTTTGGCTTCGGTAGATAACTGGTGAGGTGTAACGAAAGTTATTCCTCTAGTAGCACAGTAGTTTCTAGTTCTTCTAAATAACTCACGGATCTCTGTACCAGTAGGGCCTGACCTATCCAATCCTTTCTTATCAACCATGGACAAGTAATCTATTACCAAGGCATGTATCTCATACCCGTCGGCTTCATACTTCATGAGGATGTCTAAAAGATCATAGATATTACATAAACCCGGATCAAGACGAATCATTTCTATTTCGTAACCATTAACTCTCATTTTTTCGATCACGTACTTAGAAGCTTCATCCACATCCACAGTAGTTAGATCACAAGGTTCATTGGTTTCATTTTCTTTTAGGTTAGCGTATAACCACATTAAGTTTGACTTAACTTCATTCTCTAAAGAAATATGTAACAGCAATGGCTTCTTTGTAGAATCAAACATATAAGGTTTGTTATACAAAGCAAAGTGTTTAAATAGATTTAGGGTAAATCCAGTTTTAAAGTTGTGCTGCAATGCAGGTACTACTACTTCTTCACCTCGACGGAAACCATTTGCTTCACCAAGCATTCTATTAAGAGCTTTCCAACCAGTTGTTAAAGCACCTTCGATAGACATCTCTTCCTTAGATTTCTTTAAGAGATCTGTCATCTTATCACTTTCTTTAAAGTTAACACTATCAACCACAGATGGATGCTTACCATTACCAGCATCGTGTGTAAACTTCTCTAGTTGCCCGTATACGTCTCTAACGTAATTCTTAAGGTCAACCTCACCTGTATTGAAATTAGCTTGCTGATAAGCCTTTGTGATGATGCTTTTGATTACTTGACTATCCAAATAATCTTTAAGAGATTTTCTATAACTAAGGATTGTACTCTTTAAAGCATCTTCCTCACCAATTGGTTGAATACTATCAACAACCGCATTGTATAGATAAGTGTCATCTTTTGTATTGACTCTTAGTCTTTGTAAGAGCTGTGTTTTATCGCACACGCCTTCTTTACATTGTGAGATCATCCACTTCAATGTGGCTCGTAGTCCTACAATAACTTCTCTGCCAGTTTGGACTTCCATGCTAGTCTCTGGTAGTTTGATAGAACTAACAACTTCATTGCAAAGATCTGCAGAGTCATTATTTTGACCCAATTCGGATTCGCGATAGAGAAGGGTTATGCATTTAACTAAAAGTAATTTCGAATCCATGGTTAATCTAATCCTTTAATTCGTTTATTTGTTATATATAAAAAGGAGAGCGAATTGTTAAACGTTGTAATATTACCTGAAAGGGTTCTAGACGCATTTGAAGATGCTAATTTAAACATCTGTGATGTCGTCGACCCAGAAAAAATTTATGCTACATTATCTAAGGACGAAGTAGGGTTTTACCGTTTCATAAATGTCAGACCCAAAATGGCTTTCCCTAAAGGATGTTCGATAGGGGAGTTACTGAATACTGGTACTATCCCACCAAAAGTCGGTAGTAGCGTGTCCCACTTCTATAAAACTGTTGATGCATACCAAGTAGATAACGAGTTAGAAGATACTTTCTGGTCATATCAGATCTATTTTGAAGATAACAGAGAAAAGGAACAATTAAGTAGTACTGTAGCTTATTTGTTTACACACTTAATGGATAAAGAAGATTTATTATCCATAAAGTATGAGGTAAAAACTATAAACCCAGATACCGTAGTTATTATCCCTCGACTTAGTAAAAAAATATCTGAGTCAACTAATAATGTTGATGACGATAACATGAAACTGTTAGACTGCGATGAAATTTTAGATGAACTTATGATACATTTAAATGGCAGAATGCAGTTTGATGAGCTTGCGAAGTTACCCATCTTCAAAGCTGCTGTAAAACTATTATAAAGCTTAATGTGTTTTATAGTAAACATTGTATAGATAAGCGTCTCCTTATCAAACCATGGTAACAATGTACCTTAGGGTATAGAAACAATAAATTAAAAATGTCTTAATCCCACTTTAAATAACAAAAAAAGGACTGGAAAGAATTATGTCTCTTTTAAAAATCAACGGTAAAAAAAATACCACTCCATTAAATGAACTAGTTTTAGGTATCAGTCAAGCTTTGACTGAGCGTGGTTCTGAGTTGGTAACTGCACAATATTCTGGCCAAGTAGCTTCTTTGGAATCTCTTAGCCCTTCTGAATTAGAAACAATTAACACTGCGGCTGGTGATATTACTGGCACTATCGAATCTGTTTTTGCTAACCTAGCTGACAACGGTCGTAGCTTAGGTTTTGAAAGCCTTTCTCCACAACAGTTAGAAGCTGGCGTAATGATTGCCTTGGCATCTAAAGACCCTTCTACCTACGCTAAAGCTGCAATGTCTAATAAGGCACAGCCTGGTCAAGGTATCAATGTTATTAGCTTTGAAACTTCTGGTTCTGCTGGTAGCTTAGATTATCGTGATGAGCCTTCAATGGAAGCGTTCGACGCACAAGAAATGTCGAACATGATCCCTTACTCTATCGCATTTAACGTACAAGCTTCTCGCCAAGATGATTTCGGTGAAGCTTTCTATCCAACTGTTGTTGTATCGCCAGACGTAGGTGGTATTGACATTAGTGTAAATCGCACTACTGTATTCAATGCTGTTAAACATGCCACTACTGGTAAGACCACTAACTTCGATCAGAAGAACTTGTTGGAAGCAGTTGTTAACTCTAGCATCCTAGCTGACGAGTCTACTGCATTGGTGCCTTTCGTACAACCTAATGGTGAAAACGAAGATAAGTTCGTTGCAGAAACTGATGTTGCTCCTTACACTCGTACTGTTGCTGGTGTTGATATTACTACAGCTCCTTTGAAAATCGGTACTGAAGTTGACCTTTTAGGTATTTCACAGCATCCACAGTTAACTGGCGCTGGCGTTATTGATCATACAGACGCTATCGACCCACGCATGTTCGTAAGTAACGTTTACTTGAAAGCAGGTAATGCCACTGACGGTTTCGACGTTATGAAGTTTAACGTTTCTCGTTTACCACGTAATGCTTTCTTGAAATCTATCGAAGGTGTTGGACGTGAAATGTCATTGAACTTCACTACTGAAGCTTTGGTATTAAACGCAGAAACCACTAACCTAGACGGTTCACAAGTTGGCGTACTTACAGAAGTTCGTACAAACAACTACAGCGTTCGTTTAAAAGTTGTTATGAGCGGTACCGCACACGTTGAGTTTGGTAGCGTACAAGTTATGGCTCCACAGGTTACTGTAGTTGGAATCGCCAACGAAGATGGCGAAGCTATCTCTACTGTAACTGGCGCTGGCGCTTCTATCAAAGCTTCTTTGGAAGGCATGCAAGTTATTGGTTATGAACTAGGTGCTTCACGTACTAACTCTAACCGTCGTACTCGTGGTCTATTGTTGAACAACAATACTGAAACTGAACGTTTCGCTATTCCATTAGGTGCCCCTATTTCAGCTCCTAGCCCTACCGGTTCTAACCGTGACGCTAGCGATTTGGAATCTTTGATTACCGCTGCTCGTATCCGTAACTCTAACAATGCTGTTACTACATTGTTGAACTACGGTGATACACTACGTGCATTTGTTGAAAACCGTCGCCTAGGTCATGGTTCTACACAAATCGAAGGTATTGGTCGCCACGTTGTTGTTCCGTTCTACGAAGAAGTTAACTTAGACTTAACTACAGTAGTTAACTCTACTAAGTCTAAAGAACGTGCTGAAGATATCAGCCATGCATTGATTAACGTTATTCGCGACGTTGTTTATCGCATGTACCGTAACTCTGGTTACCAAGCTGCTCTAGATGCATCTTCTGTTGGTTCTAAGAAGCCAACCTTACTTGTAGGTACAGATAGCATCATCCAACGTCATTTGATGGTTGAAGGTGATACTCGTACTTTCGGTATTGCATTTGAAGATTCTGACATTGTTACTTCTTTCGATGCTCGTATGGATGGTAAAATCGTTCTTACTTTCACTCGTAAGGGTGGCGCTGGTCAAGCAGACGCTTTAAGCTTTGGTACTCACGCTTGGATGCCAGAACTTGCTACTTCAATGCAAGTAAATCGCGAAGGCGCCATGTACAAAGAATCAATGGTTCAACCTCGTTCTCGTCACATCAACAACCTACCGGTAATGGCTATCATTAACGTAACTGGTCTGAAAGATGTAATGACTACGAAAATTAAAACCCCTGCATTAGACGCATAACCATAATTCTTTAAGGTTATACCAGTCCTTGTGGGACTATAGACTCCCCTAAAGCGATAATGTCGCTTTAGGGGTTTATGCCCTTAATCAAAATATTTACAATTACATACTATCCTAACGAATGCGCGTAAATAAAAAATCAATTTTAAAGGCCTTTAGGATGGAGAAAATAAGATATGTGACAAAGGAGAAACCGGTAACAACCGAAGCCGTTGACGTATCTGCAGCGGAGTATAATAGAGGTATTGGTACAGAACATCGAGTATCAATTTCTCAAAGCTACTACAACCACGGTAGGACACCTGTTATAGTAGTTGATCGCCACGGGTTAAAATATGTCGTTCCTCCTTGCGGCAACACTAACCTAAACAAAGTAATAATAAGAGTCAAGATCGAAATAATCGGTGATGTAAATATTAACAGCACAGACTTATTAGATAACAGCTCAATGGGTTCTTCGGTTTTGCTAGATGTACTAAGCGCTAATCAAAGACCTTTAAGTTTTACCAATGGCTTTGCAAAAACCTATGAGGTAGATTATGCCTACTCTTTTGAAGAGATCGAGTCTAAAGGTAATTCAGTTTACCTTAAAAACTTGGATATTGTACTTTCAACGCTGAGTCCTTTTATTGTTCCTTTTCACCCGTACAGTGAAAAGGGATGCAGGTCTTATGCCATCAAAGCTAGAGAACATGTTAACACGAATACATCATTGGGGTATAATATCGTCATAGCCGATTCTCAAGGTGTGTTTGGTGAGAAGTTCGTAAACATTAATGGGAGAGCATATAAGGTTCCTGTAGATGATAGCGGTGAAATGGCCGATGGAGTATGGTTAATAAGTAGTGGAGAGGCTAAAGGTCACTCAAACGTACTTAGACCTATATTCCAAAGATATGACTTCCAAGATGCTGAAAAGGAATTGGGGTTATACAAGAGTGTTGAAGAGGCATTAACCTTAGGGGATTTGATTTCAGCTAAAGAAGCTGAGATTAAAGAAGTTAACCATGAAATTAAAAAGCTTGAGGCTGAACTTAAAAAGAGACAACTAGAAACTCAGATAGATCATGCTAAGATACAGCATGATCTTGATAAAGAAAAGAGGGAGAGAGATCGTGACAAAGAACGTAATGATTGGGAATTGGAAAAGCGCAAAAGAGAGTTGGAAGATCGACTTGAAGCTTTAGAACACCAAAGGCGTTTAGAGAGAGATCAAATGAAACATGACTACGATAAGGAGAAACAACGTCGTAGTAATTTCGACAGTATCTTGAAATTCGCACTTGGTGCAGCAACAACAGTTTTAGGTATATACGCGTTATATCTAAAAATTCACTCTTCCAAATAAAAAATAAAAAAGGAACTTTTGATGGATAAAGTTCTCGCTGATCTGGTTGCTACACAAGTACCCAGTATAAATCCAATTATAGCAGAAGGCCTTGCTACTCACGAAATGAAATTCGTAGAGCAGTATGTGGATAGAATCTTGAGAAGTGGCCAAGATGATTTCCCTGAAGGTTTAAGATATGTACAGTATAGAAGATTAACTCCCTTAGAAGAATATCTTCGTTTAACTGATACATCAGGTTCTAAGTCATATTACGATATAGCTAGATCTGATGTGTACATGATAAACTTAGAGTTTGACTTTAAAGGAGAAAAGATTAACAAGCCGTTATACCTCCCTTATGTAAGGGATGGTGGCGTGATCTCTCTTAGAGGTTCATGCTTTGCTGTAAGTCCGGTACTTTGTGATAAAGGGTTATCTATGTCGACAGATAGCACCTTTGTTCAGATACCTAAAGCTAAAATGACGTTTAAGAAAATTAGGCAGCATTTCATAGCAGACGGGCAGCGAAGAAGTCCTAACGTGATTTACTCATGGTTACATAACCGTAATCGTAAAAATAATAAACAGGCAGGCAAGCCATTGGTAACAATGAATACTACGCTTGTTCATTATCTTTTCTGTAAATATGGGTTGAAGGAAACCTTCTCCATGTTTAATGGTTCTGAAATCAAAGTAGGTTATGAGGACACAATTAACTCTACGGAACTATCGTCTGAATGGGTTATATGCCAATCCATCGGTAATAAACCCAGAGGCGTGAGATCTAATGCGTACAAAGCTTCTAATATTAGATTAGCTATCAGAGAATGTGATTTTGATCCTATCACAGAATCAATGATTGCTAGTTTCTTCTATGTAGTTGATCATTTCCCTGAAAGACTTTTACCGGAATACCTAGATGGTAGTAAGTATGAAGTTCGCCTTTGGCGTATTCTACTTGGACATGCCATAGGTGGTGTTACCGGCGGTGAAGGTTCAATAGCGGAAAGCGTAGATGAACATATGGAATCTTTGGATTCCTACATAGATGCTAGAGCTAAGCGTGATTTAGCTAACGGTGATATTTACGTTGATAATCTCTATCAGTTACTTTACTACTTAGTGGAACTGTTATCCGGTATGACTACAATGTCTACTGATTCTGTATCCACCATGTATAATAAAATCCTAGTGGTTCTTAGATATGTGTTGAATGACATTAACGAAAGTGTCTTTAGACTTATATTTAGACTACGGAAAACTGCAGGTAAAAAGGAGCTTACGTTCAATGATGTAAATAAAATGATACGATCTCATCTTCCTACGGATGCAGTGTTTAAGATGAACGGTGCTCGACATGGTGAAGTAACATCCATCTCTTCTCCTGGCGACAATAAGTTCTTCAAGATAACCTCAAACATTCTACTGCAGACAGATTCTGGTGGGGGCATTAGAGGCTCTAAATCCACGAAGATTGATAAATCAAAGTTTTTACACGCGTCTATTGCAGAGGTTGGTTCTTTTACCGTACTTCCTAAATCTGAACCTACAGGTAGATCTAGAATCAATCCTTGGGTGCAATTAAATGAAGATGGTACTATTGAAAGAGATCCTTCTAAAGTAGATATTATCGAACAAACTCAAGTAATGATCCAGCGCGATTAGGAGGCAAATGGTTTCTTACACTAAAGTGAATAGAGACGGAATGGTTAATCTAAATGTACCATTCCCGCCTTTTCCGATTAATGTGGATATAGATCCCCAACTAGGGTCTATATTTCCACAGGTGGTCGTGGCGTACCTTAACGATATAATGTCTCATGCAGGGATGAATTCTGTTAGGACTTATTATTTCAACACGGTATCGACCAACGGTTATCAGAATAAGAAATTCATTGACGATATTATTGCGGTGACACAGTATGCACAATTTTTAATAGACGTAGATAAAAAGAATCCTGAGCAGGCCATTAACGAGGCCTCTCAGACTATGTCCCTAATATTGGCATCTTTGCTGGCCAGCAACAACCCAATGGTATTACGATCTTTGGATTCTAAACAACAACACTTAGTTAGAACTAAATACGATGAGTATAGAAATATTAGTCGCAGACTAGGTGATTGGATAAAAAACAGGGAGCAACTTATGCAAAACCAATACAACAATTACAATGCGCCACAGCCACCGGTAGATCAGTTCGGACGTCCTTTACAACCACCGGTAGATCAGTTTGGTCGCCCTATTAACCCTAACTACCCACAGGGTAATAATTTTAACCAACCACAGCCAAACTGGAATCAACCTAGTTACCCTAATCAAGGTGGTTATGCACCACCTCCACAGTTTGATCAGTTTGGTCGCCCTATTAACCCTAGTTATAATCAACCTAATTACAATCAGGCGCCTCAGCCAAATTGGCCTCAGCAACCACAACCAAACTGGAATCAACCTAGTTACCCTAATCAAGGTGGTTATGCACCACCGCCTCAACCACAACCACAGCCCATGAACCCAGGATTTATCCAAAGCAATAATCCTAATCAACCTAGTTACCCTAATCAAGGTGGTAGAAACGTGAATGGTTCTGGTGGTCATCAATCTATGCCTACGCCTGCGGCTTTAAAAGCACAGATGGCTAGAGAGAATCAGGGTAAAGTACCTCAACCTACAACTGTAAGACCTGATCGCCATGCTAATAGAGCTGTAACTAGTTCGTTTAGTAGTATGGATGGTCACAGCGATTACAGTGGTGGAAATAAAACACCAGGTGCTAATCACACATGGAATCAAAACAGACCACAGCAACCACAACCTGATAACTTTCATATGCCTCATAATCCAAAACAACCTTATCAGAGTGAGGAAGCGTTGTTTAACAACCAACATATGGAAGAACAGCAGTCAAACATTTTCTATTCTGAAGATGGTAATACGGCCTATGCGGTTAAAGGTACTGTGGACTGGAAAGTTTCCTACGACCCTAATAAAACATTCGATGCTGCTTACCGTCCAAGTACGCATGTTAAGATGCTAATTAAGGATCTCAATACCGGTAATGTTCGCGAAGGTATTATTGAAAAGTGTGATTTAAAAGAATTAGGAGTCGAAATGGATTACGCGCAACATGAGACGGACTTTAAAATTAAGTCTTCTTTACCATTACCAAACGACGGTATTGTGGTGCCTAACTACGAGCTGTTAAAAGATGCTGTAATTCACCCAGTTAAGGAAGAGGGTGAGCAAGAAATTCCTGAAGAAAAACGCAAGGATGTGGAAGAAGCTAAAGCTGCTGTAGTAGTAAGTAAAACTATTTACGCTATGAGTGATGCACATGCTGAATTCTTAAAAGACTTGTATCTACGGGAAAACAAAATTAATCTTGGTAAAGACCGTGCAGTAGAGTTCAAGACTGTTATAGTAGAACCTGTGGCTGTAGAAGATCTAGATAAAGTTACAGAACAAATGTATCAACTATCTAAATCTACCACGGTTACGGAGTTTGTATCTAACGTTACTAAGATGTCACAGTCAACAACTAATACTTTCCCTAAAGATGTATTAGCGCGAATCGTTAAGAAAGCCACTAAGGTAGTGAATGATTCGATGAGAATTTGTTTATCTACTGACATAGAGATTGAAAACCTACTAGAGGACTGGGATAGTCTGAAGGGATCTTTAAAGAGACGTGGCGCGACCGGCGAAGCTATTTTAGATCTGTTGGAAGGGCGTGGTATGAAAGCAATTAAGAATATCGCACTTTACCTTTTAACAAAGAGTGAAGCTGAAGATTTCTTAAAGGATATCAAGTCTGAACTAGTTGATGGCTACAAAGGGAGTCTAATGTTAGGTGAAAGAACTTACAGCGTTAAGTTACCTTATTTTGCTGAAGACTTAGACATTAGTTTAGAAAAGGGAGTAGGTGCGGTACTAGAAAAGTATTTACCTAACCTACACAAGGCTGTTACTGCTATCGCTCAACGAGCTGGTGAGAGTAAAACACCTTTAGTTAAAATCCACACCAAAGAAGGTGTAGTGTTTAATCTAAATAGCGGTTGGTTCAATGGCGAGTACTACTTGCTATCATTACCATCTAGCTAACTAAATAAAGGGTGGGTATTACCCACCCTAAGGAGTTAACATGACTCAAGTTAAAAATATCCAAGGAGGTTTTAGTACAGGTGAAAATACAAAAATCTTCAAAAAGAAAAAAACCTCTATCAGTGTTAAAGATATTAAAGTGGTAGAGAAAAAGAAAAAGAAGAGCCCGTTTAGAGGCTTTTATTACTGGGGTATATTTGAAGGTGAATCCTCAGCTTTAAAACTAGGTCATTTTGCAGACTTACCTGCTAATGAACTTTCAGACATGGAGCAGTTAATGGCTTTAACACCTACTCTATTTGAGATGGTTACCATTAGCTACGTTGAACACGATGATTACATCGCTAAAATTTATGGGTTTGGTAAAACAAAGGATCTAGTTACATTATCTAACGATGATCTTTTTACACCCATGGCACAAGGTATCTTCGATGAAGTAGAGGAAGGTATAGAACCTTCTGATATTGTGCAACGCTCTATTATTATTGCTCCTGTAACCGATGGGATGAGTATTTTCCCTATAGTTGTTAGATTAGCTAACAGCTTAGAGTTGTCTCATTACGAAGTAGGGCAAATTGCCGATTACTTAGAGGTAGACCCTACTAACATAGGTATTGAAATATAGAAGGGGGGGGTAATAATGTCGGAGGTAGAGGCTAACTCGGACTCAATCAATTTTCATCATGGAGGAGATTTTAAAACTGAATGTTATTCTGAAGGCGAGTTAGTTTTGTCTAAACGTTTAGCCTCAGGGTGCGGGTTATTAAATTATGAAATTAAACCCGCTAACTGGTTTAGATGTGTAAGTGATGAAGTTGATATGATTTTCCCATCCTCTCCAATTATAGATCATATCTCTTGGCAGGATCTTTATTTGGCAGGTGTTGTATTAGGCTGTGATACCGCAGGTGGTGAGCAACCATACATAGCTAATAAAAGAGTTCAAGATCATATCACTGTCATTAATGACGAGGCTTTTAAAGTAAGATTACTAAAACTCTCGGAAATCTCTACATTGGAAAAGATTGTCAATGCAGATATGTTCCCGCTACCTCAGGAGTTTTGGTGTTTACCAGAAGTAAAAGACGAGAAGCAAAGTCTAGTTATAGTTAAGACTTTCGCCATAATGAAAGACAAAGGTCAATATCGTTATAGCTACAAACCTCTATTTCAAAATTCAGGGTGGAGACCTGTTCTGATAAAGATTTAACCTCTAAAGGGTTCCCATAATGGGAACCCTTATATTGTAGCAGGTTATTTTTTTTTTGTTTAAAAAGGCTTTATAAATGAATTTACTAAAGAAATATAGCGGGGATATTGTTGTCTCCAATGAAGATATTGACGAGTTGGAGTATGAGATATATCTAAAGGTCTCAGATTTTAAACAGTTGAAAAACGCCAAGTACTCAGAGCATCAAGAACAATGGCAAATGAGATTTAACAAAGGTCCATTAGCTGTTAAGGTTAGATCAAGGAAATGCATTAGAGATGGTGATATTAAATACTACCTAACTACTAAATTGGATCTTGAAGATGTGGATGCCGCTTGGGAATTAGAAGATGAAGTAACTCGACTCCATTATGAAGAGATACGGGATTTGTCCGATAACGGTATGATTAAAGAAAGGTATTTCTTCCCTATAAACGGTACAGACCTAGTTTGGGAAGTCGACGTCTTTAGTGATGACAACGGTGAGTTTATTGAATGGGTTAAAATTGACCTAGAGGTTCCACATCGTTTAGCTAAACTCCCTGAATTACCTATCGAAGGTACAGAAGTTATATTAGCTCAAAAAGGTGAGAGAACAGAAGAGGAAATTAACTTGATAGATAAGTTATACTCGGAGCATTTCATTATTTCTCCAAAAAAGAAAATAAATTGATTAATAGAGTCAGGGTTGCCCCTGACTCTATATGTTTTTTTATTTCTTTAGATAGTCTAACTCATTTTGATATCTATGCAACATAGCCTTCTCAACATTATTCAGATTTTCATCCCCTTTAATTTTTAGTTCAAAGATTTTATCTGATAAAGTCTGCACACGAATTTCTGTAGCCACTGAACGTATTTCAGCTTTATTAGCCTCTACGTCCTTGGCTAACGCATATCTATCGTCTATAAGGGCTGCACCGCCCGTTACACTACCTATTACAGCTAAAGCAGCTGTTATCTTCTTTAAGTTCTCGGATATACTCATTTTCAATAATCCTTATTCTACCTAGGTAAGCCTTTATGTGTAATATAAGCTCTTAGTAGTTTCTTATCATAGTCTTTATGATTAGGTCCATTATAGATCCTAGCGAAGACTTCCCAATCTTTAGTTTGTATAGCTTCTAGCAATAATCTGTTAGATCTAATAAACTTAACAAATAACTCTAGTTGCCCCTCTTTAGTTTTAGCCTCTGAGACAAAGTCATACACGTTCTTGTAACCTAGAGTTCTCCAATGGAATCCCATGATTTGGTATGTACCCCATGAGGCGCTTTCCAATGCACTAGGCTCATGTATGCTCTTAGCTTGATCTAATCTAATATGTTCTCTAATACCGCCTTGGTAACCACCAGGTACTCTATTAACAATGTTAGGATATTTATCTTGCCAAACCAAAGGGTCTTTACCTTTAGAATTAAGCATTCTGTACATGATGTGTCTTTCGAACAAGATAGCTACGCTACCATCCTCAAAGAAACCTGAGCCAGACGACTCCACTTCAGCAACTGCTTTAATAGCCTCAACTTCACACAACAGAACCTTGGCTGCCTGCTCCACTGTTCTAATGTCTATGTCAGCAACAAAGTAATTGGATTCCAAAGCCTTTCTAGTCTTAGATCCAACTATACCGTCGGCTAACATTAGATTTCTAGATTGAAATACTTTTACGGCTCTTTCTGTACCGGGTCCAAATACCCCGTCCACTACAATGACACTTCCTAGATCTAAAAGCTTCTTCTGCAATACTTTTACAGCTTCACCTCTATTACCCTTTCTTAGTGTATCGGGTAATAGAACCACATTTAACTCTTTGTAAACCTTAGCATCACTTCTTGCAAATAATTCCATTAATTGATCTAGTTCATCGGAATTATCTTTATCGAATTTAATGGTTAACTGCTCATCATCCCAGTACCAATAATTATCCCACCCTGGATAAGTAATCCTTTCACCTTCTTCTCTAGCTAGCTGATAACTTTCTCTAAATAACATCTTCTATTGCCCTTTTATTAATGACGTCATAAAATGAGGCTGGGATTACCCAGCCTCATTGGTTATCATTACTCGTTAGCATAACATTGTACTCTAACCACGTGAGGTTGAGTTGCTTTATCTACTTCTTCACGAAGCACAGCTCTTTTCTCAGGGGTAGTAGTACATACATTGTTTGCACCATATTTAATGGCTTCAACTGTGGTGCTGCAACCTGCAGCTAAGAACAATGCAGGTACAATGGCCAAAACCATTAGTAACTTCTTCATAAACCCTCTCTTCAATTTACTTTTAAGGAAACAATGACTTGCATATAATTACTCAGGTAATAAAGTTATTGTTTATCTTTCTAAAAATAAAGCAAGTGCTTCACTATCGTTTAACGGTCTATTAAAAATTCTTACTTGATCTATTAAACCAACGTAATAAGTACTTACCTCAGTTCCAGTCAAAGGAGACTGTGGGCTACCGCCTATCGAATCTTGATTGGTGCCGTCTTTAAATATCCCTGTGAAATCAGACACTAGTTTCCCGTTAACATACAGTTTATTATAATCTGTATTAACTTCCCTAGTGGCAATAACATGATACCAGGTATCTGGTTCTATAACAAAGGAAGTCTCACCAAATGTTAAACCTCCGCCTCTAAGACCAAGTCTAATCTTACCTTCGTAGATACCTACAGCCCAGCCATTAGTTTGACCACCAAAATTTAAGAAGGTGGCATGTTGATAAACATTATTAGTTTTAAACCAGCAAGAAGTTGAAAAATCTGTGGCTGGGTCACCAAAAACCCCTTGCACTAATTTTATCCTATTCACCGTGCCGTCAAAGTTACCTGATAACCCAACGACGCCATTTACATAACTTACACCTAAGTCCTCGCCGTGATTAACCCCACTTACATTTAGAGCGTTACCGTCTAGAGGGAAAAGAGCTAAGCCGCTATTATCTTGAAAAGGATCTAGAAGACTTGCTGTGTATTGATATTTAAGACTTGGTTTTTTAACACCTTTTTTCAGTAGGTTAAACACTACATTAGTCAGCATACTACCTCTCTAATAGTTATAAACTGTGTAAGAGCATATGCTCTTACACAGTGGTTAGTTTATTACCAAGTATAAGCTGGTAACAGAGCCATTATTTCATCTTCAGTAGTAGGTAGTGCTTTAACACCAGCTTCTACATCAGTTAAATATTGGTGTAATGTTGACCAAGTCAAATCGCGTAACTCTACAGCTCTAGCACCTTCTTGGGCATAACTAGGGATAGTACTGTTAGCATAAGAGCAAACAGAAACGATGTTATCATAACCTTTAGTTCTAGCAAATGAATCTAAAGATTCTTGTGCTTTAGATTTAATTTTAGCTATGACTTCACCTTTAGAACTTTCAATTTCTTCAGGTGTTTTATCTCTAGTTACCCATTCGCAGGTCCATTTGTTTTCTGTAGTGTTGAAACCAGGGTTAGTTAACTCTGCTACTTGTAGAAGAGTAACTACTGGGCTAGTCGCAATATGAACCTTTACAATATTTGAAGGTAGTGAACCTTCTTCTAGATTTCTTGGGAAAGAAGTATTCGGAAATCTAGCTCTCAAATTCTTAATTGGATACTCAAGAATACTTTGAGTAGCAGTATCAATTAAAGCATGCATAATTTTAATCACCTCGACTTAGTAGACATTAAATGTTAAATGGAAAGTAGGTTGTTAAACAGCTACTTTCATATCAGAGCCTACCATAACACCACGCCAAGTAGCACCGTTATCGTAAGTGTAGAATGCCACAGCATCAAGCCCTGCTTCTGTTAAGGTAGGTGCCTTACCTGAATCCCAAAGAATGTTATCGAACCAAGTAATGGTGTAAGCACCGCCATTTGTGACTTCTAGGATAAAGCTATCTACAATACTTAGTACCTCAACTCCAGTTACAGTGAACGATGTGTTAGATGTGATAGTCTTAGTGAACAAAGCGCCGTTTCTAAGATCAATTTCTGTGCCGATAGCTAAATCTAAGTGTTTGTCTTTAAGCTGATAGAAAACGCTATCTAGCTGGGCTGAGAACGCACCGTAGGCGTAGGCGAACTCTAAAGTCTTACCATCGTACTCGTTAGTACCTAAGATAATATCGTAGGTATCTATTGTAACAGATGATAGAGCAATGTCGCCTAGGATAACATTGATAGTAGTATCAATTACTTTGATACCCCAAAGCTTACCATCTAAAGGTACGTTATCGGCCGTTACCTGACCATTAACAATAGTGTGTCTTTCAGTAGCGAACTTCATTGAAATCTTATTATCTACTTGAATAAGCCCCCAACGTGAAAGATCGCCATCTTCTATCCACTCGTATTTAGCAAAGCCACCACCGGTTTGTGGATCACCTGTGGCATCTTTAACAGTAACTTGCATGCCAGGAAATTTCTTAGCGATGGCGTTACGGTCAGCGATAGTATTTACAATTCTATCGCCGTCATTTGCAATAACAATTGACATTATTATACCTCTAAAATAATTGAAGAAAAAAGTTATTAGTGATGGATTATTTTGTAACCTCGAATTTTAAGACAAAAGCCTATGGTTACTGCAAGCATTATCCATCCGGTTTTCGGTGAAGGTAAGGACTTAGAAGCTCTCTCCATTTCACATTTTAAATAAATGATCTTGGAGAGTTTAGATAACTCTCTATGTCTTACCCCCTCAATCAACATGTCTAACATAACACCCTGTTCTTTACTAAGCAACCTACGAAGTATAAAACGGCTTGTTATGTTTATAACGAATAAATTCATGTTGTTCTTTCCAGTGGGGGTGTACGTCATCCCTGTTCATTAAAGTCCAGCCACCACTACCGCCTACCTTAACAGCATTATAAAAAACAGTCTGTGCAAAACGTGATGCGCCATCCATGCTCATGCAAGCTTTCAACGCTTTATCCGCAAAGTCCTTAGAGAACTTACGATAAAGGTGACTGTAGATATAATCGTGAACAATTGATCCATGTCTAGCTTCAGAAAAATTTGGTGGGTAAATCCACCAAACCGCTCTAGGTATAGAAGACCAGTCACTCACATAACCTTTAGGTACGACAATGTAATGTTCCCAGGCATTTACCTTGAGTAACACTACAAAATCTTCAACTAATTCTACTTTATTAGCTTTAGGGTCTAACCATGGGGCGTGTGTGTCTCTTGGAACAGGTTTGACGATAAGCGGTTCGATGACTTCTGCTCTCATTGTGAAAAAACCTTGTAATAGTGTTGAATTAACTCAGAGAAGAATTTAATATAAAGTCCAGTTATTCTTTCCCCTCTCTCATAAAGATAAGGCTAGCGATTTCTCTTTGGGTAATATCATTCTACATCAACCACGTTTAACACTCTAACATTGGAAGTCTCTACTCTCAAATAATCGACACGTTTAGACACCACTCTCACAGGCTTAGCTAGTTCCATATTGATGCTTATTTCACCTTTGAAATTAAACTTCTGCGATAAATGTTTGTGAGTGTCAAACTTAACAGTGTGGACGCCACCTGCCTTTAAAGAGTTAAAGTTTCTACTCAAAACCTTAGTCTTTTGATAGATGTTAGAACTAGAGTACGTATCCCCCGCTCTAATGGAAGGCCAATCCCAGAATACAATAGGTTCATCGTTTACTTCAGATAGATACTGTACTGTGTAACTACTCATTTGAGAGAGTATACCTAACATTGCCCTTTGAACATCACCTATAGAAAAGCTACCTGATAAATTAGAACCTGTAACCTTATCCAAAATATCATCAGCCAAGGTAGAATACTCTACGTTTAACATATCGTTAAAATCGTATCCCTTAGCTTTAAAATAATCCTGATAAGTCATAAGTTGGTCTAAAAGTTCAACCTCTGTTTCCATGTAAAGGTGATCCATTAACGCCTGGACTTGACCACGACCTATGTGATGCTCCTGTAGGCTATACACCTCCCTGTGTTCAGCAAACTGCTTATATAACTCACCTATCGTCATAATGAAATTATAAGGAGTTACAATAGGAGCTTCGCTGATAACTTGGTTAGATGCATGTCTAATGATATCGTCACTTACATATTTACTATTAACCACTCTTCTTAATTCATCAAAACTAGGAGTAGGTGACCTTCTAATGCCTTTAGCTACAAACTTAGGCATATCAGTAAGTGTTACTCCCAAAGACTTATTAAAACAGTACATGTAAACAATAAAGGCATCTTTAGTATTTAAGTCTATTTGAGCATTGGTGCGTGGATGGGTGGTTCTAACAATAGTACTATATCTACCGGTTGACGCATAGTACAGCCAATGATAGAAAAGAAAGTCTGGTTTTAACACTACCCCAGATTGAGCCCAGTCGATAACTGAAGACTCTATTATCTTTGTACTTAGTTTAGAACGTTTAGAGTTTTGCATGTGTCTGAAACCTTCCACAAGCATCTTCTCTTCTTTTGGCATGTTACTCTTAGCCGCAGGTCTTTGTTTAACCAATGTTTCCTCTAAAGTATGTGCCTCTAGTCTAGAACTTCTATGGAATTGATTTATCCCTTCACGCATTAGAATTACATCAGGTCTTAGATTCTCAACCAATTCATCCACTTTATGATTAAGTGTATATTTGGCTATGCCGAGACCTCTGTCGGACATTATCTTATCAATTAACCATTCAAAGGTTTCTGACCTACCTGCATTCTTTTCTAAGTACAAAACGTTTCGGTATAAGAATAACATTTGAGCCTTAGATAGGTACTCAATATACTTATCTAGTTTACCATGGCTTTTTAAGTACTCTCTAATATGAAAACTATGAGCTTGGGTAGTCTTTACTTTAGACAGCCTAATATTCATTATCCAAATAGGTAAGTGTGTATACATAACGCCCAAGTGAGCAGCAAGATATAATTCATCGGTTAGGTTGTAAGCTGGGTTTAACCATCTATCTCTATAACCGTATAACTGTTCTTGTAATAAAGGTAATAAATCTACTTCATTCGACTCCACCAATGTGTCGTCGACATGTAATATCTCGTAATCTTGTGCTTCGATGACTCTTTCTATAGGTACGGGATTAATAATTCCGCGTATTAATAATTCTTGCTCTGGGAATCTAGTCACTAAATCTTTATAGAAATTACTACCTGGATAGTAATTAGTTTTAGTAACTATGTGATTAGCTAAATTTTCCTTAGTAAAGTCAATTTGTTCCAGAGTATCTAAACTCGTAATAGACATAGGTTGATCTTTCTGATGATACATTCCTGCCATGTTCATATTGAACTTCCAGGTACTAGGGTCATCGCTTATTTTAAAACCTATGAGTTTCAAGTATTCGTTTACTTTACTTACAGATGTATTGTTCTTAATTGTTATAGACTTAGCTAATTTAAGCGTATTCTCAACATACCTTCTGTAATTTGTAGTTGACATTATTGTTCTCCTAACCTTAAATAAAAAAGGAGTTTTTTTAAATGGGTGGTAACACAAATATTGGATTAGAAAGTTCTTCTAAATTTCCAAAACTAAACGCAATTAGAAAAAACCCTCAGGCTAACGCCATTCTAAGAAAACTTTCCGTAGACCAAAATAACCGCAGAATGGTTAGAGGTAGAAAAGACGCACCTCCATCGGAAAGTTTAATTAGGCAAGTATCTGATCAGACTACTCAGAATATATCAGACATTGATAATATATTTCAGTTATTACCTGACACAGAACTAGCCATGCAGATACTTATTAGTAGTATTCTATCTCCTAAAGACATGGTAAATGTTGAATTAGGATTTAAAGTAGATAATAGAGTAATTGATGGCGAGCTCTCTGGCCCTATGCTGGAAGTTATCAGATCTTATTTTGTGGAAACCTATAAGATTAAAGAGCATCTGCCTTCAATCTTAGAAGAAGCGTTATTTAAGAAAGGTTCTTACCCTTTATTAATACTACCTGAAAACTCCATTGACGAAATTATTAACGGTGATCAACCGGTGTCGCTGGAAGACATGGCGGGTATTCTAACGGCATCCAATGAGATAAAACCCAGCGTTGGTATTTTAGGGTCTCCTGCACAAAAACCTAACGTTAGTTGGTCATTAGAATCATTCGGTACGAAAGCTTCAATGGAAGACAAGGATGCTTTCATAAGTTTCCAAAATGAAGAATTAACTACTATCTTGGGCGATAAGGTTAAAGTACTAGACAACTTTAATGTTTTTAAAATGCCTAAGGTCAAAAATAAATTTGCTAGATCTAAAGTATTGAATGCATTAGGTGTTTCCTTAGAGGCTAAGCGAACTAAGAAGGATAACATTACAGAAGAAGAAGTCTACAATCACTTCTACAAGAACAAGGTTTATCAATCCAAACCGTACGTTTCTGTAAAGAAGAAAGGTGATGTAGAGAAAGCCACTGTGGGTCATCCCTTGGTTATTAAACTTCCACCAGAGACAACTATTCCTGTGCATGCACCTTCTAACCCAGAAGAGCACATAGGTTATTTTGTTCTATTAGATCAGTTCGGCAATCCTTTAAACAGAGTGGCTGAGACTGACTACTATAGAGACCTTAATGTAAACATTAAGAGAAATAATGCTTCTAGTGCTTTACTGCAAGCTGGTAGACAAGCTTCTGTTGGTGGTTTAACCGATGGGATGACAGATCTTAATACCGCTGAGTCAGTGCGTGTATACGCCGACATTGTAGAGAAGGATTTACTAACTCGTTTAAAAAATGGCGTTTACGGTGAAGGTGTAGAAGTAGCCAAACCGCTAGAAGTCTACAGAGTAATGTTGGCTAGAGCTTTATCTAACATGAACACTCAGATTGTTTATGTACCTGCTGAGTTAGTCACCTACTTTGCATTTAAGTATAACATTTACGGTGTTGGTAAAACTCTTTTAGATGATGCTAAAATTCTTGCATCACTTAGATCTATGTTAATGTTCTCTAACACTATGGCTGCTATCAAAAACTCTACAGGTAAAACCGGTGTTAAAATAGAGTTAGACCCAGCGGACCCCGATCCTAGTACTACTGTTGAAATGTTAATGCATGAATTTGCTAAACATAGACAAACAGCTTACCCACTAGGTGCTTCTAACCCATTGGATATCATTGACTTCTTACAGAATGCAGGGATTGATATTCAAGTATCTGGTAACTCAGCTTATCCTGAGACTACTTTAAGTGCTGAAGACTATTCTAGCTCTAAAGTTAACATAGATACTGAACTGGAAGAGAACATCAAACGTAAATACTTCATGACTTTGGGTTTATCCCCAGAAACCGTAGATCAAAGTAGTGATGTAGAGTTTGCGACCTCGATTGTAAGTAGTAACCTATTGTTAGCTAAGCGTGTTATTATCTACCAGGATATTCTACTTCCATTACTTAAAGATTTCATAGTTAAGTATATCACTAACTCTGAGATACTTTGGGACTCCTTGACTAAAATAGTTGAGGAAGGTAAAAGAAGTCTTTCTAAAGAAGATAAGAAACTGGAATTCGGTGAAATAGTTGTTAAGTTCTTAAATAGCTTTGAGGTGACTCTACCAAGACCTGACTCTGCTAAACTAGAGAATCAAATTACATCGTTTAATATGTACGTTGACGCACTAGAAATGGCTGTGGATGCATACCTAGGTGAAGATGGGTTTGCCATACGTGAATTTGACGATATGGAAGAACACATTAGAGCTGTTAGATCTGCAGTGGTGTCTCACTATAAACGTGAATGGTTACGGAACAACAACGTTCTACCTGAGCTGATGGAACTTGTTCTAGAAGATGAAAATGGTGATCCTGAATTTGATTTAGGTGAAATCCACGGTAATCACCTTGAGTCTATTGGTAAATCCATTATTAAGCTTCTTAAGAAGCTTAAGCGTGATCAAAAGAAACGTGAAAAGCAGTTAGAGAAGATTGAGAACATGGGTGAAGAACCTGAAGAAGAGGAAGAAACTTTTGGAGATGATTCAGGTGATCCAGAGGATGAGTTAGAATCTGAGGAAAATGAAGGTGGAGGTGAAGTACCTGAAGAAGAATTAGAGGGTTCAGAAACTCCTGAGGAAGAACCAATGGAAGAGGGGGGACAAGATGAGTCAGATATTAATGAAGACCCATCTGAGTCGGAAGATAAAGACACTTCTACTCAAACGTAAAATTAAGTCTAGGCTTAAGATAAGATAAAACCTTATAATAACGGTGGGGTAAAAACTACCGTTATTTATACCCTTATTTTGGATGGCTGAATAGTATGACTTTTCCCGCTCAACTAACATACTGAGGGTTTTATTCAATGAGTGATAATTATGATCCACGGAAAATCTCCGGAATGCCACCTGCCAGACCTTTAACTGGCGATGAGTGGTTGGAGGTTCTCCAGGAAGGCGAGAACAAAAAGACACAGGTTAACTCTATCGCATCATTAATCCCGGCTGGTCAAGACGGTGTTGATGGTAAAAATGCATATGAGTTAGCTGTAATGAAAGGATTCACAGGCTCTCTATCTGAGTGGCTTGAATCCTTAAACGGTACAGACGGTGCCACAGGCGACCAAGGTCCGCGTGGTCCAAACGGTTATTCTAGTTATGAGCTAGCTGTACAGAATGGTTTTGTCGGCACTGTAAGCGAGTGGTTAGAATCTATTAAAGGTACTAATGGTAAGTCTTCTTATATGCTGGCCGTGCAAGAAGGTTTTGATGGTACTCTATTAGAATGGTTGGCCTCACTTAAAGGTGATAAGGGCGATCAAGGTATTCAAGGTAGTAAGGGCGACAAAGGCGATATTGGTAACCGTGGTTTGTCTGCTTATGAAGTTGCTGTACAAAATGGGTATACTGGTTCATTAACCGAATGGTTGATCTCTTTGGTAGGTCCCAGAGGTGAATCTGGTCAAGACGGTGTTGATGGACGTTCTGCTTATCAAGTTGCTCTATACAACGGCTTCATTGGTACAGAGATAGAATGGTTAGAATCTTTACGCGGTACTAACGGTACTAACGGTGTTGATGGCTCGGATGGTAAATCTTCTTATCAGTTAGCTGTTGATCGTGGATTTACTGGGTCTGTTCAGGATTACCTAGATTCATTACACGGTGCAGACGGTAAGTCTTCTTATCAGTTAGCAGTAGACGCTGGGTTCTTGGGGACCGAACTAGAATACGTAGAATCTCTAAAAGGGGATGAAGGTCCTAGTGCTTACACTATAGCTCTTAATAACGGATTTACTGGTACCGAAACTGAATGGCTTGAGTCTCTACGTGGTATTGATGGAGCTGATGGCGGTGAAGGTCCACAGGGTGAGCAAGGTCCACAAGGCTTTAGTGCTTATGAAATTGCTGTACAACTTGGCTTTACTGGTGATGGTCAACAATGGTTAGATAGTCTCCAAGGTATCGACGGTAAATCAGCGTATGAAATCGCTCTAGACAACGGTTACAGTGGTACCGAAACTGAATGGCTCACAAGTATTCAGGGTACTAACGGTGTTGATGGCTCGGATGGTACGGACGGTAAGTCAGCTTACCAGGTTGCTGTGGACGCAGGTTATCCAGGTAGTGAAACAGAATGGTTGTTATCCCTGGAAGGTTCTGCAGGCGCACCTGGCACTGACGGTGTTGACGGTTCTTCTGCTTATCAATCAGCACTTGATAATGGTTTCGTTGGTACTGAGCTAGAGTGGCTTGAGTCACTAAAAGGTGCTGATGGTACTCAAGGTATCGACGGTAAATCAGCGTATGAAATCGCTCTAGATACAGGTTTCGTTGGAACCGAAGTTGAGTGGTTAGACTCTTTAGTTGGAGCAGACGGACAGAGTGGTCAAGACGGCCTAGCTGGCGTCGACGGTAGATCAGCTTACCAGGTAGCTGTGGACGCTGGCTTCGTAGGTACTGAGCAAGAATGGTTAGATAGTCTAGTAGGTCCAGCGGGAGCTGATGGTAAATCAGCTTATGAATTGGCTCTTGAAAACGGGTACGTGGGTACTCTACAAGAATGGTTAGTTCATATTGAAGGTCAAGACGGGGTCGACGGTTCTTCTGCTTATGAAGTAGCGTTGGAACAAGGCTTCGTAGGTACTGAGGTAGAGTGGTTAGAATCATTAAAAGGTGAACTTAATTTAGGTCTAAACTTATTAGGTGCACTGAATGATGTTTCTGAATTACCTGATCAAACCACAATGCAGGAAGGCGATGCCTACAATGTAAACGGCACTATTCACGCTATCGTTGGTGGTGTTTGGACTGACGTTGGTCAAATTCAAGGCACTGATGGTAAGTCAGCTTACCAGGTAGCTGTGGACGCTGGGTTCATTGGTACTGAAGCTGATTGGCTAGATTCTTTAGTTGGACCTGAAGGCAAGTCTTCTTATCAACATGCTCTAGACAATGGTTTCGTTGGAACAGAGCAAGAATGGTTAGACTCTTTAGTTGGAGCATCGGGAGCTGATGGTGCTAGCGCATATGACGTGGCTCTAGCCAATGGGTTTGTAGGCACAGAGGTAGAGTGGCTTGCATCTTTAGTTGGCGTCGACGGCACTGCGGGTGCAGATGGTGCAGATGGCATTTCTGCTTACCAGGTTGCTGTCAACAACGGTTTCGTTGGAACCGAAGTTGAATGGATGGCGTCGCTAGTTGGTGCCGATGGCATTGATGGAGCTGATGGAGTCGCTGGTCTATCAGCCTACGAGATTGCTGTGCAAGAAGGTTTCGTTGGAACCGAGGCTGATTGGCTGTTATCTTTGAAAGGAACAGACGGTGTTGACGGTGCCAATGGCACAGATGGTGTTGATGGTGCTAGCGCATATGACATCGCCGTGACTCAAGGTTTCGCTGGCACAGAAGTCGAGTGGTTAGCTTCATTAGTCGGCGAGCAAGGTGTAGCTGGTACTGACGGTATTGATGGTGCACCTGGTGCGGATGGCGCTAGTGCATACGAGTTAGCAGTTGCTAACGGTTTCGTTGGAACAGAGCAAGAATGGTTAGATAGCTTAGCTGCTTCTGGCGGTTCTTTAACTGTTAACACAGTACCTAATGTTAATGAACTTGTATTCGCTGGAGATGGTGTTTCTACAACCGATGTTGATGGCGTCACAACAGTTACAATTCCAGGCGGTGGTGCATCTGGAGGTAGCGGTGATCCTATATCCCCCCTTAGAAGGCATGCGCCTGTTGTTCTTAATGGTTCAACCTCGGACGTTATTCTTATAGGGTATGGTACACAAGCTGATATAGACGCCATTACGGTTCGAGGTCAGTTAGACGGTAGTATCAGTAAACTATTTATTGAGAACGTACCTGCTGGCTTTACTCTGAGATCTTTCCACTTCCACATGTTCCAAAACTGGAACGTTGGTACAACTGTAGAAATGATCTATCCAGCACCTTACGGTATAACAGATCACAACTTAGCAGTAATGCCTAGAGTGATGGTTTATAACTACAGTATCCCTACCTCACCACAGGTAATGGATATGAACCAACCGTTCCCAGCATGGTTACCTAATGCAGATGGAACAATTACAATACAGAAACCAGGTTTGAACCCAGGGCAACCTTGGAGATACGCGGTAGAAGTACTGTAATATAATTAGCTTAACTCTACTACAGACCCTTATGTTTTGGGTCTGTAGTATTTTTTATGTTTTTATTACACGACTGAAGAATTTAATAGATACTTTTTTAACAATAACTATAAGGATGGTTGGAAATGTCTAAGATAGCATTCCAAGGTTTAGTTTTCCTTGATAGCGCATTACCAGGGGCTGAGGCAGGTACCTGGGAAGCTAAGATATATTTTCAAGACAGTGAAGGTGTTGTTAACCCCTATGCCATTAAGGTAGGGGATTATGTGGTGTTTGACACAGCCTCCACTGAGGCTGGAACCATGGGATTCTACGAGATAGAGTCAATCATCCAGTCTGACTGGCAAACACCTACTGTCCTATTAAGAGAATTGCCTTACAACTCGTACCTCTACGGAGCACCTAACTTACAATGGGCGTATCAACTAAATGGGATTATAGCTAGGCCTAGTGAAAAGCATAAACTTATCCCTGTGGTAGCTCCCGACGCTCAGAATACTAGTGATAGATTGAGTACTTATCTCCAAAACTTCAATTTCGTAAAAATGATTGATGCAATGGAAACAGGTGGCGACCCTATCAATGGTGGTGTTTTTATAACTGACGTTACACCTGTGTTAGAAACAGATAACGTTGGGGGTAAAGTTTATACTGATAACGACATTACTTTATTAGAATGTTCTTCTACTTCTTTAAATGTCATAGTTAAGGTTGTTGCTTTAACAGGTCACAAAAACTATAAACCATTAGTTACTGTTAATGATTTACCGGTTACATTGGCACCTAAAGAAGACGCACCTTTATTCGAAGGTACTATTGAACTAACGTTAACAGAAACCGGTTCGATTACAGCTTTACATGAAGACGGTGCGGTGTGGTATACGTCTGTTATACAGGATATTCCACCTTCTATTGTTAAGACTGAGTTTTCCTCGCCCTATCCAGTTGGTCAAACCGAACTTAAACAAGGTGATACTGTCTCCATTACTTATGAAGTAGATAAAGATGTAGTTGCATATGAGATAGATGACTTTGGCGCATTGGAAGCATCCAGCGGTAGTTTGACCTTAGGTATGACCGGAACTATAGAAGGTTTAGTTATAGCGGATAGAGGTACTGCTACACAAGACTTAGGTTTTAGATTAAGGGTACAAAAGGAAAATGGTGCTTGGTCGAATTGGTTTGATTCTGACAGCACTGGGTTTGTAGACGGTATCAACACAGTTAAGTTAAACGATTTATACCCTACTATTACAGTGACTGGGTATACTTACCCTCTAGCTCAATCCGCCATAAAGGTAAGTGAGACAGCTACAGTTGAACATTCAATAGAAAACTTTGACAGTGTAGAATATATATCATCTGAATTATCAATAGTAAATCCCACCCTTTATGAAATTTCTAAAGTGGTTAGTGACCCTGCGGTAGACTATAGTTATCAAACTAATAATTTGACTATTGTTGCAACTAGAGCGGCTAATGGTGCAGTTACAACTAAATATGGTAAAGTAAACATAGCTTCCGTAGCTCCTTCTATAAACATCAGTACTCCGTTTGCTAGATTAAGATCCGGTGGTAATAACGGAACTCAGGTGCAGACTTACACTATCACTTTAAGTTCTGATCAATATTTGGAAGAAGAACCTATTCTAAATATACCTGAAGGTACTTGGGTAGATGCTTCGTGGACACCTAATGCAGCTAGAACCATTTGGACTAGAAGAATTATCATTCACGACGATAACGCTAAAGGTACTTATGCTTTTAACAGTTTAAACGTAATTAATGGCGCAGGGATATTCCAAAGTCTTATTAGCTCTGGTGAAAATTACACTATTGGTGGATTCGTATTTAGAACGTTAAGAGTTGATGCATTCCCTAATAGAATGACGGCTATAGGCACTGAGGTAGTGAACACTGCTAAACTTCGTTGTACAAACTTATCTAAAGGTACTTCTGGTTCATTGAACTATACGTTTAGAGCAGATACCTTAGAAGCGACTAATCAGTACACCATTGTAGATTCTCTTGGTAACTATCAATCTACAGGTATTCATTGGTATAATAACGATGGTAACAATGCTTCGTCTAATACCGGTGGTGAAATGTACATTGAGTTAGAGGAGGTAGTGTAATATGTCTAGTCCTTTTGAGAACTTTGTTAACCTAGAGTTACCTAAACGTGTAAGTACGGAACAAAACCCTTTGGGGTTGGATGCAGGTAAGATCCCTATTTCCACAGGTGTGGGTTTAGGGGTTGAGTTTAAATTACCCAGTGAGATTGAAGGTATTAATGGATCTGGTAACGTAGGATTGGTTACGGCTAGAGAACTACCCGTTGACACTACAGGTAGAATCATTTTACCTTCATTACCTCTGGGCGATATCCTATTCAATACAGTTATTGTACATTTAAACGTTGACTGTATTGTTGAAATAATTGGCGTCACCATGGGATTAGAAGCAGGTCAAGCATTTGTTCAAATACCTGTGGATGACTACAATGCTTTGAAAAATGATATTGCTTCCGCTACTGTTTCTTATTTGAGTCATTTATAATGACTGGTTGAGGTTAATTGAAAACTTTTTTATCTCTATGTTATGAGACTAGAGTCTTGTTTGATGATTACCCCCCCCCTCTCGAAAACAATATCATTAATCTTTTTTTATTTTTTTTTAATGTGATTTAAGGAGATTGACTAAATGTCTATTTTACAACGCCATAAGGATTATATCTACGGTTTGTCAGACGAGCTATTGACTCTTTCTGATGCAGATACAGTTCTACAACAAAACATTGATGCAGAAGCTGCTGCACGCGCTGCTGCTGATGGTGACCTAACTACACTAACCACAACTGAAAAAGGTTCATTGGTTGGTGCTATTAACGAAGCATTGTCATCTGCACAGGCTGGTTCTTCTTCTGCATTGCAAATTGCTAACAACTTGTCTGACGTTGCTGATGTTGTCGTTGCACGTACTAACCTTGGTGTTAGTTCAACTGTAGAAATCGACGCTGCTATCCAAGCGGCTAAATTGGCTTTAGGCACTAACTTTACTGTTACTACTTTAGCTGAACGTGATGCGATGACGGATCTTGATGACGGTGACCGTGTATTAGTTCGTGACGGCGACGGTGTCGTTGATTCTGGCAACTGGGTACTATTCAAACCTACTAATATTGTAGATGGCGTACCTGGTGACTGGATGATGCTATCATCTAAAGAATCTTTTGAAGGTTCTACCTCTGCAGAAGCTATCAAACTAACTTACGAGTCTAACTTAGACACCAATGCTTATACTGATGCAGACAAAGCTAAAGTTGATTTAGTAACTGTTACTCAAGCTATTGACTTAGATGATGCTGTTCTTAAGGCTGCTCTTGAGCAAGACCTAGAAGTAGCCGCACCTCTTAACAATGCTCCTTCAGCTGCCGCCGTTAAAGCTTACGCTGATGCTGCTGCTACCGCTGGTGGTTCTATTCCTGTGATGGAAACCGTTAGTGTTGTTGGTTCATTAATCACTTTAACTAACACTCCTAAAGAAGGTGTTAACGGTGTTATGAACTTCGGTATGGTTCGTTACACTGACGTTAACGGCGTTGCATATGACGCTCCAGTTGTAGCTACTGCTACACCTAATGAGTTCACTATCTCCACTGATACAGCGGATCAGTGGAATGGCTTCTCAGTGCAGATTCAATATTTGTACGTCCCAGCAGTTTAATATCTTTAATTAGATAGTTAAATTTATAATAGTCTAGGGGTGAACTCCCCTAGACTATTTATGCTGTTTGTTTGTTAGGATTGAATATTATGACTTGATTATCAAGTATTGCTCTAAGGTATAATAGAACAGTGCTTTTTCCATTAACAAAAGGATAAGAATAAAATGACTAATGAAAGATTTCAATTCGTTCGAGGCACCACTGCTGAAATGAATATGTACACTGGCAGAGATGGTGAAATCTCTATTGATAAAGATAAGAAGCAGATTCGTTTACACAACGGTACTAAAAAAGGTGGTGATGTCGTAGGTAGCGATAGCGTTACTGTTGAAGTAGAAAGTTGGGCTGGTTCTAATTGGACTGCACCTTTAGGTGTTATTGTAGCTAAAGCTTTAGCAGGTACTTCTTTAAGCATTAAACACAACAAAGGTAGATTTCCTATTGGGTGGTTTGCTTTCAATAGAGCTTCTACACCTATGGTTGGTTTAATCCCTTCAGCCACCACTAACATTCAAGTAGTAAATGAAAATGAAGTTATTATCACTGGTCTGTCTTCGTTAACTAAGTTTAACGTATCTCTTAACTTCGGTTAATTTGTAAACAATAAAAAATAGGATTTAAATATGATTAACGCAGGAGTTAGCATATTAGCATTTGATGGTTCACAAAGCTACAACGCTAGTACTAAAGAATGGGTTAATGTTAAGCTTAAGGTAAATTACCCTGAAGGGCAAGACATTAATGTTAACCCTGTATCTACAGGGGATTATATTTTTGAACCTAGCGGGTTAATCTGGAGAGTGCAGAGCGTTAGTAAAAGTGGTGATATCTTCATCGCTAGATTACAAGTTAAATATAGAACAGCTAGTGAAGACATTGCACCTGGGTTTGGTATTACCGCTAGAGGCGCTATTACTACACCATCGGTTAAAAACCATCTAAGTGATCTTCATAACGGTATGGTTGCAGAAGACGCCCACAGACTTATGATGACGGCTCTACCTACTATTGTACAAGGTAGGTTAATGCTTGATTCCGATAAGGTTAAGCTCGATAGGTTAACTCTAGAAACTAATGGTGACCTTAATTTAACTGGTAGACGTTTGTTTTGGAATGAGCATACAGATAGCGCCGAGATAGGTTTCCATAACCCTTCAGATGGCGCAGAGACTTACATGTTCTTTAGGACAACTGATAATGGTACCGAGTACTTTAGATGGCTTCATCGAGATACGTCTGGTTCCGACTCTGAATGGATGAGTTTAAAGAACGGTGTTCTTAGAATTAAAGGTCAGGTTGCTTACCATTCTGGTAATCTACCTAAGTACTCTTGGATATATGCAGGTCAAAATACTCAAGCGGGTGTCCAAGCTACTTACGCAAATTTCCCAATAGGTACACTTGTAGCTTATTTAGAACATCGTAGTAATTTTCATAGATCAGCTAACTCAGGGTCTTACTATACTAGTAATTATATTAGAAGATTCCTTGAGAAGGTTTCATCAACAGGATGGGTGCATAGATAATGTTTGATAATGAAGAAAGAAATATTGATGACTTAGGTCAAGGTACTTATTTAGCTCAGTTCAATAAAGCTAATGGGGTTTTTACAACTATTATTGATGATGTTGAAGATTTAGAACTACTAAATCATGATTTATTCTACTATAAACGAGTTGTTATAAATCCTAGTACTCAAGTGGTTCTGGGTAACTATGTCAATTTTAATGTTGTTAACATTCAAGATTTACCTACGTCTATAACGGAAGAACAGGTAGATGTTTTGGCTAGAGAAAAAATAGTAAGTGTATACCCTATAGAGAAACAATTAAATATCCTTAGTGGCGCGATTATTTCTTTATCAGAAAAACTAGGTGTAGAAATTCCGGAAATTAAAGAAATGCAATCCTTCATTGAGGAAGTGCTTAGAATTAACAAGATCAGAAAAATGTCTTATATGGATAATCCCGATTATGATTATAAGACAGAAGATGACGTTAGACTAGAGTTCTACCTTAAACATGAAGGTGGTATCTTAGAATACGAAGAATAAGGAAGTGGTAAAATGTCAGTTGATAAAGTTAAAGTGTTTGACAAGGCTACTAATGCTAAGATATTAGCGATGGTTGAAAACATAGATGAATCTAGATGGTTTCACATCTCTAAATTACAGAAAGGTAGAGGTGTAGTGAATGATACTGATGCCTATTATTTTAAATGTAAAGATTGGAGTATTCCTAAAGAACTTAAAGAACTTCTTTTTAGTCTAGCGCCTAAGTTCGAACCCTTTGAGACTAGTGAAATAGTTATCAACCGATATTTACCAGGTGGATTTATTCCAGCGCACACAGATAAGGATAGGTATCTGAAAAATGTAATTGTACCCCTACAGAGCGGTGACGATGGCATCACAATAGAAGATACCTTTTATAAGGATGAAGCTGGTATAGGAATAGTCTTTAACGGCACAGGTCCTGTGCATGAAGTAAAAAAAGTAAAAGACTTTAGATACACCGTAATCTTTTTAATAGGATAAAAAATGGATATAGTAGATAAACGCATAGCGTCATTGACTAAATTGACCGATCATCAAATAGATGAATTACTAAAGGTCAATGAAAGCGTGATGAGTGATATAGACATCACTAAAATAGATGAGCACAATATACCGTGTCACTATTACATGACCAAGTACTTGAATTGGCCTTCAAAAGAAAGGCACTTATTAATAGAAAATCTCAAGGGTAACGGGTATGAAGATAGTATTTCTAGTTGGATGTTAAATCTACCAGCCGAGGATGGCTTTTTAGGTGTAACGGACATTTGGAATGAAAACAGATTTAGATCAGGTATTGTTAAATCTTACTGTCTATCTGATGAATGTGTTATCAACATCGAAGGTGCAGTTTATAAACTAACCAAAGGTGAAGGTATAAGCTTCTCATTGACCATGACTCATTCTATACCAAAGTCTCCAAATGACCAGAAGTGGGTTTGCACCCTTCACCCGTATGAAGCCAAGTATCACCACATGGTAAAAATGTGAAAAAAAAAATGAAAAATAAGGATTTGATACGATGGATAAGAATTTACAATTAAAAAGGTGGAAAACATCTATAGGTCATGATGCGTATACTGGGACTAGAGGTGAACCTACAGTCATCTTTTCAGAGAAGACCGTTGCCATACACGATGGTTCTACTAAAGGCGGTGCATTCAAATTAGCTAGTAAAGAAGATGTAGACTCCAAGGCAAATAAACAACATATTCACAATGCAAGTGAAATAACAAGCGGTGTTTTTGACCCTGATAGATTACCTTCGGCTACTTTATTTGAACAGGGGGCTATGTCCCCTCAAGATAAGGCAAAGTTAGAGGGGTTGTCTAACCCTAACACGGACTTATCTGTTCAGTATAGTGAAACGAATTTAACGGTTAACTCTTCTACGGGATCTTCGGCATTAATAGAACCTGCCTCCGAAACTACGGCAGGCGTGATGTCGTCAGATGAC
Source organism: Gammaproteobacteria bacterium (assembly GCA_014859375.1). Lineage (GTDB taxonomy): Bacteria > Pseudomonadota > Gammaproteobacteria > Nitrosococcales > Methylophagaceae. The sequence continues at coordinate 156,190 of JACUUH010000001.1, forward strand.
AAAGCTAAACTTAATAGCATTAATGTTTACGAAGGTACGGATTTAAGTGTTGGTGGCAGTGGTGAATACATGACCATTGCTTCTTCTACTGGAGATGGTGCAACACTACCAATAGCAAGCACTAATAATGCAGGTTTAATGTCTCCAACTGATAAAAATAAATTGAATTCTTTTGCACCAGATTTACAACTGAAATTAGATTCAATAGAATGGGGTGCCCAAGCAAACATTGGCACTGATTTATCAGTATATAGAGACGATGCCAATTATTACATCACTAGCTCCACAGGTAATGAAGTTGCAATTCAACAGGCTAATGAAGAATCTCCAGGTTTGATGATATCAGAGGATAAAGTCAAATTAGATGGTATCCCTGCAGACACTCAAACTCAATTGGATGGTAAAGCAGCATCAAGTCATACACATTCTATTTCAAATGTGTCTGGGCTACAGACAGCTCTGGATGGTAAAGTTGGAACTGGATCTGCTCAATCTTTACATCCAAGTAACGCGCTTCGTATAAGCGGAACAACTTTAAGTCTTTACAAAGGGGACGGCAGTGCGGAGAATGTTAAGTTAGGAGGCGTTGGCGGATGGTTAAGAACACGTCTCACAGATCACAGCTTAAATGTTAACTACACTAACACTTATGGGGAGACCATAATCGCTATGGTAACTGTATCCAGAACCACCGCCAGCGGAGTTAACATCCGTGGTGTAGTAGATGAGACGACAGTATTTATAAATGACATAGGAGGTGACTCTTACGAGAATGGAGGTACTGTTTTTATGGTTGTGCCTCCAGGAGCTACGTATCGTGTTGTTGTAAATGGTGGAGCTAGTGCACTTAATTTTTGGGATATATATCGTTAAAAAGTTGGAGTTAAAAAATAAATGATCTATTTTAAATCTGATGCTTCTGAAGTTTATGCTTACGAGTCAGAAGAAGATTATAAAAAATATGGCAGGCACGAGTTAAAAAGAATAAGTGAAATTGAAGCCGGGTTATTAGCGAACCCGCCCCTCACCGAGAGCGAGGTAAATTCTATTGAACGTAAAGAAAAAATGACTACAGGTTTAATTTACACTTTACGAGATGAAGATTATTCAATATCTTTTACATCAAAGGATGCGCTTGGTATCTTACAGGTGACTGCAGCCTTTAACACAGGGCTGGAAAAGACTACAATACATTTTGAAAATGGTACTAAATTACCCATTACAAATATAGAATTTAAAGACTTTAGTAAGTGGTTTAATCTCGAGCGAAGTAAGTTCTTTTAATAACAAAAGAAGTTTTAGAAAACATTAAGTGGTAATTACTAGTGCGGGTTGATGCCCGCACTAGCTTTTATACCCTCATTTTATGACTCAATAGAAGGAATTAAAAAAAAATGAGCGTTAAGAACTTATCAAAAGTTATGCGGATGGTGAGCAGGGGACTTAGCAATAAAAAAAAAGAGTATCTATAAATTACTGAACGGAAATCTACCTAATATAAATTTTCTTAGTGTAAATTCTTTTGAATTTACAAGTGGGTACGACATAGCTTTAGATGGATACGCTAACAGGTGGGATGTTGACTTCCATGGTAATGAAAAAAATTATTCCGTCCTTTTAACAGAGGACTTAACTGATGATTTTGATCTATCATTTAAACTAACGTCATTAGAATACTTTTCTTTTGGGTATATAGGAGTTATTGCTTTAGATGAATATAATCAAATGTATGGTCGTCCGCTCACTGAAATTAACTCCTATGAAGGATGGTACGGTGGCGCACCCTTCATTAGAATATACACTGATAGCGGCAGCACTACCTATTCTAGTGTTAGATGCGCAAATGGGGGCATTGATTGTTTGAAGGATATCGTTTATGAATTAGTAATTAGTAGACGAGGGAATTCTATCAACACTAATACCTACATTAACGGTAGTTTAATAATGAGCGTTAATCGCACAATAAGTCCGTCTGTGAAACTTGGTGTGTTTCACGTCTTTAGCTCTAGCGGTGATAGTAAATATAGAGGTCTAAATGGTGAATATCAATCTACCACGGTTTACGATATACTACTAAATAAGATTATTTAAACTAAATGGAGTTAACAAACCCTATGAAATCGGCAAATACAGTTTTTAACCTTATAAGGATAGGGACGTCTAAAAAAACAACGCGAGTTACTTACCCTCTTTTAGGTGAAAAATGCAGTGTATCCAATAAGTGACTTTTCACCAAGTGATTTCCCTACACCTATAACTGGACTGACTTCATCGTATAACAATGGAATAGTCAACATTACATTGAATGCAGTGCCATACGGATCTAGGCACGGTTGGAAGGTAATAGACGATAACGCGGGGGGTGGTTTCCTAGCTCCTGCTAATAACGCTAACGTTATTTGGACGCCAATAGAAAATACCAATCCGGCAAGTATTGACTTTGAATTCCTTAACGATGATGTCGTTGTTAAATCAGCTTTTTTAAGACCATATGGGTTAGGTATCGGATACTTACCTAAGAAAGTCATATTCGAAGGTAGTCACGACGGTGTAACTTATGAACCGATTAGTGAAGTGTTATCCCTTCCTGATAACCCATATGGTCAAGTATACATCTTGACACACTACACCCTTAACCCTCTAGGTAAATCTTTTAAACATATAAAATTTACAGCGATTGATGGAACGCCTATTCACTCAGGATTCCAACTTATAAATGACTTATACTTTTATTAGATGTAATGTTGACCTAGAAATAGATAAATAAGTTAGATATCTTTAAGAGTAAGGGTTGACCCTTACTCTTATTTATACCCAATCTTATAGATTAATTTGATCAGAAGCTAACACATAAGGCTTAAATAAGATGCATAATTTAATATTTGATTTTACTAAATCTCCAGAAGATCTTCTATTTGATCTAATAGAGTTGAAAAATGACTTTAAGATTACAGATACTAACGTTGACATTTCTATACCACAAGCTTTAGGTAGGACTTTTACTAGCGTCCTATTAACACCTAAATTAAGTTCTAACTTAACAGGTGTGGTAGAAGTGTTCTATGATAGATTAGACTTAAACCGACTATTCTTCGGTTACAACTTATCTTTTTCTAACATAGAGGTGTTAGATGAAGAAACAATTTCTAATGTAATTTTTGAAAGGTTTAAACTTAGAATATTACCAGAGAATATTAAATTCACTGTGGAAGACTTCGGTGAAACTTTACCTAAAAGAATATCCATAGGTGTTAAAGACGAATCCATTCTTTGGGTTGGTGAAATTGAAGCTTGGTGGTTACCAGATAATTATCTAGGTGAAGTTTTCTTGACTCATGATTTATCAAGAAATGCTACGGTATATAAAAAGAACGCTTACCTGTATTCTATTGAAAAAGAATTTAGTAGTTTAGACATAGCGTTACAAGACCTTTTTACTGAAGGATATATTTTTAGCACCTTAAATGAACAACACGTTTCGTTCCTAGATTATTTAAATAACAATCTAGACGACCCTTGGACATTGGCAGTGGATTCCGAATACTTTAACTTAGCTGGTGCTAAAGTCATTTATAACGGATACCTAACTAATGATCCGATAGATAGAGTTATTGTTATATCACTAGGTAGTAAATGTATTAAATTGGAAGGTAACTTAGTAATAAGATACCAAGAAGTCGTAGTGGAGCCTGAAGCCACACCCGAACCTTAAATAATGAAAGAGAGACAATAGATGAGAATTATCCAAAGAACTGTGTATGGTAGCGCCTTACAAACCGCAGCCCTTTTGAAGATACCGCATCGCATAGTAGAGAACACGACTCTTAATGAAAAGTTTTCCATTGAGGCAGACCTTGAATTAACAGAAGATGATTTCCCTGGAGTTAACTACTACTGCATCGGTAACGGCGGTCACCGCGTTGTATCTGGTGCGGATGGTATACCTTACACTACGCCTATTAATCACAGAGCCACAGATGCGGCACTATTCAATCATATTCCTTTTGTGGTGCGGGACTTAGATGACGACCTTACCATTGCACGGAGAGAGAAATACGCGCTTAGAAAAATTATTACCGTTGGCGATAAGAATTACATTGCGTACTATCTAAAACGCATTGATGTATCTCAGGTTACAACAGAAATGCAACATACTAAAGTAATAGATGGTAATCAAACTACTACGGCGTTTGTCCCTAGTAATGATAACTTAAACCCTGAACCTCCAGCTTTACCTAATGACGGTATTATTACTACAGATGGTAACTACGTTACTTCTTCTGCAATAGTAACTATCGCATTTGATGAACAGGACGTTGAAGAGTTAATGGACGTATCCCGCATTCTTTATAATGATGAAGATCACGCAATTATCTCTGAAGTAGGTTTATGTTCAGCAGTAGATAGAGTTGTGACAACAACTGGTTATGTAGGTACATTCAACTATAGAGAAGCCTTAGGTGCACAAGTGGTTACACATATCACTGGATATTATCCAGTAGGTTATACTAACGCTGGGTTTGAACTTAAGATAGAAGCTGGTGCAACCGAACCTATGGTTGGCGAAGCATAATAACAATGAAGAGGTCTGGATGTTAGTCTTACCACAAACTACAGATATATATCGAATTCTTTCGATAGACCCTGGCACTGCAACAACGGGTGTGGCTATACTAGACCTTAACTTAGTCACTAATACAGTGGATCTAATCTTCGTTGACACCATAAAAGCTGGTAGGGGTTACAGGAAATTCGATCACGTAGAAGACGTGCATGGTGGTAGAGAAGCTAAGCTTCAACATCATTTTTGGTATATAAGTGATATTCTATTTAGAATGCAACCTAATTGCGTAATAAGTGAATCTCCTTACATGGGTAGATTCGCACAAGCTTTTGAAGCTTTAGTTGAATGCTTGTATGTAGTCAAAACGGCTATCATGAGTTACGACCCAAGTATGCCTTTGGAAACCATAGATCCACCTAATGTAAAAAAAGCAGTAGGTGCATCTGGTAGAGGCGGCGATAAAGACGCTGTACGTAAAGCTCTTTACAATCTTAAGGGTTTGACAAACCGCACAGGGATTAGCTTAGATAGTTTGGATGAACACTCAATTGACGCTATAGCCGTAGGCTGTTACAAACTCAGAACTATTTCTGATGACATAATTAAATAAACTAAAAGGTAGGTTTAGTATAATGGCTAACAAACCACTTATTTTTAAATTCCCTCTAGACTTAACTGGTAAAAGTCCCGATAACTTAGTTATGGGTGAACCACACACTTTACCTACTGGTCAGTTAAATAGAGCTGTAGTCCCTAACTACGGTGCTTTTTTCAGTGAGTCTTTAGTAGTAACGGATGCCGATACAGGTATCCCGTTAGTTCCGCATGAACAATTTAAAGCTGTACAACTTTATCAAGAAGCTACATTAAAAAGCGGGTTAGAGGTTTGCTCCGTTGTTCTTGTTACAGATCCTAATGTAAGTTCTAATATTCTTATAGACTATCAAGCTATTGGTGGTGAGTTTAGTTACTCTGTAATAGCTTTAAGAATAATGTTGGATGAACTTAACTTAGATGAACGACCAGTGCAATGGGGTGATGTGTTAGGTAAACCTCTTTACTTTCCACCTTCACCTCACTTGCATGACGCTGGTGATATTTACGGGTTTGAATATCTTGTTGAAGTACTAGAAAGAATACGCTACGCTATCTTAGTAGGTAATGAAGCTGCTCTATTGGAACTTAGACAATATATTGAAGGTGTTGAGGATGAGATTAAATCTTTCCTCTATCCTAAAGCTACCGATGAACAAGCTATTGCTGGTGAAGACTGTGAATCTGTTATTGCTCCTTGTACTGCTAAAAAAGCTTTTGATGTTTGGGCTGATACTTATCTGGAAAATCAAGAAGAACTAACCAGATTAAACGATCATCTATCTCAATATAATCCACACGGTGATACAGCCGCTAGTATAGGGTTAGGTGCTTTGGAAGGTCAAACTTTAATGACAGCTATCCAAGGACATGGTTTTGTAGTTGATCTATTAGGTGGTAGTGAGGCTGGGTTACATAACCTTGAATTGCTACTTTACCCAGGTCGTCTAACTGAAGGTGGTTACCCTCGTCTAAATGAAGACGATGAACCTCGTTTAAGTGAAACATCATTTGTTTAACGTTATAAATAAAGACTGGTCTGATGACCAGTCTTTATTATTTATTACCTTTTTTTTTATTTAGAGTCGTGTAACTCAGATAAAGTTTTAGCTTGAAGGTTTGCCTTTTTTTTATTCTTTAAAACCCTATCTAGAGTTTCCTTTATGCGATGTTGACCCACAGAAGGTAAACTACCCCACAACACGTCTACTTCCTTAGTACTTCTACCCTCTAAAGATTTAGTGATCTTTTTAATTTTAAAAGTCCATTCACCTTTATCAGTTAAAACAAAATATAATTTATACCAGTTAGGTATTAATATTTCTGCAGGAGGGAGAATCTCGAATAAAGAACAGTACTTTCTCACAAGTGATTCCATTTCATCATGAGATATACGCTTCGAGGTTTCTAAGTTATCTACACCGGTAGCGTTAGTTAGAGCCCTTTTAACTAAACTAAAATCTTTATCATCCCTAAATATACAAAAGACTTTATGGTCTATCCAAACTTTCTCAGACTTAATGTAAGTATAAAGTTCAAAACTATAATGAGCTCTTGAGTTAAAATAGTCTCTATTATTGGATAGATACACAACCAGTTTAGTGGTGGTTTCGGCTAAATCGCTGCTCATTGTTTTAACTGAAGATACGATAACGTGCTCCACCATTCTTTTACTTGTAGGTGGAATAACGTTATTATTACTATACACACCGTCTGGTGTATTTCCAATTATCTCAGGTAAAAAGTCAAAGGTGAAATCCAAAGGTGAAAGGTTTGGTTCTAAAGGCTTAACTTCAGTATCTGCTGGTGTGAAGTATCCTTTAAAATAACCATCGCTATCCGATACTACATTAAGATCCCAATGCTCATCTGTATACTTAACGTCTATGATCTCCTTTATAATACCATCTATCTTATTCACAGCCTTGCTATTTAAATGATTGAATGAATGCTCCTCAGACCCGTAAGGTTTAGGTATGCCCTTCACTAGATTAGGTGATTCTATTTTAAGGTCTAAATTATCAGCTATGATAGCAGTAGGTCCTTTACCTTCCAATAGATCAAATGTCTTTAAGTTTATTTTTTTATTGATTTCATAGTCAACATCACATAAAGAGCTTGTTATAGGACCTAGTATATTAGGGCCTAAATTAGCATCTAATGTACTTGCTATCGTATTAAGGACTTGTTGGTTTATAGTTAGTTGACTCTTTAAGTCAGATAATGGATTACGGCTCATTGCACACACCTCTTTGTTTTGGTTATAAATTAAAGGAGGTCAACACCTCCTTTAATAATATTACTACTCTTCTTCTGAAGAATCTTTATTATTATCTACTTCTTCTAACTTTCGTAACTCTTCTTCATAACGGTGAAGAATAGAATCTTTAATTCTATTCTGAGCACTATTAGATAACTTACCCCATGGAATAACGTCATCGTATTTATCATTCATGTTTTTAAATTGACTATCACACTGCACTCTAAACATCCAACTGTCATTTGATTCTTTGGAGAACACGATAGTGTGCTCCTTGGAAACTTTGATCTGAGCAGGGAACTCCTTTTCAAATAAAGAACAGTATTTTGTAACTACGTCACCTATAGTCTTTCTATCCACCGGTAGTACATGATTATAACCGTTCGTTTTTAACGCCTTAAAGAAAGAAGTTCTTAAGATATTAATATCGCTTTCATTCTTAACAATGGCAAATACGTTATGAGCTAACCAACTCTTATCGGACAAAATGTAAGTTAGTAGGGTTATGTCAAAGTCGTCCTTTGTTAGACAGACTACAAGCTTTGTAGGAACTCCACCCATGATAGAGTTAGCTACAACTATATGGGTGATTGGAGACCCATTAATCTTTCCGAGCGCATGGCCGAATTTAGTAACATCATAGACTGCATCTTCCAATGGAGCAACAAGGTCGCTTAACTCCAACACATTACTTGCGTGCCAACCTTTAGTAACCTTATCAGTTAACACTTTATCTAGACGTCTACATTTTTTAGGATTGGGTTTGAAGTATCCTCTAAACACGTTGTGTACTGTCGTATACAAATCTTCCTGTTTTGACTTACTTATATTACCATATGAAATATCTAAATACTCCATAATGAAATTGTTTAACTGGACTCTCTTATCATAACCGTCGACATATATCGCAGATACTGTGCTAGCTAAGTAATCTTTACTGTAATTTTCTAAGAGATCAATATTATCTATTTTAATATTTAGAGCTCTAGCCATCACCGCAGTAGGACTGTTACCACTTAGGTAATCAAACCATTTTCTCAGTAGCATATAACTTATTCTGTCCTCTATTCTATCTGAGAAATTTCCAAGTTGAGAAGACATGGTAGGTCCAAAGATGGATATTAACGATTCTCCCAATTCCATAAAGCTAGACTGAGTCTGTCTTAACAAAAGAGTCAAGTCTTCTATTTCACCTTTTATAACTGGTGCTTTTTCTAACATGTCTTATCCTTTTTTTCTGTTCTGGTTATATTGGGTCGGTTAAGACCCAATGTTTTTTTACTTACTCTATCACTACATGCTCGTTGTGCTTTTGAGGCACAGTTATATTAGTGGAGTCTAACACTAAAGTTTCGGCTTGGTTAAATACGCCAAACTGAGAAGCGTAATGACTCACTAAGAATAACTGGGTGTAGTTACCTTGATCTATTAACTGCTTGATAAAACTCATTGCGTTAATGCGATGCTGTTCATCAAAGGATCTGGAGAATTCATCTAAATAGATAGGGTATTGTTCCAGACCTAAATAAACCATAGCCACTATTCTAAAAGCAAAGTCTACAATTTCAACCTGAGCCTCTGAACCTTTAGAAATATCAGGTACTAGATTAAGTTCACCATTGTTCTTGACAGTTAATGGAAACTTGTAATCTAAATCTCCCGACTCTTTAGCACAAGGTTTAACTTTTAACTCATGCGTCCATACACTTTCAATGATTTGATTCATGTGCATTACAAAGGCTTCAATGAAACCTAGTAATTGCTCGGCTATCAAACCATCAACAGGAGATAACTCATTGGCTAGAGAAGAAAGTAAGAAGTAATCATCTTTCAATGTTACCTCGTCCTCTTTCAAATCCTTTATGATACCTTCAAGAGTTAGTTTCTCAGCACGTTTAGCCTGTACGTCAGCTAACCTAATCTGATGATCTGAAATAAGTTTAGAGATGGACTTATCTCTTAAAGACTTAACAAAAGTTTCTCTTAACTCTTGTAAATCAGTTAAACTTTTCTCCAAAACTTCAAACTTAGATAAGTAATTGAGTATAGACTTCTTGTGAGATTCTAATCCATCGGTGTTTTCATCTACTTCATCAATCAAGGCCAAAGAGCTCTCAAGTTTTTCCTCTAGAGACTTTAATCTAACCTGGATATGTTGAACTTGATTATTCCCCGAGTTAGAATCAAACAACTTCTCCAATTTATTAACTCTTTCCTTATGACCTTTAATCTTTGAGTGAATCCCCAAGTCATGTATAAACAGACTGATCTGAGGGATTAAACTTTTAGGGTCTTCCATCAATTCATTAGTACTTAATACATGTTCCCAAAATTCTGATAGAGCAGGATTAGTGTGAGTTAATTGTCTAAGACTATAGAACTTAGATGAGTATTCTTCTAATAACTCTAATTGATTAGATAACTCTTCTTTTTTATTTTCAAGAGTAGTTACATTACCGGTTAGAATTTCCACGTCTTTCTTAAACTTATCTAATTCATTATCAGATCTACCAGGAACCCATCTGTGACCACACTTAGGACATTCTTGATCCTTTAATGATAAAAGATGTTCTATTTGGCTTTCAGCATAAGCTTTTCTATTTCTATTCTTTTCCAGAGTAGGCTTTAGATTGTCTAACTCTAGTCTAGTAGAGTCTAAAAGCTTCTTATTGAACTTTCTATCAGGGTTAGGCGGTAGAGTAGATAAAACACTTATAAGTCTATCTGAGCAACCTCTAATCGACTCTAAGGCTTCATCTGGATCGGCCTTTAACTCTCTCCAAGTATTTATGGAACGATTCAGTTCATACACTTGCTGTTTTAGTACAATTAGTTCACCTTTAAGTTTATCGAGGTCGTCTAAATCGACATTATCAAAGTCTTTAATAATTTCATTTAAACCAGAAATCTCCTCACTCAGATTATTTCTTTGAGATAACAAAACTTCTCTCTGAGTCTTCATTTTAGATAAATTCTGTTCCAAATCTTCTAAAGAAACAAAATCAAAGTTACCGTTATCCATAGGGTTGGAAGTTATTAAAGAGGACGATAGTTTATGTATCTGCTCTAGATAGTAAGTTATCTCATTCTCTAAAACTTCGGGATCTTTATAATCATTGTTGTCTTTTTCCCTTAGGAGTGTATTGAGTAGCTCATGAAGCTTTTTATATTCAGCTTCTATGCCCTCTAAATCTCCCACACTCAATAGTTTATTGGTTTCTGTTGTTATCCTACCGTGAACGTGTTTAAGCGCACCTTGAGCGTCTCTGGCTGCCGACTTTAACTTCTGGAAAACTCCTAGAGCATAAGTGAAATCGACATCGCTTAACTTTGTTATCCACTCTCTACGTTTAGCGGGGGATAAGCCTGTGAATTTGACTTCACCTATTAATAACTCGTGAATATCTTGGTTAATTCCGAACTCTTTTTTAACTAATTCTTTTTGTACTGAAGTATTGACATCCTCAGCAATCTTCTCACCGTTTTTAATAAACGTATGTTTAGCAGAACCCTTGAACTTGGAGATTAACTTATATTCATTACCTCCTGATTCTAGTTCCATAATCTTGTAACCTCCATTAGAATAGTTACTTCCGTTGGCAGGTAATGGACTCAGCTCAAAGAGTAATGAACTTTTACCAGAACCATTAGTTCCTAAAATAATCTGATATACGCTAGCAGGAGTATAAACAATTCTTTCGATGTTGTTCAAGAGCATTCTTTTATATCTAAAAAGTTCTAACTGCTTAATTTTCAACTGTAACTCCTTACTTTTATATTTGATACTATAGTTTAAGTTACGTTAATACAAAAAAACATTAATTTATAATAGGTAATGCATATGTTAGAAGAATCTAAATTAAAGTTTTATTCAATGGGGATTGTTTCTCAGAACAAACTTTTAGATAGCGACACCGTTTATATCTATCCAATAGAGATGGTTCCTTTTGCAGACGGTGATTTAAAAGCTATGGAGCAAGAAGTAATAGGTGCTGGTGTCGACAAGAACAATATACCTTATCAGATAGCTGTAAACGTAGATAGTTCTGTAGAAGCCGATTGGTTAAGGTTAGGTAACACTAATAGAAGAACGTCCCCTGATGTGCGGCGTGGAGAAAGAGTACTGCTATACAGGTACTCTAACTCAGAAAAACTATACTGGGAATCATGGGGTGCTGATGACCATCTAAGAAAATTAGAAACGGTTATTTACACTTGGTCTGCAACTAGAGATGAAAACGCTGACTCTACCAAACCTGAGAACAGTTACTCACTAGAAGTTTGTACTCACACCAAACAAGTTACATTTAGAACATCTAAAGCGGATGGCGAACCTTTTGCGTACACTATGCAGTTCAATACTGAGTATGGAGCCGTGGTCTTGCAAGACGATGACGATAACTATTTTGAATTTGATTCAACTGAAAGAAGATTTACTTTTAAAAATAGAGATGAGGCTCATTTCATTATAGATAAAGAAGATATGGATATTTATCTACCTAATGATCTAAATATAACTGCCGATAATAATGTTAATGCGACCGTAGGTAATAATCTAACGCTTAAGGTTGGGGAAATATTGGAAACGCAGGTTGGTAACGAGGGTACTATAGACGTGGCTAACAAACTGTTATTCAAAGTAGGTGGAGCTACAATTGAATTAACTCCTGACCTTATCTCAACCAATGCTAGTAAAGTTCAAACTAACTCTTAAGGTAAATAATTATGTCTGTAAGTGCAACGCTTGTTACAGAACCAGATGCAATGATTGAAGGTAGTACTGCTCAGATAGATATTATTGCCAGTGACACCTCTATTAACTCTTTAACCTTAAGTGGTTACGATGGTGAGTTTACCTTTACGTTAGGTGACTTAGTTGACCCGGAGACAGGTGTGAGTGAACACGGTCACCAATTAAGTTTCGTCATTATAGACGATACATTAGTGGACACTACCCGATCTCTTAGCGTAACGAAGGTAAATGGTTCTAGTAGTATATCCAGTTACAATATTCCTGACCCCCTTATTGTTTATCCAGTAATAGATAATCCTCAGACAGATGGATTTGTACTAAATGGTGAACCTTGGGAATACGATGAGATTGAAGGTCTACCAACTTATAAGTGGGTGGTAGAAATAGACGGTGTTTTAAATTTTGATTTAAATATTAATCTGTATTGGCACGGGTGGGTAACGATACCTGCCGGTCAAAGTTATATTGAAGTAATTACCTATACTGCCGTTGAAGCCGTTAAGGATTATAACCCTAAAGGTGTGTATGAACAGATAAAACCTAACTGGTGGAATCCAGTTTCTTTCTTGGAGGATTGAATGGGTTTAGCACATTGTCACCCCACTATGTCTTTTGAAGGTAAGAAGCTTAGCGGGTTTTCCGATTACCAAGCTATAGAGAATAGACCTTACGTTAGCGTTACACTTTATTCTTTATGGCCAGCCACCGCTATTAGTGGCAATTATATATTACAGGGCGATTTTCCACCTGGATTAAAATGCATGACACCTGCCGCCCCCATTACGGCTATAGACGGGACACCAGAACCCTTTACAACAACTGAGGTTATGAAAAGCGCCGTGGGTGAATGGGATAATACTTTTGACAAGATAATGGCAAGAAGTTATTCAGCGCCTGGATCTGATCAAGGTAGTGTAACTATCTCTGGAGAGAACGTAGGTACTATGGTTAGTCGGACTTATAACTTTACTGTGTTCTGCAGCGGTATGAAAACAGCTGGTTCCTCTGTAGTACCTTGGAGTGCTTCTACGAGCGCTACCATTATTGTGTTTAAAGATTGGGAAGCCGATGCCGATGCATCCATGTCAGTTATGGAAGCAATAAAGAATGGCGGCTTTAGAGTTTAAAAAAGGATGAGTTTATAATGCCCCCACAGTCAAGAAAAAGCGATATATGTATACCAGAACCTTGTTACCCACCATCTCCGGTTATAGAAGGTTCTCCTGATCACTTCGTAAATTCTCTACCTGTAGCTAGGGTTGGCGATAAAATACAAGTGCATTGTCTAGGTAGTAGCTGTCATGATAGTGTTGTATCAGGCGGGTCGGGTACGGTATTTACTAATTCTAAGCCAAGAGCTAGAGTTGGTGACCCTATTGGATGCGGTGAAATCCTAGCGGCTGGGTCATTCAATACATTAACTGGAGATTAAGTTAGATGTTTAAATTAGTAAAAAACATGTTTAAAGTATTTAGATTCTTAAATAACTTTGATATCACTGAAGATTCTAAAAACATAATTTTAAGGTCTCCTAAGAATATAGTGTTGGAGTCTGATCAGTCTATTTTAATAATGTCTAAGGATGGATATCTAGTTAGTATAGCCAAACAAATTCATGATAACCCTAACTTAGGTTCAAGACCTAGAACATGCAGTGCACTTATAGAGAAGTGTGATAAAGCTGTTGAGTTGGAAATGAAAGCAACGGCTAAGAAGATAAGCGACATGAATATGGCTAATCGGCTTAAAGCTCGAGAGCAAAGTAGTTGTCATCACTGACGGTATAAATAAGAGAGTAGTCCAATGCGGACTACTCTCTTTTATTACTCTAACCTTTTTGTTTAGATAACTTCAGTAAATAACCTCTGTTAAATTCATACATATTTGAAGGTACTTTAGAATCGTCTATTGAATTAAGACTTCTCCAATGTGTAGTTTCATAAATGTAATTAGGTTTTAAATGGTCGCGCATAGACAGCACGTGAATATCTCTTTCCTTTTTCACCCAGTAATCGCTCATAACCCCTAGATAAGTTATCATTGGATATTTAGGTTGAGGTCTATAGTAGAACTTACCAGGGAGAGAACTAAACTCAGGAGTTTCTTTATCTACATGAATGGTGGGTGTGTCAACTATAATGAAAAAAGACTGACTCATGCTACAGTAATCTTTTATAACGTCATCTGAATAGAGTTCAGCTACAGAAAATTGTTTTGGGTTAACTGTCGACTTTGATAACTTCCTAGTTATTCTAGAAGTATCAATTCTTTTCATTAAGTCATAAACTCTAGCTGGTAAATTATAATCCTTAAAGTTTACTCTAACCAACCTTTCGTTAACTCTCGATAATACACCACCTTCATCTAAGATGTGTAAGTAACCGCCAAGAGACATCAAAACGGTTTTACCTTCAAGGTTCTCATATCTCTCGTCTATCTTGATGTAGGCTACTTCACCCAAAGGTTGTTCTAATCCATTGGAATGCACATGCTCCCTTGTAATAGGTACTAACTTTATATTACCTAACATACCTAAGTGGTATATGCCAAGGTGGTTTTCACCAGATACTTGGTTTGACTTACCACCATCTACAACATGCAAAGCATCCTCCACATAGTTAGTTCTATGTAATATTCCATTGACGGTAAATAAACATTCGTTATATAGTTTAAGGTAATCGGTACCTTCCCTTGTTATCCTTAGATCAGTTTGATCATACCTTGCTGAATTAACAGTATGGTGTTGATTAGGATTAACTAACTGTGCATCGTAACCTGCCTGGAAAGCATTTCTATATTCAGCAGTTACATAGTTTAGATCTGGGAAGAAATCGGTAAGTTCTAAACCAAAACTACCTATAGACACCAACCACTCTATTAAAGTTTTGAAGCTTCTTTGGGCTTCAAAGTGAGGTGGAAGATCTCGAATGTTTATTGTTTGAGGTTTTTCAATGAAGGGTGTATCTAACACCAAAAGAACGTCAAGGTAGTTGCTAAAGATATAATTCATGGTTTCTGAAGATATATCTTTTTCTATCCAAACAGACCTTGGAGTTTTTTCTTTTACGAAAGCATTAATAAATGTATACATTTTAATTTATAAACCTCTTTTTTATATACCCATAACACCCGTGCAAAAGGTTCATCTTATGGATTTTTTTAGTAGACCATAACATTGGAGTCTCTTTATGGCTGAAGAACAACACAGCTACCCTTTTGACCCATCGGGTAGTGCACTTACAAATAAGATTATCGGTGAGAGACATGTCATTAACTCTCACGCTTTAAAAGACTACCATTTCTTCGTACCTCACCTTGCTCCTTTCTTTAGAAACGGTTTAAGAGTTTTCGACGTAACAAGAAACGTCGAAATGCAAGAAGGTATTGATTGGGTAGCGTCTCATCAGTTTATATCTGCATCTAGAGCCACGGCTAGAATCCTTTATGGTTCTATTAGCTTTCTTAATAAAGAGTTCTCAGGTGTAGTTGAATTACAATACCAAACCATTGGTGGTGATTGGACTATAGACGATGAGAAGATCCTGCAAATAATGATGCAAAGACAAACTAACCCTCGTATAACTACTTGGGAGCAGATTGTTGATTTACCATATAGCTTCCCAGCTATAGACCACCAGTGGCATCTCACTGATATGGTTGGTATGAATGAGATTAAAGGTGAGTTAGAAAACATCCATGATTCACTTATTGAAGCTGCTGACTTTAGAATGGAATTTACTGACCATCGACTAAATAATCAGAATCCTCATAACGTCACAAAATCTCAAGTTGGCTTAGGTAATGTAGAAAACTATCCGATGGCGATCGAGGGTGATGCGCAGCTTGGTGAATCCGATGAACTATATATGTCACCGGTAACCACCAGAGCAGCCATTAATAGGTTTGCTATTACGGAATTGCGAGCACATGAGGAAAGAGAAGATAATCCTCACAACGTTGATAAAAAACAAGTTGGTTTAGAGTTTGTAAATAATTATCCTCTAGCAAGTATCGACGATGCAGAACTCGGTAATCGTAACGATAGATATATGACACCTAGGTTAACTAAAGCGCATACAGATAATTTAATGACCAACTATTACACTGCCGACCAAGTAAATGATTTGGTTTCTAATGCTGCGGGTCTATTGAATTTTAATGTAGACTTAGGTGAAATGGATTAAACAAAAAAGGATTGATTGCACATGGCAATAGTACATCACATTAATAACATGCAAAATCCGCATCAGTTAAGTAAGTGGCATGTAAACTTAGGTAACATTAGAGAATACCCATTGGCTAGTCGAGATGACATCTTAGCTTTAGAAAGAGACGATGTTTATATTGATATCACAGCTAATGAATTCGTAACAGATGCTTTTGCACACTACTTAGTTAAGGTAGGGTTAGTTGACCACACTGATAGAGTTAAAGTCCCGCCGTCAGATCCACACGGCGATCCTACTTTTGCATTAACCAGTGAAGGTCAAGTGGTATTGGAAGGTAAACATCCGGATGCGGTGGCAGTTAAAGTTAGAATCTATAACGATCAAGAATTGTTATTGGAAGTACCTGAAACTCCAGTCGTATTTGATGCATGGTCGTTAGATGTAAATGATTTAGGTATACAAGCCTTATTTGGGTTACCTGCAGACCAAAGACCAGAACAGTTTGATATTAAAGCTATAGTAGAATACATGGGTGATGAACTATACCCATTAAGTAGAAATGTTAGGTATATCAGAATACCTACACAAAACTTACTTAAGTTCTCTATAGCTAGCGACAGTGGCCTTTTCAAGGTTGAAGGCATTCACAAAGACGTGCATCACATATCTGTATTTATAAAAGATTTAGATACTAATCAAATAGTTTATACTGAAGAAAAGATCTTTGCTTTTGATTCCAATCATTGGACTACAAATGCCAATGGTTTAACTATTGACATTAAAGACAGATATGAGATTACCGTTAAGGGCTTCATCTATGACACTGAAGTATTCCATACTACAACTAATGTCTTAGAGGATTTTACTGACCTTGGCACACAGAGACTTTATGATACCAATCTTGAAACTAATTATGTAGATATGAGAGAGTATCAGTACCTAACTAATGAAGATTTAGTATACATTGATTTAAATGAGGGGGTATAATGAGCGGACATGTAACTATCCAAGAAATCTTACATAATCACATTACGGATCAAAACAATCCTCACAATGTAACTAAGCAAGATTTAAATTTAGGTAATATAGAAAACTACATTATCCTAACTGAACAAGAAGGTGAATCTGGAACTATTCCTAATCGTTATATAACTCCTCTTAAATTAAAACTTATCTTTGATGGTATTTTAAAAAGAGAAGGTTTAATGAATGCCGACGGAACTATTCCACTTTTTTAAATAGTTAAAGATAGAGAGAGGGGTTAAGTGGATATATCAAAGTTTAAAAGAGACGCTAGTAAAGTACACGCTACTCTTAAAGACGCTGGGGATAGAACCATTACAACCACTGGCTGTAGAATTCTTATTCCTGCCAGATATAAAGAACAGAAGTTAGCTCGAATGAAAGAAGACACTCACATCTTAGGTGTCTTCGCTATTTTACTGGAAGATGGTACGTACGGTGTTAGTTTAGCGCCGGCTATGATAAAAACTCAACCTGATAAAGTTTTAGAGCTTAAAATAGACGGTGTGTCTTACATTGAATTGAGTTATGACAAGGGATCATCGGTCATAGCTAACAATGATGTGGTTCAAGACAATACATTGCTTTATAATGTCTGGAAAGAATTTATTGACGGTGGTCACGTGCCTTGGTTTATCACTTATGAAGATTTAGGTAAACTCTTTAGTTTGGCTAAATATTACACAGGGACTAAATTAGGTGCTAACCAGCAAATCATCGAAATGGTTGTTGCTGTAATTAGTAGAGATTCAAATAAGTTAAATAAACAATATAGACATTCTATCGAAAAAATGTCTGACGTTATTAACAATCCACCCACTACTATTAAGCTTACAAACGTTTCATATGGTGCAACAAACACTACGTCTAAATTGATAGGAGGTTACTGGAAGGAAGGGCTTAACTCAGCTTTGTTAAATCCATCAGATAAAGTAGAACCTATCGAAGACCTGTTAAGAAAATAAATGTTACTAAAGGAGTCGATGACTCCTTTAGTAATTTATACCGGATATTTAATATCGCCACCTACGAATACTTTTAAAGTACCAGAGCCTGAACCAGCGCTCCTATTACCCATAGTAAGGTAAAGACCACCTTCTAAAGGATAAGTCTTATCCACCGTGTACCCCACGGCCTGTTGACCGTTGTGATAAAAATCTATGGTTTTATCTATGTTGTTTATAACTATACCTAATCGGTCACCCGCCACTATACCGCTATTATAACTGTAGAACAGAGCGTTGGTTTGCGTTAGAGTTGTAGATCCGGTTAAGAAAGCATTCTTATCTACTTCGGTTAAAACATAGACTGATAGTAAAGGACTACCGCCAGAGGTCATGTTTTGATTAGGTTCTAATTCTACATGGACTATATCTTGCTGCTCAAGATTATTTTCAAATACACTGAACCCGCTAGATCTACCAAAACCGAAAACATTAGTTTCTTCATTAAATGTGTTACTGCTGCCTCCAGCGTGTATCAGAGACCCCAATAAACTTGTTGGGGAAATAAAAGGTTTTATTTTTTTTACTAAAACCTTTAGATATCATTTGAAAAGCTACTTTATTTAACATATTAAATATCTAACTCCAATATAGGTCTCCAACAAAAGGTGCCGTATGTTGCAGATTTAGTAAAATCAGAAGTGTGGACATATCCCATTGAATAAAAACCTAGAGGTCTAGTTCTAGCACTACCCTCCATGGTAAATTGCCACTCTACCCCTTCACCTATTATACTCAATGGGTATGTTGCCCATTTATCAAACCCCGACTCTGTCTCGTCGATTATGTTAAAGAATATTTTACCGTACTCACTATCTCTAAGAAAATTATATTGCGCATGGCCTAATTTTCCAGTATAGTCTACGGGTTCAGGTTTATTAAGTTTTAACAACCTAACCTTAAAAACATTATCACCTACGGTTATTCTCTTATCCTGTAAAGTGTCTATTGTAGATGGATAAGTTCCAAAGGTATCATCGCCATAAACCATACCAGCTGCGTATATGCTGTTCCAGTTAACACTCATTCTTATACGTCGTTTAGGGTAGAAGATAATTTTGCCGTCTATGATAAACTTTAACCATCCATCTGAATTATCTGTAAGAGTACCTTGGTAATAACCTGTTAAGTCGCAAAGTTCTTGAGGTGTTATGAAATCTTCGTTAGGGACTTCACCATAGAATCCATGAGTGTCATCGCCCCCTATGAGAACATTAGAACCGGGTGTGATCAAAGAAGGGTTAAATGATCTTTTGACCTTAATACCTTTTTTTAATAAACTAAAGGCTGCTTTAGTAAATCGTGACATTGTGTTTCATCCTTTCTTGATGTTTAAGTTAAAACGTATTCGAAAACTGTTTTAAATTCATTACCTAAAATAAAAAATTTATCACCCGTTGGTTTTAAATAAAAACTTACGATATTAGATTCTAGACTTGAGAAGTCTAAAGCTACATTATCAGCGGAGAAACTTATTGGGTTCTCACTAAAGGTATACTGACTTATAGTAGAGTTTGCGGTGTTTAACTGTAAGAATTTTTCATTTGGTGAATATAAGGTGTGAGAAATATATGCTCTCCTTAATGAAGGTCCAGCATATATACCAGTTGTGTATGTAGCATTAGCGATATCAAAAGGTGTGGGCATTGTAAATACTACTACTTGACCGGTACTGCTACTATTTACAAAAACATACTTTCCATCGGATGAGAACGTTAACGCTCTAGCCGTATTTATGAAATTTTTAATACTTCTAGATTTAATGATTGCTCCAAGGCTGTTTATATTAAACTTATCATTAACTTCATATTCAACTATATTCGCTGAGGTTGATGTGTCGGATAAAAGGAAAATTGACAATCCGTCTGCCTTCCAATTAAATGCGTGGTAATTGTGACTTCCGAAGATATAGCTACTCTGTAGAAATACGCTACCCAGGTCGTTAAGTATAGTAAACGAATATTGATACATTCCTGTACCCGTGAGTATATAGAGAACATCAGCATTGGGATTAAATTGAAAATCCCTAACTGTTTCGCCATCTAACCCTGGTAGGGTACCTGTATTATTACCTTGGTAGGAAAACTCACTTAAATCCACAGGTCTGGCAGATTTTGGTTGACCACGTAATCCTTTTTTTAATAAAGAGAATGCTATTTTATTAAAATCTGTCATGTATTACTCCAATAACCCATTACTGTCAATTATTTCTTGCAGTATCTGGTTTGTTTCTGTTAAAGACTGAACTTGAGCTTCTAATTCTAAAACTCTACTTCTATCTGTGCGGTTATTTGATAACTGAGCCATTCTATTACTTTCAGCTACTTTATGTTGAACCTGATCCAACCATTCAGTTGCTGTGCCGGACTTATGAATCTTAACCACAGAGTCAATACCCAATTTAGCTAAAACTAAATCTTCAATATCTTGAGTAATTGATTCTAATACCACAGTTTCAGAAAGAGCACCTAATGAGATAGAAAGTACAGTGTGAATGTAGGGGATCTTAGTTACGTCTGGAAATGACACTACGTAAGTATCTGGAACATAAACGGTAGACTGAGTATCTGACATAAGAGTCAAGATACTTGCCATATTCCGTTCATCTTGTTCGAACACTTCTCTAGTTATACCCATTGGTTCATATAGCTGAATCCAGGGGTCTATACCTTGAAACTTTAAGTCGTCAAAGGACTTAATAGCCTTACACGTATAAATGGCCTCACTATCAACTAGGAATGGGAGTCTTACCTCCCATTTACCTGCTGTATAGATAGGCGGCGTTCTAATAGCCATAGTCTATCCTTATTGTTTTTTCTTATTAACCAGTAGTTGTATCTTCAGTGAATTCTTCACCATTATCAAATTCAGGCATGTAAGGAGTCTCTATGCCTAAACTATCAACTAACGATTTTCGTGTAACCATGATGTACTGGACATTTTCAAATTCAACTAATGCATACATGTTACCTTCTCTGAATACTCTAGAGTAACCAAATGGCACAGACGTATACGTATCCATTTCCTGAGCAACTTGCAATAACTCAGCAAATTTCAAAACAAAGGCTTGAGTTCTTTCACTCATTCGAGCAAAATCCGAAGTTCCGATAGGTACATCAATGTAATCGGGGAACATCTCATTGAATCTAGAAATACCATTTCTGTTAACCGCACTACCTGTGGCTAAGAATCCCATAGTGGTAGAAGGTGCGGTGGCAATAGTAGTGTTCTCTATAATCTGCGCTGGCGCGTACCCGGTGCCAACACACGTTACCTCTGCTATTTCTCTAGCTCTCTGAATTGTAATAACCGGAGAGTTAAACCCAGCTTGAACTGTTTGGTTAGGTATTGCGTATTGATGCCAAAGAGGTGTGATTATAAACTCCACTGGGGTAAAAAGATCTGGGAATCTATCTAACCATTGCTCGCGAGTATAATTGGAGTTAGCAAGAATCCAATCTATTAAACCCATTCTCACCTTATCGTTTTCGCCACCTGCTCTACCATATACTAAAACGGTCCAGTTAGTAAGAATAGCTTCACCCAATGGATCTGGGTCAATCCACTCATATTCGTTTGTGAATAATAAAGTGTATGGGTCTTTATCACGGGTTTCTACTACTCGTTCCATTAAACGTTTTGTATTGTTCTCAGCTATTAGAGAAGCTACAGTAGCACTATCTTTAAAGAAGTCATCAATGTTCTCTATTGGCGCCACTACTTTATATTCATAGATGTCGTATTGAGTTGAGAAGGCCTCATCCACTAGCCACAGTTTAACGTAGTTATCTTCACCTACTAATCTAAAACTCAACCACTCTGGAACCCAAATATTACCGTCAGTAACCAAAGGCCCTAATTCAATAGAATGAGCTTGACCCATAGTCTCGCCAACTATCCATTGTTCAACACCGGTTCTATCGGCTGTAAAGGTACCGTCCTTAGCTTTAGTCAATATAAATAGACCAAGGTTCAAACAGAACTCTACATAGTTCTGAGGGACCTCTACTTTACCCTGACCTTCAATGTGACTGTTGAATGTATGTAGTTCAACGCCTGGATAGTTTAGGTCTTTGTAATAACCTGTTTCAATAGCGTAAGTTAGGGAGTCTTTAGAGATTTCCCCTATTGGATGTATTGCTCCAGGATTATTGTCTGTGAGCTCTTGGTAACCAATAAAACCTTTTAAAATAAACATTGTTGTAAACCTCAGTTATATATGCTATTATTAATAGCGAATCTTATGACACATAAGATTGAAGCACTTCTCATAAAAAGGAGAGTTTTTGTTAATAAGATGTAAATATAATAGACTAAGGGAACGGACAAAATGACTTTACATAGTTTAGGTCTCTTTAAAGCTATGTGGTCTTTTTTTAAAGAAACATACATAAAAAACGAAGAGGCTAGAAAGCCATCTTTTCTGAGTAAAGTAATAGTAACCGTTGGTATGTTTGTTGCGATACTCTGGGGTACTTTTGAAGCAGGCGCATACGTCTATAATGAAGTGTGGGTAAGGCAGAAGGTACTAACGGAGGAAATTGAAAAACTCAGAGATGAAAAGTGGACGGTGATGCAAGGGAGAAATGAACTTGGAGAAACCTTACACAAAGTTAAGATTGCGTTGATGGATTGTGAGCAACGGGAGAAACAATGGTCAGAGGCCACGGTTATCTTAAACGAAGTTATAAGGAATGAGGATACTAATTCTAATAAAATCAAAGAGATAGTCGATAAAGTATCACCTAGAGCCATAGACCGTTTGGAAGAAATGAAGGAATAGTTGTACAATGTTTAAAGTATCCGCAGCCATTATTCTAAGTTTATTTCTATCTGGTTGTATAAGTTCTAACATAGTTATTGTCGTAACTGATAAAGAGACCAAGACTATGTTAGACGGCAGTAGAAAAGAAGATAAGGTTACTGGTGAAAAGAACGAGAATCAATCGGTGGCTGTGGATAGAGTTAATAATCTCAATGATGTAACTATACCCAACCGACCTCCGTTACCACCTTTACCAAAGTTCTCATCTGCAGATAGAAATAACCCAGAGTTAATAGAAAATATATTGGTCGATTACATTATCGAACTCAGAGCTCACATATCTGATTTCTATGAAGACGTAGAAATATGTGAAAGAGAATTTAGAGAGCAAAAAGGTTTGAATTGGTAATTTCCATTGTAAAAAAATAAATAAGGGCTCTATTATTTAGAGTCTTTATTATTTTATTATTTCCTAAAAAGAAAAAAGAGTTGAGAATACACATGAGTGATTTGTTAGGAGTTTTTTATACCGATGGAGGGTGTCGACCTTCCAATGGATATGGTGGCTGGGGGTTTCACGGTTATGCATATAGTTACGAGGTGGGTAAACAAGGTACTGGTCTAAAGGATTGGCTTATAACACCAATAGGTTATGTTAAAAAGAATGCATTTACAGACATCGACCTCATTCACATTTGGGATCATATCACTCGAGACGTAGAACACGATAATACTTTAGTTGAATCCTTGAGAACTAGAAATGTTAAAGTAGATAAATATCTAGATGGATTTGGTTCACTAGGCGATAACTCCACTAACAATCAAGCCGAGGTTTGTGGTTTAATTAATGCAATGAAAGAAGTAGAGAAGCATTCTTTCAAAAAAGTTATGTTCTACATTGATAGTAGATATGTTTTAGATGGTGTCACTGAATGGCATGAAAATTGGGTTAAGAACGGTTGGGTTAAATCTGATGGTAAGATGGTTTCTAATCACGAACAGTGGAAAGAGTTATTAGAGATTAAGGAAAGTCTTATTAACTCTGGTGTAGAAATCATCTTTGATTGGGTCAAGGGACACGTAGGTAACCTAGGTAATGAGAAGGCTGATAATAATGCCACCAAGGGTGTAATAGTAAGTAAGAAGGGTCTAGAGTATAGATCTGTCAAAGAACATCCAGCTGGCGGTTATTGGAATCCTAGCGTGGATAATAATAGAATGATCTCACATAAGGCTTGGTATTTTAACACTGGAACGGATGTATCTCCTAAAACACCTTGTGGTAAAACCATCTATCATATTGGCAAGCACGGTAAAGATAGCGACTTCTTAGGTAAACCTATGTCCGATGCTGCGTTCTCCGTTATATTCGCTGAACATGAAGAACCTGGATTAGAAGTTGTGCGTAAAGTACAGAACTCGCTAGATGACTCAGGTCTTACATCTATTGTCATAGGTAAACTTGATAATATCAATAAACCAGCATATAGCCATGAGATCATAGCGGAGGAAGGTTTAACTCTACAACAAAAAGGTTTTAAGTTCGATCTATACACGCCGGACGATAATCAAATCACCGAAGAGTTAAGGCCTCCTCGTTTAGCTTTCAACGTTGTTGAAATAATGAATACTCTAGAATCTATACTTTTAGACTTTATGGGCGGTAAAACACGTGAAGATTTAGTCTTTAGTGAAATCACTGACATAATTTATGAGAGAATTAATAAGGGTTCTAAGGTAAAAAGTAAACTTTTACCTAACATAGACTCGTTGACAAAGAGTATTAGTGTTAAGGTACCCTACAATTTATTATCCTCTCAAGGTGAGTCTAATATAAAGTTAACTCTAGGTATGGATATACCTGATAGAAATACTTTATCCGCTTTAGCAGGAAAAGACCCACAGGTTTGGGTAGTAACTTGGAGGGAATCTAAGCAGGCTTTTCGCTATGCGTCGATAGTGAAGGCTGGTAACGACTATGGTATCTGGGTTGGTTTTTACTCTAATATTCATTTATTAACAAGTTAAGGTTAGAATGATGAATTTCATAAGAGGATCTTTACTGAAGTTACTCTCATTCTTATTGCCTAATCATGGAAAGCGAGCTGTGTTCTTAACAACTTTATTTATGGAGATATCTAAAGTATCTCCTAAACATGAAGAGATATTAGAACAACTCAACAAAGAACTTAAAATCGTTGACGATGTTAGGTCCTTTGGAGTTCCGATAAGTTTGTATAAAGTGATCTGGGGTAATAAGCATATAAACACAGATAACATTGACTGTACTCAAAAGGAACAGCAGTTAAATGGTATCTATAGTAGAGTAGTGAAAGAATTAGCCGATTGGAGTCATTATAGCAACGATGAACAAGTTAAGCAAGAAGTTCGTCTAGTTATTATGGCCGGGATGAAAGCCCGTCAACAGTTGGCAGCAGCATAAGTTAGTATATTCCTTAAAAGGGCATAAAAGGTGGGTTTAACCCACCTTTTATTTATACCGTTTTTTATCTTTCTATCTTTTTTATAGTGTCGTTTAATGCGACATTAAGAGAGGTAAGTTGATAAATGACCACAGAAACAAACTCTAGTTCTCTAGCACATGTGAAAGTAATTTTGTAAAGATTATCTACTGCTCTTTTAGAAACATCTTGATACTCATCTTCACTCATTATCTCATATAACTTATCTAGGTAACCACCTATCTCCTCTACCTTACTAATCAACTCACGTTTGTTAATAGTTAGAGCTTTTGAAGAAACAGTAGAGACATTCTTTAAAACATCAGCTGCGTCTTTATTAGAACTAAAGACATCACCAAATTTAGCTTCGTACTTATTACTACCTCGTTTGAAGCACTTACCTAATTTTAATGACAGACCATCTATATCGTGAGGTTCGAAGTCTTTAATGTTAACCCCACCGCCTTTCAATAGACTATCTGGGTCATTGATGTTCTCAGCTAAGTATCTGGCATAAGGGTTTAGGACTTCTTCCATAACTTTAGTGGCGGCGTCTACCGCTTTATCTAAA
The DNA here is from genome assembly GCA_014859375.1 of Gammaproteobacteria bacterium. Lineage (GTDB taxonomy): Bacteria > Pseudomonadota > Gammaproteobacteria > Nitrosococcales > Methylophagaceae. The sequence continues at coordinate 182,355 of JACUUH010000001.1, forward strand.
GCTTCTACATATTGGTTATATTTAACGTTCATTCCAGGGGGGGTGTAGACATTAGCAAGACGAATATTAATATACCCTACTTTATCTATAGCCTTCTCAAATTTCTTGGAAGGCATAACTAGGGCTGAACCAGCAAGCCATTCTTCTGAAAACTTGTTAGTTACTTCACCTTTGGTAAAAAACCCAGCGGCGCTTTTTAAGAAGTTAGTAAAACCTTCTTTTAATTTGTCGATACTTAAAAATTCTTGCGAGACTACCAAATCTATATGACCCTCTGCAGAGATATTAGGTGAGGTTTGGTTGTCTGGTAGCTTATTATCGGACATATATTTTCCTTTTGTATTCCATTGATGTTTATAACTAGACCATAAAATTAAACATTTAAACAATATAGTCTGAAAACAATTTAATATTAAATAAATATTGGGAGATGTTACGTGAGTTCCTTAAAAAAGTTTAACCGGTCGCCATTGATTAGACCGCTGCTCAATGTTGGGTGTCTTTTTGACATACCTACTGGTGTTTACTTAAAAGGCAAACATGGTGAGAATATCCTTAATGCGGGTCTTCCACACATTACTGGCATTGTGGGTAGAGGTAACACATTTAAATCTACTATTGCCCATTTCATGAATCTAAGATCTTTGGATAGACACCGAGCTGCAGAAGATATCATCTACGATACCGAAGTTAGTTTGTCTTTAGCTCGTTTAAGACAATTATCCACCAACATGACATTCTTACCATTTGAAGATTTCGAAGACGAAGACTCTCGAATTGTACTAACGGATAAAACTCAAGAGTTGGGTAGTGCCTGGTTTGAAAAGTACAAAGAGGTGATGCGTGATAGAGCTAAAGATAAAACCACTATCAAGACTACACCTTTTATAAACAAAGATGGCGAGTATGTTAAAGGTATTTATCCTTTCTTGGGTGAACTAGATTCCTTCAGTCAAATGAGTATTGAAGCTGTAGAGACTCTATTAGATAAAGGACAAATTGGTGACTCCAAGTTAAACACTGAAGCTTTGAAAGAAGGTGCTGCTAAATCTCAGTTGATGGTTCAGCTTCCAGGATTAACCGGAATGGGCGGTGGTTATCTAGTGATGACGGCGCACGTAGGTGATGAACACCAGTTAGATCCCTATGCTCCTCCTTCTAAGAAATTAGCTTTTTTAAAAGGTAAGTCTAAGATTAAACGTGTGCCTGAAAACTTCACGTTCCTTACAAACAACTTATGGTACTGCGCTAATGCGACAGTATTAATAAACCAAGCTAACAAAACACCCGAGTATCCTAGAGGTCCTGAGGATGATTTGAAAGGCGATACAGATTTAATGATCGTTACCATTCAAAACCTTAGAGCTAAAACAGGCCCTACAGGTATTCCATTTGAATTAGTAATTTCACAAAGTGAAGGTGTTCACGTTGGTCTATCCGAATTCAATTACATCAAAAATCATGGCCGTTATGGGTTAGGTGGCCACGATAGAAGTTACTATCTTGAATTAGTCCCTGATATCAGCCTACAGCGCACCACAGTGCGTTCTAAGATTGATGAGAGTCCAAAGTTACGTCGTGCTTTAGAAATCGCCTCAGAGATGTGTCAAATTAAGAATTTGTGGCATCACTTCCCTAAAGAGCTATTATGTAGTCCAAAAGAACTATATGACGACCTCGTCAAAAAGGGATATGATTGGGAGCTTCTACTAGATACTCGCGGTTACTGGATGTTTGAAGAAGATATTACAAAGGAAGATAAACCTTTCTTATCTACTTTAGACTTAATGGAAATGAGAGTTGGAAAATACCACCCCTATTGGTACCCAACAAGTAAAGATAAAATGAAAAAATTAGAGGATAAGTAATGAGTCAAGTGAAACTAATAGTCACGGGTACTAAGACATTTGAAAATAAGAAGCTGGTTATTCAGGTTCTTAATGACATGAAATCTAAAATCTCAGAATTAGAAGTTGTGACAGGTGCCGACAAAGGTCCTGAAACAATGGCAGCTGAATGGGCTGAATATAATAACACACCCTCTAAAATTTTCAAAGTTAACTGGAAAGATATTAACGTTGAAGGTGCTGATGTTGCGGAAGGACCTTACGGTAAATATAATCGTAAAGCAGGTGTTGCAAGAAACAGAGAAATGGTTGAGTACGGAACTCATCTATTGGCATTTTGGGACGGTGAAGACATCGGCACTAAAATTCTAATTGAGTTCGCTAAGAAGGCCAACCTTAAAATTAAAATCTTCATCATTGAAGGCGATAACATTAGACCTCAGGAAGATGAACAACCTGAAGTAGAATTAAAAGCTGAAGCCACTATGGACGATGATGACGACCTAGGTTTTTGATAACGGAGTTTTGAATGGGAATATGTCAAAATGAACTAGATCTTAATTTTGAGATCGCAAAAAGGTTAGAACCTTATGGGAAGGAGGTGGTTGATGCTTGGCTAAGCCACTCCCCCATTAATGGTGCGTCGCACGTTGACTCTGACCTCATCGTAGTTAATACGTTCCTACGCATTCAGCTAGGTTCACTCAATGTAAATACGGTGGAAATCAGAAGTTATCTAAACGACTCTATCCCTGTCAACATTTGGCTTAAAGGTTTTTCCGAAGCTATCGCACCTTTCTTAGCAAGAGAAGGTTTGCCAGCATGGACAAAACATTAGTAATAACAGGTAAAGTACCTGACGGAATGACCTTATCAGCTTCTTATAGGTTAGAAAGAAACACATGTTTCGATAAGGTCGTAGTTATGGGCTGCGACCATAATCTACAAGAAGTAGTTAGGGATTATTTCCCAGATAGTAAATTGACGTTCTATCCCTTGTTTGACATTGGTTATATAGAAAAGAATGATCTTCCAGTCCTAATTTATACAGGACCTAAAATGGAAGACATAAAAGATATTTTAATTTCTGTGTCAGGATCAAGCATAGATTTCAACATACACTGTTGTCAAATAGACTAACAAAAAAAAACGAAGAAGGCGGATTAATATGTTAAGTACCAATGTTAAAGCTCTTATCAAAAAGAAATTTGTTAAACCGTATAGACGGTTTAAACATTGGGTTAAGCCTTCTTATCTTAGATTAGAAGTGTATGACGATTGGGATGTTGTTTGGTCAGGTAAAAGCACCAAAGATTTATACGGTGGGAGAGAATTGTTTAGTTTATTAAGCGAAGATCTATATTACTCTATTGCTTTTAAACAATACGGTAAGACTAGATTCTTAGAGGTGAATAGAACATTCGTATTGCACAGCATGACTTTAAATGGTGCTTGTACTGATGCCGATTGGTTTCAACAACACATCAATAGATCGCTTAGAAAAAGGTGGTTTTAATGGCTAACAGAAAAAAAGCTACAGAAACGATACTTGAGTACGTTGAGAAGATTTACCCAGGTGGTGGTAATAAAGAAATGTACGAAACTATACTGGCTAAAATGTCAGATAAACAATTCGATGCTTACATGAAGAAGTTAGCCTCTGGTGAAGAAACTTTATTCATGGTGGCGCCGAACCTATCTAAAGCTCGCCTTAGTGTAGAACGTAATATTAAAATAGCTAAAGAATTGGGACACGAATTCTTTCAAAGACTTTGGTTAACCGATGATGTAACGGGTGAAGCTTATCTCACCCCCATTCCTTATTTAGTTATAGATCTACCTCTTAGAAGACAAGCGCAACTTTTAAGTAAGAAATCTAGCATACCTCAAAATAATGATCAGGTGGATGAACTTACAGGTCAATACTCTGGTAAACCCAGGGGCGCCAGTTTATCATTCCCTGAGCTACAGACTCTCTATGCTCAAGGTTTGGAAAAGACTATAGAAGAGTTGATTAAATTCAGAGGTGGTGATGAAGATGCTTTCAGAGCTATGAACAAAGCTATGATAGATGGTGGAGCTGTTAGTCTAGATCAGATATCAAGTAAAATTAATAGCAATGTTAAAAGTACTCAAACTTTATCAACTATTTTGAAAGCTATGCATTTGGATAACACGCTACTTAATAAGTAATAGAAAGGAATGGCGAAAAATGATAGACTCATTACCCTTAAAACACAGAATAAATAACGATGGGTTAGACACCATTCAAGTAGTAGAAATATTCAAAGGTATAGTGGTTACTAAGTTAGATGAAAGTTTAGTATATTCGGTAACGGTGGATGAACAACTCGAGAAAACTAAAAGAATCACCAACTTTATTCTCACTATTCAGAATGACGTTAGGTTATATACCTCTAACGTGGACTCAATACAGAAACTTTGGGAAACTATTAGACAAGACGAAGATATATTAGACTTTGTAATGGATATAAAGAATATCCTTTTCTTCAGTATAACTTCTCGCAATGTTAATCTTCTTATTGACGAATTAGCAAAGACTCATTCAAATTATGATTCTAATAGCGTAATGGATGAAGATACTAATTATAGATTACATAATGAAGAAGGTCTCAGAGATTTGTTAAACGCAAACAAATGGGTAACACCTTTGTTTTTATTAAAACATGTTTCTTTTACCAAACAAGTTCTTAATTTGCGGGATATAGAAAAAACCAAGAATTAAGAAAGGATGTCAAATATGAGTGATGCTCTAAAGAAAGTTCTGGTAGACTTGGATTCAATTTTAGATACGCGCATTAGTGTTTTGGCTAAAATGAATTCAGATGTCGCATCAGAGTTTGTTTCCGGCGACGACTACTTTAATAGAGATAGCGATAACTTTGAAAAGTTGGCTGAGGGTAGAGTTAAGTTAGATGACTTTAAGGATCAATATTCTAAACGAGACAAAGAGATACTAGCTTACTCTAGACCGACCGATGTATTAGCTATTTTAAATGAAATGGCTTTAGAGATAGAAAAGCAAAAGTTAGAGACTCCGGATGTCGAAGGTTTTGTTCTTTACGTTAATTACTTCCCATATTCATTAACTGAAGATGAGAAAGAAATGTTCATCACTTCTATTATGACCTACGTTGGTATAGAAAGTGAAGTTAGAATGATTAGCTTACCCACTAAAGATTTGAAACCTTCTTATATTAAAGAAAATTACGATGGTGTAGTGATGTATAACTTAGACGAGTGGCTAGTACTACATTCTAAAGAGTTAAACAAAGTACTGCTACCTAGAGTAGCTTTCTTTTGCCCGGCTCTTTTAATAAAAGAACCCGAGAGTTTAGAAGACTTAAAGATAGAAGGGTTAGAAGGGTTAAGTCCTTTCGTTGCTCTAGAAATGTTAATGGTTGAAAGGATTAATTTAAATTTCTTAAAACCTAAACAGTTTTCCATAATGACAGTATAAATAATGATAAGGGAACTAACCCTTATCATTAATCTATTAGTCTTCAAACTTCTCGCTGAAAGTTTTATAAGTCTCAGTTGATAACCCTATGTCAGTCTCTCCAGGTAAAGGGGAGACTTCTGGTAATTTTTCTGTCTCTATCGAAGGTATTTTTGTACCTCCCTCTGGAGCTTGATCCATGAAAGGGTTTTGAGAGCCAAAACGAGAAGACAAACCAGCGATAGCTTGAGCTACCAATGCATCAGATGCAGACTGTTTCTCAGACGCCCCAATTTTCTTATTACCTAATGCAGCCTTATCCATATCTGACAGGGCGGTTAAAAGAACTCTCTGTTCTTTCGGATCACTAGGTAGTTTACCATTTGGGTCGTGTAGAGATTTAACTAATTTCAATCTGGTACTTTGAGTAAACTTTAACAGATCGTCGTCGGTCAGTGATGTAATATTATTATCGTCACTCCCTAACAATTCTTTAAGTTGTTTATTGTCAGACATTTTGTCTCCTAAGTAAAAAAATTTCAGTTACATACTATCTAAAGGATATCAAGAATTAAGGAGTTTGTTTTGATCAGAGCGATCAGATACCTTATGTTTAGAAGAAGGTTCTTAAAGAATATAAAAGAAGTGGAAGAGGTAGATTTCCTGTCTCTGTATAAAGCACTCATGAGCATTGATTCTAAACATTTGGGACACTATACCCCCCACATAGGATTTAAGATAAAAATATCTGTTCATTATCCTAACATTATCAGATTAATAAATTCTGTGTCTGAGTTATCGGACATCGTTAAGAATGGAGAATTTAAAACCGTAGCTCCACCTTATTTGAATGAGAGAGTCTACTTAGACGATTTCTTAGTAAACAACAAAGACCAACCAATAACCTTACAAAGTTCTGTAACGACACTACAACAAGTTTTTGGACAACTTGTTAATAGATACGAATCTCAAAGTGATAAGTATAAAGATTATTATAAAAGAAAATATTCTTATCTAAATGAAGATATTAAATCGTTCATAGTGGCTGTAGGAATTTTTGTTAAGAATACCAAACCGGAGTAACCCATGGCGAGACAGAATGGCGATGCCACCAAGTACCAAATCCTTCTACAAAATCCCGAGAAGGCTTATCAGGAAGCAACGGGTGTATTATCTAAGATCTTCGTTAAACTATTGGTGGGGGAGAAAGTAGGGGTTCCTCAGTGGAACAAAAAGATGGATGACTATCTTAACGATCCTACAAATAGAATACCTAAACATCCTAAGGGTAGACAATCTGCGCGCGGTAACTTGTCTAAAGAACTCTTGAAAAGAAATATGACTTGGAAGAATTTCATCAAGGGTATACTTTGGCTAGGTCCTGTTAAATTCAAAATTAGGCTAGAATTTGAATGGCCTAGTAGAAATAAATCCAGTTACAACTTTGTAGTGTATGACAAGACTAAGGGTGTTACCATGAATATGGAAGATCTCAATAGTGATGCTAAAGAAGAAGATTCATCTGAAGCTCAAATTAAAAGATCTAGAGTTAAAACTCTGTCGACCGATGAATTAAAGAAAGCGTTAAAAAGCATGTAATCAAAGAATAATAAGACTCCACTATTTCAGTGGAGTCTTATTATGACCCTACGATTATTATTTTTTTTTGGAGAAACCCATGCCTAATACATTAGATTCTAGATATGTGTCAGGACCTAAGAACGAATTGGCCACTAAAGACGTACATGAAGTTCAAGAGAACAGACCTATTTCAACATCATCTGGTGCCGACAATGGGTCTACGTCTATGCTTGCCGGAGACGTTAACGTACCTGAAGGCGACAAGGTTGAATTTGATTCGGAAGGCAACATTGTAGAAAGTTCTACTTCACCTAATACGAACATAAAACCTAACATCGAAAACAACGCTAATCCACACGTTAGTCAAACTAAGATTATTAAAGGTGTTACTACTGAAGTTACAGCGCCAAAAGAAGGCGTTAAGCCTCCTAAGAAACCTAGTTTAAAAGACAAGACAATTGTAAACGCTAAACGTCTTGAGAAAGAAGTTGCTAAATTACCTAAGGATATGCGTGAGCTTGTAATGGAAGGTCTTGATGACCCTAAGCAGCAAGATATGTTTACTAAAGGCATGGGACTTTTGGATAACTCTACTTCCAAGGTTAACCTAGGTAATTTCTTAGCCGGTTGGGTGCTTGCCAGCGCTAACGACTTACCTTTGAACAAACAGTGTGCCCTATTAGCAATAGCAGCTGGGTCGCTATTAGGCTTAAAGGGATTAGATAAGCTAGCGGCTTTATTAGTGTTGTTAGCGTTACTAGCTAAATTAATAGAATGTTTTATTATAGAACCTATAAATAGACTGCTAAAGGAAATAAATGATCCTAGGTTAACAGAGATGGTGGCGGTGTTCACAATGGGTAAAGTACTTAACCCTATGAATGAGAAGAAGAAGTCAGTCGAGGAAAGTTATAAAGAAGAAGCTAATCCTTCAACTAAAAATGTAACATCGAAAAGATTACAACCTACTCAGCAGTCGACATCTTCGAATAACCCTGAGAAAACTGCTAAGTCTAAAGAATACGCCTCTGTCTACAATGGAGAAGGTGCTACTAGAAATAGTCCTCTAGGTAGAATAGAAGATCAACCTGGTGTTAGAGAAGGGACTATATTACCACCCGAAACAGAAGGTGGTAGACATAGAGGCGCTGATTTAGATTTGTTTAAAACACTATTGGAATATACATCGCCTGAAGTTGTGAAAGATGCTTATCCAAACATAACTTCTAATTTATTGTTCTATTATAGACTACCTAGATTTAGAGAGTGGTCTATTGAGGAAGAATATAATACTCTAGTTGGCCTGATTACAATCCTTGAACCCGGTTGGGATAAGACAACTAGAAATGGTGAAGAGATTAGTAATCTAAGACATTTCGCTGGTGCATCTAAAGATTCATTGTACATACTCTCTAGTTATAAACATTCCGCTTACAAAAGCGAAGCTTTAATAGCTAAGAGTTATATACGAAACGATATTAATAGATTACTGATAGCTCAGTATCCCAACATAGCGTTATAAATAATAATAGACTGAGGATCACCTCAGTCTATTATTTATACCGTTAATCCAACCTTACATTAGTAGCATGCATTAACCCGCTGGCTAACTGACCAATACCGGTACCTGCCATCCAGTTTGCGTGGTATGCAGGACTCTTCCACTGAGACCACTCTGCTGCCCTTTGAGCTTTTCTTAACCTCAATTGATTAGTCGGATAAATCTGATCTGCCAAACCAAGACTACCTAGAACAGACATGTAGTCTGCAAAAGCATTATCATCATCAAAGTTAGAAGCTGCTAATAAGTTAGCTATACCCTCAGCACCTTGTTGCATGTTGGTATTGGCACCTGTAATGCTAGTTGCTAAATCACCTGCTGCACCCACGGCCCCAGCTAAACCTGTCATACTAGCACCTACCGCACCAAAGTTAGAAGAAATAGGCATATGTAAGATGGTAGACAAATCAATTACTGAAAAAGAAACATCAATACCTAACGGTTCATGATTTCTTGTCCACCCTAAATTACCTGTACCTCTAGTGATAGATAAACTATCAATCATACCTAATCTAGTTTGATTTCTTCCTTTGGAATATAATTCTACCAGAAAAGGACTGGTGTATGATTGTTTACCGGTAGATAGCGGTAACGCGCCTGCTAATAACATTGACAAAGGTACGATTAGATTTTGGAATCTAGACATTGGGTTACCGTATGGACTTCTCAGTTCAATAGTGTAACTTGCCCTTGGTAAACTAGCCGTGGAGCTCTGCCATACTTGCGGTATGTCTACAAAAGCAGAGCCGCCTAATGCAGCTATACCACTTAGATTTAACTGATCTAAGGCACCTGTAGCAACAGCTTTCACAGAACTAATAATTCCTGAAATAGCACCTGAGATTAAACCGTCGCCTAAATTAAAATCTGCAGTTGAAAATCTAGAACTTCTAGCGCCTGCTGAAATACCATTAATCTTACTGGCTATGTCAGACTCACCTACAGAGTTACTAAAAGATTCACTCATACCTCCTGGGTTATCAACTCTAAAGGTTACGAACTGAGAACCATCTTCAAGTTCTGATATCAAGTGGTTTACGAACTTCTCATCGTTGGCAATGTTCTCAAACATCATCCCTGTACTTTCAACATCCTTATTCTTATCTTCACCTTCAATCACTCTATTGGCATTAGCGTCGTGATAACTTTTCAAATAAGCATCTAGACCTCTAGATCCAGGGTCTTTTAATTTACTACCTTCACCTGTTTCAATGGCACTAGATAAGTTATTCTTTAGTTCAGACCAACTTTCAGACTTCTCTAAAGCCTTTTGAATATTCTGTCTATTCACTCTAGCTAGGCGCTGCGCTCTAGTTGCCATTGCATAAACATCAACACCACCGTCCTCGCGATAGATGTTAGGGTAAGTATTGGCCATTACATTAAATAAAGCCTTATGCTCAGCCTGACCTATGTCTACTTCTGTCTCGCCTTTTATTATTGCTTCACCTGTAGAAGCGCCTTTACCTATCACCCCCATGTTGACACCTATAGAGTTAACCATGGTGGAAACAGCTGACCAGTAAAGAGGCATGGCTGGTTTTAAATAATAAAATTTAGAAGCAGGTTTCTTTGCTAAGAATCTAACTACCTGACTACCCCAAACAATTGGCATGATTGGTAATGAAACCACAAACCCTACAGCTCTACCCAAATAGTAAAACGCACTAGGCGATCTACCTTTGTTAGCTATGCTTGAAGCATGTGCACTGTAGAAGTTAAACAGGAAATTGGTTAGACTGTTGAATTGAGGTACACCAAATCTCATTTGGATCATAACACCTCTATCATCTAAAGCTTCACTGTAATATCTACCCATACCTTTGGATGGAGCATACCTGCTCTCTACCTTAATATCAGCATTTCTAGAAAACTGAGGCGGTGGGTTAATGGCAAAGTTACCGCCTAAGGTGGTGTCAGTGAATTTGTACTTAGCTTCTGTTAGTTCACGTCTAACCGTATCTTGGTAAGTTATAGCTCTTGTAGGTATCATAAATGATTTTCTTACCCACTCAGAATCTGTAATAGAACTCATCTTTGAGACCCCTTAAACAATAAAATATAAATTTGGAAATAAATGCATCCCCTCATAAGAGAGGATGCAAAAAAGTTACATTGCTGTTTTTCTACTTAAATCAACTGTAGATTTTGGAATCTCTTGTGGAGCTCCTCTACTTGCTTTTCTAAGGTTTGCTTTTGAAGTTGGTTGTTGACTACCTTTAGTTTTATCGCTTGAAACTGAGTTATTTTTCAAAGTTTCATTGATTTCCCAAAGATGTTGTTCCATAGTTATTTGAGTCTTAAGTGATTTACCTAAGATATCGACTAACTTAGTCATTCCACCTGTCATTTCTTCATTAGCTCTTTGGGCTTCAAAGTCCTTAGAAGCAGCATCAAACATTCTTCGTTCTTTAAGTTCATTCAGTGAACTAGCGTTACCTTTGATAGCACTACTCATTTCAGGAACTGCATTAACGTTGGATGTTTGTTTTAAGACGTCAAGACTAGCCTTAGCTTCTTGCTTAGTCTGTTGTTCAAGTTTATCTTTATCTCTTTGTTCAGCAGCTTTAGGTTTTACCGGGGTATAATCTCTAGCCTCTTGCGCAAAGTGATCTCTTATAGCAGTAACCTTACGATCCATGGTTTCATAGACTTCAGCTACAGTTTTAGGTGCACCATTCTTGTAGAACAAGTCAGGATTAGACCTAGCTTGGTCAGGTAGAACCTTAGTAGCGTCGTCGCCTGGATTAGAACCTAGTAGGGTTCTAGCTGAACCTTTACCTAACAGGTTAGTCATGTAAAGGTCGGTGTCGGTAATAGGTCTGTCTTTAACTGCACCTTCTAGACCCTTAGAATTTTCTTTAATGTATTCTGCCGCCATTAAAGCATTAGCCCTAGGGTCGTATTGTGAAGTATCTTCCCCTATACCGTACTTAGCACCGTGTCTGGAGATTAATCCTTTCCATTCGTTATCATCGAATTGATAAAGACCTTTAGCTCCAGTGCCTGTAGATGTAGCTTTGGAGTTAAACTTAGATGACATTGCTGCCATTGTAGCCATAACACCTGGGTCTACACCGGCCATGTCAGAAGCCCCTACAATAAGGTCCTTCATGGCTGACCATGAACCGTCAGCGAATGGTAGTGGTAGATCGTTAATATCTCCTCCTGAACCACCGCCTTTATTTTTGAACGTACCTGCGGAGTTTAAAACACCACTAGCGTTAGAGTTCTGATCCATAATGAAACTATCCAAACCTGATCTAGAACCTTGCTGAGATAGCTCAACTGGTTTAGTCGATTTAGGTAAGGGTCCGCCATTTTTAATGGAAGACGGCGGTGTAGTTTCTTTAGGTTCATCTCCAACCTTAGGTTTAGTTATAGGTTTAGCATTTTTTACTTTACCTACCGTATCTGACTCACCTTTTAAACCTTCCTGCTCAAGCTTATCAGCGATTACCTTAATGAAATCTTCAATGTCGGTTTCTCTGACTCTCAATACACCTTCTGGTTTAAATGGCGTCGCTAGATAACTATAAGGGTGGGCTTCACCTGTCTGGAACTCAGAAGTTCTTCTTGCCCAATCTAACAAGGCTTGTTTTTGAGAGACCGTTAATTTATCATCAACGTCCTTTAATTCAAAATTACCTTCTTGAGATTTAATACCGCCGGCGTGCGCCAAGAATATAGGTGAGAATCTATTAACAAACCAATTAGAGAAATTCTCTACATGTGATCTATTTTCAACATCCACACCAAAGCCCTTAGCTAATTCCGTGTTATCTATGGATTTAAGATCAAGTTTAACTTCTCCATCCTTAACTACAGTAAGTTTGAAAAGTTTATCCTCTAAGAAATAGATTTTAGCTAACTGATCCTTGTCCTCGTGGTTAATGCCATATTGCATCATTCTGAGTTTACCTAGATCACCTAGTTTTCTTTCAGTTAGTTTCTTATAAAGGAAGTAACCGCCAATAGCAACTGCACCTACAGCAGCGGCACCTAGTAGAACTGGTAATGACACTAGACCAGCGGCGACACCGGCAGCTTTAGCCCCAGCAGCCATTACAGCCCTACCTGCAACTTTCTTACCGAGCCACCCAGCGCCGCCGAGTAATCCTTTACCTAGACCCTTAACGCCCCTACCTAACTTCTTAGCGCCTTTACCTAACTTGTCCTTACCCCACTTTAACATTTCACCAGCAGCCCAAGCATCTGAGATAGACATTCCACCGCCTTCCTCTTTACTCTCTGAATCTTTAGATCCACCTAGACCCAATAGACCAAGTAACCCAGCTCCACCAGCTTTCAGCTTACCTAGGATACCATCTACTGGTCCAGTCTTCTCTTTATCATCAGGTTCTTCAGAATCTTTATTTTCTTTCATCTGAGCTCTCCAGGAACCGTCCCTTAGACCGTCCCCACTTGCATCAAACTTAGAACGAGGTGGGAATCTATCAAGAAGTATATCTCTGATTTCTTCCAAGACAGTTAACTGTCTATCTGAGGTAGCAGCATGTATGACATCCAATTCACTAGATCCTTCAGATACTTTGGAAAACTTAGACTTAGCTAATTTACCAGCACCAGATGCAATGCTTCTTATCTTATTTATACCGGCTTTACCTAGTTTCAAAGGCATTTTGACAAGTTTAATTAATCTACTTATCTGACGTTTAAAAAAGTCTAAAGGTTCGCCATGTTTATTGACTAACCCTAAAGCCATGTCATCTAAAGATAATACTACGTTTCCTTTTCTATCTAAAACATCCCCATCAATTTGGTCAAGTTTATAAATAGGTCTATTGGTGGTAGAACTTACATAACCACCGTTCTTCATTACTGTAGCTAATATTCTTGGCTTATCCTCACCAACAACATAAACATCCTGAAGTCTGTTGATTACATCACTTGCGAACTTTGAAAGTTTAGAAGCGGCACCTGAAGCTAAGTTACCAGTCATTGCCCATGGGGCAGTGACCATACTCATTAGATTGGAACCTACGCCAGATAACTTACTGAAGAAACCTGTACCACCTATCGCTTTACCAAACCTATCGTAGATACCTCTAGATAGTTCGTGCGTAGTAGCTACTAGATTACCGGCTTTATCCAATACGTCACCTTGCAAAGACTTTAACTTATCAATGTCCGTTATAGCCTCGCCAGTAACACTATCGAAGTATTCACCGTTCTTCATACCTTTGGCGGTCATGACCGCTTCATCAGTACCTTCTAAATAAATATCTGTTAAAGCCTCTGAACCTTTGGTAGACTTACCAAATAGTTTTCTACCAAGAGCTCCACCCATACCACTTAAAAGTTTACCTGCACCAGCAAAGCCGCCGCCAAACATCTTTAAGCCACCTAGGTAGAAGCTTCCAAATGAACCACCTACCTTAGACATTAAACGACCAGTCTTCTTACCGATGTCTTTGATATTGAACCATGACTCTTTATCTCCCTCCGCCATCATAGCCGCGATAGCTTCAACGTTAGATAAGATACCAGACAACATAGCAACCTGAGCTTCTTGGGCTTCAGGTGCTGAGGACTCGGTTAAATCTACCAGTCTTCTAACATCCTGACCCACACCCTCTTCTTCAGCAGTTAATATACCGACTATCTTAGAGTATAAATCGGGTTTATGTAGACCTGTATTTAAACCAATCCCTTCAATATCTTCTTGCCTACCCAACCCATTATCATAAGAGGAAGTGGTATCAGAAGAAAGACTATTAATGTCACCAGTACCGCTAGTACCCAGAGTATCGTCTGGACTAACTCTTTTAAAAAGACTACGGAGATTATCAAATATGTCAGCAGATCTTCCCCTAACACCTTGAGATCCCTCTTTAGCCCTTTGTTTAATATCATCGAAATCAACTCCTGATCCTTTAGCGTAATCTGTTAAAGTGTCTGTTTTATCTTTTGTACCAGCTTTAACATCTGATACAAATTTATCAAGGTTTTCTTTAGTAAAAGTTTCTTCTACTGTTTTCTTGACGCTTAATAAATCTTCTTTTGTTACACCTTTAACAGAATCCATTGCTGAACTGGTATTGGTTTTACCAATGCCGTATAACTCAGAAGCTTTAGCCGCTATTTCCGATTTTTTAGCATCTTGATAATAAGGGCTAATTTTATCGGTTGTTGCATCGTAACCTTTCTTAAGCTTACTTTTTAACTTAGAGAAGAAACCATCTTTAGGTGCTTTGACATTACCTTGAGATTCTTCCTCTACTACTTTAGAGAATTCCTCTGAAGTTAATTCCTCTGCAGCCTTCTGTCTAACTATCTCCTCCACAGCTTGTTGAACAGGCATACCTTCGTAATAACCATTTTGATAGATTTCAAATATCTTATCATAGTTAATTTGAGTCTTGCCGTTACTAGCTTTGAATGTGAGTCCCAGAGTTTCCAACGCTGAAGTATAACCTAATTGATTGTAAGCTTCAATTTTACTTGTAGGGTCTACTACTTCTTCACCAAGACTATTGAACTTCCTAGAAGCTTGTGACACACTAGAAAGGTTAGCCAACGTTTCTTCAAACTTACGTACTACGTTACCTTTATCATCTACTGTTTCTGTAACATTAAATTGCTTAGATAACGTACTGGCCAATTCCTTGGCAATGTCATCGGGAACTTCATCGTCGTAACTGTCAGGGTTTGCAAACCTTGTGATGTCGAACTTACGTCCATCAAAATACTCTCTGAGTAGTTGACCACCTAAAGCGGTCCTGGCCTCTTCAGATAATTTCTTTTGAGGATCTAGAGCATCTATGACGCTATCAAGACCATTGCTTGCTCTATTTAAGTTACCCTCACTGAAGATATCTTTTATCAGAAATGATTTTATCCCTTCTTGAGAATCAAACCTTCCAGACTTTAAGTTAAACGATACTCTACTACCTTCACCAACTTCAAAACCCATTCCAGATCTTACAGATTGGAGTTCCTGATGTATTCTGGATAAATACCCAGGTATAATTTCCACGATACTGCGGCGAGTTAATTTATCATAGATAGCAGGTTTATCGCTATCCATAATGTTCTCACCTTGAATATTGGGGTCTAATCTTGCGGTACCTAAGGATTCAGCTAAGAAGTTCTTAGCGCTACCTATAATACCTGTACCGTGATCTTGTCGAGCCCATTCGTTCATAGCTCTAGGTGCATTACCAACTGCAGTAGTTAACTTATTACCCCATTTAGCAATACCTTCATTTTTATTCAAAAGGTTTCTAATGTTAGGACTTATTTTATCTAATCCAGCGTTAACGCCTAAGCTACCTGCCATGGAACCGCCTGACTCATAAGGGTCAACCATTCCACCTGCCATCTCACCTATGTCCATCATTTGATCGGCCATGCCAGAGAATGATGTCATAGTGTCGCCGATTGAACGAGCCTTATCTTTAACCTTATTAGTCAAGTTCTCACGTGCTCTACCAAAGAATCCCCTAAAGTGTTCCTGGATCTTACCTTGAACTGTACCTAAAAGTTTATCCCTCATTGACTGACTAGCCGCTTCAGTCAACTCTATCTTTCTATATTCTGGTAAAGAAGTGTTTTTAACAATAGAGGAAAGAGCTTCTTTAGTATCTACAGAGGTTTTCTCTGTTATGGCGATTATATCTTTAGTGGCAAATAACTGTCTGTATTGCAACTCTAAAGATTTTCTCTGATACCTAGCTGTGATTTGATCCTGATATACAACCTGCTTCTTAACCGATTGAGCGATAGAACGTAATGCAGATAACTCCGTTTTATGTCTTTTCTCACCTATAGCTTGATTCAATGCGGTTTCAGTGCGTCTTTCATCACCTTCCTGCATAGATTGCTGAGCCTGCAACTCAAATATGGTTGCTAGGTTATTTGTTATTTCAGTATTTCTAATGTCATCAGGAGACGGGGATTTATATCCATCTTCCTCTGCAGCTAAAACTTTGTCTAACTTTTCTCTTATGCCTTTGGGTAGCTTTCCGCCGTATTTACCTGATACTCTTCTACCTAAGCTTTTAATACTTTTAATACCCTCGCTAGTTTCCTTAGCTACGGTATCGTATAGACTCTTACCTGTATTTATAGCATCGTCAACTAAATCTATTGACGATGTATATTCTTCTGGTAATACTTTTTTTAACTTTCTAGACAGATCTCCGGTGTTACCTAATTCTTCGGCTGCACCTTTAACAAATCCGGCACTTACTCTTTTGACCGGACTCCTATCGTCAGCAGGAGGATCTATACCAAGATCAAGATCGTCAAAATCAAAATCAAGATCATCTAGATCGTCTAGATTATCGAGTTCTAATTTATTGTCTTCTTCTTTTGAAGCCATTAAGAATCCTCCTATTGAGGTTAATAAAATATGTTTTTTAATCATAGAATCGAGCAAACATTGGAGTGGTTATGAAAAACACAGGTGTGCCATTCAATATAACAATCATGGATTTGTCCAAAGAAAAGCTATCAGGGCTTAAACCAGTTAGTAGTACAGACATAATGGGAAGCAGTGGTCAGAAGCTTGGCGAACTAAATAAGTTAACTGAAAAAGAATTATCTTGGCAAGGTGCAAATAACATCTCTTCTAATTTTAATGAAGATGGTTTATTCTCTATTTCTATATTTGGTAGAATAGGGGATAAAGAAAGAGATACTAGATTCTCCTATGTTGACATTAAAACTAAGGTCTTCCACCCCGTTATTTTTAGAACAATAACTTCGCTTAAAGGTTTATACGGAGACATTATGTCTTCCAAAGCTTATGCCGTTTGGGATGAAGAAACATCCGATTTTGTTTCTTCTAATGAAAGCGAAGGGAGTACAGGTTATCATTTTTTCTTAAAACATTGGGATAAAATCAAGTTTAAAAAGACTGGCTCTTTAGGTAGAGAAGATAACATCAAACTAATAGAGAAGTTTAAACATCTAGCTCTAGTTAATAAGATATTAATTTTACCGGCTGGGTTAAGAGATGTTAGACCTGGCGCAGGTAACAGATTAGAGTTTGATGAAATTAACGATGTATATAGAAGTATCATTGGTATCTCTAGAACAATAACTTCCACTGCCGAGAACGTAAATTCGCCTGTTTTGAATTATAGTAGGTACAGACTACAAATTGCTTTTAATGAAGTTTTCAATACACTTGAAACTATGTTAAAGGATAAGAAAGGGTTTGTTCAAAGTAAATGGGCTAAGCGTAGAGTATTTAACGGCACACGTAACGTTATCTCTTCCATGAATACGGCTAAAAAAGTTTTAGGTAGTAAACACGGCTCTAAGGCCACCGATACCATCATGGGTTTATATCAAGTGATGAAAGGTTCATTACCGCACACTATAAATCTAATAAGAAATTCCTATTTGTCTGATATAGTAGGTCTAGACTCTTTAGGTAACGCGGCTAAGCTAGTTGATACTAAAACTTTAAAATCTGACATGGTGGAATTACCTCCTACGGTTAAAGACAGATGGTCTACGTTAGATGGTTTAGAGAAGATTATTAATACTTATCAAGACCCTCACAATAGACATAAGCCTGTAATCATTGAAGATAGATATTTGGCTCTAATTTATAAAGGTCCTGATCAGACATTCAGAGTGTTTAGCGACATTGACGAACTACCTGAGGGTTTCGATAGAAAGTATGTTGAACCTATATCGTTAATAGAATTCTTATACCTATCGGGTTATCATAGCTGGAATAAGATGAAAGTTATCGTAACTCGTTACCCAGTTACGGGACTAGGATCTTCTTACCCGTCCGATGTTTATACCAGAACCACAATGGTTGGAGAAGTCAGACATGAATTAGGACCTGATTGGAAACCTATGGGCGAAGACTTTGTTGCTGTGGAGTTTCCTAAGAAAGAACCTTTCGCATTTGTTGACTCTCAAATAGTTAGTCCCGTTAGAATGAAAGGTTTGGGTGCTGATTAATAAAGTAGAAACACTCTACTAAGTCCCATTAGATAGTAATCTCTAATGTGAATCTCTTTAATTGCTGGGAACCCCTAAAACTGCACTACTACAATTATGGTGAAAACACATAATGAATGTCTAAAAACAGTGCAGATATTACAATGGGCAATCAGCAGCCAAGACTCTAAGTCCTATTAAGGATAAGAGTAAGGTTCAACGACTATGGTGTAGCGGCCAGTACACTCAAGTGAGTGGATAAGGGAGACACCCTACTCTAACGAGAGGGTGAAGATATAGTCTGGTCTGCAGTGAAAGCTGTAGCAGTTCATAAGAGAACGGGTGATGCGTAACGCACATCATCGAAGGTAACGTTCGACGGCGACATGACAAGTGGTATATTTGTATATAGTGATGAAGCCGTGGCAGAAAGTAATAAATTGCTAAGATCTAGAGAAGCCTACACAGATCCGTCAGGTGGATTGAGGACTAGCGTTGCCACTGACACTCTATCGCTAGTGTTGAGAAATATGACTGGGGATTATCCTTCCATGGAATAACCTAATTTAAACAAGGAGATTTACTTTGAATCTTTATAAGAAGTTTTATAGAGAATATGGTTTAAGAAGAGCCGAACATTTAGTCTCTCCTCTTATTAATGTCAAGGGTAGTCTTAGACTACCTTATGGAACCATATATCACTACCTACCTGAAGATACAGTAGGTAAAGGGATATCTCAAGACCACTGGGCAGTTAAAGACTCTAAGAGACTTGTAATGATTGACCATGTGGAGGAATTAAATCCTAAAGCTAACGAAGGTAATCCTAGAAGAAACTCAACGTTGGCGAACACCTTTATTAAGGACTATCATCGCAGGTATAGAAAACTAAAGTTAGTTAGGGATTTCGAACGTAATACAAGAGACCCTAAAACTCCATTAGTTATTAACTACGGTATTCTACCTGAACTCTATCGTTATACCCAAAGTTTTTATTCTGAGTTTAATCAGAAAGAGAATATTGTAAAGACTATGTTTTTAAAAGCAGGGTCTTTGACTAACATAGAGAACAGAAGAAACTTTATTTCTTTTGAACTACCTGAAACACTACCTGCATTAACAGTGTTAAAAAGAGCCGAAGAGAAATTAAATCAGAGCTTAATCTCTGAGTTCAACGATTTTGACAGCATTATTATTCTTGAATTATGGAGATGGTTAGGTAGTAATAGAGAGTTGTCTACCCTTAGCACCTTCACTCCAGAGCAATTAAAGAAAATAAACATTATCATCACTAGACACAACAAGTGGATGATGTTTAACCTAGGTGTAATGGATAGTTGGAGAGATGGCGTTGAAGGGGATGGTAATATCAACCCAGACTCTCTTCAAAAGAGATTCTTACGTTTGTTAATATCTTTATTCGAATCCACCACAGCCTCATCTTCTAAAACCGAAGAGACCATTATTCAGGAAAACAATGATAAGGTCAATGAAGAAATTGAGAATGAGGAAAATGCAGAATACGATGAGGATGAAGAAGAGGAAACTGGGGATGGTGAATTAGACGAAGAGTTAATACTTGATGAGGTTGAAAAACGAGACCTCAAGAAAGTTTTAAGATCTGATCAAAAAGACGATAAGCTTGAAGAAGAGTTAGATGTACTCAATTCAATAGCTGAGGAGTTAGCTAAGGCTGAAGAAACAAACTCCTTTGAAGTTCCACCTATGGAATACAGTGAAGGTATTCTAAATAGAGCCGAGGAGTTGGCATTAGGTGGCTTAATATCCCCAAGTGAGTTTAAGAAGTATGAAAGAATAGCCAATGATTTAGCTAATATTTCTAACCCATATACTGGTAAAGGTTCGATAGTTGAATTCTCTAAGGTAGAACCTGAAGATTTAATTATTAATGAACCCACTATACTCCCTGATAGCGACACCGTCTTAGATAAGTCTATGTTGAAGTCAACGCTTGTGGATTTTGATAGTAAGTATATCAAAGATATTCTACCTAAAGATATCACAGCCTCAGTACTTAACATTACTCAAGCTGGCGTTGGTGTAACCAGTTATGAAGTAGAGGAAATGGAAGACGTAGCTAACGCTTATGAAATTCATACCGTTAGACTGGCTCCTGTTAGTGGGAGACCCTCCACTATTAGATTTAAAGTACCTAAGATAGATGAGAATGGTGTATTCGTTGCTAATGGCGTTAAGTACAAGCTACGTAAGCAAAAAGGCGATATACCTATTCGTAAAGTCAAACCCAATAAAGTAGCATTAACAAGTTACTACGGTAAAGTGTTTGTTTTGAGATCAGAGAAAGTAATCAATGATTACCCCAAATGGTTGACAAAACAAATAATGACTATTGGGTTAGATAGCGAAGATGATAGAGTAACTAATCTTAAAACCTCTTCCGCTGGCAATATACCCGCTAAATTACCTAAGTTGTACACTACACTCAGCAGTAACTTTACTGAGTTTAAAACTGGTGATATAGAACTGTACTTTAATTACTCTAAACGCTTTAATAAGTTTGGTGAAGAAGTTGTTAAAGAGGTAGAGAAAAATGGATTTGTAATTGCTGGTAATAAAGGCAGTGACATTGTTGTAATTGGTGAAGATGATTCTTTGTACATTTACGATGAGCAGTCACCTAAACCGTTAGGCGCTATTGAAAATCTGATAGGTCTAGATCTAACTAAGGCTCCTGTTGAAGTAGCAGACCTTAAGGTTTTCTCAGCTTCTATACCTCTAGGTTTCGTATTGTCTTACTACCTTGGTATTGATAATCTAATTAAGAATATTGGTGCTAAGGTTAAAAGAGTCATTACTGGCGAGAAGTTCGTCTTAGCTGATAATGAATATGCCATTAAATTCTTAGATGAGACTTTGATTATCTCGAGAGCAGATAAACTTACATCCTTAGTTCTAGGTGGCTTTAATAGTTATAAGAATTCCATTAAAAGATTTAGTATTAAAGATTTTAATGAGAAGGATGTCTTCTTTAACGTTCTAGACGATACTGGGTTAGGTAATAGATATCTCAAAGAATTAAGATTATTGAGAGACATGTTTGTCGATCCTATAACCTTAGAGATTCTGAAAGAGATGAAAGAACCTACAACGTGGTTAGGTCTTTTAAAAAGATCTGCAGAACTTTTAACTATCGACTATTCTCCATCCGAAGTAGATATGGAGTTTATGAGAATTAAAGGTTACGAGCGTATAGCCGGGGCAGTCTATGGCGAGTTGGTTAACTCAATGAGAGGATACATGGCTAGGGAGGGACATGGTTCAGCGGCTGTTGAATTAAACCCTTACGCTGTTTGGCAGGCCATTACATCTAACGATGCTTCTTTATCAATTGTTGAAGATAGTAACCCTATCAAAAACATAAATGAAAAAGAGATGGTTACGTTCAGCGGTACTGGCGGTAGATCTAAACAAAGTATGAATGATAAGACTAGAGTATACGGTCAAAACGATATGGGTGTCATATCTGAGGCTACTGTGGACAGTGGTGACGTCGCCATTAACACTTACACTACAGCTAACCCTAACTTAACTTCTCTCAGAGGTCTAACCAAGAAAATAGACATGGAGAATATTGAAGCTTCCAACGTCTTAAGTACAGGTGCGTTATTATCCCCCGGAGCTGATGTGGACGACCCAAAAAGGGTTAACTTTATCACCATTCAACATGCGTCTGGTATTGGTGCCTTTGGTTATGAAGCAACACCTTTAAGAACTGGGTATGAAAAAGTAGTGGCTCAAAAGACAGATGAGTTATACGCGTACACAGCTAAACAAAAAGGTAAAGTAACTAAGGTCACTAAAGATGCAATAGTTATTGAATTAGATGATGGTTCAGTTAAGTCTATAGAGTTAGGTATTATTTACGGTACTGCTGAAGGCTCTAATTATCCACATAGCGTCGTCACCAATTTAAAAGTAGGGGATAGGTTTAATGTGGGTGAGGCTATTACATACAACGAGAGTTTTTTCAAACCAGACCCACTTAGTCCTAAGGAGGTTATTTGGAAATCTGGCGTTATGTGCAAGACCGCTATAATGGAGAGCACTGATACATTTGAAGATTCGTCAGCTATATCTGAAAAAGTATCTGGTAAGATGGGTACAAAGATTACTAAGATAAGACATCTGTTTATAGACTTTGAACAAACCGTTAGAAACCTTATAAATGAGGGTACTAAGGTAGACTCAGAGACTATTTTATGTACAATAGAGGATTCCGTTACTTCGGATAATGACTTATTTGACGAAGATACAGTGGAAACTTTAAAACTGTTATCGGGAAATGCCCCTAAGGCTAAGTACAACGGTGTGGTCGAGAAGATAGAAGTTTTGTACTACGGTGACAAAGAGGATATGTCTCAAAGTGTTGCTGACATCGCCGATAAGTATGATAAAGTGCTTATCCGGAAAAGAAAAGCTTTAGGTAAAAAGCCTGTAACAGGTAGTGTTGATGACAGTATCAGAATAGATGGTAAGACCTTAGAAATGGATTCAATGGTTATTAAAGTTTATATAACTGAAACCATTGGAGCAGGTGTTGGCGATAAAGGTGTATTCGGTAATCAGATGAAAACTGTTTTCGGTAGAGTTATGTCCGGTGAAAACAAAACAGAATCTGGTGACGAGTTAGATGCTATCTTCGGATATAAATCTATCTCAGCTCGTATAGTCACATCACCAATGATTATAGGTACTACCAACACTCTATTAAAGGTATTGTCTAAGCACGTTGCCAAAGTATACGAAGAAGGGTGAGTCTTAAGGGTGGGTATTTCCCACCCTTTCTCTTAAGGTTTTTTCATAAGGTAAAAAAAGGTCTCAAGAACATGAGTGAGGTTAGAAATAAAAACTTAATGGCACTTTCACACGCCGTCGAACTGGGTGCTAAAGTTATCCGAAAAGTAGCGGGTGAAGAAATTGCTACAACATTGAAAGGTGACATTGTCACTGATCAACAGATAAAGAGTGCTTTATCTGCTAAGATTCAAAATAAAATATTGTCGGCAAAAGGAGGTCAGAAATGATTAGAAAGAATACCATTGAAGCGGTATATCCCTTAGCTGACCTTTTGGCTGAAAAAGGGATTCTCCTAACGCCAATCGAAACTACTCCAGTAGATCAACTAGTTAGAGCAGGTCATTTGGAAATTCTAACTGGTGAACATAAAGACATCGACATCACGGATAGACTTATTAATGGTTCTATGTCTAAAGATGCACGTGGCGTCGTTACACACGATTTGGTTATGGAAGAATTAGCTAGAGTTCTTACCAAAACCATACAAGGTAATTTCCATGTTGCCAAGAATGTAGTAAACCCAATAGTTAAAGAAGTTGCTGAAGATGCAAGATTGTATTTAGAAAGCTCCCTAAACGTTAAGAAAACGCATGTTGAAGTTAAACCTGAGTTCTATGAAGAAATCTGGAACTCACCTGAAGTTTTCGATATGGTCAAGCGATTTGCAGAGCAAGACTTTAAAGAAGTACCATTAACAGTACAATACCCTAATGAAACAGACAGAGAAACTTTGTTCAAGTTAGCAGCTACGGGTTCTACTACTTTAGATGGATACTTGCAGCAACTATGCAACGGTATGACGGATGAGCAAATAGCTGATCTTTACGTTAAGACATTTGGTGACAATTACAATAGAGTTCCATCGTTAGCCGCAGTTTTAAATCAATTTCCTCGCAACGGCGCATTGATTATACATATGTGGGCGCGCAAACTATATTTAAACGCACCAGAAGGCACCGGTATGAGCTTATCAGTCTATAAGGACTACATGAGTACCCTTTTAGCTGTAACTGGCAGAACAGTGCTTTCTACGATCTCTAGACGTGAGTCAGATATTAAACTTAAACGCTTGCTAACCAGCTACCCTTTAAATAAAGATGCAGTTGGTAAAAGTAATGTTGTAATTAAAGTTAACGGTGATGTCTACAATAAATGGTTAGAAGATGGTGGTAGTCCTGAAACCATCATTGGTGCTTTCTTAACCGATGGTGAAAAAGGTTACACTAAACTTTTAGAAGAAAAGGATTCTTATGCCAAACATTGGGAAAGAACCTTACGCATTTTAAATAACACTGAAAGATTCAATAAGTTTAACTTCGCCTTCGAAGGAATCGAAAGAGCGGTTGCTAAACAAATTGTTGACCTTGATCCAGAAGTGTTAAGTGTAGATAAGTCGTTACTACAAGGTAAGTTGCAGGAAAACATGCAAATGCTACCAAGAAACTTCCATGAAGATTTATTTAAGTGGTCAAGAATTCTTGTATGTAGAACATTGTTCCCTCACACTAATGCATTGGAACTATTGTCAGCCATTGATGAAAATGCTAAAGTTTATCCAGACCTACCGGTTAGAGAATTAGCTATGTTAGCTACTATTGATGTAGTCGGTGATTGGTTAAGTAAACTTTTTAAAGTAACTAAATAACAAATGAAGGGGAACTAATGTTTAACGCAACTCCAAAAACAGCTAGTTACTCTTGTACTGCTTTAGTTGGTACTAATAAAGCAGGTGAGTTAAAGCCTGATGCTGACGGCTACTATACTCTAGTAGTCGGTGCCTTAAACAGTTTTAACAGCGGTGGTGCATTCTACGCAGCTGATCCAGCTAAATCCCTTTTTGAAAAATCCTCTGGGTTCATGAGAAGGGTTGAGTCTGGTAATTGTAAAGGTGAGACTGGACATCCTAAAATGTCACCCGGTCAATCTAGACGTGATTTCATCAATAGAGTTTTAACTATTGAAGAGACTAGAGTGTGTTGTCACTTTAAATCTTTTAAACTAGAAGAAGGGTTTAAGACTAAAGATGGTAAGATTGTTACAGCCATCATAGCTGAACTTAAACCAGCTGGACCTATGGGTGATGCTCTGAAAGAATCTCTAGAGAACAAACACGAAAACGTTTGCTTCTCCATTAGAAGTTTGACAGATGATCACTTTAATCCAGCTGGCTTCCTACAAAAAGATATTAAAACTATCGTTACCTTTGACTGGGTTACGGAACCTGGTATTAGCGCCGCTCAAAAGTGGGAGTCACCGTCACTAGAAAGTTTAGATGAGGCTGACTTCATCACACCTGAGCTAATTGACGAGCTATCTAAAGAAAATGAAAGAAATCCATCTTCTATGGAAACATCTGGAATTAGTTTAGAAAGTATTAGACATGACCTAGGTTGGGATAAAGTTGAAGTAACGACTACAAAACCTAAATCTTTAAATTGGTAAAGTTTATAGCAGAGGGTTAGACCCTCTGCTATTTATGCTGTTTATTTTCACATCACTTGCTTATACTCTAGTCAGGTAATTCTGTTCTTTTATTCCCTAACTAAAAAAACAAGAGGATTAATGAAAATGAGCGAAACAACTTTTATCTACGATAGTGAAAAGGATGAAGTCACTGACCATAATGCTAAAGTTCTATTAAAGCATTTAGAAAGACTTATGTTAAGTAATGGTCAACTACATGAAAAGGTAGATGAATTAAATACCAAGGTAAATACTCTAACTACAGAGTTAGACAGTATGAAAGACGATCTTTCCTATGTTCGACAAAAAGCAACCTACATGTAAATTTAAAACTTTTTTAGGTACATACTACTGATTTGAGAAGTGTAGGTACTATCTCGAGATGGTATTATTTTTTTACATGAATGGTTTATTCATTGAGTAAACCTCATTAACTTAAAAAGAAGGAAGACATAATGTCAGATTTTAATCAAAACGTTCGTGAAATTGCTGACATGCTTAAGAAAGGCATGAAGGTAGAAGACGGCGGTGTAGTTACATTAGATCCAAAGGCATACGAAGAAACTCTAGATATGGCTGGTATCAAACTTGCCGATATTAAGAAGGTGCAGGACCATCGTGATTTGATTGTAGCAGGTCAAGGCTTAGCGTTAGGTGAGCTTGGTACTGAATACATGAAGAAACACAAGAAGGTCGACACTATGTCGGTCGAAGGTAAACTTCATAAAGACGTTATTGGTTCTACGTTCCAACGTGAGAAGCATTATCCAATGGGTGAAGGCCTAACCAAGTACGGTGTGTTGTCTTCTAAAGTGCAAGCTAACGGTGCTGGTAATAAAGGTCAGCTCAAGAAAGTTCGAGCTCACCTAAATACTTTAGCAGAGCAAGCGTTCTGTAAGTAATAACCTACACTTCTCGTAGGTTAGTAAAAAGCAGTAGTCGGATAATTTCGATTACTGCCCTATGTGCGCCCATAGCTCAACTGGATAGAGCATTGCCCTTCTAAGGCAAGGGTTGCAGGTTCGAGTCCTGCTGGGCGCACCATTATAAAAGCGTATTAGCGGCCTGAGATCTATTGTAGCGAACTCACTACGT
>JACUUH010000078.1 GCA_014859375.1 Gammaproteobacteria bacterium
TTTTCAGCAGCCTGAATTGATCAAGCAAGAAGCAGATCGACTCAAACGTATCTGCGCTGAAGAAGGCATAAAGCAAAGCCAATGGGGCGGGAGAATGCACTACCTGCGCTGGGAACAACCCATCACTCTTCGTGCATGGGAAGATGCGGGTATGAGCTATGATTCCACTTTGGGTTATGCTGACAGACCGGGGTTCCGTTGCGGTACCTGCCACGAATACCCTGCATTTGACCCTGCTGCGCAAGAACAACTAAGCCTGCGGATCAGACCGCTGGTGGTGATGGAGTGTACGGTGATTGATGACAGGTATATGGGGTTAGGTGTTGGAGATTTAGCCGAGGATAAGTTTAGGATTTTGAAAAGCAGATGCGAAAAAGTGAAAGGAACTTATACATTACTTTGGCATAATTCATTTTTTGGTATCAATTATATTCGTTCGATGTACTTAAACATAGTAGGTAGTTAACTAAATGGTGCTTGCAGAGAGATTCGCATTTAGGGCTAGTGTGTTCGCTGTAGTATTTTTGCCTGTTATATGGAGTTTAGGTTTTTCTTTAAGGTTGTATGGATATCATCCATGGCCAGGGGTGGCTCTATATGCTCATATTTTTGCTTTTCTGCTAATAGTTTTATTTTTAGTAAGATTGTTTGCTGGATTTAAGTTGCGTTCATACTTTTCGTTAGTGTTAAGTTTTGTTTTTTTGATTGTATTAATGTCCGGCGCTAATTTAATATTTAAAAATAAAGAATATATTTCTGAGGCATTTACTCAGAATTTGATTTATGTTTTTTATTTTGTTTTCTATGTCGCAGTGGGTTTTTATCTTTATCGGCATAAGATGCATGATTTTTTCTTGGCTGCATACATGATTTTTTTTCTTGGTCTTTGTTTTTTGTTTCTAGACTTAAATCAAACTATTCCTCTGTCGTTATATAACATGCGGGGGGAGTTTGATGAGGCAATAGTCAACTATCAGTTAATATCTTTTTCTTTGGTATTTTTATTCTTTTTAGTGTATCGAGGGTTTGTAGAGAAAAGAGAGTTTTTTATTTTTGTTTTGGTTCTTTCTCTGGTTTTTGTTACAGGTGGTAGATCAGAGTTTATCGGTCTTTTATTGTCTATGGTTTTAGTGCTTTTCTTTGTTATTTTTGTTTCATTTTTAAAAAGGTTTTCTATTTCTAGAATGAACATCTATTTTATTTTTCTGGCTGTTTTTATTGTCCTTTTTAGTTTTGTGCTAGTGAATTATTTTCCTGGTTTTTTAAACAATAGAAACTTTCAGATATTCGACCTTGATAATGCTAGCTCTGTAATCGCAAGAAACGAGATTATGAGTATAAATATGATACATATACGGGAAAATCTATTGTTGGGTGACTTTGGTAGCCATTTTGAGATGAGTCGAGGCTCCTATATTCATAATATACTGTCTGTTTGGCAGCAATTTGGTGGTCTTGTTTTTATGTTGTATGTGTTGATAATATATATCCCGGTAATTTACTTTGTATTCATGTATTTTAAAGCTGAAGATAAAGTTTACCTTAATCCGTTGCTGATTTCATTATATGTTGCTATTTTGTTGGCTGCTACGAAGTCTTTTTTTTGGCCAGTTGCTGGTCTTTCTGTTGGTGTGTGCTTGGCTTTTAATTTGTTTTCAAATAAGGCGGTAGCTGGTGTGAATAAGGGTTTGTTATGAAGTCTAGTTTACATGCGAGTAGTTTAGGGAGAGATAAGCCAATAGGTTTAAGGGTTGCTGCTTTTCGTGATTACTTCTTGAATAAAAAAATTAATGTAACTATATGTGCTGGTCGTAATGATGGAAGTATGGAGGCTCCTTATTTTATTTTTATAACAATGCCGCCTTTTTGTGGTTTTATGAATTTCTTGCAGCGTAAAAAAATTATTCTCGATATTCGCGATGGTTGGTCAATTGCCCAAGAAACAGGTTACGGTGGTAATGTTAAACCTAAGCCTTTTAAAGCTTGGCTTACTAGAAAAATTGAATGGTTTTTGATTCGTCGTTCATGTTTAACAATTACATGTACCCCTGGGTTGCAAAAACATTTGGAACGTGTTTCAGGTAAGAAGGTTGTACTTATACCAAATGGTATTTCTGAGCAGCGATTGTCGTTAATTAACGAATTGAAAAGTGGTGTCAGAAAAAAAAAATCCGATAGGCTTATTTTTGTTTGTGCTGGTCAGTTTTCTGAATACGGAGTGGATAAGGTAAATAAACTACTTTCAGTAATTAATGAAAGATACGGTATCCACGAAACTGAGATAAGGTTGATTGGATCTAGTGCTCAGCATAACCAGTGGGTTACTGATTACTATTCAAATATTTCAAATGGTCGTGGCGTAGTTAATATATTGCCACGGATGAATGAAGCGGATCTATATAAATCTATGCTCGAAGCAGACTTTGGTTTAAGTATTGTTCGTGACCCAGGTTATGAATTTGGAACTAAAGTTTATGATTATATAGCACTTGGTTTACCAGTTGTAAACTACTTTGATGAACCTAACAACTTTACTGATTATTTTGATGCTTGCTTAGACGTTGGTTTTGGAAGGAATCATGAAGTTCCTGAAATAAGAAGAAGTGTGCTTATTGAAAAGGGGTTGAAAGACATTGAGTTTTAAGAATTTAAAAATCGCTCTCCTTTCCGGTGCATCCTCCATCCACACTGTCCGCTGGGCTAATGGTTTAAGCAGTGATGGCCATGAAGTGCATGTCATTACCCAGCAGCCTATTGTTGACCCTTTCGACTCGGCGGTAAAGGTGCACTTATTCCCTTTCCGTGGGGCTTTTGGTTACTTCACCATGGTGCCCGCCGTGCGCAGGCTGTTGCGCAAGATCAAGCCGGATATTGTTAATGCACACTATGCCAGTGGCTATGGTACTACGGCACGTCTAGTTGATTATCACCCTTGGGTGTTGTCCGTGTGGGGCAGCGATGTGTACGACTTCCCCCACAAGTCACCTTTGCATAGGTGGCTGGTTAAGAAAAACCTGCGGGCCGCTGACCAGGTGGCTTCCACCAGCTACTGCATGGCTGACGAAACGCGCAGTTTAACACCCGAGCTGGCCGATATTGCCATCACTCCCTTTGGTGTTGATCTGAATGCCTATGCGGGCCTCAAGCCGGAGGTGGCGGAACAAAAGCCTAAGCTGGTGATTGGTACAGTCAAAACCATGAAGCCAAAATATGGTGTCGATACGCTCGTTGAAGCCTATGCGTTGTTGCTTAAATCGTTAAAAGCCAAGCCAGAGCTGAATACTCCAGATTTGGAATTGCGGCTGGTCGGCGGTGGAGAGCAAACAGCCGAGCTACAGGCGCTGGCGCAGCGTTTCGGGGTTGCAGAGAGTGTTAATTTTGTTGGCCGTGTACCCCATACAGAAGTCCCGCAAGAACTCGCTAAGCTGGATATCTACGTCGCTTTAAGCCGCCTTGATAGCGAAAGCTTTGGTGTGGCGATTATCGAAGCAGGTGCTGCAGGCCGTCCTGTTGTGGTTTCGGATGCCGGTGGCCTGCCGGAAGTCACAGTGGAAGGCAAAACCGGCTTTGTGGTGCCACGGGAAGATCCACAAGCAGCGGCAGATGCTTTGAAAAAACTGGTGTTGGATGCTGAATTGCGCCACCGTATGGGTGTGGCTGGTCAGTTACACGTAGCCAAGCACTATTCATGGGATGCGTGTATTGAAACCATGTTGGGTGTGTATGATAAGACAGTCTCGCATAGCACAGCCAATAGCCAAAGGTAAACCCGCATGAACAAGCAGCTTTTCATCAATGGCTTTATTGAGCGCA
>JACUUH010000037.1 GCA_014859375.1 Gammaproteobacteria bacterium
GTGATAGCGATGCAACATTCGAGATTTATGATGCCGTTGGTTGTGCAGTGTGTCAGGGCACAGGCTATCGTGGTCGGCTGGGCTTGTACGAAACACTCTGGTTTGATGAAAAGCTGGCACGCCTTGTCGCTCACGGTGCTGATGAAGAAACACTTGAACAGGCAGCAGGTAGCAATCTTCGTTTTATGTGGGAAGATGGTTGCGAAAAAGTGCGGTTGGGGCTGACAACCTTAAATGATGTGCGTGATGTTACTGTCAGAAAACTGCATTCTGAGGAGGCAAGCACATAATGCCGCAATTTACTTACACTGCACTCACTGGTTCTGGTGGCGAGTTGAAGGGCCAATTACAGGCGGATGATTTGAATGCTGCTGCCTTGATGTTGCGAGAACGCGGCTTGCGTGTGTTGCAAATGAAACAAGGCAAAGGCAAAACTGGCTTTTTGGGACAAGCCAATTTTTCAGACTGGCTTGCCTCGCAGCGTTCGGTCAGCACGTCTGCGTTGATTTTCTTTTTTCGACAAATGTCTTTTATGTTGCGTGCAGGCCTGTCTATCGCTCATGCATTGGAACTGGCGCAAACTCAAATGTCGAGTCCTCGCTTAAATCTGGTGGTCAGGCTGATGCTCAAAGATATTGAATCGGGTCTGGCTATGTCGGTTGCGATGAAAAAACACAACGATGTGTTTCCAGATATGGCGGTTAATCTGGTGGTAGCGGGTGAAAATACCGGTGACTTGGACGCCATTATGGATCGGTTGGCGCTGCATATGGAAAAAAAAGCGGCACTGAAGGCACAAACCATCAATGCCATGATTTATCCATCGATTGTTGTTCTAGCTGCCATTGGTGTTGGTACCTTTATGGTGCTGAAAATTATTCCTAAATTTGCCCAATTTTTATTAGGCAAAGGCAAGGTTTTACCTCCATCTACTCAGATGCTGATCGATATCTCTGACTATGTAAGAGAAAATGGCTTGCTTATCATCGCGGCAGTCATTGCTTTTATTGTTAGCGTGTTGCTGGCTTATCAAACAAAAGCGGGGCGTTTAGCTGTAGATAAGGCTCTACTTCGTGTGCCAATCATCGGCACAATGTTAGTCACCGGGGCAATGGCGCAAATGACGTGGGCATTGTCAATTCTGTTGCGAAGTGGTGTCACCATATTTGATGCCTTAAAAATTACCGGTAACTTGATGAACAATCGGGTTTATATCGATAAATTACAGCAAGCGTCAGCAAAAATTATGCAGGGGCGCGATATGGCAAGCAGTATTGATCATCCACGCATACCTGCATTAGTCACGCAAATGATTGCTGTCGGTGAAAATACCGGTAGCCTCGATCAGGTATTACAAGAACTCGGTATTTATTACGAAAAGTTGTTGGAAATCGCGATTAAACGTATGTCAGCAATGATCGAGCCTGCCATGATTTTAATTATCGGTAGCATGGTCGGTTTTGTTTATTACGCCTTTTTTCAGGCGTTATTTTCTTTGGTATCAGGTCGATAATGAAACGCAATCTAGTTTTCAGTGTAGCAACACTCTTATGTTCAAGCCATTCCTGGGCTGGAGGCATCTCACCCACTATTGGTCAAAACGCCAATTTTATCAATCCAGCAATGATGCAACCGACATCAACTCTCATGATGCGTGATCCATTTTCACCCAGTACGGCAATGTTTGAAGCATTAAACAACCCTGCTGTTGGTCAGAACCAACTTGGTTTTATGCGTAACCAAGGTGCACAAGCTCTGCCAAAAATGCATCTTAAAGGGTTTATTGATAAAGGTGAAAAGTCGATTGCCTTGCTCGAAATTGTCGGTTCTGGCACCTATATGGTACGTGAAGGCGATGAGATTAATATCGACCCAAGACAACCTTATAACGCTATTCGTATCAGTGAAATCAACCGCCTTAGTATTACTGTTGAATCAGGGTTCTTGGGCGCAATCAAAGTCTTGAGATAACTATAATGATCAACTGTAAACAACTACTACTTGGTTTAGCGCTGATCTGTGCCAGCACACTAACTATCGCCAAAGAAATAATTATTTCTGAGCTGGAGTTTGCTGATGCCAATTTGACCGATGTGATCCGTACCTTATCAGAACTGTCAGACAGTAATATTATTGCCACACCAGAGGCAACCAAAAGCAAAGTCACAATCCATCTAAAAAACACGACGGTGCTGGATTCGATTAAATCGATTAGCCGAATCAGCGACCTGTGGTATCGCCATGATCAAGATACCGATACCTATCGCATCATGACGCGCGAGGAATATGGCAAAGATCTGATTGTGCGTGACAGCGAACATATTGAAGTATTTAAGCTATTGAACGCCAATGTGCAGATTATTGCCCAAGCGATTGAGGACCTTTATGGCGACCGCGTTATTTTGTCATTGGGCACGGCACCGGGCCAACAAATAGCCTCTGGTACCAGCGGTAGTTCCAGCAGCAGTAGAACTGGTGTGCGAAACTCACGTTCAACCAACAACAATCGTACTAGCAACAATCGTAACAACCGTTCTGGCACTACAGGTAGTAGTACATTAAGTAATAGTGGTTCCCAGGTAGATACCCAAAACTTATCGATTGATCAGCTGGAAGGTTTGGCAATGGCAAGTGATGGCCGATCAATTAACTCACAAACACTGCAACAATTAACGGTGCAAGCACAACCGATTTATGTCACCGTTAATAATGAACACAATATGATTCTGGTGCGAACCGATGATAAAAAAATCATCGAAGCGATCGCTGGTTTGATCAAGCAAATGGATATTCCTATTCCTCAAGTGATGTTGGAAATGAAGATCCTTAGTATCATCCTGGGCGAGGATTTTAATTCGATTTTTAATTTTAAAATTGAACAAAATGATAGGTCCAGACCAACAGATACAAAACTTGGAAATAATTCTTTGTTGAATACGGGGGCTTTTATTTTTGAATATTTAAATGGACGCTTGAGAGCAAATATTGAGTTTTTAGAACAGAATAAGCGCGTTAAAGTACTATCAAACCCAATGGTTTTGGCTTCTAACCACCGTGAAGCAGAGTTATTTATAGGTGAAGAAAGTCTATTAACCAGGGGGTTTACCTTTAACCCTGCTACTACTAACGTTAATGGTGGCACTATATCACCAGCCTTTGTCGAGACCGAAACCGAGCTTCAGGAAATTGGCATTACACTGCGGATTACACCAAGAATTAATGCCGATGAAACTGTAACCTTAGAATTAGAACAGGAAAGTTCTACCATCAATCCTGGCGGTGCCACATTACCCGTTTCTGATGGTGCCGGTAACGTGACTAACTTACCGATTGATACTGTTAATACTGCTCGCTTAACAGGTACTGTCATAGCTAAAAATGATTTAACTGTTGCTGTCGGTGGACTAATTCGAACAAGCAAAAATATTGATAAAAAGAAAGTCCCAATCCTTGGTGAAATTCCTGTTATTGGTCGTGTGTTCAGTTCCACTATTGAAAGCGAGGAAGAAACAGAGACAGTATTACTTATTACTCCACATATCATGAATAATCCGGCAGATAGCGAAAAGATTCGTAAAACGGATAATCCATTTTATGAGAAACATAATAAGGGATATCCTGACTTGCCCGAGTCTGAACCAAAATTCATTAAACCTATTAAGACATCGCCAGATAATAATGAGAAAAAAGTTAAGTCAATACCTGCAAAACCATTTGTTTATTGATATTGAATGGTTATTGCTGCTGTTATTAACCAGCAGTCTGTATTTTCATGTCAATACAGGCGGTACTGGATTAAGGCTACCAAACAACATACTCATTTGGTCGTCGGCAGCAATCATTGGCTTTTATTCATTGTGGCGATTTAGCAAACAACACACACTGTATCTACCGCACCATACTCTGTTGTTTTTAGCGTTTCCATTACTGACACTCTATGGCGGAATGGTATCTGGCATAGAGATACCGCAACAGTGGTTGTTTCGTCTACTTTATATTTGGGGTGGAGTCTTATTCCTGTTTAGCCTGTTTCAATATCGGCTGAAGCAAGGGCGACTTGATCGGCTGTTACTCGCAGTGTTAGCAATCGCATTTATTCATGCTGTTGTCGGTATGATCCAGATTTTTTTTAAATGCTATTCCAAGCTGGTTACCGATTAATTCATCAGGTGTTCCAACTGGCTTGTTTCAACAAATTAATAATCAAGCCAGTTTTCAAGTCACGGCTATTCTGATTGCACTATGGTTGTTTACCAGACCAAGAATTAGACGTGGCCCTGGCTGGCAATTTCTGATGGCGCTAATAATGATGGCAAGCGCTGCATTTGTTGCCGGCTATTCCGGCTCGCGTGTCGCTGCATTAGGTTTTTTACTAGCACTGCCATTGTTTATGATCAGTCGCTGGCGATTTATTGTGCAAGACAAATTGCGTTGGTTAGCGATTAGCGTGGTGTTGGTCAGTGCATTATTGGGTGCAAATCAGTTTGAAAACCAGCGAGGTTTAACCAGCGTCTTAGAAAAAACAACCGCGATCAATGCTGGATTTTCAGGTTCGGCACGCTTAGGAATGTACACCATTGCCTTTGATGTCATCAAACAAGCGCCCTTTTTAGGTCATGGTATTGGCAGCTTTGTCCGTGTTTGGCAGTTTGCTAAACCTGATTTTTATGCCAAGCACCCCGATGCTGTTTTGCCACCACAGCGGGTATCACATCCTCATAATGAACTAATTTTCTGGTTAGTAGAAGGTGGAGCGATTGCTGGTATCGGCTTAGTGGCGTTTGCGTTTAGTGTGATTATGACGCTGATAAAATTACCGCATTCACGTCGTTACGCCTATGGTGCGATGTTATTGCCTATCACGCTTCATACCCAGGTTGAACTGCCGTTTTATATCTCATCACTGCACTGGTTTGTTTTTTTGTTTTTACTGTTTGTTGTGATGCAAGCAAGCACGCGACGTTATCAGCTTAACTTATCGACTGCCGCCATTAATTTGATAAAACTTGCGACGATTGTCGGTGCATTAGCAGCATTTGTGTTTTTATCATCAAGCATGATGGCAAATCTTGAGTTCAAACGTTATCAGATGAAACAGGTAGCCGAAGGTTCTGATCCTCTCGCGATTGCCCTGCACCATCCCTATTTTAAAAAGTTCGCTACAGAAATCATGATGATCTCACTATTTAATTCGAGTGTACGTTATGCGCTTGATGATAATGTCAGATTATTCGCACAATGGGCAGATCAAGAATTAAACTACAACCCGAATATTGCGTTTTATAGGTTAGCCGTTCTAGCCAATCAGTATCTAAAACAAGACCAACATGCCTGCATTATCGCGAAAAAAGGTCTATCAATTTACCCTGTTGATCCAACGCTAAAAACTGCCGTCCAGCAGTGTGAGGTCGACAGATAAAAGTCGTCTTTACAAAGCCGATAAACAAAAATGGTCATTGGGGAGCGTACCTTACCCCAACAACCTATGGACTAAATTTTCCGTTCACCCCGAGCTTGTCGAAGGGTTAGCTTGCTTAGGTTCATGGTTCGATAAGCTCTCGGCAACTGCTTATCCACATCGATCTGGTGTATGCAGAACAGACGTCAGCAACGTTTCTTGTCCTGCGTTGCTCTACCTCCTGCATCCATGCAGTCGACCACGAACGGTAAAAGTAGCAAGCATCTTCCGTTGATTGGGTATCGTTAAGCTCACTTTATGCTTTGTAATGAGCTGATTTTGCAACTGCAAGCAAAAAAAAGGCCCTCTAGAGGGCCTTTTAGTATTAGCTTTGTAATAAAACTAATCTTTATTTTACAACAAAGTCTACTCGACGATTAGCAGCACGACCTGCTTCAGTATCGTTGCTTGCAACAGGGAAGCCTTCACCCATGCCAATCGCGACTAAACGTTTTGGGTTAACACCTTGTGCAATTAGATAGGCAACCACAGCATCAGCACGTTGTTGAGATAATGTCATGTTATAGGCATCACTACCACGGCTATCAGTGTGTCCTTCTACCCGCACTTCAATAACGGCATCTGTTTTTTTCAGAAGTGTTACTGCTTGCTCCAGGATATCTTGAGCAGCAGGTGTCAATACCGCTTTATCATAAGCAAAGTTAACACCTTCTAAAGATAACAGTTTTTGACCTGATAGCGGACAACCATCTGTATCAACTATGGTGCCTAATGGCGTTGCAGGGCAAAGATCTAAATAATCTGGCACGGCATCTCTATCACTGTCTAGTGGACAACCAACACGGTCAACCGACACACCTTCAGGTGTGTTTGCACACATATCAACACCATCGACAACACCGTCACCATCAGAATCAAAAGCACAACCATTTGCATCCGTTAAGGCACCAGGTGGGACTTCTTCAGGACATACTGCAACGGTTTCAACAGGAGCAGCAACGGCTTCTTCATGCGGGCAAAGCAATAATCCTGCTAATGCGCCTACCGCCGCACCACCTACTGCACCAGAACCACCATCCATAACTGCACCAGTTACAACTCCACCAGCTAAACCACCGGCAAGCGCACAGAATAAGTTTTCATTGTCGACGCGTTGATTTGGACCAGCACAGCCCGCTAATAAACCGGCAGTTAACACTGCGGCTGATAATTTAACTGATGTTTTCATTATTTATTCCTTGGATATTTAATTGAAACTTTCAATTGCCACATGGCAATTGTCTTAACTGACACACTCTATTCAATGCTATATGCCAATTATTTGAGCATTATGATAATACTATTTACATTTCACGTCTAACATATTAAAACAAAAAGCATTATTGTTTTTTAAATCATGCTGAAATGAGCAACTTACATTCTGCCAATCACACCATCATCATCTGGCTGAATTGATAATCCTCCAATGCCTGATTCATCAGCAAGTTCACCTCGTTCGGCACCCAGTTTTATCATTAAACGCACTTCATTAGCAGAATCAGAATTTTTAAGTGCTTCATCATAAGTTATTTCACCTGCCTTATAGAGGTCATAAACAGCCTGATCAAAGGTCTGCATCCCTAATTCACGAGAACGTTTCATTACATCTTTAAGTTCAGCCACCTTACCTTTCTCAATCAAATCGCCAATCAAAGGCGTATTCAATAATACTTCAACCGCAACCGCACGACCGGTGCCATCTTTTTTAGGAATTAAGCGTTGGGCAACTACGGCTTTTAAATTCAGAGACAGATCCAAAAATAACTGTTTATGACGTTCTTCCGGGAAGAAGTTAATGATCCTATCCATCGCCTGATTGGCATTATTAGCATGCAAGGTTGATAAACATAGATGACCTGTTTCAGAAAACGTAATCCCATAATCCATAGTTTCACGAGTGCGAATTTCGCCAATCATAATGACATCTGGTGCCTGACGTAGTGAGTTTTTAAGCGCGATATCATAGGATTCAGTATCAATACCTACTTCACGCTGGGTGACAACACAACCGTCATGCTTGTGATCAAATTCAATTGGATCTTCGATCGTTAAAATATGCCCCGTGCTGTTTTTATTACGATAGCCAATCATCGCTGCCAAGGTGGTTGATTTACCAGAACCTGTTGCCCCCACAAAAATGACTAGGCCACGTTTAGTCATAGAAAGCTCTTTAATAATGTCAGGCATATGCAAACTTTCAATTGTTGGAATTTCATCGACAATTCGACGCATCACCATTGCAACTTTATTTCGCTGATAAAGCGCACTGACACGAAAACGACCGGCACTTGAAGTTGCTATCCCGTAATTACATTCTTTGTCGCGTTCAAACGTCTTTTTCTGCTGGTCATTCATCGTGCTAATAACCAAGTCACGCGCTTCATTATCCGTCAACGCTGTTTGCGATAATGTTGCCAGCTTACCGTTTACCTTCAATGAAGGTGGCCGACCTGCGGTAATGAATATATCAGATGCCTCGTGTTTCACTGCCGCTTTTAGAATTGTGACGATATCCATTTTTTAACTCCTAGCGGAACATGTCTTTATTAACTGCACGCGGTAACGCTTCGTTATTAGTTACTTGGCCACGTCGTACCAATTCCTGTAAGTTTTGGTCAAGTGTCTGCATTCCAACTGCGCCACCTGTTTGAATGGCACTATACATTTGTGGCACTTTGTCTTCACGAATTAAATTTCGAATAGCAGGTGTTCCAATCATAATTTCATGGGCAGCAATACGGCCCCCACCGACTTTTTTCATTAAGGTTTGAGAAATAACAGCGCGCAATGATTCAGATAACATCGAACGCACCATATCTTTTTCTGCTGCCGGGAATACGTCAATAATACGGTCAATGGTTTTTGCGGCGGATGAAGTATGCAAGGTACCAAAAACTAAATGCCCCGTTTCAGCCGCGGTCAACGCTAATCGAATGGTTTCCAGGTCACGCAACTC
Source organism: Gammaproteobacteria bacterium (assembly GCA_014859375.1). Taxonomy (GTDB): domain Bacteria; phylum Pseudomonadota; class Gammaproteobacteria; order Nitrosococcales; family Methylophagaceae. The sequence continues at coordinate 8,415 of JACUUH010000037.1, forward strand.
ACCAACTAAAATAATGTCAGGATCTTCACGCAATGCTGACCGAAGTGCTTCACTAAAACCTAAGGTATCACGGTGTACTTCACGTTGATTAACCAAGCATTTTTTACTTTTATGAACAAATTCGATCGGATCTTCAATCGTCAAAATATGTTCATTGTCTTTTTCATTACGGTAATCAACCATCGCCGCTAAGGTTGTGGATTTACCCGAACCTGTTGGCCCTGTGACCAATACAATACCGCGAGGATTGTCGGCAATTTGCTTGAATATATCGGGAGCACCAAGCTGTTCAAGTGTCAGTACTGTCGATGGAATTGTCCGAAAAACTGCCGCGGCCCCGCGGTTTTGATTAAACGCATTAACCCGGAATCGTGCAAGATTTGGAATTTCAAATGAAAAATCTGTTTCCAGAAATTCTTCAAAATCTTTACGCTGTTTATCGTTCATGATGTCATAGACCATCGCATGAACTTCTTTGTGTTCCATTGCTGGTAAATTGATCTTTTTAACATCACCATCCACTCGGATCATGGGTGGTTCGCCTGCCGACAGATGTAAATCAGATGCGTTATTTTTTGCACTAAAGGTGAGTAATTCAGTAATATCCATTCACATCCCCATGATCATTTAATATAGTGTGACTATCTTCCACGTGGAAGCAATAGTGTAAAGGTAGCGCGCTCATCACAGGCTTGCAACATGCAAACACTAAAAAATCGACTTATTAACATTGAAGATCTGATTCGTAACACTGAACAACAGTTTAACAGGCCCCGTCAAAGCGTCAGTTTATTAGCTGTCAGCAAAACATGGCCGGCATCAATGTTACGACAACTAGCCGAAGCGGGACACCAACGCTTTGGTGAGAATTATTTACAAGAAGCGCTAACAAAAATTAAACAATGTACTGATCTTAATTTGGAATGGCATTTTATTGGACCAATCCAATCCAATAAAACCAGAGATATCGCCCAGTATTTCGATTGGGTGCATACTGTTGATCGATTGAAAATTGCACAACGGCTTTCAAATCAACGACCCGATGACTTAGCACCGCTCAATGTATGCATACAAGTCAATATTGATAACGAAGCCACAAAATCAGGGATCGCTGCCAATGAGCTGATACCCTTAGCGGCTGAAATTACCCAATTACCGCACTTGCTGTTGAGGGGATTAATGATCATCCCAGCAAAAACCGATAATGTAGAACAGCAACAGGCCTCTTTTCACAAGGCTCGCTTGTTATTTGAACAACTCAGCACCCTTTATCCCAGTGTTGATACCTTATCCATGGGCATGTCTGATGATATGACCTTGGCGATTGCCGAAGGTAGCACAATGGTGCGGGTTGGCTCAGCTCTATTCGGGCAAAGAGCTACAACTCATAATGAAGGTAACGTAAACTAGGGTCTGTTACCCTAAACTTTTAGCTTGTAATAAATTCGGATGAATAATGAAAGACTGTAACATTACATTTATTGGCGGCGGCAACATGGCGCGTAGTCTTATTGGTGGTTTATTAGCGGATGGTTTTCAATCTGACAATATTCATGTCGCCGATCCTGACCCTGATTGTCTACAGACGCTGTCCACGCAATTTGGTATTCATACCTACAACGACAATATTAAGGCCTGCGCTGCCGCTGATATTGTTATTCTGGCAATCAAACCACAACAACTTCAGTCTGTTGTTGAACAAATAGCCAATGACTGGTCACAAGATCGTCTTTTAATTTCGATTGCTGCAGGCATTAGACTCAAAGATATTACGCGCTGGTTACACAACGATAATGCCGCTATCGTTCGCACCATGCCCAATACACCTTCACTCGTTCAAGCTGGCGCAACCGCACTTTATGCCAATCAACATGTCACCAAAGCCCAGCATGAATTAGCTGAATCAATTTTACGATCAGTTGGATTAGCCTTATGGGTAAAAGATGAAGTGCAACTTGATGCTGTAACCGCATTATCAGGTAGTGGTCCCGCTTATTTTTTCCTAGTGATGGAAGCAATGGAGTTTGCCGCGACGGAGATGGGCTTGCCAGCTGAAACGGCACGTTTACTCTGTTTGCAAACAGCATTTGGCGCTGCAAAAATGGCGCTGGAAAGTGATGAATCAACAGCAAGCTTAAGACATCGAGTCACATCACCCGGCGGTACAACTGAACGCGCTATCCATGAGTTAGAAGATGGTGGACTGCGTAGTTTGTTTGAAAATGCCTTAATCGCTGCAGCCCTACGTTCTCGTGAATTAGCAACCGAACTAGGGGGAAGCGATGCCTAGTGGCTATTTTAGTTCTCCCCTTATCTTTCTGATAGACGTTTTATTTGGCCTCTATACAGGAATAGTTGCACTTAGAATTATTATGCAATGGGCACAATGGGAATATCACAATCCTCTTGTGCAATTTATTATTCGCATCACACAAGCGCCAATAAAGTTTTTACGTCGCTTTATTGCTCCAATGGGTCGTTGGGATAGCGCAACTATCGTTTTTCTTGTCGCATTAACGTTGATCAAGCTGGTGTTCATTAGTCTAGTGCAAGCAATGCCACTCGGCTTGTTGCAGTTACTGCGTTTTGGACTTGCAGATATTTTTTCTTTATTTATTACCTTGTTCACGGCCAGTATCATTATTCAAGCAATTCTAAGTTGGATTTCACCGGCAAACAGCTATAACCCAATTACACCACTAATTAGTCGAATGAACGCGCCTTTATTACGCCCTGTTAGAAAATGGTTGCCTGATATGGGCGGCATTGATCTTTCACCCCTGGCTGTTATCCTTGGCCTGCAAATTTTAGCGATGTTGGTCTTACCTTTATTAACAGGGCATTACTAATGTCTTAAGTCTTATATTGCACAACGACAGATCAGTCATTAGACTTTTACCATTAAAATTCCAAGGACACGTTTTATCATGCCAGACTTTATACCAGCCGATTCAGTCGGTCTGGTTTCACCAACAGTATTATCGATTGATCAGCCAATCAGACTCGAATGTGGTCGTGAATTGCCCCATTACCAATTGATTTATGAAACCTACGGTATGCTTAATCAAGCAAAGTCAAATGCAATCCTTATTTGCCATGCCTTATCTGGTGATCATCATGCAGCTGGTTTTCATAGCATGGAAGATAAAAAACCTGGTTGGTGGGATAGCGCAATTGGGCCAGGTAAAGCGATTGATACAACTAAGTTCTTTGTCGTATCTTTAAATAACCTTGGCGGATGTAAAGGTTCAACAGGTCCTACATCAATCAATCCTGAAACCAATCAACTTTATGGACCAGATTTTCCTATTGTCACCGTGTCTGACTGGGTAAAAAGTCAGACCGTACTCGCGGATCATCTTGGCATATCACAATGGGCAGCTGTCGTTGGCGGCAGTCTTGGTGGTATGCAGGCATTGCAGTGGGCTATTAGCTACCCCGATCGTTTGCGTCATGTTCTGCTTATTGCAACAGCACCAAAATTATCTGCACAAAATATTGCTTTTAACGAAGTAGCACGAACGGCAATCAAGTCTGATCCCGATTTTCATGATGGTTATTACGCACAACATAATACTTTGCCACGCCAAGGCCTTGGCTTGGCCAGAATGTTAGGCCACATCACCTATCTATCTGATGTTGCAATGGGTGAAAAATTTGGCCGTGAATTGCGCACTGGCAATTTAAACTATGACTATGGCGTTGATTTTCAAGTAGAAAGTTATTTACGCTATCAAAGTAGCAGTTTCGTCGAGCGCTTTGATGCCAATACCTATTTACTCATGACCAAAGCATTAGATTATTTTGATCCTGCACAAAAATGTGATGGCGATCTTGCCAAAACAGTCGCACCGATCCAAGCCAATGCTTTAGTCATGTCATTTACCAGTGATTGGCGCTTCTCACCTGAGCGTTCACATGAAATAGTCAATGCATTATTAAGCAATGGTAATAATGTCACCTACGCTGAAATTGATGCACACCAAGGTCATGACGCATTTTTAATGCCTATACCCCGTTATTTAGAAATTATGACAAGCTATATGCAGCGTGTTGCCCAAGAGTGTACTGAACAATGAGCCTTCGCCTTGATTTACAAATTATCAGTGACTGGATCCCTGATGGTGCCCGCATTTTAGATTTAGGCTGTGATGACGCCTCCTTACTGAAGGCTCTACAGCAACGTGGTGTTAGTGGTTATGGCTTGGAAATTGATAACAGTAAGTTTGCCGACTGCATTAGCGGCGGAGTTAACGTCATTCAAGCCGATCTTGATCAAGGTTTGCCACAATTTGCCGATCAATCGTTTGACTTTGTAGTTTTATCGCAAACCCTGCAAGCCATTAATCATCCTGATTTTTTACTGGAAGAAATTGTGCGTGTTGGTAAACAAGGCATTATTGGCTTTCCTAATTTTGGTCATTGGCAGTGTCGTGTGCAATTAGCCTTAGGCGGTCATATGCCAATCTCTCGCACCCTCCCTAATGCGTGGTTTAACACTCCAAATATTCATCTCTGTACTGTGCAAGATTTTGAACAATTATGCCAAAACAAAGCTATTTCTATACTCAATCGCAGCATAGTAAACCATGCCCATAAAGATACTTTAGGCACACGATTACTGCCTAACTTATTTGGGCAAATTGCTCTTTATCAAATTAAGAAATCATAAAAATGAAGCCATATCAGCACCAATTTATCAAATTTGCTCTCGCAACTGGCGTGTTACGCTTTGGTTCGTTCACACTAAAATCAGGTCGTATCAGCCCTTATTTCTTCAATAGTGGTTTATTTAATACGGGTGCCAAACTGGCTGAATTAGGTCGCTTTTATGCACAGGCTATTAGCGAATCAGATCTGGATTATGATGTTTTGTTTGGTCCCGCTTACAAAGGCATACCATTAGCGTCAACTACGGTTATTGCTTTATCAGATCATCATTCGAAAGATGTACCTTATGTGTTTAATCGTAAAGAGAAAAAAGATCATGGTGAGGGTGGTCAACTGGTTGGTGCTGAACTAACAGGCAACGTGCTAATTATTGATGATGTTATTTCTGCAGGCACATCTGTACGTGAATCTGTCGCCATTATCACAGCACAACAAGCAACACCAGCTGGCGTTATTATTGCTCTGGATCGACAAGAGAAAGGTCAAGGCGAGCTGTCGGCAATTCAAGAAGTTGAAGCTGAGCACACTATTCCCGTTGTCAGTATTATTTGTTTGGATGATCTGCTGACATTCTTACAAAACAATGCTGATTTTGCTGAACATCTAGCTGCTGTTGAAGCCTATCGCTCACAATACGGTGTTAGCCGATCAGTAGTTTGATTGAAATAAGCATTGTCACTAATTCAAAACCTCGTTTTATCCAGCGATTGCCATGTTTAATGGCAAGATGTGAGCCGAGATAGCCTCCTAACAGAGATCCCACTAGCAGTGCTGGCACCCACGTCCATTGAACATCACCAATTAATCCTAAGGTAATGGCGCCAGCACCATTCCAAAACACACCCACCATGATCAAGGTGTATGCTACAGCCCGTTGATAATCCATACCAAACCACATGATCAACCAGAGTGTGACAAATAGGCCCGTGCCCGATGTTAAAGACCCATTTAATATTCCTAGACCGAACAGTATCGCCCCACCTGTTAACATTGCTTTTTTATCGCGATGAATTGGACAAAAATCCTGCCCTAACGTTGGCTTGAAGATTGAGTAGATGGCAAGACCACCCGTTAATACACCCAAGGCTATTTCAGCAAGTCGATCTGGCACTAATAAAATTAGATTTCCTCCCAATACCACACCGGGAAGCCCAAATAGCAACATCAACAACACAAACTGCCGCTCTAAATTACTAGATGCTAAATAACGCAATACAGCACCTAAACCCAAGGCGACACTGGCAACTTTATGTGTTGCTAATGCAATGCCAAACGGTAATCCGAGAAAAATAAGCACCGGAAATTGAATCAAACCAGCACCGCCACCACTAAATGCCGAAAACGTATTTGAAACTAATGCCACAATAAACAAAACTAATTGCTCAACAAGGTTCACCTTTTATTCAACTCCAGATAAGATGTTCGCCATGAAATATATTAAAACTATCGCACATTCTTTTTTGTTATGTTTGCTGTTTACGGCTAGTCAACAACTCAGTGCCGGTACAATTTATCGATTTATCGATGACAATGGCATTATTACGATGAGCAAGAGCCTGCCACCTTATGCTGCGCAGACAGGTTATGACGTCCTCGATGATAAGTCGCTACGGCTAATTAAACATGTCGATCCTGCTCTAACGCCAGAGCAAATTGCTGAAAAAAAACGCCAATTAGCACTACAAAAAGAAGCTGAACGACTTGCAGCAGAGCAAGCCAAGCAACTGCAAGCACAACGCCGTCAACAAATGATCGCGGACCACACCCTGTTAACCAGCTTTCAATCAGAACAAGACTTACTCAACGCACGAGATGCCGATCTAGATTATCGCCAAACCGAGCTCGATAAAGCAATTAGCCATCTTGAAAATAGTCAAATCAAGCTACAACAGATGCAACAAGAAGCTGCTGAACAAGAATTAAGTGGCAAATCAGTCAGTGTTAACATGAACAAACGTTTGAATGCCGTAATGCAAGAAATCAACCATGATGAGCAAAATATCAAACGTCTAAAACATGAGATAGAGCAAATCACTAAACAATATGGACATGATTTAGAAAGGTTGCGGCAACTATTAGAACGCAAGCCCAACTCTTTGAATTAAATGATTATTCCCAGGCCATTACCTCCGAATCAGCCAATGACAAGGTAATAGGCGATGTTTATCGTGGGCAACACGCTTTCTTGCAACAATTAGATAGATATGAAGAATGCAACGATGACTTTGCACCGCCACATGGCTATATCTCCGTCACCTTGGCAAATGGGGATAGTGTTCCAGCCTGGGTGTATATCTTTAATCGTGATGTCTCAAATTTATTTCATATCCAATCAGGTGATTACCTGACATATCTAAACAGCTCGTTTAAATAATCCCAACTCGCTAAATAACCTCGGTGCTGGATGGCTGTGCTTATCCAGAATTGAGGTTAAATAGTCGTGTAGGTCGAGTTTCAACTCGACAGAAAGTAATAAACCACAGAGGCACAGAGAAAATAATTTACAAAAGTACCCTTGGTGAATCAATTGTTGGACTGATCGAAAATTGCTCCTGCATTTTCTACATACGATGGACATGGATGTCCAAGTGTCGCGTTAGCAGGATAGCGACCCGACCATCCATGGTCATAAATTCCAACCTACGGGAAAAAGCCATGTAGGTCGAGTTTTAACCCGACAAAACAGGAATAAGCACCAAGGCATGGAATGTTGGAATAAATTCCAACCTACAAAATCCGATCCACAAAAAATGAGATATTAGTAGCTCGGGATTAAATTATGGGGTCTTGCGTTGACACATTCTGTTTGTTGATGTTTCTTTTATGGCTAGGCCAATAAGAATACAAGGTGATCAGCATCAGGATGTATAGTTAGACGATGCTGATCGTTTTATTGAGACGGTTGAGGCAAACTTATTACCCGTAATTTGTTCGATTGAAATCGAACCAACGTTTTGTAATGAAGCATAATAATTATCGGTTCCCGTTAATTTATGAATATTTTCTGGCAAGGTTTTTGACTGTTGTTTAACAGGCAAAGCCTTGCCGCTATTTTTTTGACGCATTTGCCGTCTTGTTTTTAAGTTATTGTATTAAAACAAATTAAATAGTTGGCATGTTTGGTGCTTTGCTTTAGTTAAAATAAATTAAAGTTGGAGCTAAAGATGCCGATAAACTTTGATTCCGCCCTCGGAATTCACCAAGATGCAGTTCGTATCCGTTCGCAACGGGCAGAGTTGCTTGCGTCAAATATGGCGAATGCTGACACCCCGAATTTCAAAGCGCGTGATATTGACTTTGCTTCTGCCATGAAGATGGCGGCAAGTGGTCAACATTCTGCCGGCATCAAAACAACTCACTCCAATCATATTTCAATGTCATCATCTGGCTATTTGAATTCGCCTGCGATTCAATATCGCACTGCAATGCAAGACTCGCTTGATGGCAACACGGTAGACGAGCAAATTGAACAAGCTCAGTTCATGCAAAACGCAGTCCAGTATCAGGCTAGCCTTAATTTTCTAAGCGGAAAGTTTAAAGGCATTTTGACTGCAATCAAGGGGGGGGAGTAACGCCTTATGTCTTTATTTAATATTTTCGATATCGCTGGTAGTGGTATGAGTGCCCAGTCATTACGGTTGAACACGACGGCGAGTAATTTGGCCAATGCCAACAGTGTTAGTAGTAGTGTTGATCAAACTTATCGTGCTCGACATCCTGTTTTTTCTGCCGTGTTAGATGATGCTCAAAAAGGGTATAAACAAGGCGGTGTGCAAGTTAATGGCATTGTTGAAAGTCAAGCGCCGGTGCGTTCTGAATATAATCCAAGCCATCCAATGGCCAACGAAGACGGTTATATTTTTCATTCCAATGTCGATTCAATTTCGGAGATGGCCAATATGATGTCGGCTTCTCGTTCGTATCAAAACAATGTTGAAATTGCCAATACATCGAAGCAATTGTTGCTGCGTACATTGCAATTAGGCCAATAGGGAGATCGTTATGGCTATAAATGGTGTTGGTGAGAATATTTATGCAACATTAGGTTTGACCTCTGCTAAAGAGGTTCAGACTAACAACGACCCAGGTAGTTTGGCGTTAGAAGATTTTATGTCTCTGATGACAACGCAATTACAAAATCAAGACCCATTAAAACCAATGGAAAGTGGTGATTTTTTGGGACAGATTGCATCGTTTGCAACGGTCAGCGGGATTGGTGATTTGCAAAAATCGTTTGATGGTTTTTCAAGATCGATGCAATCGGATCAGGCCTTGCAAGGTTCGGCTTTAGTGGGACGTTCTGTATTGGTTCCTTCATCGATTGGTAATATGACTGCTGAAGCTGGTTTGAAAGGTCAAATTAATGTTGCTGATCCTGTCACTGATTTAAAAGTAGACATTTACAACGAAGCTGGGGTTAAGGTCAGAACACTTGAAATGGGATCGGCAGCAGGTTACACCAATTTCGCATGGGATGGTTTTTCTGACACGGGTGAGGCAATGCCTTCGGGTGTCTATCAATTTAGAGCGACGGGTACGGTCAATGAAGCTAATACCGCATTTGCAACAGCAACCGTCGCCAAAGTAGACAGTGTTTTAGTCGGCTCAGGTAGTCAGGGTTTAACAGTTAATCTTGCTGGAATTGGTTCAGTACCTTTCAGTGAAGTGCAAGAAATTTTAGGAGTATAGCTCATGTCTTTTAGTACAGCTTTAAGTGGATTAAATGCAGCAACCGCTGATCTAAATGTTAAGTCGAATAATATCGCTAACGTTAATACCACCGGTTTTAAAGAATCGCGCGCTGAATTTGGTGATGTGTTTGCAGTATCAGCATTTGGCACAACAAGTAGAACCGCCATTGGTAGTGGCGTGGTGCTACAGAATGTTGCTCAGCAATTTAATCAGGGTAACCTTGAGTTTACTCAAAACGCGCTTGATCTTGCGATTAGTGGCGAAGGCTTTTTTGCAATGGCACCTAGCCTTGATAGTGGTGAGATTATTTATACACGGGCAGGCGAGTTTGGTATCAATAAAGATGGCTATATGGTTAATAGCCAAGGAAATTTTCTACGCACATTCCCCGTCGATGCTGAAGGTAATATTTCAGCGACGAGTATGAGTGCAGCAAATCCTTTGCAATTACCACCCTCAGCAGGTGCACCAGAGCCAACAACATTATTAAGTATTGCGAGTAATTTACCTTCTAATGCGGTGGGTAAGTTTGATGGCGGGACGACACCTCCATCTGTTTTAGCGATCAATCCATTAGATCCTACAACTTACACCAACTCTACATCAGCAACCGTCTATGATTCGCTTGGTAATGAACATATTGTCACAACCTATTATCAAAAAATTGATTCGACAGTGGCAGGGGCAGATAACCAGTGGCAGATGGACATATACATATCATCAAATGATATAAAAGTGACTGGCTCCACGACTACAATCACAGATGGTGCGACTACTTTAGTTAAATTAGGTGAAACAACGAAAATTGGATTTAATACTGATGGTACATTGAATTCAACAACACCAGATCCTATTACGATGACGTTTGCTGCGGTATCCGGTACACAACTTGCCAGTGGTGCGGCTGAACAAACGATTACCTTGAATCTTGCTGGTTCAACACAAAACTCAGGACAATTCAGCGTTAGTGCTCTTACTGTTAATGGTTTTCCAACAGGGCGTCTAACGGGTGTTGATATCAGTGAAGATGGTCTAATTCGTGCAACCTATAGTAATGGTCAAGCCATTCCAATTGGTAAAATTGCCTTAGCTAATTTCGCTAACGTCCAAGCATTAAACAAAATCGGCAATACGGCATGGAAAGAAACAACAGATTCAGGCCCAGTTATTGCTGGTGAAGCAAGAACCGGCAGTTTTGGTGGAATTCAGTCTGGTGCTTTAGAAACATCAAACGTTGATTTAACCAAAGAATTAGTTGGTTTGATTACGGCTCAACGTAACTTCCAGGCTAACTCGAAGGCGATTGAGACTAATAACGCTATTACTCAAACGATAATTAACTTACGTTAGGTTTTGGTTATGTTGGACTAAAGTCCAACCTACGATAAAAGTAATGTAGGTCGGGTTTCAACCCGACACTGAGCTCGACAACAGAGAATTAGGAGGAGAAATTATGGATCGCATGCTTTATATTTCAATGAATGCCGCTCAGCAAACGATGCTATCGCAAGCTGCGAACAGTAATAATCTTGCTAATGTCAATACGACTGGATTTAGAGCAGATTTTGAACAGTTTCGGAGTATGCCGGTATTTGGTGAAGGTTTGCCGAGTCGGGTTTACTCGATGAGTGAACGTCCTCAAACAGACTATCAACAAGGCTCAATTCAATCGACTGGTCGAGAATTGGATATTTCAATTCAAGGTGAAGGTTTCCTTGCGGTTCAAGGTAAAGACGGTCGTGAAGGCTATACCCGAGCAGGCGATTTACACGTTACGGCAACAGGGCAGTTAGTTACAGGCACTGGCTTGGCGGTAATGGGTGAGGGTGGTCCAATTGCGATCCCTCCTGCTGAAAAAATTGAGATCGGTGGTGATGGCACTATTTCGATTCGTCCGCTTGGTGCTGAGGCAAATGCATTGGCAGTTCTAGATCGAATCAAATTAGTCAAACCTGAATTACAAAATGTGTTTAAAGACAGTGATGGTTTGATGCGTTTGCAAGATGGCAATGATGCACCTTTGGATGCCGCAGTCACGGTAGCATCTGGCACATTGGAAAGCAGTAATGTTAATGCAGTTGGTGCTTTGGTTAATATGATTGAATTACAACGACAGTATGAAATGCAAGTCAAGATGATGAAGTCAGCAGATGATAACAGTGCGGCTTCGGCACGTTTGTTGCAAATGGGTAACTAAACGTAATTATGCGTCAAAATTAAGGTAGGAGGTGCACCATGAACCAAGCGTTATGGATTGCCAAAACAGGACTCGATGCCCAACAAACGCGGATGTCGGTCATTTCAAATAATTTAGCCAATGTTAATACCACCGGTTTTAAACAAGATCGCGCCGTATTTGAAGATTTACTCTATCAAACAATACGTCAACCCGGTGCGCAGTCATCATCAAACACACAACTACCATCGGGTTTAATGATTGGAACGGGTGTTCGCACTGTTGCAACTGAAAAGATTCATACTCAGGGTAATATCATTCAAACAGAAAATGCGCTGGATATGGCGATTCAAGGTCGTGGATTTTTCCAGGTGTTAATGCCGGATGGTGCTATTTCATACACACGTGATGGTACATTCCAGATCGATTCAACTGGTCAAGTCGTGATGTCTAATGGCTATCCCCTAGAACCCGCAATTACCGTTCCTCAAGACACATTAAGTATAACGGTCGGCAGTGATGGTACAGTCAGTGTATTACAGTCAGGGCAAACGGCACCGACAACAATAGGTAATATTGAATTGGCAGACTTTGTTAATCCAACCGGTTTACAACCGATTGGTGAAAATCTGTTTAAAGAAAGTGGCGCAAGTGGCGCAGCAATTACAGGCACGCCGGGTCTGACTGGGTTAGGCACAGTGATTGGCGGTGCGCTAGAAACATCGAACGTTAATGTTGTGACTGAGCTCATCAATATGATTGAAACACAACGGGCGTATGAAATGAACTCAAAAGCCATTTCGACAGCAGACCAAATGTTGCAATATGCGAGTCAAAATCTTTAATTTTATAGGTTTGGTTTTAATGTTCTTTATGTAGTTAGAATTGCTTGTAGGTCGGGTCGAGTTCAACCCGACAAAATTCGAACCTATATTAACCTACATCCTGGATAAGGGATAATGCAAGACTATATTTCACTAGGGTCTGTTAAACTCAGCAGCCCTAGTGGTGTGAACAATAAGGGCTGCTGAACGCTGTTTCTTATTCAGTATTTAGGTCATATTACTTGGCAGATTTATAGTGATGTTCAAAGTAGTAATTAGTTGCTTCTACAAAACCTTCAACACTGCCGCAGTCAAAACGACGACCTTTGAATTTGACAGCTAATACTTGGCGGTCTTGTGCCAATAGTTTCAAAGCATCGGTAATTTGAACTTCACCATTACGGCCAGGTGGGGTGTTGCGTAGGTAGTGAAAAATCTCTGGCGTTAAAATATAACGACCAATGACGGCTAGATTAGTTGGCGCATCTTCAGGTTTGGGTTTTTCAACCATGTCGGTTACTTGATAGATGCCGTCTGCAATTTCTTCACCAGCTATAACACCATAACTTTCGATATCTTCCATTGGCACTTGTTCAATGGCAATAATACTGCATTGATAACGCTTGTATAAGGCGGCTAATTGTCCTAATGCTCTTAACTCATTACTATCGGTTGGTACGGCACACAAATCATCGGCAAGTATTACAGCAAAGGGTTCATTACCAATCATAGGTTCACCGGTTAAGATGGCATGACCCAAACCTAACATTTTACGTTGACGCATAAACACAAAATCACAGGCATCCATAACGTTGCGAATATCATCAAGGTATTTTTCTTTAGATGTGCCTTTGATTTGATGTTCGAGTTCGTAGTTATTATCAAAATGATCGGCAATGGCGCGTTTGCCTCGTCCGGTAATAAAACCGATTTGGGTGATCCCCGCTTCTAATGCTTCCTCGACACCATATTGAATAAGTGGTTTATTAACAATGGGCAACATTTCCTTAGGCATTGCTTTGGTTGCGGGCAAAAAACGGGTGCCATAGCCTGCAGCAGGGAATAAACACTTACGGATCACATTGGTGGCGCTCATCAATAATAACTCCTTTAATATACAGATTGATGTCTGGATTATGCCTCAATTAACACTTTTTATCCTTAGCCTTGCAGTAAATAACCTCAGTTCTGGATAAGCACAGCCATCCAGCATCTTTGTTTTAGCGGCTATCCGCGTTAGATTTTCTTGCAATAGCTGGGCTATTGCTAGGTAAATCTGCCTTGATATCCACTAAAACAAAGGCACTGGTTATGTCATTAAAACTGGTTTTAGCGGTTTTACTAGCTATTTGTTGGTAAGTCATTGTTCGTTATAGGGTAGCTGACTAT
>JACUUH010000079.1 GCA_014859375.1 Gammaproteobacteria bacterium
TGGTTTCACTGGAGCTGATTTTATCTACGACAACGGTTTGAGCCATAGCTGGCTGGTAAACAGCCAAGATGATTGCGGTGACTAAGACGTGGTTTCTAAACTTCATATTGATGCCCTCACTGTTTTGAGAACATCATGACAAAAAACAAAAAGAGGGGACTAGATTAGAAAAAACAAAGTTTGTTTCTTGAAATTTTGAGCTAATTACTCTTGGTTTTTAATGCATCAATTATTCGATTAGTTCTTTTGTCCGCAAGATGACTATTAACAACGAACAACGCATGAATCATGCCTGGTATCCAGAATAAAAGCGTTAAAAAGATATTAAGCACACCCTGTATTGGTTTACCACATAAAAATACGGCCAATGGAGGTAAGATTATTGCAAATAAATATCTCATATTGTTTCCCTACGGACTAATCATTAAAAAATGAAAATTCTACCATGTAGTCCATTCCAGATTTTAAACGATTTTAGTTAAGCTCTTAATACTTAACGTTCATCAAATTACTGCTGTTCAACCCTGGAAAGCAATTCAGCCACATCACTAGAACCATAAATTAAGCCTTGGTCATCATTAATAACGGCGGCGGGTAAATGCTTGATGCCATACCGCCAGGCTTTAAGCTGCCCTTGATACGCTGCACCCATGGCACTCGTAAATTCGCTGTCATGAATAAGTCGCTTAGCAACTTGCTGAGCTTTTTCCGGATCTTTGGGTAGTCGCTGACTAATGCTTTTTTCTAGCAGTTTGACTTGATCTAAATAGATCACCTCAAACTCGATATCCCTTGCAAACCGCTCGTTTTGCACGGCCATATCTGAGTTCAAAAACAATTCAATTTTTCGCACGTCCACCGACCAGGCCTGGTGGACTGAGCTAAGCATTAATAATCCAATTAACCACTTCATGACGCTTTCCTTGACGATCTCATTTTCGCTGCAATTTTGTATGCCGCTTCTAACTCTGTTACGCCATCCTCATCCATGATTTTCTTGCGTGCCACTTTCTCGTGCCCCTCAGTTTGAGCGAGTGCCATGGATATTGTAGGTGGCACATTCCTAAATAAAGAAAGCAGGTTGTCAGACATGACCACACCTTCAGTGTACTTGCCTGGCTCTTTACGCGCAGCGAGAAGCAGAGCTTTTTGATCGTCAGTTAGATTCTTAAACCGCGATATCTGATCCACCTCATCCTGGGTGGTCGACATGGTGATCCACCATTCAAAATTGGAGAGCATTTTGGCCGATGTGTCTTTAAAGTCTTTTAAGTTTTGTGTGGCCAACCAGAACCACAAATTTAGCTTACGTGCCATTTTGGTCATATTGGTCACGATAGGTGCGATAAGTGGATTAGTGGTAGTCAAATGCCCCTCATCAGCGAGCGTAATAATTGGACGACCGGTGTACTGGTCGCGTTCAGCTATAGAAATGATTTTATTGAGCATGGATACTACGCTCACACCGAGCATATCGCTGTATTGATCCGACACCATCGCGCCCACGTCAAAAATAGTGATATCGGCATCCGGCCATTGTTCGCCCGGCACATTAAAAAACTTGCCGCGAAATCCGGTACAAAACTGAGCCATCGCATCGCCAAATTCATTCAAACGTTCACGGTGTTTTTCAGTATATTTAGCCGTATCTTGTGCCATTGTTCTAAATGACACCTCGATATCTTCCGGCAAAGTATAGCCGCGCTCTCTAGTGCGTTTACCGGCATCAATTATCGCCATGCTTATGTGATATTGCTCATACCGGCGTAGCAGCTTTAATTCGGCCTCATCACCACCAGTTATCATTGTAATAGCCGCAACCAACATCTCACCGAGTTCATCACGCTGGCCATCATCTTCGTCACTTTCTTCAATGTCTGAGTCATCAGATTCTCCAGGGTGGGCAATCTGATCCACCAGGCCTGGTGTTGGTCTATTATCAAAAGCTTCCTCAGCGAATAATTCGGATTCAACCTCCGGCAATTTATAAGCATCATTGAATGGGTTAAGCGATATTGGATTGTTAGGTGTTACTGTTATTTGATGTACTTTTACGCCAAATTTCTTTAGAAACTTACCAAGTAAATAAAATGATTTTCCTTTCTCGATGACAAAAAAACGAGCATTGTGGAACGCAATGTACTGAGCGATCGTAAAGTTAAGCAGAGCCGATTTACCGGAGCCGGTCGGCCCTAAAATTAGTGCAAAGGCATTTTTCATACGATCGACAAGCGGATCGAATGTAAACGGCTCACCACCGCGATTGAAAAACAGGAAACCGGGATTACCGGTACCTCGGCTTCGACCGTAAAAAGGTACAAGCATAGCCAAGTGTTTTACGAACCATTTGCGTGCTCGGCGAATAGCGGGTCTTAAGTCATGCTTATGATTGAAGTTGAAGGGGAGGGCTCGAATAAAACTATCTTGAGCCAATAAGTCCATGTGAGGATCGATTGTATTGAGGCCTGCTGCATTAATCCAGGATGTAGCTGTTAAGGCATTATTGTCTAGCTCCTTAATGTCGCTTCCTTGTACAAACACACCCATAAAGGATTTCAAAATCGTATCACCACGAGCCATTCTGGCGCGAATGTCTTTGATATATTCACGCTTGGCTTTTACTTTTTCGGAATCACCCATAGTGCGAGATTCAAGCTTATCAATCTCACTCATAATTGTATCTTCGGATTCAAATATAATCACTTGTGACCAGATTGATCCTAACGGCATTTTGTCCCAAAGTGCATAGCGTTTATCACCGTTTTCAAGCTCGGCAGATACAAGCCCGGTTGTTGGAGCCTTGCTTGGATCGGCAACCGATATGAACCGTGTAGGCTTACCAGTTAAATACCAGTTCCCACTATCATCAGATTGGGGCCGGGTGCCGTGCAATGCCATTTTAGCTAGATCGCCGGTCGCACCATCATCAAATAGCCCCATCATTCTGAGGCCTTCATCTTTTGGGTAAGGGCGTTCGTTCAGCTGCTTATCCATTGTTTTAGATAAATAGTCTTCACTGGCGGGTACCAAAAAGCGGCTTAACCATTCATAAACATCATCAGCCGGTAAACGCCTCATCTTGATACTAGATGACTCAGCACGCTTTGTAAGATTAGCGATGACTCTGGATATATTCGCGCCGGTGTCTTTTTTAACATTGGGCAATTGACGCCAAAGGTAAATACGGACTTTACGCCAGCGCGCAAACCAGATCCCACCTGAAACCATCGTGTCTTCGAACAGTCCGGTCGGATCTGCAACATCATCCATGTGCTCCTTGAGGATACGAATCCACTCTTTAGTAAATTCGGCATTTTTAATGCCTTCAACCGGATAGGATTCAATGGCTTTTTTAAAGCCATCCATCGAGGCTTCATCTTGCATGGTGATTTGCATCATCCATGGTGATAGTGCATCGGAGGGGATGGCATCACGTAGAATGCCGATCACTTTATCTAGTGCATCCTGCATAAACTTCTCTGATCGACCGTCAGCGACGATCGGATCGAGCTCAAACCCAACCCCAAGGCTGTTAAGGTCTTTTAGCAGTACAAAATCACCTTTAGCCTCTGGATCATCAATGACCATCCGAGGCTCCAGTAAGTCCACAAAAGATTCTAAGCTTTTAAATTCAGCGTCTTGCTCATCGGTTGTAAATAGCGGGTTGTCCCATTTTTTTTGAGATAATGGAAGCTGTCCCTTTCCATCCCATCGTTTTGTTGTTTTTCCATCAACCGTGA
>JACUUH010000038.1 GCA_014859375.1 Gammaproteobacteria bacterium
CATTGTTCGTTATAGGGTAGCTGACTATTCTTATCCAGAACTGAGGTTAATTAAACAATAAAAAAGCCGAATGTAATTTTGTACATCCGGCTTAGTTTAATTACGAAAGGGTATGATTACTCACTAGGCAGCTTCATCTGCTTCATTATCGTGATCAAAATCATTGCGAATCAAATAATCAAACGCACCTAAGGCTGCTCTGGCACCATCACCCATCGCCATAATAATTTGTTTATATGGGATCGTCGTAACATCACCGGCAGCAAATACACCTGGCAATGATGTCATACCATGATTATCAACCTCAATTTCACCGAATTTTGATAATTCTATCGTTCCTTTTAACCAGTCAGTATTGGGAATTAAACCGATTTGAACAAACACGGCTTTCAAATCAACAGTGTGGGTTTGCTCAGTTGTTCGGTCGATATAGGTCAGACCGTTGACTTTGCCATCAGCACCAGTGATCTCGGTTGTTTGTGCGCCGGTAATTACCTTGATGTTATTCAGTGAGAATAATTTCTTCTGCAATATCGCATCAGCACGCAATTCACTATTGAACTCAATCAATGTAACATGACCGACTATCCCCGCTAAATCAATCGCGGCTTCGACACCAGAATTACCACCACCAATGACAGCGACAGGCTGACCTTTGAACAACGGACCATCGCAGTGTGGACAATAAGCAACACCATGGCCACGGTATTCTTGTTCCCCTGGAACACCAAGCTCACGCCAACGTGCGCCTGTTGCCAAAATCACTGTCTTACTGGTTAAGATCGCACCATTTTCCAATTCAACATCGAGTAATTTTCCATTCTTGTTCAAAGATTTGGCACGCTGAACATTCATAACATCAACGTCATACTCGTTAACATGCTCTTCCAGAGCTGCAACTAATTTTGGTCCTTCTGTTGCCTTGACTGAAATAAAGTTTTCAATAGCCAAGGTATCCATTACCTGACCACCAAAACGCTCTGCTACGATACCTGTACGAATACCTTTACGTGCAGCATAAATCGCTGCTGAGCCACCAGCAGGACCACCACCAATAATTAATACGTCAAAGTTTTGTTTTTGATTTAACTTCGCTGCATCTTTAGCCGCTGCACCAGCATCAATCTTAGGTAAAATTTCAGCGAGGGTCATACGACCTGCGCCAAAGTTCTCACCATTCAGATATACCGTCGGCACTGCCATCACTTTGCGTTGATCAACTTCATCTTGGAATAACGCACCATCAATCATGGTGTGACTGATATTCGGATTTAATACTGCCATCAAGTTCAAAGCTTGTACCACTTCAGGACAGTTATGGCACGACAATGAAATATAGGTTTCGAAGACATATTCGCCTTCCAAGCCTTGAATCTGGTCGATCGTTTCTTGATCGAGTTTGGTTGGATGTCCGCCCACATGTAACAAGGCCAATACTAATGAGGTAAACTCATGGCCCATAGGAATGCCAGCAAAACGAATATTGTCATTACCATTTGCTTGCGTCACCAAAAATGATGGTTTACGACTATCATCGTTTTTTTCAATGTAAGTAACCAATGGTGACATGGTTGCAATTTGTTGAAGCAACTGACGTAACTCACTTGATTTAGCGCTATCATCTAACGACGCGACTAATTCAATAGGTCGTTTTAAATTGCCAAGATACGTGTTTAATTGACCTGCGATTGCGGCTTCTAACATAACGATATCCAAACTTTTAAAATTAGCGGTGTGTCTGGGCAGACCTTGCCCAGACACGGGATTTAGCTAATGATTAAATTTTGCCAACTAGATCCAAAGATGGAGCCAATGTTTCTTCACCTGGCTGCCATGAAGCTGGGCAAACTTCACCATCGTGAGTTGCAACGTATTGTGCAGCTTGAATTTTACGAACTAATTCTTTAGCACTACGACCAATACCTAGATCATGCACTTCACATACTTTGATCACGCCTTCTGGATTAATAACAAACGTACCACGTAAAGCTAGACCTTCTTGTTCAATCATCACTTCAAAGTTACGGCTGATTGCACCAGTAGGGTCGCCTACCATTGGGTAGTTGATTTTTTTGATAGTATCAGATGCATCGTGCCATGCTTTGTGTGTGAAATGAGTATCAGTTGATACAGAGTAAACTTCTACACCCATTTCTTGAAGTTGTGGATAAAAGTCAGCAAGATCACCTAACTCAGTTGGACATACAAATGTGAAATCAGCAGGATAGAAAAATACAACTGACCATTGACCTTTAAGATCGTCAGAAGTGACAGGCACAAACTCACCTTTGTGGTAAGCGGTCGCTGTGAAAGGTTTAATCTCTGTATTAATTAGTGTTGACATAATGTCTTCCTCTTGTTGTGTTGAGATAGTTGTCTTAATTGACAGGGGCTATTGTAGCCTGATGAATTGATTGATACCAATGAGTATTTTCTATTAGTTTAATCGTTTTTATCGATTGTTTTTTACTGTGAGTTAGATAACAACTTTGCTGTGTCTTTATCACTAGTCTTTAGTATGGTTTAATGTTGAATCTGTGACTTAGCAAAGTGGAAGTATCTGAATGAAACGTAACTACACACAAGAACAATTAATACGCATTAGAGAGCAAGCAGCTATCTATCAGTGTGCATGTCCAGCACAAGTCTGTTTAGCCATAGATGCAATGGATAAATTATATAAATACCAACAACACTGCCTGAACTCAGATGAGACCAACAGCAAGGTGCATACTACTATCGCAAAGTCATCTGAAGCCTGCTACCACGAACTCGAACAATGTCTAACTGATGTACTTGCTCTTGAAGGCTGGGATATGGATACGCTTGATATGCCAGAAAATTTACATAAACAACTTTTAGACTCACTTTGTAAACCTTAATCAATAATATACCCGTGATCATCAAATTTACTGTTTTTCTAGGGTCTGTTTATCTTTCATAGCCGCCTCTGTTGTGAGTTGAAAGATCAACAGACCCTAGCGTGGATAGTGGCTGAGATAGCAAGGCATATTAGGGTAATTACTGACTCAAAGATGACAGCTTTTGGATAATAATACCGATTGCCCGAGTCAACATTGCTAAATCATCATCCTTAATGATAAACGGCGGCATGATGTATATTAAATTTCTAAAAGGTCTAATCCAGACCCCTTGCTCAATGATAAAGCCAGGCAACCAGTCCATGTAGTGATCCAGAGTATCGTGAAGTTCTACCACGCCAATTGCCCCTTTGACACGTACTTGTTTTACCAAATCAAGCTGTAAGTAAGGCATAAGCTGTTGTTTGAGTGCACGTTCAATTAAGGCAACGTTTGATTGCCAATCAGATTCAAGCAGTAGGTTAATACTTTCATTAGCAACCGCACAGGCTAAGGGATTAGCCATAAAGGTTGGGCCATGCATCAACACACCACTACCATCGGCACCAATTCCTGCAACAACTTTATGCGTACATAATGTTGCGGCTAAGGTCATATAACCACCGGTTAATGCTTTGCCAACACAAAGTATATCGGGACAAATATCGGCTTGTTCATAAGCAAACATAGTTCCTGTTCGCCCAAAACCAGTAGCAATTTCATCTAGAATCAATAACACGTCATAGTGGTCACATAATGAACGTACTTGCCTTAAATAGTCAGGGCAGTAAAAACGCATTCCGCCAGCCCCTTGCACTAAAGGCTCAACAATAACGGCGGCAATGTGTTGGTGATGAGTTGCAATAAGTGATTTAAACTGAGCAATATCAGCATCATCCCAATCGGCATCGGTCTGACATGTTGGTGCTGGCGCAAAGATATGTTTGGGCAATAAAGGCTCAAACATAGTATGCATACCGTTGATGGGATCACAGACAGCCATCGCGCCAAAGGTGTCACCATGATAACCGTTACGGATTGTTAGCAGCTTATTCTTGTCTGCTTGTCCTTGAGCAAACCAATATTGCATCGCCATCTTGATCGCAACTTCTACTGCCACAGAGCCTGAATCAGCAAAAAATACGTGCTGTAATGGTTCAGCAGTGAGATCAATTAATTTTTTAGCTAAATCAATAGCAGGTTGATGGGTGAGGCCACCAAACATAACATGTGACATCTTACTCAATTGTTCACTGACAGCCTGATTTAACCGTGGATGATTATAACCATGAATAGTTGACCACCATGATGACATACCATCAATCACTTCGCGTCCATCAGACAATGTTAAACGTACACCCTCTGCCGATATAACCTCGTGGATTTGTGATGGCTTTGACATACTGCTGTATGGATGCCAAATATGATCACGGTCAAATTTAAGCTTATCTTTATTATTCATCGCTGTATTTTAGCTCTTGTTGTCGGGCATTGCAGAGTCTACAGACATAAAAAAACCACCATGCCAGTCTGAAACTGGTCATAGTGGTTTTTTATACAATCATTAGGGTCTGTTTATCTCTCATAGCCGCCCCTGTTGTGAGATGAAAGGTAAACAGGTCCTAGTTACTTAGTGACACTAAAACTCTCGCCACACCCACATGATGACACAACATTAGGATTATTAAACTTAAAACTTTGATTCAAACCTTGTTTAACAAAATCTAATTCCATATCTTCAAGCATCGGCATACTAGATTGATCAACGACAACTTTAACGCCATCTTGTTCAATCACAATATCATTTTCAGCCACTGTTTCAGCATAATCTAATGCATAACTATAACCTGAGCAGCCACTGCTTGTAACACCAATGCGTAGCCCCACACCTGATGCTCTTTTTTCAACCATTTCTCGAACGCGGTTGACCGCTGATTCAGTTAATTTAATCATCTGTTTGTGCCTATGCCTTATGCCAAACCAAATTTAATGACTTTGTCGGCACTTTTACTTTTTTCATGATTTTTGACGACTTCGCCAAGCGTAATACCTGCAAGATAGATTTGAATTTGTTCGCTTAAACTCGTCCACAGTTCATGGCTCAGACATTGCTCTTTACCATGGCAATTAGCTTTACCTTCACATGCAGTGCTATCTACTTTTTCATCAACTGCTGAGATGACCTCTAGCACCGTAATATCATCGGCTTCACGACTTAAACGATAACCACCTCCAGGCCCGCGCGAACTACTCACTAAGCCTTGCTTACGAAGACGAGCAAATAGCTGCTCAAGATAGGACAATGAAATGCCTTGGCGATAAGAGATATCTGCCAATGTTATTGAACCATGACCATAGTTGAGGCTTAGGTCCAACATTGCAGTAACTGCATATCGCCCTTTAGTTGTTAATCGCATAATAAATACCCATTGGAATCATGGGTGAAATTGTTACATAACCTACTATTTTGGTCAACTATTATTATCACTCTGATCCTGTTGCAATTCACATTGGTCAATTTCAGGTATTGAATCTTCTGGCGGTAGTTCTCCTCCAAGACGCTGTATTGTTTCTGCCATAGCTTCAACACGCTTATCAAGTGCATGAATATGTTCAATCAAACCATGTATTGCTGATGCAACCGGGTCTAAGGTTTCGTTAGATGTGCCATAGGCATCGAAACCAACTGATTGTGCTAATTGCTGTTGTTGTTTTTCATCTTCGCTTAATTTTGTTCTGACAACCCTAGCTGGCACACCCACCACTGTTTCACCAGCAGCAACTTCTTTAACTACGACAGCATTTGAACCGATACGAGCACCGTCATGCACACAAATTGGCCCCAGTACTTTTGCACCCGCACCCACAACAACATTATTGGCTAATGTTGGATGACGCTTGCCTTCTTTCCATGACGTACCACCCAAGGTGACACCGTGATATAAGGTGCAATCATCACCAATTTCAGCGGTTTCACCGATCACCACACCCATACCATGATCGATAAAAAAACGGCGACCAATTTTAACAGCAGGGTGAATTTCAATACCGGTCATCCAACGCGTTAATGTGGATAAAAATCGAGCTAACCACTTAAAATTATGTAGCCATAACCAATGACTCAATCGATGCCACTGCACTGCCTGCACACCGGGATAGGTAGTAATAATCTCAAACACATTACGTGCGGCAGGATCACGATCAAATACACAAAGGATATCTTCTTTAATTCGCTGCCATAACGTTACTTTTTCAGTCATTCGTTTATCCTTATTGTTTCTGCTGCTCGCAATATGCCATGTAATATTTGTAGCTCATTACGATCTAATTCAGCACGGTTAAACAATCGACGTAATCGTCGCATCAAGTTTTTAGGTTGCTCAGGGTCTAAAAAGCCTATCGTAATCAACGACTGTTCAAAATGTTTATATAAATGTTCCAAATCATTAGCGTCAATAGCGTCACGTCGTTCGCCAATTCGCCCTACTTCAATTGTAGGGTCAAAACTCATTTTAAGTTCATAAGCGATAACTTGTACCGCTGCGGCCAGGTTCAGAGAGCTGTATTCTGGATTGGCAGGAATATTAACCAAATGGTGACAACGATCCAATTCTTGGTTTGATAAGCCCGAATGTTCACGGCCAAATACGATTGCAATTTGAGCAGTATCTTCTGTCTGCTGAATGCGAGCCACAGCTTGGCGTGGATTAACCACCGGAACAGGCAAATGTCGTAAACGCGCACTCATACCATAGACTTGCTGGCAACCGACCAGTGCTGAATCTAAATCATCATGCACAACAGCTCTGGCTAATACATCATCAGCACCAGAGGCCCTTGCTGTTGCTTCTGCACTCGGATAAATCTTGGGTGAAACCAGATGTAAATTCGAAAGCCCCATGGTTTTCATTGCACGAGCTGCAGCACCGATATTACCGGGATGTGTTGTCCCCACCAGAATAAAACGAATGTTGTCTACTGTTTTCATTGCTGTTTCCTAGTGATAAACATAGCATCACCATAACTAAAAAATCGATAACGCTGTTCAATCGCATGGTGATAGGCAGCCATAATGTTTGCTCGTCCGGCAAATGCGGACACAAGCATCAGTAACGTTGATTCAGACAAATGGAAATTAGTCACCATCGCATCAACGCTTTTAAATTGATAT
Source organism: Gammaproteobacteria bacterium (assembly GCA_014859375.1). Taxonomy (GTDB): domain Bacteria; phylum Pseudomonadota; class Gammaproteobacteria; order Nitrosococcales; family Methylophagaceae. The sequence continues at coordinate 7,033 of JACUUH010000038.1, forward strand.
CCCGGATAAATAAAGATATTCGTTTCGCCACTATAGGGTTCAATTTGTCCGCTATGTGATGCACTTTCCAAAGCACGCACACTGGTTGTACCAACTGCAATAACGCGACCACCAGCAGCACGCGTCGCCTTAACTTGCTCACACACAGACTCACTCACATCAATACGTTCTGCATGCATTTGGTGTGTTTTAATATCATCAACGCGTACCGGCTGAAATGTGCCAGCACCAACATGTAACGTCACTTCGGCTGTTTTAATAGTTAGACTGTTAATCTTGTCCAACATTGCCTGATCAAAATGCAATCCTGCGGTTGGTGCAGCAACGGCACCAATATGTTGAGCATACACCGTTTGATAACGCTCTAAATCCTCTTTAGCAACATCACGTTCAATATAGGGAGGCAAGGGTAAACGACCATTCGCCTCTAATAGTTCTATAACAGACTCTTCGCTATGAAAATACAATTCGAATAGAGCATCGTGACGACCTAATACCTCTACATTCAATTTATCTTCTAATAAAAGACGGCGTCCAGCCCCTGGTGACTTACTACTTCGTACATGCGCTAATACACGATGTTGATCCAATATGCGCTCAATCAACACCTCTATCTTGCCACCACTCTCTTTTTGACCCAATAAGCGAGCTGGAATAACTTTAGTATTATTAAACACCAACAGATCATTTGGTTTTAAAAGTGATATTAAATCAACGAACTGCATATCTTTCAGCTCACCATTATCACCATTAAGTGACAACAATCGGCTTGCAGTTCGCTCTGAACAAGGAAACTGAGCAATCAGTTCATCAGGTAAATCAAATTGGAAGTCTGTACGTTTCATAGCCAGATCATATCAAACTCGTCATCGTACAAATAAACTTAAAATATAAAAATGCTATCCCGAACACGTCAAAAAAATTAATCCTTCCATATTTTTAATTAGATAGCTATAATTCCAAGCTTGATTTGGCCGGGGTGGCGGAACTGGTAGACGCGCCGGATTCAAAATCCGGTTTCTTCGGAAGTGCGAGTTCGATTCTCGCCCTCGGTACCAATCTATCAATAAAATCAGCGCCTTAGTGGCGCTTTTTTTATTTACTCGAGATCTAACTGATGCTTGATTTCTGCTACCATTTTATCTACAGCTTTAACCCCCTCATTTATTGCCTCTTCGGCACGATAAAATTCCAATAAACCAATATCTGCCAGTTTAGGCGACAACAAAATATCGGGGGGATCACCTGCTAAACGACTACGTGTAATACGGTCTTGGGTGATATTAATCGAACCGGCAATGGCATCAAATAAACCTGGCGCCTCATCCTGTTGTTTATTTTGTTTAAATAAATCACCGGTATACTCCACCACAAAATCGTTAATTTTATGTTTTAACCTTGTTCCGTTATTTTCTGTTTTTTTATTTTTATCGAGATGCTTACCAACGACATCGCCATTCAAATTGACGGCTATAACAATATCCGCCCCTAAAGCGCGACATACTGACACTGGCACAGGATTAACCAACCCCCCATCCACCAGCCAATGACCGTTATTTCTAAATGCCGGAAATAACCCAGGTAAGGCAATCGATGCCCACACAGCTTCGATAAGTGAATCGTGTGAATGCCAGATTTCACGCCCGGTAGCAAGATCAGTTGAAACCGATGCAAATTGTTTATCAAAATGTTCAATTAAAGCATCATCGCCGCAGATAACTTTATTCAGAAAAGAATGCAGGCGATCTTTATTTACAAAACCATTCAATGACGGATTGAGTTCAAAAAATCGAACGATATCAAGCTTTGTAAGTGACAAAACCCACTGTTCGAGTTTATCAATATTGTTGGCAATATAAGATGCGCCAACCAGCGCTCCGATCGATGTGCCACAGACAATATCGGGGTGAATACCATGCTCCGCCAGTGCTTTTATCACGCCAATGTGTGACCAACCACGAGCAGCGCCACTACCCAATGCCAGTCCGAGTTTGAGTTTCCCTGCCATAGTTATTCCTCACGTTATCGACTTCGGTCTGTTTTAAGATTTACATCCTGACGTTTACACCTTACCACTCTTATTTTTATAACCATATATATCTAGTGGGCTGTATTAAAAAGATTGTCATTAAGCTAAGCTTCATTGCCTTATTATTGCTACTAATGATTACATTCCCGACCTTTAGCATAATCTATCTGTTGCTAGGACTCTATGATGTCGCTTGAAATAGCGGCTGGTCACGCGATCTACTCAAACGTTATTTTTTGAGCAAAGGTATCTTAACCTAGATTTTGTCACCACTAAACGTATTATTCGACATTGTATCGTTGCCATTTGTGAACAAAAAAATATATCAACTTAGTGACTTACCCGAAGACTATCAAGCCAAAGTAAATCAAATTATAGATATAACAAAACGACAAAAAATTACTGAGCAACTACAAGATAAAATAGGCAATGCTGAACGTGGCATGATCTTCTTTAAGTGGTATGGTCAAAATAGTGATACTACTCTGTCAGTTGACGATTATCATAAACCGTTCAACTATATTCGCACCATTGGTATATCAATTTTTAATAATAAAGTCTCAACAGCCAAGCATTTTGGTCCATTTAGACCAACATTGCGTGTGCTTTACAACATTAATGATATTGCAAGCACCCAATCATATAGTGAAGTCGGTGAAACAATTAACCGTTGGACTGAAAATAAATTATTCATTTTTGATGACACATTGATCCATCACTCAGTCAATCAAACGGATGAAGTTCGCTATTGTTTATTTGTCGATATCTTAAGACCCAGCTGATACCTTGGTTTTTTAGCACGAGTGTCTATCTAATCGGACACATTTTTAAGAATATCAATCTCATTTTCTACAAAAACTGGACGCGCATACCATAGCCGTAAACTCATAACACAAAACTGACTGATCTCGCCTTTCGCTTTCTGGTATTATGCGTCGGTCTCGCAATTTGTGTGGCAAAGCTTAACAAGCTATTGGATTATTCAATCCATTTTTAATAAAACACATCTTTGGAAATGTTATGCCAGAAATTATTATCGAAAAAAACCTAAGTGAAGATCGCCTAAAACAATTAGGTGTTTCAGGTTGGGAAATTTGGGATTGCCCAGTGACAGAATTCAGACTTGACTTCGACGAAACTGAAAAAGCCTATATCTTGGAAGGTGAAATTGTTGTTACGCCAGATGGTGGTGCGCCAGTAACTATTGTTCCAGGAGACTATGCAATCTTTCCAGTCGGTTTGAAAAGCATGTGGCAAGTAACAAAAACATTGAAAAAACATTACAGCTACGACTAGACTCCAAAAGACATCCTGGACTTTAGGGGCGGTTTATCTTTCATAGCCGCCTCTGTTGTGAGTTGAAAGATAAACAGACTCTGGTCTGGGATGCTTTTTTTGCCTTTTAAAAAGCTGATTCCAGCTTTACGTTATTCCCCAACCAACTGTTGACATTTATAAAACGCAGTGTGATCACGTCCTAATACTGATGTCAGTTTTGGTAATAATGTTGCCATCTTATCGTGTAAGGTCCAAGGTGGATTGATCACAATCATGCCGCTGGCAGTCATACCCGTTCCAAACTGATCTTGGGTCACACCTAATTCAAATTGCACAATTTTTTTGATACCGCTTTTAACTAAGCGTCGTTGCATCGTATCAATATGTGTCCGATCAACAACGGGATACCATAGCGCATAGGTGCCTGTCGGAAACTTGGTATAGGCCTCGATCAACACATCAACCACATGGTTATAGTCGGTTTTGACTTCATAGGATGGATCTATCAGCACAACCGCCCGACGTGACACTGGTGGCAATAAGGATAATAATCCTTTAAAACCATCTTGGTGCATAATACGAGCACGTTTAATTCTGCCAATATTATTAACTAACATCTCTGCATCTTTGGGATGTAATTCGTATAACCATGATTTATCTTGTCCACGCAAAAAATGCATGGTTATGATCGGTGACCCCGGATAAAAATCTAAACCGCCAGCAGCGTTATGTTTTGCTAAAATATCAAAATAGGTCGCAAGTTCGGGCCACTCCTCCCGCTTTAGTTTTGCTATACCTTGTTGATATTCTTGTAATTTAATTGCATGTTCACTACGCAGGTCATACATACCTGCACCTGCATGAGTATCAATATAATCAAACCCACCTTCTTTTTTGGTGATGTATTCGAGTAGTTCTATCAACACGATATGCTTGAGCACATCGGCATAATTGCCTGCATGAAACGAATGACGATAACTTAACAATGACTTTTCCTAAAAAATAACGCTAACCTGATGCTTAATTGTTTTTTCTTTCATAGGTATAGAGAAAATCAACACCCGTTTCAACACCTGATTCTGCTTTTAATGACCAAATTTTACTCAGTTTATAACGTAAAGTAACCGTGCTCACTGGTTCAAATATGCCGATACCATAGCCCAAATAAAGTTTAGGCGATAAATATTTACCCACTTGCAAGGCGGTATCACCACCACCGTTGCCACTAATTGCTAATGTGTCCAATCCAAAGGTACTAGAAATCTGATCACTGATTTGACCACCACCGCTTAAACCCAATCCTGTCGCGGCTGTCGCCAATAAAGCAGCATCAGTTACACTGGCCTGTGCTAAAGGTCGGCCTAAAATCAAATGCGCTAGGATGTTGCCCTGTTCCATCGCTGGTTCTGAAAATAATGCTATTTGAGGATCATTTGCGCTGCCTTGCACCCGTAATCCAGCGCTAAAGTTACCGCCCTTTCTGACTGCTTTAATATCCAAATTAGGATTATCTACCGCACCGCCAGCAAACATGACTTTGCCATCATCAATTACCAGTTTCTGACCATAGGCAATATAACCACCGTCTTTAATAATAATTTCACCATTACCTAATAACACGTCAGTAGTAATACCAGAGATGTCTAAATCTCCCGTCAAGCGCGCTTTAAAACCGACACCTGTTACAAAGACCTTATCACCTAATAAGACAGCCACATCAACTTTGGTCGGAAATGCGCTTTTTTGCTCAACGGCAACGTCATTAATAATGACAACATCATCACTCGGCGTTATTGTCGTATTAAACTGTGCGGGTGCTAATTCGGCTGCTGGAATCACCACCTTGCCGCTTACACTGGCCTGTTTAGCTGTGATATCAAAGCTCAAATCGGGCGAAGCAATAACATAGGCCTCAGGTAAGTTGACTAATTCCACATCAGTTCCCTTCAAGCTAGTGTTTAACTGCCAGCCTTTTTGATCAAACACCAGCGTTCCTTGACCGGATAATACGCCCTCACCCGACGTGGCATGATAATCAAAAACAACATCATCTTTCAGCTGTGCATTAGCCTGAAGCTCGGTCAGAATGATGCCTAAACCAGGCAATTCAACACTGGCATTACCAAGCTCAATATCACCACTAAACAAAGGCTTGGCAACTGTTCCTGCCAAACTGACATCAAGCTTCAATTGACCTTTAAGATTGTTATAAGCAGGGTTGAGAGAAGTAAACGCAGTCAAATCATCCACTTGTGTTGTTAATTTACCAGCAAGACTTGCTTGTTCAGGACGTTCAATCAGATCAACCATACTCGCAAGCGTGATTTCACCAGTTATTGGACTGGTACCTTCAACATCGGGTTCAATCAGAAGTTTAGCTGTGGTGCTGTCTGCCGTCATAACATAACTGACTTTAGCTTGTTTTAACGTGATATCCGATTGCGAACCTATCGCATCGCCAATACCTTTTATCAGGCCCTCATCAACTGAAAACTGACCATGACCATTTGTTGGATACATTCCCTTGCCTGTCAGCGTATAGTGACCATTGATATTGCCCGTAACTTGCTCTAACTCAATTGAGAAAGCATGTAATAACGTCATTGGGATCTGGGTTAATTGACCTTGACTGTGCCACAACTGATCACTGCCATCATAACGTGCAGCAATACACACTCTACTCTGCCCAGACTCAAGACAATGACGGCCAATCTGCTGTGTTTGTTCAGTTAGCATAACCGGTGCAGATTCAGTCATAGTCCACTGACCCGCTTTGCTAGAATTAAGCTGTAAATTAGCTATCTGTCCTTGCCATGTTTGATGTTGATAACTGCCAGCAGCGGTTGCTTCAAGTTTGATCTCATTATTATTGATATCAAGCGATAGTTGATGCTGTTTATTGTTTCCCGTTAATGTTAACTGGGAGTTGATCTGCTTGAATGAATCAACAGCTAGATCAGTTACATCCAGTTTTAACTGCATCTGTCCCTGTTGTTGTAGATCGAGATAGAGATCACTAGTGATATTTTTGACACTAACGCGCTTGGCATAACCCACATTGTGCCCACTCAACTTGGCAACGATAACAGGCGTGGCTATGGAGCCAGTAACATTACCTTGAGCTTGGATCTGACCCGTTAATTCAGGATAAAAATCGGCTAAATCAGGTGACTTTATTTGCCATTGGAAGGTCATTTTGTCACTCAGTTCACCAGCCATGGTCAGCAATGATTGCCCCGATTTCACCTCTAATTGGCTGACATCCAAATTACCGTCAGCATAATGTAAATCAGCATCTAACGTTAAAGGTCGTTGCCGTAACTCACCCGTGATGCGCAAATTCGATATACCAAGTGTTGATTTGCCTTGATCTGATTGGCTAAAGTCTATTTGGCCAGTGCCAGCTAACTCACCCGGCCACTGCGCCGCGATAAATTGAGGATTTAATTGTTGGAAACGTAGTTTACCTAGCAATGAAACAGACTGTTGCCAAGCAAGTTTACCCTTAAAATCAGCCCGGCCCTCACCTAGCGTCGAATGAAGAGTAAACTCGGTCAATTCTGTTGTCGTGCCTTGCCCATTTAACGCGACAGTTACAGGCTGCGAATTAAGCTGAAGATCGGTTGTTGATGACACATAATAGTTATCAGCTGTTCCTGTGATTGCCAGTGTGCCTTTGGGTGACGAAAGTGCATGCGATGTCAGTGATTCTGGTACGGTAATAGTTGCCCAAACACTGTTGAGGTCAAATTGAACAGGTAAGGTCTGCCAACTAGCGCTGCCAGATAGATTAGCCGTGCCGCCAAGACCACTTAATTTTAGGTGTTGTAAATTAACCTGGTTTGATCCACCTTGTGCTATCAGTTCAACATTGATTAGTTGCTGCTGGCTAGTGAGTTCAGTTGTAAGTTCAACCTGATAGTCATCAAGCTCTCCCGTCAGCATAAAGTGACCTTGTTGACTGGTAATCGTTGGTTCAGAGCCAATTAAAGGCCAAACTAGCTGCTGCCACTCTCCTGATAAAGAAACATGAAGCTTATCGATAACATCATTCAGATTGCCATTAAGCCTAAATACGCTGGGCTGTTCTTTTACTTGCACGGTCAAATCAGTCAGCCAATTGCTAAAATCGATGCTTGAACTTCGATTATGAATCGTCAATTCTGGTAAGTCTGGATAAACAAATTGACTAGTAAGTTCTACCTCGGCTTGATTGAGATCACCTGAAGCCTGAATCACCAGCGTATTAAGTTCGCCTTGTTGTGTTTTATCTATATCAGCAAGCTTAATATTATCTGCACTGATAGCAAGCTGCCATTTAAGCTGGTCTAATAACTGCCGTACTAGCAACTGCTGATGACCTTGAACAGGACGGGTCAGGTCTTGTTCTATCGTCATCTCAGCAACATTACCCTTAATTGTGCCGTGTGCAGCCGCATCAATTGAACCTGCTTGAAGGTAATGCCATTGATAGTCAAGCGATGTCTGATAATTGCCTGTTAAGTGCACCTCACCTACAACATTAAATGAAACCTGATCGTGTTTGGTAACAGTGAATTTCTTAAGTTTTAGTCTGTTACCACTGATGGCGACATCACTAACAAGCTCTGATATTACTTGCTGTTGCGGTTGTGAATTGTGTTGCAGACTTAGATTTAACACCTGTAAATGTGCAATATGAATTGCAATTGGCAAGGCAATATCAGGCAATACTATCGGCTTGGCTTGTGAGTTCGCAGCGTCATCAGGCGTTAATCGCAAGGCAATATCATTAATACGTAAACTATCTAACATCAGCCTGCCATAAACTAACTGCTGCGCCTGCCATTTAAGATCAAGCTGAGCAATCTCAACGCTATTTTCTGGATCTATCTGATAATGAATGCCACTAAAACCAGCACCGTCATAAAGCCGCCCATGTGTTGTCTCAATCGTTAAATTAGGCATAGCTTTTTGTAACAAAGAGACCGTCGTTGCTAAACCTGACTCAGTCATTGCTAGCCACGCCACTGCTGCTATAAGCGAGATTATGAGGCTAGCTAGAGCGATGATCGCAATGCGTAACTTAGATCCGATCATAGATCCGGTCCTATCACAATATGAAACCCGATAGGTTTATCTGGCTCGGACATTCCTTGAGCAATATCCACTCTAATCAGCCCAATAGGAGAGCGCCAACGCACACCAAAGCCGACACTATATTCAATCGGATCACGCCATGAATTCATGGCATTACCAAAGTCGGTGAACACTGCCCCGCCCCAATTTCCCCAGAACATCTGTTCATATTCGACACTGCCCACCGCAAGATAACGCCCCCCTTCGACCTCACCATCATTGCCTTTCGGGCCTAATGCTTCAAAATCAAACCCACGAATACTACTATCACCACCAGCAAAAAACCGTAATGAACTCGGTAACTGGTTAAAGTCTGTCACATCAGACGCACCAAGAGTAGCACGGGTTATGACACGACCATTTTCTGACAGAGATTGAATATATTTCCCTCGCAATACAGCTTGAATAAATGAGGTATCAGATAATAACGATTCACTGGCAGCACTGATTGATAGCGATAAACGTCCACCCTGTTTGGTATAAATTGTATTATCAGCCCAGGTTCGACTCCAGCCTATACTGGGAATAAGCAATGTTGAGGTATTGTCATCTTGAGAAACATCAAAGTTTTCATGTAATAATTTCAACGAAGCTGTTTCTTTCCACCCCCAACGAATTGATTGATAATAACTACCAATAGCTAAGGATTGACTGTCACTGGTATCGGTATTAGATTGTTTTAATTCGGTATTAAAGCCAACCTCAGAAATAGTTGGACTCCAAAATGGCATTTTATAGGCCATCGCCAGACTATTTTTAACTTGTGACAACTTGGCATCAGCACTTAGCCGATGACCACGTTTATTGATATAGCGATTTTCCCAACCTAATGATCCTCTGGCACCACTATCGGTTCCAAAACCCAGTCCAGCGCTATAACGATGTTTGGCGACAGAAGTCAACGCAATATCAAGTTTAACCTTGCCATCATGACGTTGTTCAATGAGGGGCGTAACCGTGGCCACATCAAAATAGCCACTGTTAATTAAGTTGTTTCTCAAACTCACAATTTTCGATACTAAAAATGGTGAATCAGACCCAATGGGATTAACTCTTTGCAACACATCTTCCGATACGGTTGTATCTGGAAATTGAACGTCATCAAAGCGATATCGTTGATACGAATTGTATTCTAACGTGATAGTTGCAGTATTTTCTTCAGTGTTTACTTCGATGGTATTTTGAGTCATTTTGCCATCAAAATAACCGCGATCAGCGGCTAATCGTGTCAGTATTTTCTTGGCAGCTTCATAGTCTTGATGATCCAGTGCCTCTGCTTTTTTTAACGGAAAATCTGCGAGTAATGCTTGAAATTTTGGATCGTCATTAGCCTCACCCAGCAAAGTCACATTGACTGCTTTTAGCCTAACTTGTGGACCTAATGTAATCTGGTAATGTGCTTGCCAGCCAGCATCCATTTTTTTCAAATCACTGTTGATGATTGGATTGTAATAACCAAACACCGTCAACATCTGACTAAGTTCTGTCAGCGCCTGTTGATTCAGTTTTTCAACTTGTCGCTGTGTCAAACGTGGTGACGATTGTTGGCGAACAATACTCAAGCCCGACAGTAATGCATCCATTTGACCTTGTGGTGCGCCATCTAATTGCACTGTTATTCGGATGTCTTGTTGTGCCTGCGCCGTCATCACGAACACTAATAACAAACACAATACAAGCTGTTTAGCTACGCTTCTAATTAAATTCAACAAAAACAGACTCGCTAGTAAATGACATATTTCCATCTATTCTACCGCATTCGTTTTAATGTTGATGGGAAAGGGTTCGGTCATACTTCCGGTATAGACCCATAATCATTGAAGATGCAGATATGGCCAAAAATTTCCGTTCACTCTGAGCTTGTCGAACCATAAACCTAACTTCGACCCTTCGACAGGCTAAGAGCGAACGAAAATATGCAATCACACGGAGGACCGTGGGAATGAAGCAAAATTTCGAATTGCACCTCCCCACCATGCGACTTTTTCTTGAGCGCTATCTTGTTTCATATCAGATCCATTATTTTCAACCTTAATCTCATTATTAACTAAATAGACGCAGTGGTATATGCTGAACACTTTCGACTTTTGACCAAAACGTTATTGATATATACCCATGACATACCCATGACAGTTCAACCTGCAGAAAATAATGTGTTGCCATCCTTGCGAATGCGGGGATCTATGGGTAGTCAGCTTGTCAGGTTAAAACCTGACCTACATAACTGGTTTCCCGCTTTTGCGGGAATGACAGGTTCTAGTAATTTAACAACAAATCCATTGCCCACGGATATAGACACTAAGGATACGCTTTGACCGACAACACATTTATCGATCCAGTACGTCACTGGCTAGAAACCTTTGTAATTGAATTAAACCTTTGCCCTTTTGCTAAACGCGAGTTTATCAATAATCGCATTCGATTTCAGTTATCGAAGGCAACGACCGAGCAACAGTTAATTGATGATTTACAGCATGAACTGGAACGTTTAAATCATGATAAATCAATCGAAACAACCTTATTGATTCACCCTCATGTATTACAGAATTTCTATGACTATAACGATTTTTTGGACTTGGCTGATGCGCTGTTAGTTCAGATGCAGTTAGAAGGCATCTATCAAATTGCCAGTTTCCACCCGGATTATCACTTTGCTGGTACTGAGATTGATGATGTTGAAAACTATAGCAATCGCTCACCATTCCCGTTATTACATTTGATTAGAGAAGACAGCTTGGCCGAGGCCGTTGCTCATTATCCCAAGCCAGAACACATACCAGAACGTAATATTGCTCTGCTTAAAAAACTAGGTAAAGACCATATTGCAACAGTGTTTAAATCTCACTTTAAAACAAATAAAGACCAGGAATAGCGACGATGGCGAAGGTTAAAGAAATCTTAATTGCACCTAAAGCTAACGCATCCATCATGTCTCTATCACAGGCTCAATTAGATGCCGGTAAAGGCATCATGGGCGATCGTTATTATTCAGCCCAAGGTACCTTTTCTGAACGACTAAAACAGTTACCCGACATTGAACTCACTTTAATCGAACAGGAACAAATCGAACAATTTAATGACATCACATCATCACACTATAGCGGAGTAGATTTTAGACGCAATATCGTCACCGAAGGAATAAATCTCAATGAGCTTGTCGGTAAGATCTTTACTATCGGTAACGTGAGCTGTCGCGGCATCCGGTTATGCGAACCTTGTGGTCATCTGGCAAAGCAATTAGGCAGTGAGATCTTAGTCCACATGCTTAACCGTGGTGGCCTAAGAGCTCAAATTCTAAGTGATGGTCAGATCCAGCTTGGCAATGCTATTACTTTAATTTACTAACTCTAACACGCTAAATTTTTGCTTTTGCAGCGGGTGTGCCTGATCTTCTACTGATAATATGACGTCTATTCTTGCTTGCAGGCTTATGACCTCTAGCAACCTCGCCTGAACGTTGACCATCTTGATGACCGGCTGAAGCCTGGTTAGGTTTCGTCGGCTTTTTAGGCTTAATCGGACGACGATCTAATCGTGATTCAGCTAAGGCATGGACAGGTTCAAAACCATCAATCATTTTTCTAGGAATCAATTCACCAATCACACGTTCAATATCTGAAAGTTGCTTGATTTCATCAGCACATACCAGAGAAACAGCTTGACCAGTTGCACTGGCCCGACCGGTTCTACCAATCCTATGGACATAATCTTCAGGTACATCTGGCAAGTCAAAATTGACAACATGGGGTAATTGATCAATATCAATACCGCGTGCTGCTATATCAGTAGCAACTAATACTTGAATTTGACCACCTTTAAAATCAGCCAGCGCTTTGGTACGTGCGTTTTGACTTTTATTACCATGAATTGCAGCTGATTTAAGCCCTGCTTGTTCTAATAATTTAGTAATTTTATTGGCACCATGCTTGGTGCGAGAAAACACTAAGACCTGATGCCAATTGCCTTGCGTTATTAAATGAATCAGTAATTTTGTTTTTTGAGCTTTATCAACTGGATGAATCGATTGTTCAACTGATTTGACCGTAGTGTTAGCGGGTGATACCGAAATTTCAACCGGATCATTAACCAAACCTTTGGCTAAACGACGAATATCATCTGAAAATGTAGCTGAAAACATCAAGTTCTGACGATTTTTAGGCAATAACGCTAATATTTTCTTAATATCATGAATAAAGCCCATATCCAACATACGATCAGCTTCATCCAAAACCAAGACGTCAAGCTGATTAAAGCGCACTGCATTTTGATTATATAAATCTAATAATCGACCCGGCGTTGCAATTAAAATATCAACACCTCGACGTAACTTCATCATTTGTGGATTTATTTTAACGCCACCAAATACCACGGTTGAACGTAACGGCAGGTTTTTACCATAAGTAGCAACACTATCAGCAACTTGAGCAGCCAACTCTCGGGTTGGTGTCAAAACAAGTGCGCGTACTTGATTAGATTGAACAGGGGCACCAGCAGACAACCGTTGCAATAATGGCAAGGTGAAAGCAGCGGTTTTACCTGTGCCAGTTTGGGCAGCGGCCATAACATCTTTGCCAGCAATAACAGCTGGAATGGCCTGTGCTTGAATAGGTGTTGGGCTTGTATAACCCTGCTCTGCAACAGCAGCAAGGATTGGAGCGGATAAACCGAGGTCGGCAAAACTCATAGGGTGAGGTGTCTCTATTTTGAATGTGAATGTAAATCGGGGAAGGAGTCATAGCTTACAGGATATAGCTAGTTACTGCTTGAATTGTTTTACTTGCTTTGTGGTGTTAGCATTTCCAATTGCTCAGCCCCTTTATTGAAAAGGCAAGCATCATCTTAGATTAGATTAACTTAATGACAAAAAATAGCCAAAAAATTCGATTTTTTCGTGAACGCATTCCCACCTTTGCCTGTACACCTGGTTGTCATGATTGTTGTGGCCCGGTTACAGCGTCATCTGAAGAGGTAGCCAGATTACCCGTTAAAAGTGACAAACAACACCAACAAGCACTCGCTGAATACAATTGCCCATACCTAGGCCAACATGGCTGCGAAGTCTATGACGAACGCCCGCTAATTTGCCGCTTGTTTGGCACAACACCACGTATGCCCTGCCCTAACAATCGAGCTCCAGAAGAAATGATCGATCAACGAATTGAGAAAAAAATTCATGATTTTCTGGCAGAAACCAGACAGGTTTTATTGTAATTCACGCTTAAAAGTCATGCCCCGAATTTCACCATCGATCTGTTATTATGTCTTTGTCTATATCAATAAACAAAGTCCAACAGCCACAGAAAAAGTCTTAATTTATAACACTATCGAGAGAAAAATAATGAGTGAAAATTCACCAACAACAAAAACATTTCAACAACGTGCCGATGAGTTTATAGCCGTTGCCAATCAGCAAGCGGCAGAAAGTGCTGTCGATGATGTTAATACATCAATTCTCTATTCAGCTGCCCGATTTAATGCGTTCAGTGTCGCACGTTCTGTTAAAACTGCTGATAATTTACAAGCAGAAAAACAAGGCGCTATCGAGTACTTCACACAGCGTTATGCAGAAATGTTAGCTCAAAACATTGATGAATATATTTCACGTTTCGAAAGCTACACACAAAAATAATTAAACAATAAAAGCCTAAACAAACTCAACCCTGATTCATTAATCAGGGTCTTTGTTTATTCGATGCCGAATAAGTCAGACTTTTTCATTTCAAATATCAAGCTGCACG
>JACUUH010000007.1 GCA_014859375.1 Gammaproteobacteria bacterium
CGGCTTCAACGGCTTCAACGGCTTCAACGGCTTCAACGGCTTCAACGGCTTCAACGGCTTCAACAGCTTTTGGCTGGCGTCGTGGCTTATCGCCTTGACGTGCATAATAAGCGAGGCCTTTTAATACCACATCTGGATAATGAGCAATTGAAGTTGGTAGTAGCGGTAATATCAACTCTGCATCACCACCAGTGATGATAAAGCGGATGCGTTTATTATATTGCTCAGTTAGATCGTCAATTAATCTTTCTAAGCTGGCTGTTATTGTATAAAGTGTCCCAGATTGAATCGCGCTAAATGTATTGGTAGCGAGTGTTATGAAGTCAGATGGTTCATGCAGGTCTTTAATGTCACTGGTACTAGTGATGAGCGCTTCACGCATTAAGGATAAGCCCGGAAGAATCATGCCACCTTGATGTTGACCGTATTTGGTTACCACATCGATTGTTATAGCTGTGCCACAATCGATAACACAGGTCGCACTGCGAGCATGTTGTCTGGCGGCAATTAGGGCTAACCAACGGTCTACACCTAGTTTTTCAGGTTCGGCATAAGAATTTGTGACACCAAAACGTTTGTGTTCGCTGCGAATAAACGTTGGCGTTTGTTGCCATTGTTTTTCAGTCCATTCAGATAGTTGCTGTTCAACTTTGTCTCCAGCGACATTTGATACAAAGATTGCTGTGACATTGTTCAATGCTTTCCACTGTGTGTTTAACGATGATTTAATGCCAGTCTTTTTTCGAATGAAGCTGTGACTGTCGCCAAGTTTACCTGATTCTATACAGGCCCATTTAATAGTGGTATTGCCAATATCGACTACTAATTTCATGAGTTAAACCTAATGCTTATGTGGCTATTTGAAAGCGTGTGCAATTTATCGTTATGAAGGTAGCGAAGTTCACCATGTTGATTAATTCCACATGGAATGACATCAATGGTGTCGTCTGGACCAACTAGGCTGATGTGTTGATTTGCAAGGGCATCATATTGTTGCCACTGAGGAAGGAATTCATTTAATCCGCAGTCTTGAAAGCGTTCTAATAAGGTGATCATAGTTTGAATAATTGTTCCTGCCAGCCGATTGCGACAAGGTAGCGTCTTACATAATTGTTCAAGGCTGGTGGTGGGTTGTTGTATTTGGTTTTGGGTGTCGGGTGGAAGCTTAAAATTAAGGCCAATGCCGACAACGGTATTTTGCTTTGTACCGAGCCTTGATTCTACTAGAATTCCAGCCAGTTTTTTTCTTTTATGCAAAATGTCATTAGGCCATTTAAGCTGTAAGTCATTGATTCCTTCGGCTTTGAGAACCTGAATTAAACTAATGCCAATCGCAATACTTAGGCCATTATGTGTCATATCTGCGGGAAATGGCCAAAGGATTGATAAATAAAGGTTGCCTGTAGCAGGTGAATGCCATAGATCGCCGCGCCGTCCTCGTCCAGCAGTTTGAGTTTCACTAAGACAAACTAGAGGCCCGTGTCTGCCTTTATCTAATTGTTGCCACAGTGCATCATTGGTCGATGAAATCGTGTCGAAAATTAAGATATCGTTTAATTTAGCGCGTGTCTTTGTATCTAAAGCGTGTTGGATCAAGCTTAATGAAAGTGGACTAGGAGTATGTTCTATCAAAATGAATCAGGGATGTCAGAAATCTATGGCTATAGTCTAACAAATTTCACACGACAAACTAGGCGATGGAATCAAATAACTTGCCAGAAGATGAAATCGAGTTTGATAGCGCTGTGTTAAATGACTTTGATTTATCTTCATTATTTTGCTGTTGATTAAGCTCTGCGCGTGCTTCAATAGACAGTTGGGCTGCTTTTGCAGCAACATTACGATCTTGTGATGAAGGTTGAGCTGGAGCGAGTGCAGCGGATCGAATTTGCTCTGCTTTTCGTAGGGTAGCTTCTGGATTATTGACTACTTTGGATGTGTCGATACTGACTTCACCACCTATAGCATATTGGACTCCATCCGGGCCGCGTTGAAAGCTAAAGCTGGTTCCAGCGCGTATCAGTCCTGCGCCGGCAGCTACGTGAGCGGCTTCGTGGGCACGAACTTCTCTATCACGCGCTTTGAGTTGTTGTATTTACTTTAATTCTTGTGCGGTGCTGTTATCAGTTGTTGTATTGCTTGTTTCATCGCGGGCTGAACTCTGCTTTTGGGGCGTGACTGTTGTTAGCGATGCTGTAACAGTGATGTTCATTTCTAAACTTTGATGTCGAGTAGCGTTCCAAGCATTGAATTGCTGGCTTCGATAACGTTTGCTGAAGCTTCAATTTGTTGTTTATCGCTCATCATCCCAATTAAGGGTTCGGTGAGGTTTGAAGGTGACTCAATGCTAGTGACAGACGCTATTTTGCTAGCATTCTGGTTTAAGCTTTGTAGTCCGGTTTGAATTCCTGTCAGACCTGATTGATAGGCTGAAATAGTAGTCATTGTCGTTCTCCACAAAAGGATCAATAGTTCTTTTATAACATATTGAAATTATTGGTTTTGTGAACCTTTGCTTAGTTTAGCATTTAATTTGATAAAAATAATAGATGCAGTAAATGTTAAACCACTAAACAGTATTTCTAAGCTTGCATAAATATGAAAATCAGGCGCGCTGTATAATTCTCCGATCCCATGTGAGAAATAGCCCAACATCAGAAAGCTTGTCCAGGCGTGGGTATAGGGTTTGCCATGCAAGATTCCGCGTAATGGCAATAACAGGGGGAATAAAGCAAGGATTAACCACGCTGCTGTTGGAAAATTACTACTATGTTGCCCCAGTGTTATCCAGCAAATTAATGTCAACATTAATCCAAAAAAACTAACTAATGCGAGCTGTTTGAATAACACACTCATGATTTTAATGCCTTGGCTGTAGTGGCTAAACGATGGCCCAATGCTTTACATAATGTTGCTTCAGTTTCACTTAAATTGCGCTCATTATTATGGCCAGCCCAATGACTTGCTCCATAAGGTGTGCCGCCATCGTTTGTTGTCATCAATGCGCTTTCACTATAAGGCAAGCCCATCACAATCATGCCGTGATGCAGCAGCGGAATTATCATCGATAATAAGGTTGATTCCTGACCGCCATGTAGACTTCCGGTTGAGGTAAATACCGCTGCGGGTTTGCCTATAAGTGACCCTGAGAGCCAAAGATCGCTGGTGCTATCTATAAAGTATTTTAAGGGCGCTGCAATATTGCCAAAGCGGGTAGGGCTGCCAATAATTAAGCCGTCACAGTTGGCTAAATCGTCATGAGTCGCATAAAGATGACCTTGATCTGGAATAGTATCTTGCATTTGTTCGCACACAGTTGAAACAGTGGGCACCGTTCTTATTTTAGCGATGCAACCTTCAACTGACTCAACACCACGAGCAATGTGTTCTGCCATGTCAGCGACATGACCAGATTGACTGTAGTAAACAATGAGAATTTCAGCCATTACACAATCTCAAGTACTGTTTCAGGGGGACGCCCCAATCTGGCCTGACCATTATTAATCACTATAGGACGTTCGATTAACTTTGGATGTTCACACATTGCTTCAATGAGTTGATCGTCTGTCAGTGCCGGGTTGGCTAAATTTAATTCTTTATAAATTGCTTCTCCTGTTCGTAAAAGTTGGCGAGCAGAAATACCAAGTTGTTCTAAAACTAATTTAAGTGTTTCTTTAGTTGGAGGTGTTTTTAAGTATTCAATGATTTCTGGTTCGATGCCTTGTTGCTCTAATAACGCTAATGTTTGGCGAGATTTACTGCAACGTGGATTATGATAAATGCGGATCACACTCATTGTGATAACTCCAATAATGATTCTAAAGAAGATAGATGAATTTCTGTAGGTTTGACACTATTCCAGCGTTTGCAACTAGGACATTGCCAGTGCATGGTTTTTCCTGAAAAGCCACAATTTTGGCAACTATAACGATGTCCGCGTCGAACCATTGTATGTGTTATACCTTTGATAAGTGGCACTAGAGTTTGATCTGAAGGTTTATCTAGTGACATTAATGTGTGCAGGCCTTCCACTGATGGATGTGACTGTAATTGTTGGTACAGATAGTCATGAGCAGCTTGACTGCCGTGCTGCATTTGAATGACTTGGGCAAGCATAATTCGAGCACTTGTTATAGTAGGATGACGACTTAATAGTGCGTGTAGCCACTCATGGAATCCACTTAGATTATGTGTATTTTGGTAACAACTTAGTAGTCGTTGCAATGCTTCAGAAATATAATTTACATTTTGTTTTTCTATGTTTTGCAATACTTTTATTGCTTTGTCGACCTTTTCTGCTCTAATCAGACAATCAGCTTTTAACAATGATGCTCGAACACAGTTAGCATCATAATAATGCGCTTTTTTGAGTATGGGCAATGTACTGTTTGATTCAGATAACATTTGTTGTTCAGCAAGTTCGCAATAAAACTGGGCAATCGTTGGCCCGATATCTTCTTTAGCGTGAGATTGAAATTTTATAGCCATATCTATCGCTTGCGGCCATTTCTTCTCTTGTTGATAGAGTCGTAGTAATTGTTGGTAAGCCTCTGTAGGCGGCGATGTCTTGTTTAAAATTTCCAGAAATAAATGTTCGGCACGATCAAGCACCCCCGCATTCATATAGTCCAGGCCTAGCTCAATTAAGGTCGTATCTCGTTGCACTGGCGTTAATGTTGGTCGTGCAATTAAATTCTGATGGATCCTAATTGCTCTGTCAGTTTCTCCCCTACGTCGAAATAAGTTAGCTAATGCCAGATGTGTTTCGACAGTTTCACTATTGACCTCAAGTAGCTTAATAAAAATGTCGATAGCTTTATCAGGTTGTTCATTAAGTAAAAAGTTCAGCCCTTTAAAATAGTCAGGATTGAGCGCTGACGAATGAGATAGGTTAGTTTTATTGTATTGCTTTCTCGCAAGCAACCAACCTGAAAGGGCTGCGATCGGGAGAAGAAGAAATAACAATTCCATCTTGTTGTGCTCTAGTGCTCGTTTTTAATCGGTAAAATACGCAGACTATTTAGCTCCTGTTCTGCTGTGGCCAGTTGTTTTTGTAGGCCTCTATTTTCATAGCGCAGACTGAGTGTTCCGGCAAAAATAGCTAATGCACCAATCACAATTCCGACTACTAAAGATAAAATGATAATGACAGAAAGGGGTAATGTGATTGCTGAGAAATAAAAGTCTACAGTCACAGCGCCTGTATTTTTCGCGGAAAAAGCCGCGCCAATCACAAAAACAGTTACAAAAAAAGCAATAGTTAATATCCGGTGCATAGCGAATAACCTTAAATAGTAATGACTACGATCATACCTTAAAAACTAACATTGCCCAGACTAGTTTGAAATCATGTAAAATTACGGTTTGATTTTTTACAGCCGGCCTGTAATTTGTGAATTTGGAGAAATTATCATGACCTTTGTTGTCACAGAAAACTGTATCAAATGTAAATATACTGACTGTGTGGATGTCTGCCCAGTAGACTGTTTCCATGAAGGGCCAAACTTTTTGGTTATTGACCCAGATGAATGTATAGATTGCACATTATGTGAACCAGAATGCCCAGCACAAGCTATTTTTTCTGAAGATGATCTACCAGATGAGCAAAGTGAGTTTTTGCAAATAAACGAAGAACTATCGCGTGTATGGCCAGTTATCTCTGAGAAAAAAGATGCCTTGCCTGATGCTGAAGAGTGGGATGGTAAAACAGGTAAAACATCTTTATTAGAACGCTAGAATTAAAAACTACTAATAAAAAAGCCCGCGATGTGATTGCGGGCTTTTTTGTCTATGCAAATTGAACAAGAAATTAGTGCTAGTTAAAACTAAGCCATAAGATGTTTTAGTTTTTTCATGGCATTGTTTTCTATTTGACGAATGCGCTCGGCAGATACGTGATATTGATCGGCCAAGGTATGTAATGTTGCCTTGCTATCATCATTTAACCAACGTTGACTAACGATATCACGGCTACGTTCGTCTAATAATGCCAGTGCATTGCTCAGTTTTGTATGTTGATAATCAGTAGCGTCTAACTGTTCCAACTCCATTGATGGATCGGTATTGTCAGGTCCTGTTAAATAAGCAACGGGTGAAAAACTGGTTTCTTCATCATCGACATCGTTTGGCAAATCAAATGAGGTGTCAGGCTGAGAAAGACGACGCTCCATATCCATAACATTTTCTGGGGTAACACCTAAATCGTCAGCAATTGCTTCTACTTCTTCCTGATTTAGCCAACCGAGACGTTTTTTAGCACCACGTAGATTAAAAAACAGTTTACGTTGGGCTTTGGTGGTGGCAATTTTAACAATGCGCCAATTGCGAATGACATATTCGTGAATTTCTGCACGGATCCAATGCACGGCGAAAGAGACAAGGCGGACACCTTTTTCAGGATCAAAGCGTTTTACGGCTTTCATCAAGCCGATATTGCCTTCCTGGATCAGATCTGCGACCGGTAAGCCATATCCACTATAGCCTTTGGCAATACGATTAACAAAACGAAGATGTGATAAAACAAGCCGTTGAGCAGCGTCTAAATCGCCGTCACGTTGTAAGCGCATGGCAAGGTCATATTCTTCTTCCGCAGTTAACATTGGAATGTTATGCGCAAGATTCGTGTAGGCATCTAAGTTACCAATCGGTGCTAATGCAAAATTGTATTGGGCTACATCTGTTGTCATATTTGTGGCCTTGTTAAAATTTATTCTTTTATCATAACATTAAGTTATTTAATCAAATACTAAGAACAAAATTTTAGGAGAAAGTTCCCGTTGCTGTCTAGTTGTTGAAGGTTAATTAGGTTCAATCATGTGTATGTGCCGACTAACAGCTAACCATGCACCTGCAGCACCAAGTACGACACCTATCGAGGGTAGTGTTGTCAACATAGTTAGTGAGAACCACTGTAAGTCAAAATTACTGCCATAATGACCAATAAGTTCATCAATGGGGCTTGAAATGACACTTAATGTCAGCATGAGCGTTATCCAAGCCACTATACCACCGACTAAGCCATACCAAAAGCCGGTATATAAGAAAGGGCGACGCACAAAACGATCAGTTGCTCCGACTAATTTCATTACTTTAATTTCAGATTGACGACTTAAAATGGCCAGGCGAATCGTGTTGCCAATAATAAGTAAAACACTGAGAGACAATAAAATCGCAAGGATACTAATACCACGATGAATAGTTTCATTGATGCTACGCAATCGTTGTAGCCATTCCATATCAAGTTGGGCTTGCTCGACTTGTGGCATTGCCTCTAAGCGCGCCAGTAAACTACCAATGGCATCTGGACTGACGATATCTTCCGCAGGATAAATGATAATGACAGCGGGTAAGGGATTGTTAGGTAGCGAGTCTAATAAATCGCCTAATCCAGATAATTGACGGAATTCCGACAGTGACTGTGCTGCCGATTGAAACTGAACTTGGGCAATATTAGGCCACTTTTTTAAATCCAGACTGAGTTGCTTACCTTCTACTTGAGAAATAGTCGTTTTTAAAAACAGGGTAATTTGATTAGAATCATCCCATTGTTCACTCACCGTCGTCATATTTTGTTGTAATACAAATAATCCGGCAGGTAAGGCTAAGGCGATACCAATGACCGTAACGGTCATCAAACTGGCAACAGGTTGTCGCCACAGTTGACCAAGGCTGAATAACATGACTTGTACATGGCGCAAAAAATAGTTTGTCATGATCGTTGATAAACTCATTCGACTTCTCGCTTGGCTAAACGCCCCTGATGTAGCTGTATTTGACGATAAGGTAATGTGTGTATTAAATCATGATCATGAGTGGCAATAAAAACGGTAGTGCCGACTTGGTTGAATTGTTCGAATAACTGCATGATGTCGCGTGACAAATCAGGATCCAGATTACCGGTTGGTTCATCGGCAAGTAAAATAGCAGGGCGGTTTACTACTGCTCTTGCAATCCCCACGCGTTGTTGTTCACCACCCGATAAGGCTATCGGTAAATTACGTTCTTTTCCTAACAGGCCTACTTTATCGAGCGAGGCACGAACACGTCGTCCAATTTCACGGTGGTTTTCACCAGCAATCACCAAGGGTAACGCGACATTATCGAATACCGTACGGTCATGAAGTAAGTTATGATCTTGAAACACAAGGCCAATTTGGCGACGATAATAAGGTATTTTTCGTTTGGGTAAATGAGTCAGGTTTTGCTTGTTGACTAACACTTGGCCATGACTGCAACGTTCAATCAGTGCTATTAGCTTTAATAATGTACTTTTGCCTGCGCCAGAATGACCCGTTAAGAAAGCCATTTCACCTTTGTTGAGATGAAAGCTTAGTCCTGAAAGGGCTTCATAGCGATTGGGGTACCGTTTATAGACATCTGTAAATTGAATCATTCCTGATCGTCACGTCCTAACAGTGCATCAACAAATTCCTCAGCTTGGAACGGTCGAAGATCATCAATCGTTTCACCGACACCGATATAACGAATGGGTAGACCTGTTTTTTTTGCAATTGCAAAGATGATCCCGCCTTTAGCAGTGCCATCTAACTTGGTCAATGTAATTCCTGTTACGCCAACCGCCTGGTTAAATTGGATTGCCTGTGATAATGCATTCTGACCTGTGCCGGCATCAAGTACTAACATGACTTCATGTGGCGCATCCTGATCAAGTTTAGTCATGACACGTTTCACTTTCTTCAGCTCTTCCATCAAATTTGACTGCGTGTGTAAGCGCCCCGCGGTATCTGCAATCAAAATATCGATATTACGTGCTTTGGCCGATTGCAATGCATCAAATATAACCGAGGCCGAATCGGCACCACTGTGTTGTGAGATAACAGCAATATCATTACGTTCTCCCCAGACTTGTAACTGTTCAACTGCCGCTGCGCGAAAGGTATCACCTGCAGCAAGCATGACTGATTTACCCTGAAGTTGAAATTGTTTGGCTAGTTTGCCAATAGTGGTTGTTTTGCCAACCCCATTAATGCCAACCATTAAAATGACATACGGTGTGTTTTGTTCCGGAATAACAAGCGGATGGCAACTTGGTTGTAATAAAGTAACCATATCGTCACGCAGTGCAGTAAACAAAGCCTGAGCATCACCTAATTGCTTACGAGCAGCACGCTGTGTCAAGTCTGTTATGATAGCTTGCGTCGCTTCAACACCTAAGTCAGCGCTGAGTAACTGTGTTTCAAGTTGTTCAAGCAAGTCATCATCGATGGCTTTTTTGCCTAAAATTAACGAGGCAAAACCATCGGTTAATTTGGCACTGGTTTTACTGAGTCGTTTTTTTAAACGACCAAATAGACTTTCTTTAGCAGTAGTGTGTTCTTGTTCGGGGGAATGTACTACTTCAGCCTCTAGCTGCTGAATAGGTGTTTCAGTGTGCTGTTCAAATGGTTTGTTTTCGACATTTTCGTTTTTTTTTCTTAAGAAACTAAACATAATTATTACTTGTCATTAAACTTCAATGATCAATTTTATCATGTCATGGAAAATATAAATGCAGATGCTTAAAAAAATTAAACAAGGCTTTTGGATTTTTCTAACAATATCCAGTGCTGCACAGGCACAAGTCAGTGAATTTGAGCTCGACAATGGTTTGAAACTTATTGTTAAGGAAGACCATCGTGCCCCGGTTGTGGTGTCGCAAGTGTGGTACAAAGTTGGGTCAAGTTATGAATACAATGGCATAACGGGCATTTCGCATCAGCTTGAACATATGATGTTTAAAGGCACTGAAAATCTGAAACCAAATGAATTTTCGCAAATTGTTGCGGCTAATGGCGGTAATGAAAATGCATTTACGGGACGAGATTACACTGCCTATTTTCAAACATTAGAGAAAGATCGTTTACATGTCAGTTTTCGTCTTGAAGCAGAGCGAATGCGTAAACTGGTCATAGATGATGCCGAGCTTTTGAAAGAGCGTGAAGTGGTCGCTGAAGAACGTCGTATGCGTACCGAAGATAATCCTCAAGCCTTACTTCGTGAAGCATTTAACGCTACGGCTTTTGTGAATAGTCCTTATCATCATCCGGTCATCGGCTGGATGTCAGATATCAATCATTATCAAGCCCAGGATTTACGACAGTGGTATCAAAAATGGTATGCACCGAATAATGCTACCGTTGTCGTAGTGGGTGACGTCGAACCTCAGGTGGTATATGAATTGGCAAAAAAATATTTCGGACCACTTAAAGCTGAACAAACGGCTGAACTCAAACCTCAAATTGAAATTGAACAAAAAGGTGTGCGTCACATTGAAATAGAAGCACCAGCCGAATTGCCTTATTTGATGATGGGTTGGAAAGTGCCGGTTGTCAAAACCGTTGCAGCAGATGCTGCATGGGAGCCTTACGCACTAGAAGTGTTGGCTGGTATTTTAGATGGGGGCAATAGTGCCCGTTTTGCACGAGATCTGGTTAGAGGTGATCAAATCGCAGCTAATATTGGCGCTGGATATGGCTTGTTTTCACGACTTAAAGATGTCTTTTTAATTGCAGGCACACCAGTCAAAGGTAAAACGGTAGCTGATCTGCAACAGGCTGTTATGGCTCAAATTGATAAACTAAAAACAGAACTGGTGACACAAGAAGAACTCAATCGAATCAAAACACAGGTCGTTGCCAACGCTGTCTATGAACGAGATAGTGTGTTTTATCAGGCCATGCAAATAGGCATGTTAGAAACTGTAGGACTGGATTGGCAATTAAGTGATGCCTATGTCGACAATGTGCAAGCAGTGACGGCGCAGCAAATACAGCAAGTAGCTAACAACTATTTCATCAATCAACGGCTCACAACAGCAGAGTTAATTCCATTAGCTCTGGACCATAAAAAACCAAACGTGACTGCTGGAGGTCGCCATGATTTCTAAAATTTGGGTAGTGATTATGGGGCTGTTGTTATCATTTACTGTTAACGCAAGTCCGACTATAGATCACTGGCAAACGGCTAATGGCGGTCAGGTTTATTATGTTTATACGCCTGAATTACCGATGGTTGATGTGCAAGTGATATTTGATGCAGGAGCCGCACGTGATGGCGATCTAAACGGTGTATCGTTGCTAACAAATGCTTTGTTGAATGAAGGTGCAGCAGGTATGACTGCTGATCAAGTTGCAGCAGCATTTGATGATGTTGGCGCTCAATTTGGCAATACATCGCAACGCGATATGGCGGTGTTAACTATGCGAAGTTTAATTGCTGATAACGCGCTCAAACCGGCTTTAGACGTGTTTGGCAAAGTGCTCGCCCAACCTGATTTTCCACAGGCATCATTTCAGCGTATTCAAAAACAGCTATTGCTTAGCTTGCAGGCTGAAAATCAGTCGCCTGCAGCCATTGCGTCACGCCGTTTTTATTATGAGCTTTACCCTGAGCATCCTTATGGCACGATGCCTTCAGGTCAAGTAGACACCGTGTCAGCAATCACTGTTGATGATTTAAAACGTTTTTACAAACAGTATTATGTAGCCCAAAATGCGGTAGTGGTTATTGTCGGAGCTTTGGATAAATCGCAGGCAAGTGATGTCGCCAACGAGTTGTTAGGTCAGTTACCCGAAGGAGATAAAGCAGAACAGCTAGCGAAAGTTGAGCCATTACACTCTGCTCAAACCATACACATTGACTTTCCTTCGACACAAACCCATATCGTTATGGGTCAGCCTGGCATGAGCAGAGATGATGACGATTATTTTGCTTTATATATTGGTAATCATATTTTGGGTGGAAGTGGTCTTGTTTCTCAACTTAGCAATGAAATCAGAGAAAAACGCGGTTTATCCTACAGCGTATATAGTTACTTCAGACCAATGCAAGAGCTGGGACCATTTCAATTAGCACTGCAAACACGTAATGATCAAGCTCAACAAGCATTGGATGTTATGAAAAATACACTGACATCATTTATTAAAAATGGTCCCACCGATGACGAATTGCTGGCTGCAAAACAAAATATTAGCGGTGGTTTTGCTCTGCGCGTAGATAGTAATAAAAAAATTGCCGATTATTTGGCAATGATTGGCTTTTATGGCTTGCCGCTGGATTATCTTGATAACTTCATAGATAAGGTCAATGCCGTAACAAAACAGCAAATCAAAGAGGCATTTAATCGACGGGTGAAGCCAGATAAAATGATAACAATATTGGTAGGTGGCGAAGCTGAAACAAAGTAAGCAGCTAAGTTCGAACAAGGGACAGTTGCGCATCATTGCAGGTAAATGGCGTGGTCGAAAATTACAGTTTCCTGATATTGAACAGTTAAGACCGACACCAGACCGGGTTCGTGAAACCATTTTTAATTGGTTACAAGCTTATGTCGGTGATGCGCGTTGTTTGGATTTGTTTGCTGGTAGTGGTGCTTTGGGTTTTGAAGCACTGTCCCGCGGCGCAGAACATGTCACGATGGTTGAAGTACAAGGCGAAGCGGTGCAACAACTAGTCGTGAATCGTAAGGCATTGTTAGCAGAGCAAGCCGATGTTAAACAGATGACGGCACAGCAATATCTAAAACAATGTCAGCAGCAATTCGATATTGTGTTTATTGATCCGCCTTATCCAGCCGATTTGTGGACAGAAATTGCACAATTGTTAGTTAACTATAAGATATTAGCTGATAATGCACTGATTTATTTGGAATGTCCAAGTAATAAGCCTTTGCCGACTTTACCTAATAATTGGCAATTAATTAAAGATAAAAAAGCAGGTGATGTGCGTTATTGCTTGTTGACTAATGAAGTAGGAGATAGCAAGTGAAAACAACCGTTATCTATCCGGGCACCTTTGATCCGATAACTAATGGCCATATCGATCTTGTTGATCGTGCCAGTAAATTATTTGATCGTGTCATTGTCGCTGTGGCAGTTAATCCGAGCAAACAACCGGTGTTTAACTTAGATGAACGTGTAGCCTTGGTACAACAGACCTTAGCCGAGATACCTAATGTTGAGGCCTGTGGTTTTGAAGGCCTATTGATTAATTTTGCCAAACAAAAACAAGCCACGGTTATTGTCCGTGGTTTACGTGCGGTGTCAGATTTTGAGCATGAGTTTCAATTAGCGGGAATGAACCGCAAGATGGAACCGGATGTGGAAACCTTGTTTTTAACACCAGCGGAGCAGTTCAGTTATATTTCATCTAGTTTGGTTAGAGAAATTGCCAGATTAGGTGGCGATGTGTCGGAATTTGTTGCACCTTGTGTGCTGGCGGCACTGACACGTAAATTGCTCTAATCCCACGATAGACGCTAAGATCAAAATATAAAGTTAAGTTTGGAGTTTTTAATGTCGTTATTTATCACTGATGAATGTATCAACTGTGATGTGTGTGAACCAGAATGTCCTAATGGTGCTATATCTCAGGGACCTGAAATTTATGTGATCGATCCCGCACTTTGTACGGAGTGTGTCGGTCACTTTGATACACCACAATGTGTTGAGGTGTGTCCTGTAGACTGTATTCCCAAAGATCCGGATAACGTTGAAACAAAACAACAGCTTCAAGCAAAGTATGAAGTCTTGATGGCTGTTAAATAACCTCAGTTCTGGATAAGCACAGCCATCCAGCACCTTTGTTTTAGCGGCTATCCGCGTTAGATTTTCTTGCAATAGCTGGGCTATTGCTAGGTAAATCTGCCTTGATATCCACTAAAACAAAGGCACTGCTTATGTCATTAAAACTGGTTTTAGAAGTTTTACCAGCTATTTGTTGGTAAGTCATTGTTCGTTATAGGGTAGCTGACCATTCTTATCCAGAACTGAGGTTAAATAAACAGACCCTAGTTAAAACAGAACAAGAAACGGGCAATATCGAATTGTTTTAGCTTTTATCTTTATGCAAACTTCAGCCTGCGGTATCCTAGGCGCTTTAGATTTTTAGCCTTAAAGAGTTGTCATGCAACAAGAATATCAACCAGCTGTCGTTGAAAAAGCTGCCCAAGACTGGTGGCATAACCAAAAAACCTTCCGTGCAGTCGAAGATTCGACCAAACAAAAGTTCTATTGCCTAGCCATGTTCCCATACCCAAGTGGTCAATTACACATGGGGCATGTGCGCAATTACACTATTGGTGATGTTATTTCTCGCTACCAACGCATGCAAGGTAAAAATGTATTGCAACCTATGGGTTGGGATGCGTTTGGTTTGCCAGCTGAAAACGCAGCGATTAAAAATAAAGTACCGCCAGCGGCATGGACCTATGACAACATTGATTATATGCGTGGTCAGCTCCAACGCCTAGGTCTGGGCTATGATTGGGAGCGTGAATTCGCAACATGTTCGCCAGAATATTATCGCTGGGAACAATGGTTATTCACACGCCTATTCAATAAAGGCTTGGTGTATAAAAAGACAGCGGCAGTCAATTGGTGCCCGAATGATAAAACGGTACTTGCCAATGAACAGGTCATTGATGGCTGTTGCTGGCGTTGTGATACTCCGGTTGAAAAGCGTGAAATTCCACAGTGGTTTATGAAAATCACGGATTATGCAGAACAATTATTAAACGACTTGAATCAGCTTGATGGCTGGCCCGAACAAGTTAAAACAATGCAGGCAAATTGGATTGGTCGTTCCGAAGGACTTCACATCAAGTTTGGTATAGCAGATAGCTCAGACACATTGGCGGTGTATACAACACGTCCAGATACCCTGATGGGTGTAAGTTATGTTGCTGTTGCTGCCGAGCATCCATTGTCATTAAAAGCAGCTGAAACTAATTCTGAGTTAGCCTCATTTATTGAACAATGTCGCAAAATGGAAACGTCTGAAGCTGCATTAGAAACGGCTGAGAAAAAAGGTGTTGCAACAGGTTTAATGGCCATTCATCCGCTAACGGGCGAACACGTTCCAGTATGGGCTGCAAACTTCGTATTGATGGGCTATGGTACCGGTGCAGTTATGTCAGTACCTGCTCATGATCAGCGCGATTATGAATTTGCTCAAAAATATGATTTAGCCGTAAAACAGGTTATCGAACCAATTGATGATCAAGCCTATGATTTAACGAAAGCCGCTTTTACTGAAAAAGGCCGTTTAGTTAATGCGGGTCAATTTGATGGGTTAACTTCGGAGCAAGCCTTTGATGCTATTGCTGATCTTTTAGAACAGCAAGACAAAGGTCAACGACAAGTTAATTATCGTTTACGTGATTGGGGGGTGTCTCGCCAGCGTTATTGGGGAACACCGATTCCAATTATCAATTGTCCTGATTGTGGTTCAGTGGCCGTGCCTGAGCAAGACTTGCCTGTTCGTTTACCAGAAGATGTCATTGTTGATGGTAGTGGTTCACCGATTAAGTCGATGCCCGAGTTTTATCAATGTGCCTGTCCGCAATGTGGCAAGGATGCAGAACGTGAAACTGATACCTTTGATACCTTCTTTGAATCATCTTGGTATTACGCTCGTTTTACCTGCCCGGATAATGATCAAGCCATGTTAGATCAACGTGCCAATCATTGGTTACCCGTTGACCAATATATTGGTGGTATTGAACATGCTGTTTTACATTTATTATATGCGCGTTTCTTCCATAAATTAATGCGTGATGAAGGCTTGGTGACTGGCGATGAACCATTCCAAAACTTATTGACGCAAGGCATGGTGCTCAAAGATGGTGCCAAAATGTCAAAATCAAAAGGTAATACCGTTGATCCGCAAGCATTGATCGATCAATATGGTGCTGATACTGCACGATTATTTATGATGTTTGCAGCACCACCAGAACAATCGTTAGAGTGGTCAGATAAAGCGGTAGAAGGGTCGAATCGATTTCTAAATCGCTTATGGCGTGCAGTACAAACTCATGTTGAACAAGGCGATGTGGTTGAGCTTAATGTTGATGATCTAAGTGATGAGCTTAAAGCACTTCGTCGTCAAATCTATCAAACCTTAACAAAAGTTGGTGATGATATTGGTCGTCGTCATACCTTTAATACTGCGATTGCCGCGATCATGGAATTAATGAATGCCTTAGCAAAAGTGTCTGATGACAGCAAGCAAGCAAGAGCGGTTATTCAAGAATTATTGGAAAAAGTGGTCTTGATGTTATCGCCTATTGCGCCTCATATTTGCCATCATTTATGGGCACAGTTAGGACATGAGCAAGCTGTAGTTGAAGAATTATGGCCTGAAGTAGATGAGTCAGCGCTGGTTCAGGATAAAATTGAACTTATGGTGCAAGTCAATGGTAAGCTACGTTCTAAAATAGTAGTCGCGGCTGATGCTGATAAGGCAACAGTAGAATCAATCGCCCTGGCAGATGAAGCTGTGGTGCGTTATATTGAGGGCAAAGAAGTCCGTAAGATTATTGTTGTGCCTGGTAGACTGATAAATATTGTTGTTGCCCAGTAAATTAAGGATTATGTTGATGACACGCTCCCTATCAAATACGTTTGTTACACTGTTATTGCTAGCTGTTGCTGGTTGTGGCTTTCACTTGAGAGGATCTGCTGATCTACCTGCAAATATAAAAAAAATGTATATCCAAGGTGCTGATATTAAACAGGATTTTGGTTTGGCATTAAAACGTGCACTTAGTGCAAATGGCGTAACTGTTTTAACTGATTATCAACAGGGTAGTTCAGTGTTAACCGTCTTGGAAAACAAAACAGAACGACGCGTGTTATCAGTTGGTGCTGATGCCAAAGTCAGTGAATATGGTTTGCATGGTATTGTCCGCTTTAAGGTGAGCGATGATAAAGGTCAATTGATACTTGATGAACAATCAGTCGAAGCACAACGTGATTATCAATTTAATCAAGATCAAGTGTTAGCAAGTGGCAACGAAGAACGTGCTTTGCGTGAACAGCTCAATCAGCAACTTGCTCAAAGTGTGTTACGCCGCTTGTCGGTACTGAAATAATCACAGATGCGCCTACGCGCTGATCAAGTCACACAGCATTTACAGCAAGGTTTATCACCGGTCTATCTGATTTATGGTGATGAACAAATGCTGGTTGAAGAAGCCAGTGATCTGGTAAGACAACATGTTCGCAAGCTGGGTGCTGATCAACGTCAGATCTGGCATGTCGATGGTCGATTTGATTGGTCTCAATTGCAATGGCAAGAGCAGACGATGTCATTATTTTCAAGTCAACGTTTGCTCGAGATACGTTTGCCATCTGGTAGCCCTGGCCGTGAAGGTGGCGAAGCCTTAAGGCAATATGCAAGTCAACCACCCGACGATACAACCTTATTGATTATCAGCGGTAAAATTGATGCAAAATCAACTAAAAGTAAATGGTTTACTGAACTTGATAAAATAGGCGTCACCATTCCTGTTTGGCCTGTTGATATCGGTCAATTGCCTGGCTGGATCCTTCAGCGAATGCGGCAACGAGGTTTAACTGCACAACTGGTGGTCGCCGAGTTAATTGCAGAGCGTGTGGAAGGTAATTTATTTGCCGCCGCCCAGGAAATTGATAAATTAAGTTTATTATGTCCTTCAGGTGTGGTTGATGAGCAGATAGTACTTGAGTCAGTGGCTGATAACGCTCGTTTTGAATCCTTTGGTTTGATGGATAGCGTGATGCTGGGTCAAACAGATAAAATTCCGCGTATGATCGCACGATTACGATCTGAAGGACTGGATATATTAACCATTTTTTCAGCAGTGACCTGGACCGTACAGCGACTAGTAGATATGGCGATTCAGCTTGATCAAGGCATCACTATTGAACGTGTTTTCCAAGCACAAAAACCACCGGTTTGGAATACAAAACAAGCTATGACCCGGATGACGTTACAACGACATACTACGCAACAATGGCTTGGTTTTATTGAGATGATGGCTAAAGTTGATCAGGCAGCAAAAGGTAGTCTTGCACAATGTCCATGGTCACTTTTAGAAAGTGTGTGTATGCGTATTGCAGGTGCAAAATTATAATGTTGTGGCTAAATAATTAAGGGGAAATGCAGTGGATGTAAGACACTACATGCAAACGTTAGGCAAGCAAGCAAGAGAAGCGAGTCGAGCCTTGGCGCGTGCCGATACTAATACTAAAAATCATGCCTTAATGAGTATCGCATCTGAAATTCGGACCGCTGCCGATATTTTGAAACAACAAAATGCGATTGATCTCACAGCCGGCATTGCTAAAGGTCTGGATGCAGCACTGTTAGATAGATTGGAATTAACCGATGCCCGTATTGAAGGTATGGCCGAAGGCTTGGAGCAAATAGCTGCTTTAGCTGATCCAGTTGGTGAAATTAGCAATATGACATTTCGTCCATCAGGCATTCAACTAGGTCAAATGCGTGTGCCTTTAGGTGTGATTGGTATTATTTATGAATCACGTCCAAATGTGACAGCAGATGCAGCTGGCTTATGTTTAAAGTCTGGCAATGCAACAATTTTAAGGGGTGGCAGTGAAGCTATTCATTCGAACAAGGCAATAGCCGCCTGTATTCAGCGTGGGCTCGAACAAGCACAACTGCCTTCTTCGGCAGTGCAAGTGGTTGAAACAACCGATCGTGATGCTGTCGGTGAATTGATTACTATGCCTGAATATATCGATGTTATTGTGCCACGAGGTGGTAAAAGTTTAATCGAACGTATTAGCCGTGATGCGCGAGTACCCGTGATCAAACATCTTGATGGTATTTGTCATGTTTATATTGCGGCGGATGCCGATCTTGATATGGCTGAAGAGATTGCTTTTAATGCCAAATGTCATCGTTATGGCGTATGTAATGCCATGGAAACCTTATTGGTAGACAGTGCGGTGGCAGCAGAAATTTTGCCTAGATTAGCCAAACGTTATGCAAGCGAATCAGTTGAATTGAGAGGGTGTGAGCGGACACGGCATATTTTGCCTGATATTCATATCGCCAGTCATGACGATTGGGATACAGAATACTTAGCGCCAATTTTATCAATTCGGGTTGTAGATGGACTTGATGCGGCTATGGATCATATACATGAGCATAGTTCTGGTCATACTGAAACAATCGTGACTCAAAATTATCAACAGTCACGTCGCTTTTTGGCTGAAGTTGATTCCAGTTCAGTTATGGTCAATGCCTCAACCCGATTTGCAGATGGTTTTGAGTATGGCTTGGGTGCTGAGATTGGTATTTCTACCGATAAAATTCATGCGCGTGGGCCAGTTGGGTTAAATGGCCTAACCTCGCAAAAATGGATTGTGTTTGGTAGTGGACAAATAAGACGCTAATGACTGCAGCAGCTATTGGTATTCTGGGCGGCACATTTGATCCGGTGCATTTTGGCCATCTGAGACCAGCATTAGATGTGTTGCAGCAATTAAAGCTGGATCATATTCGTCTTATTCCAAATAACACGCCACCACATCGACCTGCACCGGTGGCGTCGGCCCAGCAGCGGATGTTGATGCTGCATCTTGCTGTGAAAAACAGCGAACACTTTGTTGTTGATGACCGTGAGTTACAGCGTGATGGTGTTTCATATATGGTTGATACTTTGAGATCGTTACGTGAAGAATTTCAACAAAATCCACTTTATTTATTACTGGGAACAGATGCGTTTCTAGGCATAGAATCATGGTATCACTGGCAGCAGCTATTAGACTTTGCTCACATCGTTATTATGCAACGACCTCATGAGGTTCTGAGTTTGAATTCAACTTTAGCCGATTGGTATCAGGCTCATTTAGCAAAAGACAGTGATTCGACATTACAAGCAGGAAAACTTTGGCCAGTTGATGTTACCCAATTAGCTATTTCATCCACTGAAATACGCACACAATATGGCGCAGGTCAGTCGATACAGTTTTTATTACCAGATAGCGTGATTCAGGTGATTGAACAGCTGGGTTTATACAAAGATAATCATATAGATGGATAATGTATTTTTTATTTTATCCAAAATTGCATGGGTTTTATTAAGTCCTGCCAGTCTGATTATTTGGTTGATGATCTTTGCGACAGTCGTATTAGTGTTTAATAAAAAACGACTAGCCCTAGCGATCCTGGTGCCAATCAGCATAGTTAGTTTTGCACTGTTAGCTTATCCCATTGGTGATATTTTAATTTATCCATTAGAGTCACGCTTTAGCAAACCTGAGCCTATGCCAGAACAGATTGATGGCATACTTATTTTAGGTGGCGGCGAAGAATTAAAACCATCAATCAGTTGGCATAGTTCAGAGTTAGGCAAAGGTGGCGACCGTTATGTTGGTGCAACGCTTTTGTCAAAATACTATCCAGATGTTCCGGTTATTTTTGCCGGTGGTAGTGGATTATTAGCATTTCAAGACTCGGGTCGGGAAGGCGATATTGCTACGCAATTATTAGTAACAATGGGCATTGATAAAACCAGACTGATAATAGAATCGCAGTCTCGCAATACCTATGAAAACTTGTTGTTGATTAAACCTGAACTCCCTAAGCTGAATGGGCACTACGTGTTAGTTACATCAGCATTTCATATGCCAAGAGCGGTTGGTGTCGCACGCAGACTAAATATTAGTGTGATTCCTTATCCTGTTGACTATCGAAGTAATGTGACTGAATTACGCCAGTGGGATTTTAATCTGTTTGAGCATTTAGAGGTATTAGAACCGGCATGGCGAGAATGGGTTGGTTTGACTGTTTACTATCTAACAGGCAAAACATCTGATTGGTTAAGCAAGTAAAAACAGGTCAAATTTCACCCAATTGTTGACCATAATGTAAACTATTCTAATTATTTAACAGCGGAGAGCCCAATGCAGGCTAACGAATTAAAACTTCTGGTAATTGACGCACTGGAAGATATTAAAGCTGAAGACATTCAAGTATTGGATGTGACAGCCATGACAGATGTAACTGACTTTATGATTATTGCAACCGGCAAATCGACTCGCCAGGTCAAAGCGCTTGCTAATGAAGTTGTTGTGCAAGCTAAAGCTGCTGGTGTTCAACCATTAGGCTCTGAAGGTGAAGATGTTGGCGAGTGGGCATTAGTTGATTTGGGTGATGTTATTGCTCATATTATGACACCACAGACACGCGCTACCTACAACTTGGAAAAATTGTGGAGCGTGCCTGATACAACAGAACAATCTAAGGCCACGGCTGACGAATAATGAAACTCAATTTGCTGGCAGTTGGCAACAAAATGCCAGCTTGGGTTACTGATGGCTATCTTGAATACGCAAAACGTTTACCGCGTGAATGCGCCCTAAATTTACACGAAATAACACCAGCGAAACGGGGCAAGAGTGGCAGTGCTTCACACTGGATGCGAGAAGAAGGAGATCGCTTATTAAGTCAGATTCCTGATAATCATCATGTAGTTGCACTTGATGTAAAAGGTAAGTCATGGACGACAGAGCAATTAGCGGATCAACTTAAAAACTGGATGGCAGATGGTCGTGATCTGTCATTGATAGTGGGCGGACCGGATGGCATGGATCAGCGTTGTCTTCAACGTGCTAATCAAACATGGTCGTTATCTCCTCTGACCTTACCGCATCCCTTGGTCAGGATTGTTATGGCTGAGCAGTTATACCGAGCTTGGACTGTTTTACAAAATCATCCCTATCATCGCGCATGAATTTTCCAGACATTGCTGTAGCATCAGCGTCACCTAGAAGGCATGAACTTTTAAATCAAATTGGAGTCAGTTTCTCGGTAGTTTCTGTTGATGTTGATGAATCTTTAATAGAAGGTGAAGCACCCAATGACTATGTGCAACGACTTGCTGTTGCCAAAGCACAAGCAGGTTGGCATAGATTGTCATCACAACAACAGTGTCCAGTGTTAGGTGCCGATACTGCTGTTATCATTGATGATAAAATTTTAGGTAAACCGCGTGATGCAGATGATGCCAGAGCCATGCTGCAAAGACTTTCAGGACGATGCCACCAAGTGATGACTGCTGTTGCTCTTGTTGATCAACAGCAGGTTTTATCTAAACTGAATATCAGTAAAGTCTGTTTTAGTGAACTATCTTGTCAGCAGATAGACTGGTATATATCGACGGGAGAAGGAACGGACAAAGCCGGTGGTTATGCAGTTCAGGGCGTGGCTGCCATGTTTATTGATCACATTGAAGGCAGTTATTCAGGCATTATGGGCTTACCGTTAAGAGAAACGTGCATGATGTTACAACAATTAACTGGACAGCATCGATGAGTAGTGAAATTTTAATTAATGTGACACCAAGTGAAACTCGTGCTGTTGTTGTTGATAATGGTGTTTTACAAGAAGTTTTTATTGAAAGAACTGAAGCTCGCGGCTTAGTAGGTAGTATCTTTAAAGGCAAAGTCTGTCGTGTCTTACCCGGTATGCAAGCAGCGTTTGTTGAAATTGGATTGGCCCGCGCTGCCTTTTTACATGCATCTGATATTTCGATACCTCAAGGTCAAACCGGTGACTTGCAAGAAATGAAAGTGCCGACAATTACATCGTTGTTACGCGAAGGACAAGAGCTTTTAGTGCAGGTGATCAAAGATCCTATGGGCACTAAGGGCGCACGCTTAACAACTCAATTATCGGTATCGTCACGTTATTTGGTTTATATGCCGGAAACGCAAGGTATAGGTGTATCGTTAAAAATTGAAAGTGAACAAGAACGCCAGCGCTTAAAAGCCTGTTTGGCACAACATCTTGGTTCAACATCAGGTGGTTATATTGTTAGAACGGCTGCAGAAGGTGTATCTGAGGTCGAATTGATTACCGACTTAGAATTTTTGCACCGGCTTTGGCAACGATTAGGCGAAAATAGATCGTCAGTAAAATGTGGTGAACCACTTTATCAAGATTTACCGCTTGCACTACGTTCCCTGCGTGACTTGGTTACGCCTGACATTGAGCGTATTCGTATTGACTCTGGTGAAACCTATCGAAAAGCCATTAAATTTGCTGAAAGTTTTATTCCAGATAGCTTGCCTCAAATAGAGCATTACAAAGGTGAGCGTCCCTTGTTTGATTTGTTTAATGTTGAAGATGAGATTCAAAAAGCGCTTGAACGTAAAGTGCCATTAAAATCTGGTGGTTACCTTATTTTTGACCAAACTGAAGCAATGACGACAGTTGATGTTAATACGGGTGGCTTTGTGGGTCATAAAAATTTAGAAGAAACCATTTTTAAGACCAATCTCGAAGCTGCACATGCTATTGCCCGACAATTAAGAGTGCGCAATTTGGGTGGCATCATCATTATTGATTTTATTGATATGGAAGAACAGGAACACCGCGATCAAGTACTACGATCATTAGAAAAAGCCATGGAAACAGATCGGGCACGTCACAATATCTGTGCTGTTTCAGAATTAGGCTTGGTTGAGATGACACGCAAACGTACTCGTGAAAGCTTAGGTCATATTTTATGTGAGCCTTGTCCATGCTGTAATGGCAAGGGCTACGCAAAAAGTGCCGAGTCTGTCTGTTATGAAATTTTTCGAGAAATTATGCGTGAAGCTAAACAATATGAAACTAGCCAGTTCTTAGTATTGGCTTCACAAGACATTATTGACAGATTGAATGATCAAGATTCAACCAATGTTGCTGAATTGGAACAATTTATTGGAAAACCCATTTTATTCCAATGTGAATCTGAATATAACCGCGAACAATTTAATGTGGTGTTAATGTAATTCAATGTCTATTGTTCGTCACTGTTTTCACATTATTAGTCGGCAGCTCGCTTATGTTGCCATCATCTTCGCATCGTTACTGACACTTGTTATTGCCAGCGTTTACTGGTTATCAAATGCGGTTGAACAAAGACAAGATGAGATCGCCAGTTGGGTTAGTAGTTATATTGGTTATCCTGTGGCAATGTCTGGCGCGGGGCTTCATTGGATAGGTTTAGAGCCTAAACTTCAAGTTAATAACATCACAATACTCCGCCAAAACGGTCAAGAGCAATTACTAAGCTTAGAACAACTTTATCTTGGTTTAGATATCATCAGTAGCCTGCAACAAGCTGAACCGGTGATCAACGACGTATCACTTTCAGGACTAGTGATATCAGTTATTCGTAGTGAACAAGGCAAGTTTGTTATTCAGGGCTTATCTGCGGATTCCGATCCTTCACCTAATAAGGATTGGTTGCGTTGGGTAAATCTGATAAATAAAGTTAATTTAGATAATATCACTTTAGCGTTAAGCGATTTTAAACAGCCTTTATTATCAGGGCATTATTTGCTCAATCAAGCTCAAATTGAGCATGACGATAGTCAATGGCGTTCAACGCTTGATCTGACATTACCTGAACAGTTAGGTAATAGTATTCAGATAACTGCGGAAACCGAGATCAATGCCAGTTTTGAGTTGGGACATTGGCAAGCACAGGTCAAACTGGATAGTGTTGAATTAGCTGCGTTTTCAGACATCGTGGTATGGCAGGATATCAGCCTCACTAAAGGACGCATTAATTCGACCTTATCCCTAAGCGGCAATGACACTAAGGTTGATGTTATCACTAGTTCAATCAATGCCAATCAATTAGAGCTAACATCGTTAAATGCTTCAGCGGCCAGCGCTAAAATTGACCGTTTGTCTGGCTACCTTGACTGGTCTGGCGCTTCACCGCAATGGCAACTTTCTGGGCGTGAACTGCAATTACGTATGAATGGTGAGGATTGGGTTCCAACAGACTTTAAACTGAATAACCACGCCGACAACACCTTATCATTCGCTAGCAGTTATCTGAGATTAAGTGACCTAACCACGATCGCTTCATTGACCGAATTGTCGCCTGAATTTATACGAAAGCAAAGACCTGCAGGTGATGTCGAGTCAGTTTCGCTTAGTTATTCTCCTGAGCAGGGGCTTACAGCGATAGCATTTGAATTACGTGATGGTGGCTTATTGCCTTGGCAGCAGTTGCCGGGCGTGACGGGTTTAACTGCCTCAATCAATTGGAATAATGACATTGGTAATGTTTCATTCGATAGTCACAAGTTGATTCTTTATCCCGAAGGCTGGTTAGATAAGTCGGTTTTTTTTGATTCGGTTACGGGTGTCATTAGCGTTAATCGTCAGCAAGATAAGTGGATCATTCAATCACAGGCCTTTCGACTATGGAATGACGATTTGACAATGCAACTAGATGGTACGATTGAACGGAATGCTGATGGCCGGATCGTGAATGATCTGGCAATGAGTTTACAAGATGTTGAGATCAATGCATGGAAATCATATGTCCCTCAACGTATTTTAGATCAAGACTTTAAAGCGTGGTCGAATGATGCTTTTGTTGCAGGCAGAGTGATTGATGGCAAAATTGAATTGCTTGGTGATCTAGCGGATTTTCCCTATGATAATGCACCTGATAAGGGGCGTTTTACAATGGACTTACACCTCGAAGGTGCGCAACTACGTTACGCACCAAAATGGCCTGATATTGTCGATCTGGAAGCCAAGATTGTCAGTCAAGGTAGCTTACTCGTTATTACTAGCAAACAAGGAAAAATTGCTGGTTTCGACTTTATTGATGTCACTACAACTATTGAACGATTTGTTTTATCTGCTCCTATTTTATCAGTTCGTGGTGATATGACAGGGACTAGTCAGCAAGCATTGACGTTTTTACAGAACAGTCCGTTAAAACAACGATTTGGTCGTGTCTCGGAAACAGTGACAGCACAAGGTCAAAGTGACATCCATCTTGATTTATTGGTGCCACTAACACATGTCGATGATAGCCAAGCATCTGGATGGCTTAGTTTCAAAGGTAGTTCACTACGAAGTGTCGATGCAACTGAATTGTCCGTCACTAATGTGATCGGTGCGCTTAAGTTTAATAACGAAGGTGTGTTTGCAAATGCAATAAAAGCTCGTTTTCTTGATGATGATATTGTGATTAATGTGAGTCCAGAGCAAGATAAAACGACGGTAGATGTAACAGGCCGCTCTTCAATCGATAAAGTTAATACAGTGTTCAATAACACGATTCCCACGTTTGTGTCCGGTCAATTTAACTATCAACTGGATGTCTCAATTGCTGAAAAAACCTTAGGTGAGTTTTATGTAGATGCCGTTTTACATTCTGATTTACAAGGCCTTGCCCTAAATTTGCCTGCACCGTTTAGCAAACAAAGTGATCAAACTAAAGCCTTTAGAGCTGGCTTTGAACATGTTAATGATGAGCTTGTTTACACGATCAATTATGAGGATGTCGTTAACGCAATTGTTATGCCCCAAGGCAAAAAGTGGCGTGGTGAGTTTCGATTAGGAGAGGGTCAGCCCAGCTTGCCTGACCATGGCATAAAAATACGAGGTCAGCTTGCAAACATATCAATCGATGACTGGTTAATAGCGTGGCAAGCTAATCAAAAAATGGATAGCGAGAGTACGTTGGTAGATAGTTTTGATGATGTTTCAGTAACGATTAATGCGTTAAATGGTTTTGAGCAAAAACTAACGCAGCTTAATGTGTCGATGCAACGCGATGCTCAAGGTTGGCGTACTCAATTTCATAGCCAGCAAAGTAAAGGTACTTTATATCTGCCATTGCGTTTTGATAATAACGCTATGTTGAGAGTTGATATAGATAAGATCACTATTCATTTACCCAAAGAAACTAAATCCGATCTATCGGTAGCTGAAAAAGACAAAAAATCATCAGTATTATGGCCAGCAATGGCTATCAATATAGGTTCATTAACACTAGATGATATGAACTTAGGTCAGTTATCGCTGCGCTCAAAAAGAACACAAGACGCATGGATTATTGAGCAAGGGACACTGGCGTCAGAGTATTTTAGTGCTAATGTGACCAAAGGTGTTTGGCAAAAACTAGCAACGGGAGATAGTTCGCATATCTCACTACAATCAAAAAGCGATAATTTAGCAGGATTATTAAAAAGTCTGGGTTATATTCAGGCTGTTGATGCGACCGGCATTGAAATTGGTCTTGATTTCACATGGCCAGACCAACCACTTTCAGTATCAACAGAGCGTATTCAAGGTCAGATCAATATTAAAGTGGGTAAAGGTACGTTAACAGAAATAGAATCAGGTGCGGCTGGCAGGATCTTTGGTTTACTCAGTGTTGCCGCTATTCCACGCCGTTTATCTTTAGATTTTAGTGATTTGTTTGGCAAAGGCTTTAGTTTTGATTCAATAGCGGGAGACTTTAATCTAGCAAATGGCTTAGCTACTACTGATAATATGACAATGAAAGCTGAATCTGCATTAATTGAAATGACAGGACCGATTGACATTGTTAATAAATCTTATAATCAACACGTTAAAGTGACTCCCAATGTGTCATCGACATTACCACTTGCTGGCGCAATGGCTGGTGGCCCGATTGGCTTAGGTGTGGGGGCCGCTATTTTATTGTTTGATAAACTGGCAGATAACTTATTTGATAAAAATATTGTTAACTTAATCAGCTATAAATATGACTTAACTGGACCATGGAATGATCCCCAATTAAACGTAGTAAAACCTGCCGTTCAATAAAAAAACAGCAAATTCTGGTATGATCTACCGATTAACTCACTTGTAACGCCATCATGACTTTCTCACTATTTGAACAAGTTAACCAACAATTACTAATACCTGCAGGTTTGGTTGAAGCCGATCTGGAACAGACACTTGCTTTGACTATGGGGCGAGGCGTTGATTATGCTGATTTATATTTTCAACAATCGCGACAGGAAAACTGGCAACTAGAAGATGGCATTATCAAAGATGGTGGCTATCATATTGAACAAGGTGTCGGTGTGCGTGCATGCAGTGGTGAAAAAACCGGCTTTGCCTATTCAGATGATTTGATTTTACCAGCACTACACGATGCAGCCAAAGCAGCACGGGCTATTTCAAGACAAGGTGCTGATGGTAAGGTGCAGGCATGGAAACGTACTGTTTCGCCGGAATTTTATGTTCAAACTGATCCATTAGCTGTTTTAACGGTAGAACAAAAATTAGCCTTATTACATCAAGCAGATGCCGTTGCACGTGCAGCCGATCCTCGTGTTACTCAAGTTAATGTCAGTCTGGCTGGTGGACTTGAGACTATTTTAGTTGCTGCCAGTGATGGTACGTTTGCTGCTGATATTCGGCCATTAGTCAGAATGAATGTATCTGTGATTGTCGAGTCAAATGGCCGCCGTGAACGTGGTAGTGCCGGTGGCGGACGACGTTTAGATTATCGCTATTTTCAAGATAATGATCTTGCTAGCGGCTACGCTAAAGAAGCTGTTCGACAAGCTTTGGTTAATTTAGAAGCTGTTGCAGCTCCCGCTGGCAATATGCCAGTGGTATTAGCATCAGGTTGGCCTGGTGTGTTATTGCACGAAGCGGTTGGCCATGGTTTGGAAGGTGATTTTAATCGGCGAGGCAGTTCTGCCTTTTCTGGTCGAATTGGGCAGATGGTGGCATCGCCTTTATGTACGGTTGTTGATGATGGTACATTGCAAGATCGTCGTGGTTCTTTGACCGTTGATGATGAAGGTGTGCCTACAGAAAAAACAACATTAATCGAGAATGGCAAACTCACCAATTACATGCAAGATAAACATAATGCGCGATTGATGGGAACACGCAGTACCGGTAATGGCCGTCGTGAATCCTATGCTCATTTGCCAATGCCGCGAATGACTAATACTTATATGTTACCTGGAACATATGAGCCGGAAGAAGTCATTGCATCAGTAGAAAAAGGCTTATATGCCGTTAATTTTGGTGGCGGACAGGTTGATATTACCTCGGGTAAGTTTGTATTTTCGACCAGTGAAGTTTATTTAATTGAGAATGGCAAAATAACCCGACCTGTGAAAGGAGCAACCTTAATTGGCAATGGTCCTGAGGTAATGGGACGAATCAGCATGGTTGCAAATGATTTAGAGTTAGATACTGGGGTCGGTAACTGTGGCAAAGAAGGGCAAAGTGTCCCAGTAGGTGTTGGTCAACCAACATTGAAAGTAGACAGTTTAACCGTTGGTGGGACAGCATAATGGCAAAACAGCATAAAGCAGTCGCGCTTATTTCGGGTGGCTTGGATTCAATGCTGGCTGTACGAGTGTTGCAAGAACAGGGTATTGAGGTTGAAGGCATCAATTTCTATACGGGTTTTTGTGTAGAAGGTCATACCCATGCCATTCGTAACCACGACAAAGATAAGCAAAAACGTAATAATGCGTTATGGGCTGCAGAACAATTAGGTATCAAATTACATATTGTTGATGTGATTGAAGAGTACAAAGATGTTCTGCTTAATCCCAAACATGGCTATGGCGCTAATATGAACCCATGTTTAGATTGTAAGATCTTTATGGTCAGTAAAGCGGTGCAATGGGTGA
Organism: Gammaproteobacteria bacterium; assembly: GCA_014859375.1. Lineage (GTDB taxonomy): Bacteria > Pseudomonadota > Gammaproteobacteria > Nitrosococcales > Methylophagaceae. The sequence continues at coordinate 29,229 of JACUUH010000007.1, forward strand.
CAGAAAATCATAAAAATGGTTTTGATTTTATTATCACTGGCGAAGTGATCGGTCAAAGGCCAATGTCACAACGAAAACAAACCATGCCGATTGTTGCTCATGAGTCGGGTGCCGATGATATTTTATTAAGGCCCCTATGCGCCAAGAATTTACCAGCAACGAAACCTGAGATTGAAGGCTGGGTTGATCGTGAAAAACTATATAACTTTAGCGGTAGAAATCGGAAACCTCAAATGGCATTAGCCAAAGCATTTGGTTTTAGTGATTATGCCTCACCTGCTGGTGGCTGTTGCTTTTTAACCGATAAGAGCTATTCTGATAAGTTGGTCGATCTTTGGAAAGGTCGTGGTAGCCGTGACTATGACATGGATGACATCATGTTGCTTAAAGTAGGGCGACATCTTAGACCTAAACCCGACTACAAACTCATTGTCGCGCGTGATGGCGGTGAAAGTAAGTTTTTGCAAGGCTATCGTAAACAACTGCCATCAATTCAAGTGATTAGTCATAATGGCCCTCTAACGTTGGTTGATGGTAGCTTTGATAGTGATGATTATCAAACTGCTGCCGGCATTGTTGCTCGTTATGGTCAGGGACGCGATTACGATGAAGTCGAAGCAACCGTAACGATTCCAGGGCAAGATGTAGTAACAATCAAAGTTAAACCTTTAACATCAGAACAAGTACGTGAAGAGTGGCATGTATGAGTGAGTTTGAATTAGATGCGCGACGCATGTTATGTCCAATGCCTGTTATCAAAACACAAAACAAAGCAAAAGAATTACAAACAGGCGATATCTTAAACGTAATTTGTACTGATCCTGGTGCATTAAGTGATATTCCTGCCTGGGCACGTATTAATGGTCATGAGTTTGTAGGTCATGATCAACAGGATGATGAACTTATCATAACCATCAAAATTGGATAGTTTGCACAATAATTGTGCGATTTGACTGTTGTTGCACAAATATGGTGCGTTTTTGGTCGCTGAAATAGTGTTAAATAGTTGATTTTAATTGTATTTCAAAATGGCTTGATTCATGCTTTAATGCAGAATGTTTTTGTACTTAAATTAAATATGCATTATTAATTGCAATGGGAGAAAATCAGTGTCAGTCGAAAAAGTGCTTCAAATGATTAAAGATGAAGATGTCCAATTTGTGGACTTCCGATTCACCGATACACGCGGTAAACAGCAGCATGTTTCTTTTCCTGCTCATAGTATCGATGAAGACACCTTTACTGAAGGCAATATGTTTGATGGTTCATCTGTTGCTGGTTGGAAAGGTATCAATGAATCTGACATGATTTTAATGCCTGATCCTTCAACAGCGGTGATGGATCCTTTTATGGATGATAATACACTTATCATCAGCTGCGACATCATAGAGCCTGGTACTATGCAAGGCTATGAACGTGATCCCCGTTCGGTTGCCAAACGTGCCCAAGCTCATTTAATTTCAACAGGTATTGCTGATACGGCCTATTTTGGCCCGGAACCAGAGTTCTTCATTTTAGATGATGTACGTTGGGGCAGTGATATGTCTGGCACATTTTACAAAGTAGATTCTGATGAGTCTTCGTGGAACACAGAAAAAGTATTTCCTGATGGTAATAAAGGTCATCGCCCTAGAGTGAAAGGTGGTTATTTCCCTGTGCCGCCAGTTGATTCATTACAAGATATCCGTTCTGCAATGTGCTTAACACTCGAAGAAATGGGCCAAACTACTGAAGTGCACCATCATGAAGTGGCAACGGCTGGGCAATGTGAAATTGGTGTCAGGTTCAACACCTTGGTTAAAAAAGCCGATGAAGTACAAGAGTTAAAATATGTTGTTCACAATGTGGCTCATGCCTATGGCAAAACAGCTACTTTCATGCCTAAACCACTTGTTGGTGATAATGGTAGTGGTATGCATGTTCACCAGTCATTATCTAAAGATGGTGAAAACTTATTCGCAGGTAACAAATATGGTGGTTTATCTGAAACTGCGCTTTACTACATTGGCGGTATCATTAAACATGCGCGTGCATTAAATGCCTTTACTAACGCAAGTACAAACAGTTATAAACGTTTGGTACCAGGCTTTGAAGCACCGGTTATGTTGGCTTATTCTGCGCGTAACCGCTCTGCCTCAATTCGTATTCCTTATGTGACTAATCCTAAAGGTCGCCGTATTGAAGTGCGTTTCCCTGATCCAACAGCAAATCCTTATTTAGCCTTTAGTGCAATGTTGATGGCTGGTCTTGATGGTATTAAAAACAAGATCCACCCTGGTGATGCTATGGATAAAGATTTATATGATTTGCCAGCTGAAGAGTCTGCATCGATTCCAACAGTATGTCATTCATTGGATCAAGCATTAGATGCACTTGATGCAGATCGTGCTTTCTTGACTGATGGCGCTGTGTTTACTGATGATATGATTGATGCCTATATTGCATTGAAAATGGAAGAAGTGACTCGTATACGGATGGAAACTCACCCAGCTGAATACGATATGTACTACAGCTTATAATCTTTTGTTAGATTTTTAGTGCAACGCCACTATCCTATAACGATGGTGGCGTTTTTTTATGTGTTATCTTGCAGACATGTTTTAGCTAGCCTATGATTGCATTATGAAATACATGCCGCTAATTTTATTTTTTGTTGCAATGACGGTTGATGCAGAGTTTTATCGCTCTATCGATGAACAGGGTAACGTTGTGTATTCGGATCAACCGAGTGCTAATTCCGAACAAATTGAATTAAAAGAACTTTCTACGTATACCCCTGCACCGATAGTTGAAGTTGAAGCGGTCACAGACGCTAGCGAGGCTCAATCAACGGACATAGACGTACCTGACTATCAAGTATCAATTTCTAGCCCTAAACAAAATGAAGCATTTTGGAGTAATGGTGGAATGGTGGACGTGACTGTTACGGTTGAACCCGAATTAAGTACGCAAAGAAATGATCAATTACTGTTCTTGCTTGATGGTAAACCTATAGGTCAAGCGCAATCGGATTTAACTATAACACTTCAGAATGTAGAGCGCGGTAGTCATATCCTTGTTGTAACGGTTGTAGATAGTCAAGGGGAAATACTACAGAGAAGTAAATCGGTGTTATTCCATCTGCATAAACGCTCGATTGCACAATAATAATTCTGTCCAAATTAGCTTGCACTATTGTGGTGCGTTTGTCCTCACTATATAGTCATTCAGTATGATAAATCAATAATTCTCAAGAAGATAATATTTTATGTGGTTGATATTAAAGTAAAATATATTAAATTTTGTTTGAGTTTATTTATTGGAGCGGTTATTGCTGATGTAAGGCAATGTGATATATTTGATGAACTGTTGAGATGACCACGCTAATTCCCTGTCAGAACATAATTGATAATTTAACCACTTGCGTTGTTATTTTAGATGACAACCTTAACGTTAAATTTATCAATGCCTCTGCGGAAATCTTATTTGATATTAGTCAACGTCAAGCTGAATTAATACCGTTTCGAGTGCTTTTGCCTGGTGAGCAAGGTTTATTTGAAAGCTTAAGCCGAGTACAGCAAACAGGCCAGGCATTAATCAAACGTGAACTTAAATTGTATATCCCATCTAATGGTGATGTCTTGGTTGATTGTGCGATCAAGCTGTTAGAACTAGGTGACAAATCGCCCTATGTTTTATTAGAGTTCTCGCAACTTGATTTTAAAGATAGAATTAGTCGCGATGAAAGCTTACACGCTCAGCAACAAGTGGTTAGAGGCTTGGCGCATGAGATTAAAAACCCATTAGGCGGACTTCGTGGTGCGGCCCAGCTATTAGAGCGCCAGCTTGAATCAGTAGAGCTTAGAGAATATACCAGTATCATTATCAGTGAGGCTGATCGATTACAAAACTTGATGACTAATATGTTGGGACCGCATCAACAGTCTAAACAAAGTTTGGTCAACATACATGAAGTCTTACAACGTGTTCGCCAACTCGTGTTTGCTGAAATTGACGAAAAACTGGTTTTTATCAGTGATTACGATCCGAGTATTCCAGCGTTTTACGCGGATTTTGATCAATTAGTTCAAGTCTTTTTGAATATTGTGCGTAATGCCGTACAAGCGATGAGAGGCATAGGCAATATCATTGTTAGAACACGCATACAACGTTATGTCACTATCGAAAATCAGCATCATAAATTAGCCTTGGCTGTTGAAATTGAAGACAATGGTCCTGGCATCCCGCCATCATTACAAGAAAGTATGTTCTATCCATTAGTCACGGGTAGAGCTGAAGGTACAGGATTAGGACTGTATCTATCACAAAATTTAATTCATCGAAATCATGGCGCGATCAGCTGTATTAGCAGACCAGGTCAGACCGTGTTTACAGTCGTTTTTCCTTTGGAGCGAGTTTGTGAAAAATAAAGCAAATGTGTGGGTCGTTGATGATGATCGTTCAATCCGTTGGGTGCTGGAAAAAGCAATCCAAGCAGAAGGCATCAACGTTACGGTATTTGATAATGGCAACTCGGTATTGGAACAACTTGAGAAGGTTCAACCTGATGTATTGGTCAGTGATATTCGTATGCCTGGCATTGATGGATTGCAATTAATGGCTGAAATTAAGCAGCGGGCACCTAAATTGCCAGTCATTATTATGACTGCTTATTCTGATTTAGATAGTGCGATATCCGTTTATGAAGGTGGCGCCTTTGAATATCTGCCAAAACCATTTGATGTAGATGAAGCAGTTGATTTAATCAAACGCGCCATTGAGCATCGTCAACAAAAACAACCAGCAGGAGATGGAACTGTAAATATTGGTGCCGAAATTATCGGTGAAGCCCCTGCTATGCAAGAGGTGTTCAGATCGATTGGTCGTTTGGCTCGCTCAAATATAACAGTATTAATTAATGGTGAATCAGGAACAGGCAAAGAACTTGTAGCGAATGCCTTGCATAAACACAGCCCGAGAAGTCATGCTCCTTTTATCGCACTCAACATGGCTGCGATTCCTAAAGAATTAATGGAATCCGAACTGTTCGGACATGAAAAAGGTGCATTTACCGGTGCTCATGTTGCACGCAAAGGACGATTTGAACAAGCTGATGGTGGCACATTATTCCTAGATGAAATTGGTGATATGCCCTTGGATCTTCAAACTCGTTTGTTACGGGTACTATCAGATGGTGAGTTTTTTAGAGTGGGGGGGCATACTGCTGTTAAATCGGATGTCAGGATTGTGGCAGCAACCCATCAAAATTTAGAGCAAGGTGTCGAACGCGGCGAATTCAGGGAAGATCTATTTCATCGATTAAATGTAATTCGGATTCAAATACCGTCATTACGCGAGAGAAGACAAGATGTGCCGGCATTAGCGGCTTATTTTTTAACTAAAGCATCGACTGAACTTGCGGTACCTACCAAAATACTGTCTGCCGATGTTGAGCGCTATTTAAGTCAATTAAGCTGGCCTGGTAATGTGAGACAATTAGAAAACACCTGTCGGTGGCTGACGGTAATGTCGCCAGCAAAAGTAGTGCAGATTGATGATTTACCGAGTGAGTTATTGAATGTAAGGCTATCAGAACCTCACGGTTCGGACAGTTGGCAAGTTTTGTTTAAACAATGGGCGACTAAAAAAGCACTCAGTGGTCAAGATGGCGCATTAGCCGACGTTGTGCCTGAAGTTGAAAGGCTATTAATGGACGTAGCATTAGAGAAAACAGTGGGTAAACGACAAGAAGCAGCAAAAATACTAGGATGGGGGCGAAACACATTAACGCGCAAGTTAAAAGAAATCGATAATTAGGCTTGCATGTTGGTGGTTAGATAAGTATACTTCGATGCTTATTCCGGTGCGGGGTGGAGCAGTCTGGTAGCTCGTCGGGCTCATAACCCGAAGGTCGTTGGTTCAAATCCAGCCCCCGCTACCAAAAAACACAACCCCTATATGGGGTTTTTGTTTTTCTGGAGATTTTAATTGGGCCGTAGGCCCTTTTTTTTTATGTGATTTTATGGCTGTCAGTGACCAAATTGAACAATTAATTGAAGCACCAATCGAATCGCTTGGTTATGAAGTGGTGGGTGTTGAATATATAAAGAGTGGCCGTGAGGCAACGTTACGCATTTATATTGATTCAGAACAAGGTATTTCAATTGAAGATTGTGAGCGTGTCAGCCATCAAGTCAGTGGAATATTAGAAGTAGAAGATCCTATTAGTACTGCCTATCACCTTGAGGTGTCATCTCCTGGCTTTGATAGACCTTTGTTCAAAGCAAGAGATTTTGAACGATTTGCAGGTAGTGAAGTAAAATTATCGATGAAATTGCCGGTGCAAGGCCGTAGAAACTTTACGGGTGTGCTTCAAGGCTTCAGCGATGGTGAGATTTTGATTGAAGTTGATGGTGAGGTTTATGCTTTAGCGCTCACTAAATTGGCAAAAGCGAGACTTATTGCCTAAATAAAGCGTAAAATTAACGGTTAATATTTGAATTGAGTTGCTTGGCTGAGATGACTCACTGGGGTTGCGATGAACAATAAAGAAATTTTACTGGTTGCAGATGCTGTTTCTAACGAAAAAGGTGTCAGCAAAGAAGTTATATTTAAAGCGATTGAAGCTGCTTTAGCGATGGCGACATGCAAGCGATATGAGATGGAAATCGATGCCAGTGTCAAAATTGACCGTCAAACCGGTGATTATGAAACGTTTCGTCAGTGGTTAATCGTTGAAGATGAAGATAGTCTTGTTTCTCCAGAAACACAGATAACACTGGCTGATGCACTTAAAAAGCAAGCTGATGCAGAAGTTGGTGGTTATATTCGTGAGCAGATGGAATCAGTTGAGTTTGGTCGTATCGCTGCCCAAACAGCTAAACAAGTCATTGTTCAAAAAGTGCGTGAAGCAGAACGTGCCCAAGTTGTTGAGATGTATCAGGATAAAGTTGGTCAAATGATCAACGGTACGGTTAAACGCGTTGAACGTGGTAACATTACATTGGATCTAGGTGGCAATGCCGAAGCCTATCTTCCTCGTGAAGAAATGATTCCACGTGAAAGTTTCCGTTCTGGTGACCGTGTCCGTGGTCTATTACGAGAAATTCGTCCTGAAGGTCGTGGCCCTCAATTATTAGTGAGTCGAATTGCACCAGAATTCCTAGTTGAGTTATTTAAGCTTGAAGTGCCAGAAATTAATGATGGCATGATTGAGATTAAAGGTGCAGCGCGTGATCCAGGCTTACGTGCAAAAATTGCTGTCCTAGCAAAAGAGTCTCGTATTGATCCGGTTGGAGCATGTGTGGGTATGCGTGGTTCACGTGTGCAAGCTGTTACCAATGAATTAGCTGGTGAACGTGTTGATATTATCTTGTGGGATGAAGATCCTGCTCGTTTTGCAATCAATGCAATGGCACCAGCAGAAGCAATTTCAATTGTTGTTGATGAAGATGCCCATAGTATGGATATTGCGGTTGAAGATGCTCAGCTGTCACAAGCCATCGGTCGTGGTGGTCAAAATGTACGTTTAGCAAGCCAGCTATCAGGCTGGACGTTAAATATCATGTCTGCAACTGATGCTGATCAAAAAGCTGAAACAGAATTATCAGGTATTGTTGAGTTATTCATGAATGAACTTGATGTCGATGAAGATGTAGCTTTAATTCTGGCGCAAGAAGGCTTTTCAAATCTGGAAGAAGTTGCGTATGTGCCTGAACAAGAGATGTTAGATATTGAAGAATTTGATGCTGATATCGTCGCAGAGCTTCGCTCGCGTGCACGTGATGTGTTGTTAACAAAAGCAATTGCAAATGAAGAACAACTAGAGTCTGCTGAACCAGCGCAAGATTTACTAGAAATGGAAGGCATGAATCAAAATCTTGCTTTAACGTTAGCTAGTAAGGGAATTGCTACTTTAGACGACCTTGCTGAACAGTCAGTTGATGAATTAATGGAAATTGATGGCATCGACCAAGCGCAAGCAGCCGCGTTAATTATGAAAGCAAGAGAGTCATGGTTTGCAGATGAACAAACAGATGCAGGAGAGTAGTCAATGAGTGATATGAAGATTAAAGACCTCGCAAATACTGTTGGCGTGACGGCCGAACATTTGGTTGAGCAGCTTAATGAGGCAGGAATCAACGTATCAACAGTTGATGACGTGATCACTGAAGAACAAAAGCAGACGTTGTTAAGTTTTTTGCGACAACGCCATGGTAAACCTGGTGAAAACACAGCAACAACCCCTAAAAAAATTACACTTAAGCGTAAATTGGTTAGTGAAATTAAATTGGGTGGTGTGTCACGCAATGGTGGTAAAAGCGTTAGTGTAGAAGTACGTAAAAAACGTACTTTTGTTAAACGTACACCCGCAGAAGAAGCTGAAATTGCTGCAGAATTAGACAGGCAAAAACAAGCAGAAGAAGCTGCCGCTGCCGCTGCTGAAGCTACTAGACTTGAACAAATACGAATTCAAGAACAAGAAAAACGCAAAGAAGCTGAGGCACAAGCGTTACTGCGTGCTCAACAAGAAGCAGAAGAAGCGCAACAGACAGAACGTGAGTCAGCTGCCATTGCGGCCGCAATTGAAGCTGAAAATCAAGCCGCAGAAGAAGCACGACTCGCTGCTGAAGAAGAGCAAAAGGCACTAGCAGAAGAAGCTAAAGCCGTCGCTGCTCAAGAAACCAAGAAGCAAGCAACTAAAGTAGAAAAACCAGTTGAAAAAACATTGTCAGCATCTGAAATTGCTCACAAAAAACTAGAAGAAGCCGATGCCAAACGTCGCGCGGCTAACCTTGCTCGTCTTGACGCTGAACGTGCTTTAATACAACGTAAGAAAGCGCGCGAAGAAGAAGCTGAACTTGAAAAAGAGCGCGCTAAAGCAAGAGCAGAAGCAGAGAAACTGGAAAAAGAACAAAAAGCAGCTCGTAAGGCTAAAGAAAAGCAGAAAGAGTCTGAAGGAACTACAACAGTAGCCGCTACTGAAGCTAAAGAAAAAGACAAAGACAAAGACAAATCAGGACGTCGTGGTAATCGTGGTCCTGATCGCGATGATAAGTTTGAACGTAAAGAATTACACGTATCGGAAGGCAAAGGTCGTCGTAAGAAGAAAAAGGGTGCTACAACTGTGCAAACGCCAGTGCTCGAAGGTTCATCTGAGCATGGTTTTACAATGCCAACTGCACCTGTAGTCAGAGAAGTCAATGTTCCTGACACTATCAGTGTTTCAGATTTAGCTCAACGTATGTCTGTAAAAGCGGGTGAAGTCATTAAAGCATTGATGGGGCTGGGTACAATGGCCACTATCAATCAATTACTCGACCAGGATACAGCGGTTATCGTTATCGAAGAAATGGGCCATATTGCTAAACCGGTTCAAGAAAACGAAATCGAAATGGCATTGAATGTTTCTGAAGAAGCCGCTGGTGATGCCAAAGTTCGCGCACCTGTTGTTACGGTTATGGGTCATGTTGATCACGGTAAAACATCATTGCTCGATTATATTCGTAGTACCAAAGTGACAACAGGTGAAGCTGGTGGTATTACTCAACACATTGGTGCCTATAAAGTTGAAACCAGTCGTGGTCAAATTACTTTCTTGGATACACCCGGCCATGCTGCTTTCACCGATATGCGCTTACGTGGTGCAAAAGTGACCGATATTGTTGTGCTTGTTGTTGCAGCCGATGATGGTGTTATGCCGCAAACAATTGAAGCTGTGCAAGCGGCTAAATCTGCAGATTCACTATTGATTGTTGCCATTAATAAAATGGACAAGGCGGCTGCGAATCCGGATCGTGTCAAACAAGAATTATCAAATCACGATGTTATTGCAGAAGACTGGGGTGGTGATGTGCAATTTGTGCCTGTTTCAGCCATAACTGGTGAGGGTATCGATGACTTGCTTGATGCTATTTCGCTGCAAGCTGAAGTTATGGAGCTGAAAGCGCCTGATACCGGCCCCGCTAAAGGTGTTGTTATCGAATCTCGCCTTGATAAAGGTCGTGGTACAGTTATCACGGTATTAGTTCAAAGCGGAACACTTAACAAAGGTGACATCGTTGTTGTAGGTCAAGAATATGGCCGTGTACGTGCATTATTTAACGAAAATGGTGAGCCACAAACTGATGCGGGTCCATCAACACCTGTTGAAGTGTTAGGTCTTTCTGGTACACCAGCAGCAGGTGATGAGCTACAAGTTGCACCTGATGAGCGTAAAGCACGTGAAATTGCAAATTTCCGCATGACTAAAGCACGTGAAGCAAAAATGGCGCAACAACAGGCTGCCAAGTTGGACGAAATGTTCAATAAAATGGAATCTGGCGATGTTAAAACACTTAACGTTGTTGTTAAAGCTGATGTTCATGGTTCGGCTGAAGCGGTTAGTCAAGGCTTACTTAAACTGTCAACTGATTTAGTTAAAGTACGCATAGTCGCTTCTGGTGTAGGTGGTATTAATGAAACTGATGCCCAGCTAGCTGGTGCATCTGATGCCATTCTGATTGGCTTTAATGTGCGTGCAGATAATGCAGCACGTAAAGTCATTGCTGAAAAAGGCTTAGATGTACAGTATTTCAGCATTATCTATGATTTGATTGATGTGGTAACGCAAGCGATGACAGGTATGTTAGAACCGGTTTATCGTGATGAAATTATCGGTCTTGCTCGTGTTGACGATGTATTTAGATCGCCTAAGTTTGGTGATATTGCCGGTTGTTTGGTTATCGAAGGTACGGTTAAACGTTCAAGTCCTATTCGTGTATTACGTAATAACGTAGTGATCTATGAAGGTGAATTAGAATCATTGCGTCGTTTTAAAGATGATGTCAACGAAGTCAAATCTGGTGTGGAATGTGGTATCGGTGTCAAAAATTACACTGATGTACAGGCAGGCGACCAAATTGAAGTCTTTGATCGTGTGCTGGTAAAAGCAAAACTATAATGGCAAGAGAATTTAGTCGTACCACCCGAATTGGTGAAATGCTGATGCGCGAACTCGCGCAAATGATTCAGCATGAGGTTTCTGATCCGCGCGTAGGCATGGTAACGGTCTCTCATGTTGATGTTACATCCGACCTGAAATATGCCAAGGTATTTGTTACACGCTTAAAAACGGATAACTCGGAACAAGAAATAAAAGAATGTTTGCAAGGTTTGTCGCGTGCAGCAGGTTTTTTACGTCGAGGACTTGCTGGTCGTGTAGAGCTTCGTAATATTCCCGAATTACGTTTTATTTATGACAAATCACTTGAACATGGTTTTCATATGGATGAATTGATCGCAAAGGCAAACGCTAACTTAAGTGATGACGACTTAGTTTAGACAATGGGGCGACGTAACAAAAAAGGCCGTGATATCACGGGTATTATCGTTATTGATAAACCAACTGGTCGAAGCTCAAATCATGTTTTACAGCACGTTAAACGTTTGTTTGATGCTAAAAAAGCAGGACATACTGGTAGTCTAGATCCTCTTGCTACCGGTGTGCTTCCAATCTGTTTAGGCGAAGCAACTAAAGTATCCAGTTATTTATTGGATGCAGATAAAAGTTACCAGGTTACCTGTCAACTTGGCACGGTAACAGATAGCGGTGATTCAGATGGCAACGTTATCGACACAAAATCCATTCCTAAATTTACCGAACAAACATTACTGGATTTAATTGCCCAATTTATTGGTGAGCAAGATCAGGTGCCCCCCATGTTCTCTGCATTAAAACATCAGGGACAACCTTTATATAAATTGGCACGTCAGGGTATAGAAATAGAACGGAAGGCACGTCGCATTACCATCTATGATATTCATTTGTTGGGTGTGACGGAGAGTACATTTAGCTTAGAGGTATCATGCAGCAAAGGTACCTATATTCGTACCTTGGTTGAAGATATTAGTTTTGCTCTAGGCTGTGGTGGACATGTATCGATGTTGCGTCGTATTAAAGCCGCGGGTTATGACATAACACAGGTACTTACCTTAGAACAACTAGAACGTCATGCTCAGCAAGGACTTTTATCGTTAGATGCTCTTCTATTACCTACAGAAGGCGCGTTGCCTGAGTGGCCACGTATTATTGCTTCTGAATTTCAAGTCACTGCGTTACGGCAAGGTCAGAAAATGTCAACAAATAGCACATTTGAAAGCGCGAACGTTCGGCTGTTTGATCAGAATCAAACTTTCATTGGACTGGGTGAAATGTCACAAGATGGCAGTGTCGCGCCAAAACGCGTTTTTGTTTTACCTGAATAAGCCTAAAATCCTTGTTTATACAAGAAAAATTGGTTACAATTTCGTTCCTTTCGTTGGCTATATTCGGTGATATTTGAGCTGAGATAGACCAGAATTTAACTAGTAGCAACATGCTACGCAAAAAAGTTGGAGCATTAAAATGTCATTGACAGTAGAACAAACACAAGAAATTATCAGCAAATACCAACGCTCAGAAGGCGACACGGGTTCTGCTGAAGTACAAGTTGCTTTGTTAACAGCACGTATCTTAAATCTTTCAGAACATTTCAAAATCAATATTCATGATCATCACTCACGCCAAGGTCTTTTAAAAATGGTGAGTGGTCGTCGTAAAATGTTGGATTATTTGAAAAAGAAAGATGTTGTACGTTACCGCGAATTGATTGCTAGCTTAGGCTTGCGTCGTTAATCGTTGTTAGAGATAACAGTCGATGTATCAAACCATGTCAACGTCATCCATTGACAACAGGTTGATACCATAAAATATGCCCCTGAACCCTTCTGGTTTCAGGGGCATATTTGTTTTGAAATTAATCATTTAGCTACGGAATAAGCCGATAGCTTGTCAGTCCAGATAAAGGAAAAGAAATAGTGAATTTAGTAAAAAAGACAGTTCAATATGGCGACCATATTTTAAGTCTTGAAACGGGTAAAATCGCTCGTCAAGCAGGCGGTGCCGTCATAGCAAGTCTAGGTGAAACCTCTGTAATGGTGACAGTTGTTGGTAAGAAAAATGTTCAACCGGGTCAAGACTTTTTTCCTTTAACAGTAAACTATCAAGAGCGTACATACGCTGCTGGTAAAATTCCAGGTGGTTTTTTCAAACGTGAAGGCCGTCCTAGTGAAAAAGAAACATTAACATCACGTTTAATCGACCGTCCATTACGTCCTTTATTTCCAAAAGGCTTCTTAAACGAAGTACAAGTTATCGCAACTGTGATGGCATTAGATCCTGCAATTGATCCAGATATCCCTGCAATGATTGGTGCTTCTGCTGCATTAGCTATTTCAGGTATCCCATTCAATGGTCCAATTGCTGGTGCCCGAGTTGGTTATATTGATGGTAATTACGTTTTAAATCCAAGCAAAGCCCAATTAGCATCTAGTCAATTGGATTTAGTCGTTGCCGGTACTGAAAGTGCTGTATTGATGGTTGAATCAGAAGCATCTGAATTACCAGAAGAAGTCATGCTTGGTTCAGTCATGTTTGGTCATGAGCAATTACAAACTGCAATTAAATTAATCAATGACTTAAAAGCAGAAGCAGGTAAAGAAGCATGGGATTGGACTGCTGAAGTAAATGATCCATCAATCTATGAAGCTGTTAAAGCACAGGCATTATCTGCAATCGAAAACGCCTACACAATCACTGATAAATTAGCTCGCCAAGATGCGCTAGTTGCTACTCGTGATGCGGCTGTAGACGCATTAGTGAGTGAAGGATCCGAATTATCTGCTGACGATGTAAAAGGCGCATTCTATAAACTAGAAAAAGAATTAGTACGTGGTCGTATTCTTGCTGGCCAACCTCGTATTGATGGTCGTGATACAAAAACAGTTCGTCCAGTTACGGTTGAAACAACTGTACTACCTCGTGTCCATGGCTCTGCTTTATTCACACGTGGTGAAACACAAGCGGTTGTCGTAGCAACATTAGGTGCAGAACGAGATGCACAAATGATCGATGCAGTTGAAGGTGAATACCGTGATCGCTTTATGCTACATTACAATTTCCCTCCATTCTGTGTAGGTGAAACGGGTTTTGTTGGTACGCCAAAACGTCGTGAAATCGGCCATGGTAAATTAGCAAAACGTGGCATTCAGGCTGTTATGCCTTCTGCTGAAGAATTTCCATATGTAGTTCGTGTTGTGTCTGAAATCACCGAATCAAATGGTTCAAGTTCTATGGCTTCTGTCTGTGGTACAAGTTTGGCATTGATGGATGCGGGCGTTCCGATTAAAGCACCTGTTGCTGGTATCGCAATGGGCTTAATCAAAGAAGAAAGTGGCTATGCGGTATTAACTGATATCTTAGGTGACGAAGATCATCTTGGGGATATGGACTTTAAAGTCGCAGGTACAGAAAAAGGTGTTACTGCACTTCAAATGGATATCAAAATCCAAGGTATCAACGAAGAAATCATGCGTTCGGCATTAGCTCAGGCACGTGATGGCCGTTTAACGATTCTTGAAACAATGAATGCAAGTCTTTCATCACACCGTGAAGAAATGTCTGAATTTGCTCCACGCATTATCACCATCAAGATCAATGCAGATAAGATCCGTGACGTTATCGGTAAAGGTGGCGCAACAATTCGTGCACTCACTGAAGAAACAGGCGCAACTATCGACATTCAAGACGATGGTACAGTGATGATTTTCTCATCTGATTACAATGCTGGCCAAGATGCCTTACATCGTATTGAGCAAATCACTGCTGAAGTTGAAGTGGGTAAAATCTACGAAGGCCGTGTTGCTAAATTGATGGATTTTGGTGCGTTTGTAACTATTCTTCCTGGTAAAGATGGTTTGGTTCATATCTCACAAATCTCTGAAGAACGTGTTGAAAATGTCAGCGATAAATTGTCTGAAGGTGACTTAATTCAAGTTAAAGTACTTGAGGTTGATCGCCAAGGCCGCATTCGTTTAAGTATGAAAGCGGTTATTGAAGAAGCAAGTGCTGAATAATCACTAGCAAAATCATGTAAACTTAAAAGCCCCGTTGGTTTATCGGGGCTTTTTTTTAAATAGATTTTCTGGTCATGATGCTATTGAAGTCTTTTTTATTTGTATTGATGACAGCATTCATGTCGCTGCTTAATGCAGCAGAAATTCGTGTTGGCGCTGCATCTAATCTGCGTTTTGTTCTGCCAGAACTTGCGCAGTCTTTTCAGCAGCAAACAGGACATCAGTTACATATAAGCTTTGCAGCTTCTGGTACCTTAGTCAGTCAAATTCAGCATGGCGCACCATTTGATGTGTTTATGTCAGCAAACCCTGACTATATTTCACGTCTTAAATTAGCTGGTTATACACAAGGTAATGCTGTTGATTTTGCACAAGCACTACTCGCTTTATACAGTAATAATGATTCAGAACTGACATTAGATTCAGAGCTTAATTCAATCAAACAGGCCCTACAAAACAATACCTTAAAAAAAATTGTGATTGCTAATCCACAGCATGCACCTTACGGCCAGCTTGCTAAACAATTACTACAACAACAGGGTCTATGGCAACAGGTACAAACGCATTTATTAATTGCTGAAAATGCTGCTCAATCATTACAATTTAGTATGTCACCCCAAGTATCGATTGGATTTGTGCCTTATACCTGTGTTATCCAGCCAAAGATTGCGGAAACAGGACGATCACTTAAATTGAATTTAAGCTTATTACAGCAAGCAATTATTGTTGGTGATGCCGATGACTCAGCACAGCTGTGGTTAGCGTATTTATCTAGCCCTAAAGCTAAACAGATATTACTAAAACATGGGTTTTTGGTTAACGATGAGACCATACCATGATGGATTGGCAAGCCTTAGCTATATCACTCAAACTTGCAATATTTACTTGCTTAACATTGTTACCAATAGGTTTGTTGATTGCTTATTTATTAGCGCGCAGTCAATTTGTTGGACGCGGTTTGTGTGAAGCTTTAATCACCTTGCCGTTGGTTTTACCACCTACGGTATTAGGCTATTTTTTATTAGTTAGCATGGATCAAAATAGTGTTTTAGGTAGTAGTTTTGTGTTATTAACTGGTCATAATCTGGCATTTTCTTTTGTGGGCTTATGGTTGGCATCCCTCATTTATAGTTTGCCATTTGCTGTGCAGCCGATGCTACGAAGTTTAGAACAAATTGCACCGGAATTACGCGAAATGGCGTGGTGCAGTGGCTTATCCAAATGGAAAACGTTTCTCAAAATTGAATTACCCTTAGCTTGGCCCGGAATTATTACAGCGATGGTGTTAACGTTTTCACATACCTTGGGTGAATTTGGTGTGGTCTTGATGATAGGGGGTAATATTGCTGGTGAGACCAGAACCTTATCGATTGCAATTTATGACAGTGTCTTAGCCTTTGAACATGAACAAGCCCAGATGATGTCATTAACATTATTGGCGATCGCATTAGTGACGATTACGGTGGTGTATACTTTCAATCGACGTCATGGTCATTTATTACGATTATGACATGTTAGACGTATTTCTCACAGACACAAGGCAACCACAACTCAGTGTTGATTTTAAGTGTGCTCCAGGCGAATTATTAGCCTTGGTTGGACCGTCAGGCGCTGGCAAATCAACCGTATTACGTTGTATCGCTGGTTTACATGCAGCATCACACGGTGTAATTCGTAGTAATCACAAAGATTGGTTTAATAGCAGTAATAACGTTAGCTTAACGCCGCAACAACGACGGGTTGGTTTTGTCTTTCAAAACTATGCTTTATTTCCACATTTAACGGTAGCCGAAAATATTCAGTTAGCAAGTCCAGATAAAACTGATGTCATGATGGCTGATACGCTGTTAAGTAAAGTCCGTTTGCATGGCTTAGGTCAACGTTATCCACATCAATTATCAGGTGGTCAGCAACAACGGGTTGCTTTAGCTCGTGCTTTGGCACGAAGCCCTGAAGTACTATTACTCGATGAACCATTCTCAGCAGTCGATAAAGTCACCAGACGTAAATTGTATTTAGAGCTGAACAGTTTAAGACGTGAACTCGACATGCCAATTATTTTAGTCACACATGATTTGGACGAAGCAGCAATGTTGGCAGATACCATGGTAGTGATACATCATGGTCATACTCTGCAACAAGGCACACCTGATCAAATATTGCATCAACCAAATACTGCTAACATAGCAAAATTAGTTGATGTTAGAAATCTATTCCAAGGAAATATAACTCACGAGGATCCCGTTTATAGATTGCAATGGCATCATTTTAGTCTTGAAATAGACCAAGATAACGTAGCAAGGAATAAACATAATTTAGATAAACAAACCGTTTCGTGGACGATATCGCCGACAAAAGTGCTACTACACCAACGACTAAGACCTTCAAGGGGAGAGCAAGAGAACCCGATACAATGCACTATTGTTGAAATCTTAACCTTACGGGGAATAACAACTGTGCTGATGAAGGTGCAAGACTGTGATGATCTGATTATTCAGATGGATCTATCTGAACATGTTGCTATTCGCAATGCATTAGTGACAGGAGACACAATAACCGTATCGCTATTGGCGAGTGCCATTCACCTTATTTGTAATTAACTGTAAAAACGCACGTTAATTAAGAGATTGGATATCAGTATATAACCTCAGTTCTGGATAAGAATAGTCAGTTACCCTTCAACAAACAATGACTTACCAACACATAGCTGGTAAAACCACTAAAACCAGTTTTAATGACATAAGCAGTGCCTTTGTTTTAGTGGATATCAAGGCAGATTTACCTAGCAATAGCCCAGCTATTGCAAGAAAATCTAACGCGGATAGCCGCTAAAACAAAGGTGCTGGATGGCTGTGCTTATCCAGAACTGAGGTTATATAATTTCATTACAGCAAAACAAGCTTAGATCTTGATTGTGTAACGAAGTCAGATAAGGGAAAATAGTAAGCTTTTAATTAAAACAGTTATTTATGCTTTTGGGCATACTCATTATTTAAGTTAGGAATTCATGTCAAACGCACAGCTCCAATCTGAAGTCTCTAAACGACGCACGTTCGCTATCATCTCGCACCCGGATGCAGGTAAGACAACAGTGACTGAAAAACTGTTGTATTTCAGTGGCATGATTCAAACTGCAGGTAGTGTTAAGTCACGTAAAACTGATAAGCATGCGACGTCTGACTGGATGGAGATGGAGAAAGAACGTGGTATTTCGGTGACATCATCAGTGATGCAGTTCCCTTGGAAAGACCGAATAGTGAACCTGTTGGATACGCCAGGCCATGCTGATTTCTCTGAAGATACCTATAGAACCTTGACCGCTGTCGATTCGGCATTGATGGTTATTGATAGCGCCAAAGGTGTTGAGGAACGGACTATTAAATTAATGGAAGTGTGTCGTTTGCGCGATACACCCATTCTGACATTTATTAATAAACTGGATCGGGAAGGGCGCGAGCCAATTGAACTTTTAGATGAAATTGAAACAATCTTAAATATAGCCTGTGCCCCGATTACATGGCCGATTGGTATGGGTAAATCATTTAAAGGTATTTATCACTTACTCGAGGACAGTGTGCATTTATTTGAAGCTCACTCAAAACAAGCCGGTGAAGTGATCGTTGGTTTAGATAATCCGCGCTTAGATCAGCTGTTTGGTGGTTTAGCTGAAGACTTACGTGTAGAAATTGATTTGGTACGCGGAGCAAGCAATGAATTTGATTTGGATTTATTCCTTGCAGGTGAGTTATCACCAGTCTTTTTTGGTTCAGCCATGAATAACTTCGGCATCACTGAAATGTTGGATGCATTTGTTCAATATGCCCCTGCACCCCAATCACGTGAGACTAAAACACGTGTAGTTGAGTCGAGCGAACAACCATTCACTGGCTTTGTTTTTAAGATCCAGGCCAATATGGATCCAAAACATCGCGATCGCATTGCATTTTTGCGAGTATGTTCAGGTCAGTATACGAAAGGTATGAAGCTGCGCCATGTACGAACTGGCAAAGATGTTGTTATTGCCAATGCGGTTACGTTTATGGCGGCAGAACGTGAACAAGCTGAAGAATCATGGCCGGGCGATATTTTAGGTTTACACAACCACGGCACCATTCAGATTGGTGATACTTTCACCCAAGGCGAAGATATTCAATTCACTGGCATCCCCTATTTTGCGCCAGAATTATTCCGCCGAGTCAGATTAAAAGATCCCCTCAAAATGAAAGCTTTAATGAAAGGGTTGCAACAGTTGAGTGAAGAGGGTGCCACCCAATTATTTAGACCCTTAGAAAATAATGATTTAATTCTTGGCGCGGTCGGTGTTTTACAGTTTGACGTGGTAGTACATCGCTTAAAAGGTGAATATAACGTTGATTGTAGTTATGAACCTGTTCAGGTTTATACTGCTCGCTGGGTGCACTGTGATAATGTTAAAAAGTTAGAAGAATTTAAGAAAAAAGCAGCATTGAATTTAGCGCTTGATGGAGCTGGTGGACTGACTTATATCGCGCCGACACGGGTTAATCTTGATCTAACAATGGAACGCTGGCCTGATATTGAATTTAGATCAACGCGTGAACATAGTTAAAACAAACTTGCCTTTGTTGTGGTTTCTCAAGCAGAATAGCTCAAGGACGATAACTCACGTAGAAGGTGGTCGAAATGAAAGTTAGAGCAATTACCAAAAATAAAGGTAAACCAGTCATCGGGCTATCACCAAATGATTCGCTCGATAAAGTGGTTTCACTGATGATGGATCATCGTATTGGATCGCTGGTTATCACCGATGCAGGTAAGATTGTCGGAATTTTATCTGAACGTGATTTATTAGGTGTATTACATCAAAAACATGCGATGTGGTCGCCTGTTACGGTAGCCGATGCGATGACACCAGATCCGATTGTATGTCACCCAGATAATACCTTGGAAGAAGTGATGACCATTATGGTTGAAAATAATATTCGCCATTTACCGGTTGTATACGATGGTAAGCTGGAAGGTATGTTGTCAATAACGGATATCGTTGAAGAATTGCTGAAAAAAGCTAAATTTGAAAACAAATTATTGAAAAACTATATTCAGAATTGGCCCGATGCAGAAGAAGGCGAAATGCCTCAATAAAAGAGATAAAAAAGGCGGTTTAAACACCGCCTTTTTGTTTGGAGACCCTAGAGCTTAATCATCTTCAGGAAGTGGAAAAGTGTCTGTGTTCAAGATCTGAAGTTTATTTTCTTCAGCAAAATCAATTAAAAACTCAAATAACATTTCATCATCTTCTTCCAGCGACGCATCAATAACGACGCATTTCACCCCTTTAATTGAAGCTAATTTAACATTGGGATGGAAAATAATTCTACGGCCTGGACCATAGGTTGCAACGGCACCACATAGCCGTTCAGCCCAATCACTGGGACGAAATTTGCCCCCATTTTCGGTAAGGCCTTGAATAATGACTTTTCCACTTGTTGACATGTTAGCGACTCGCTGTCATTTCAGTTGATACATAAAGATGCACCTATTCTACTGCAAAGCCAACAGTTAGCGTAATCCATAAAATAAATAAAAACGCTATCAGTGATTTAGGTCGTCAAAAAAAACCCGTATAATTAGTCGTTTCCGTCGATTTACAACCTACGAGTACCCTGTGGCTGATTATAAACATACCTTAAACTTGCCTGAAACACAGTTTCCTATGAAGGCAGGCTTGCCTAATCGTGAACCCTTGATATTAAAGCGTTGGCAACAAAATAATCTCTATCAGAAAATGCGTGAAAACGCGCAAGGCCGTCCCTTATTTGTGCTTCATGATGGCCCTCCCTATGCCAATGGCGATATTCATATTGGGCATGCGGTCAACAAAATTCTTAAAGATATTATTTTAAAATCAAAAACATTAAGTGGTTTTGATACACCTTATGTGCCGGGTTGGGATTGTCACGGCTTACCGATTGAACTCAATGTTGAGAAAAAAGTCGGTAAACCTGGCGTTAAAGTTAGTGCAGCTGAATTTAGAAAAGCATGTCGTGTTTATGCTCAAAAACAAGTTGATGGTCAGCGTGAAGACTTTAAACGTTTGGGTGTACTAGCTGAATGGGATAATCCGTATCTGACGATGGATTTTAATTTCGAAGCCGATATCATTCGTACATTGGCCGAAATTGTGAAACAAGGCCATCTTCACAAAGGGGTTAAACCTGTTCACTGGTGTGTTGATTGTGGCTCTGCCTTAGCTGAAGCTGAAGTTGAATATGAAGATAAAACCTCACCTGCCATTGATGTCCGATTCACTGTTGTTGATAACGCGTCATTTGAAGCCGCAACAAACTCAACTGGCACTGGCAAAATCAGCGTGCCTATCTGGACAACTACGCCGTGGACATTGCCAGCTAACCAAGCTGTGTCATTAAATCCTGCTTACGATTATGTTGTGGTGCAAACAGCGGATGAACGTTTGTTATTAGCTGAAGCATTGTATGAATCAGCATTAGAACGTTATGGCATGACAGGTGACGTTATTGCTCGTTGCAAGGGTGAAGATGTAGAAGGTCTATTATTACAGCATCCGTTTTATGATAAACAGGTCCCCGTTATCCTGGGCGATCATGTAACGGCTGATGCCGGTACGGGTGCGGTTCATACTGCACCAGGTCATGGTCAAGACGATTTCACGGTAGGCTTAAAATACAATCTGGACGTTTATAATCCAGTTGCATCGAATGGTACATTTTTGCCTGATACAGCGCTATTTGCTGGTGAGTCTGTATTTAAAGCTAATCCATTAGTGATTGAATTACTTAAAGAAAAAGGTGCATTGTTGAATCATGTTGATATTCAACATAGTTACCCACATTGCTGGCGTCATAAATCACCTATTATTTTCCGAGCGACACCACAGTGGTTTGTCAGTATGGATCAAAATGGTTTGCGTCAGGCCGCAATGCAGGCGATTGCTGAAACACAATGGATGCCGGAATGGGGCCAAAAACGTATTGAAGGTATGGTTGAAGGTCGTCCGGATTGGTGTGTATCACGACAACGTACTTGGGGTGTGCCGATCCCATTATTTGTCAATCAACAAACAGGTGAACTGCATCCTGATAGTCAACAGATCATGGAGCAAGTTGCTCAGAAAGTTGAGTTGGAAGGTATTGATGCGTGGTTTGAATCAGCGAGTTCTGACTGGTTATCAACAGATGCTGAACTATACGAAAAAGTCAGTGATACCTTAGATGTTTGGTTTGACTCTGGCGTGTCTCATGCCTGTGTATTAGCACGACGAGCGTATTTAAATCGCCCAGCTGATTTATATTTAGAGGGTAGTGATCAACACCGAGGTTGGTTCCAGTCATCCTTGTTAACGTCGGTAGCCTCAACCGGTAAAGCACCCTATAAAAGCGTATTAACACATGGTTTTGTGGTCGATGCTGCTGGTAAAAAGATGTCTAAATCATTGGGCAACGTGGTTGCACCACAAAAAGTGGTCAATAATCTTGGTGCTGATATTATTCGTTTATGGGTTGCGTCATCAGATTACAGTGCTGAAATGAGTGTATCGGATGAAATCTTAAAACGTACGGCTGATTCATACCGTCGAATTCGCAATACTGCGCGTTATTTATTATCGAATTTATCTGATTTTAATCCAGCGACTGATAGTGTGGCTATAGGTGACATGTTGGCATTAGATCAATGGGCCGTTGATCGTGCTTATCATGTCCAAAAAGATATTATAGCAGCCTATGAAAGTTATAACTTCCACCTGATTTACCAAAAAATCCATAATTTCTGTGCTCAGGAAATGGGCAGTTTATATCTGGATATCACCAAAGATCGCCAATATACCATGCAGAAAAATAGTTTGGGCCGCCGTTCAACTCAAACTGCGATGTACCACATCTTGGAAGCATTAACCCGTTGGATGGCACCAATCTTGAGCTTCACAGCGGATGAATTGTGGGAATATCTACCAGGTGAGAGAAATGAGTCGGTATTGCTAAATACGTGGTATCAAGGACTTGTACCATTAACGACGGGATCGGTAGATGAGATTTCTTTAGAAGATTGGAACATCATTTTTAATATTCGTGATGAAGTGTCAATAGAGCTGGAAAAACAGCGTAGCGCTGGCAAGATTAAAGGTGGTCTTACAGCAGAAGTTGAACTGTTCTCGAAACAAGATAGTCTGTCCTATAAAGCTTTGAACAAGCTAGGAGATGAGGTGAAGTTTGTGTTCATTGTTTCAGCTGTGACAATGAACAGTGTCGATAGAGATGATGATGGTCTTGCTATTCAAGTTAAGCCTTCAGAACATGCACGTTGTGATCGCTGCTGGCATCAAACACCTGAAGTTGGTCACAACACAACGCATCCAGAATTGTGTGACCGATGTATTGAAAATGTCGATGGTGATGGCGAATCACGTTTGTTTGTATAGGCGATAATCAAATGTTGAAGTGGTTATCTGTTACAGCTGTTGTCATCATTATTGATCAACTCACAAAATGGCTGATGACGTCATGGTTATCGTTATATGAAACGGTTAGCATCATACCGTTTTTTAATTTAACCATGGCACATAATACCGGTGCGGCATTTAGTTTCTTGGCACAAGCAGGTGGCTGGCAACGCTGGTTTTTTGTTGGTTTGGCAACGCTTATCAGCTTAGTACTTATTGTGTGGTTGCGAAAAGTAACTGACAAAACCATTGAAGCGCTTTCAATAAGCCTTATCCTCGGCGGTGCGATTGGCAATGTGATTGACCGTATTAATTTGGGCTACGTTATCGATTTTCTCGATGTTTATTATGGTAGCTATCATTGGCCGGCATTTAATGTTGCAGATTCGGCTATTGTGGTCGGTGCGTGTTTATTGATTATTGATAGCTTTAGAACAAAGCCGGAGTCGCTATGAATTTTTGTGATATTGCATTACAGAGTGTGACTCAGCTTCAGCCTTATGTACCCGGTAAACCTATTGAGGAATTAGAACGTCAATATGGTGTGACAAACATCGTAAAATTGGCGTCTAATGAAAATCCATTAGGGCCTTCACCACGAGTATTAGAAGCTATTCAGCAAGCAAGTAAATCATTGTCTTTGTACCCTGATGGTAATGGCTTTAGCTTGAAATCTGCTTTAGCAGAAAAATATGAGCTTGAACTTAATCAGATCACCTTAGGTAATGGCTCGAATGATGTTTTGGAAATCATCGCACGTACCTTTGTCTCTGCTGATGACGAAGTGTTGTATTCACAATATACCTTTGCGGTGTATCCGATCGTAACTCAAGCCATTGGTGCCAAAGGTGTGGTTGCCCCAGCTGTTGATTTTGGTCATGATTTGGATGCAATGGCAAACTTAATCACGGATCGTACTAAAGTCATTTTTATTGCCAATCCGAATAATCCAACGGGTACTTATCTTGCTGCCGATAAATTGGAAGCCTTTATTGCCAACGTACCTCAACAGACTTTAGTCGTGTTAGATCAAGCCTATGTCGAATATGGCGATCAAGATGTTGATACGGGGAGTTGGTTAGCAATATATCCTAACTTGATTATTACGCGTACCTTTTCAAAAGCCTATGGTTTGGCTGGCTTACGTGTTGGTTTTGCCTTGTCGAATCGCGAAGTCGCTGATTTGCTCAATCGTGTCCGTCAGCCTTTTAATGTAAATAGTCTGGCTTTGGCTGCTGCTACAGTGGCATTGAGGGATGACGATTATCTTGTTGAAACTAAAAACACTAATGATGCAGGCATGAAGCAGTTAACTGCGGCATGTGATGTAATGGGCTTGGCCTATATTCCATCAAAGGCCAATTTTATTGCGATTGATGTTGAAACTAATGCCAATGAGGTATTTGAAGCCTTATTACAACAAGGCGTTATTGTCAGACCAATCGGTGGTTATGGTTTACCGCAACACTTACGGGTCAGTATTGGACTTGAATCAGAAAATCAACGGTTTATTGATGCCTTGGCAATAATTTTAGGGCGGACTTTATGATCAATAAGCTCGCTATTATTGGTGTTGGTCTGATTGGCGGATCCTTATCACTTGCATTAAAAAAAGCAGGGAAAGTTAACCATGTGATTGGTTTTTCACGCACCGAATCTGTCAGAGCACAAGCATTGGCATTAGGTGTGGTTGATTCTGTTGCAACTACGTTGGCGGAAGCGGTTGCTGATGCAGATGTGATTTTTCTATCAGTACCAATGGGTGCGATGTCGGCTGTCTTAGTTGAACTTGCACCACATATAAAACCTACTGCAATTGTAACCGATGGCGGTAGTGCTAAAGCCCATGTTGTCGCTGCGGCAAGACAAGCGCTTGCCGATAATTTCAGCCAATTTGTGCCAGGGCACCCAATTGCAGGTACAGAACGTAGTGGTCCTAGTGCTGCATTTGATAGTTTGTATCAAGATCATCGTGTTGTGTTAACACCGGTTGCTGAAACCAATCCTGACGCATTAGCAATGGTAAAAGCTATGTGGGATGCCACTGGCGCTGAAGTGTTGCAAATGGATGTTGAACATCATGATGTTGTGTTAGCTGCAACCAGTCATTTGCCTCATGTGTTGGCGTTTAATCTGGTTGGAATGTTGGCGCAACGTGATGATTGTGAAGATGTATTACGCTATGCCGCCGGTGGATTTCGTGATTTTTCACGGATTGCATCGAGTGATCCTGTGATGTGGCGAGATATCTGTCTGACTAATAGCGATGCAATCTTAAATTTATTAGAACAGTATCATCAGGATCTCAATAAAATCGAACAAGCAATAAAACAACAAGATGGTGAGTATTTAATCGGCATGTTTGAGCAAGCCAAACGTGCACGAGATAGCCGTTTTAATGAACCAAATTTGGTTGATAATAGTGAAGTATAGAGTGGAGTTTCAATAGCGTGACCAGTGAACATAACAGCAAGTATATCGTTCAACCCGGTGGAAGTTTGACAGGTGAGCTTCGTGTGCCTGGTGACAAATCTATTTCACATCGTTCAATTATGTTGGGTTCATTAGCCGAAGGCGTAACGGAAGTTACAGGCTTTTTAGAAGGTGAAGATGCCTTGGCAACTTTGGCGGCATTTCGTGCTATGGGCGTCAAAATAGAAGGCCCTGAAGCTGGTCGTGTAATTATTCATGGTGTTGGCATGAACGGATTGCAACAACCTGAAAAGGATCTGTATGTCGGCAACTCAGGCACCTCGATTAGATTATTGAGTGGTTTGTTAGCTGGCCAAAGCTTTAACGTGACGTTAACTGGTGATAAATCATTATCTGGTCGTCCGATGAAACGTGTGACTGATCCATTAACTGTAATGGGTGCCACTATCGAAAGTAATGAAGGCAAACCGCCGTTGACCATAAAGGGTGGTAAGTCACTTCAAGGTATTCATTATGAGTTGCCGATGGCGAGTGCACAGGTCAAATCATGTGTATTGTTAGCCGGTATGTACGCTGAAGGGAAAACCTCAGTTACTGAACCCGCTCCGACACGTGACCATACCGAACGCATGCTAACAGGGATGGGCTATCAGGTTGAGGTTGATGGTGATACCGTTACCATTGAAGGTGGTGGCAAATTAACAGCAACCACTATTGATGTGCCAGCAGATATTTCATCAGCAACATTCTTTATGGTTGGTGCAGCAATTTCACCCGGTTCAGATATTACCTTGACCCATGTCGGTATTAACCCAACACGGATTGGTGTGATTAACATTCTTAAATTAATGGGTGCCGATATTAGTTTGTCGAATGAGGCAATAACAGGCGGTGAACCTGTGGCTGATATTCGCGTTCGCTATGCGCCTTTAACCGGAATTACTATCCCTGAAGATCAGGTACCGCTAGCGATTGATGAATTTCCTGCATTATTTGTAGCTGCTGCATGTGCCGAAGGTACGACAGTATTAACCGGTGCCGAAGAACTCCGGGTTAAAGAAAGTGATCGTATTCAAGCTATGGCCGATGGTCTGCAAATATTAGGTATTGATGCTCGGCCTACAGCTGATGGCATTGTGATTACTGGTGGCACTATCGGTTCAGGTGATGTTGAAAGTCATGATGATCATCGTATCGCGATGTCGTTTGCTATCGCTGGCTTGCAGGCTGGTGGCACTATTCAGATTAATAATTGTGCCAATGTTGCAACCTCATTTCCTGATTTTGTTGGTCTAGCCAATAAAGCAGGTTTAATGATAGAGCAAATTGATGAGTAATATCCCCGTATTAACCATTGATGGCCCCAGTGGTTCAGGCAAAGGCACCATCGCACAATTAATTGCTAAAAAATTAGGTTGGCACTACTTGGATAGTGGTGCTATCTACCGTGTTTTAGCTCAAGCTGCAATTAAGCATCATGTCGAATTAGATAATGAGCCTGAATTAGCACAAATGGCAGCTCAGTTGGATTTAGTATTTTCATTAGACAATGATCAACTGGTTGTCAAACTTGAAGGGGATGATGTCAGTCATCAGATCCGTTCCGAGCAAGCTGGAAATGCAGCATCAAAAGTCGCGGCATTAGCCTTAGTGCGTAGTGCTTTACTGGAAAGACAAAGACAATTCAGGCAAGCTCCCGGTCTGGTGACAGATGGCAGAGATATGGGAACCGTTGTGTTTCCAGATGCAAATACAAAGGTTTTTTTGACTGCTAGTGCAAAAGTGCGTGCTGAAAGACGGTATAAGCAGTTGAAACAAAAAGGAATTGAGAGTAACCTTTCCGATCTTATTTCTGAAATTTCCGAGCGGGATAAACGAGATAGCCAACGAAGCGTTGCACCGTTAATACCGGCTGAGGACGCATTGGTGCTTGATTCGAGCGAGATGGGAATAGAAACAGTATATAGACATATCATCACATTGTGTGGTGATGTGTAATTTTGGTACTTACCGCAAATTGGTTTTCGGTAGGTTTTTTTAACAACCTGTATTAGCAGGTATTTTTGGGCGATTCTGTATTTTTAACAGGATCAAGGATATTAATAATGAGCGAAAGCTTTGCTGAACTTTTTGAACAGAGTCTAGATTCAACACCAATGCAAACAGGCAAAATCGTGTCTGGCATGGTGGTAAGTGTAGGTTCTGATGTTGTTATGGTTAATGCTGGTTTGAAATCAGAAGGCGCCATTCCAGTTGAAGAATTTTATAACGACAAAGGTGAATTAACCGTTGCTGTTGGTGATATTGTCGATGTTTCTTTAGAAACATTAGAAGATGGTTTTGGTGCAACCCAACTATCTCGTGAAAAAGCCAAAGCAGCAGAAGCATGGATCAAGTTGGAACATGTGTTTGAAGCCAATGAAACGGTTACTGGTGTGATCACTGGTAAAGTTAAAGGTGGTTTCACTGTCGAACTGGAAAATATTCGTGCATTCTTACCAGGTTCATTAGTTGATGTACGTCCACTACGTGATACGTCTCACCTTGAAGGTAAAGATCTTGAGTTCAAATTAATCAAATTAGATCGTCCACGCAATAATATTGTAGTGTCACGCCGTGCAATCATGGAAGCTGAAAACAGTGTTGAACGTGATGCATTATTAGAAACATTAGAAGAAGGCAAAAACGTTAAAGGTGTGGTTAAAAACCTTACTGATTACGGTGCGTTTGTTGACCTTGGTGGTATTGACGGTTTACTACATATCACTGATATGGCTTGGAAGCGTGTTAAACACCCATCTGAAGTTGTCACAATTGGTGATGAAATCGAAGTTCAAGTATTGAAATTTGATAAAGAGCGCGAGCGTGTATCTCTAGGCTTGAAACAAATGGGTGATGATCCTTGGAAAGCGATCGCTGATCGTTATCCAAACAGCAGCCGCATTCAAGGTAAAGTGACTAATATTGCTGACTACGGTTGTTTTGTTGAAATCGAAGATGGTGTTGAAGGTTTGGTTCACATGTCTGAAATGGACTGGACTAACAAAAATGTACACCCATCTAAATTAGTTCAATTAGGCGATGAAGTTCAAGTAATGGTACTTGAAATTGACCCAGAACGTCGTCGTATCTCTTTAGGTATGAAACAATGTAAACCAAATCCTTGGGAAGAGTTTGCAATGACTCATAGCAAAGGTGACAAAGTCTCTGGTTCAATCAAATCAATCACTGACTTCGGTATCTTTATCGGTTTGGATGGTGGTATTGATGGCTTGATTCACTTGTCTGATATCACTTGGGAAGAAGAAAACGAAGAAGTCGTCCGTGACTTCAAAAAAGGTGATGAAATCGAAGCTGTTGTATTGGCAATCGATCCAGAACGTGAACGTATCTCGTTAGGCATTAAACAACTACAAGATGATCCTTTCTCAGCATATATGGCTGAACATCCACGTGGCACAATCGTAACGGGTAAAGTGACTGAAGTTGATGCTCGTGGTGCAACAGTTGAGCTGGCTGAAGGCGTTGAAGGTTATATCCGTGCTGCTGACGTTTCTCGCGAACGTACAGAAGATGTAAGTAAAGTGTTCTCAGTTGGTGATGAAGTAGAAGCCAAATTTACCGGCATGTCTCGTAAAGATCGTACCTTAACATTGTCTATCAAAGCCAAAGATGATCAAGAAGAATCTGAAGCATTGAAAGAGTACTCAAATGTGTCAGGTAGCGCGACTACATTGGGTGACTTGTTAAAAGAACAAATGGATCAAAAAGATAACTAAGTTATCGAATTAGAATTTAAGCACCCAAACCTTGTTTGGGTGCTTATTTTTTGACCCAAGAATTTAAGTTGAACAGCGAATTAACAGTGGATGTTAATCCTAAGGAATTGAGAAATATGACAAAATCAGATTTGATTGAAATATTATCTGAAAGACAATCGTTGTTAAATTATCGCGATGTAGAACTTGCTGTGAAATTAATTTTAGAGCAAATGAGTGAGAGTTTATCAAGCGGTGATCGAATTGAAATTCGTGGTTTTGGCAGTTTTACCTTACATCATCGTCCTGCACGTGTTGGCCGCAATCCTAAAAGTGGTGAATCTGTAACATTAGATGAGAAATACGTGCCTCATTTTAAGCCTGGCAAAGAATTACGCGACCGGGTGAATGATGCTGCAGGGTTTTAATAGCCAGATTAATGAAATTTAGTCTGGAAGCGCCGAACAACGCTAACCAAATACATTCCTATGACAACAACGGTGTTGTTATAAAACATAATCAAAGTAAGCAGTATTATGCTAGCAATTCAACTTTGATTATCACTCCAAATCAAATCATAACTGATTGTTTAATAAACGATATCACTGAAATAACAAGCGGTGATATCGCTTATTTCAAAACACTCAATCCAGAAGTGATTCTATTCTCAGCACAAGCTAATAAACGATTTTCACCACAGCTGATGGTTGCATTTTCGCATCATGCTATTGGTGTTGAAATAATGACATTAGGTGCAGCATGTCGAACCTATAACCTATTGGTGTCAGAAGGCCGTCAAACAGTGCTCATTCTGTTGCCATAGAAAGTAACTAAACATTCAACGCAAATAAAGTTATCACTTGCAGTTGTGTGTGATTTAAACGTATTTCTTTAGTTAATATGAATCAATAGTAACACGCTGATTAAACGTGGTTTTTGTTACATTTAATTGGTCTAACACTCACTTCATGTATTGACCACAAACTCTCAAATAAGCACAATCATCACTTGCGTTGATAAATAAGCCAAATAACTAACTTTTAGGGCTTTTGCCATATTGCTTGATCTGGATCAAGCAATCAATAAAAGACTAATAACAAAATTGCTGTAAAATTCAGCAATGCTTATTTAAATAGGCGTGATGGAATGGGTCAAAGCATCTAGCATAAAGATGTTGTGATAGTGTTTTTCATTGAGATAGGGTGTGATCGCTATGCAAGCGGAACAACAGCAATATAGTTTTGAGATAGTCAAATGGTTCGCCTATATGGCGGTCGTGTACTTAGTAGTTGGTACGGGAATAGGGGTGTACATTGCATCGGAATTGGCTTGGCCAGTTTTGAACTTTGATAATCCGTATATTTCTTTTGGACGATTACGTCCACTGCACACGAATGCAGTTATTTTTGCTTTTGGTGGTTCGACATTGATGGCAACTGCTTATTACATCGTACAACGAACATCAGGTGTACGTTTATGGAGTGATAAATTAGCCTGGTTCACCTTTTGGGGGTGGAATCTAGTTATTGTTGGTGCTGTTATCACATTACCTTTAGGTTTAACACAATCAAAAGAATATGCAGAATTAGAATGGCCATTGGATATTTTAATTGCTGTTGTGTGGTTGGCGTATAGCTTTAACTTCATCATGACCTTATCAATTCGTAAAGTGTCACATATCTATGTAGCTAACTGGTTCTTCTTGGCAATGATGATCATGGTGACTTACCTTCACGTTGTAAACAGCTTGGCGATTCCAGTTGAATTGTTTAAATCATACTCACTGTTTGCAGGTGTACAAGATGCGATGATTCAATGGTGGTGGGGACACAATGCGGTAGGTTTCTTCTTAACAGCAGGTTTCTTGGGAATTATGTACTACTTCGTTCCTAAACAAGCTAATCGTCCTGTTTATTCATATCGTTTATCTGTAATTCATTTCTGGGCATTAACCTTTGGTTATGTATGGTTAGGTGCGCATCATCTTCAATACACAGCATTACCAGATTGGACTGGTTCATTAGGTGCCGCAATTTCGTTAGCGATGATCATTCCTTCTTGGGGTGGCGCGATTAACGGTATGTTCACCTTGAGTGGCGCATGGGATAAATTACGTACTGATTATATTTTACGTTTCTTGATTGTTTCATTAGCGTTCTACGCGATGTCAACATTCGAAGGTCCTGTGATGTCATCTAAGACAGTTAATGCTTTATCACATTACACTGACTGGACTATCGGTCACGTACATGCAGGTGCATTAGGCTGGGTTGCAATGGTGTCTATCGGTGCTATTTACCACATGGTTGAAAGACTATGGGGTACAACTATCCATTCTGTGAAACTAGTTAATTTACATTTCTGGATGGCAACTATCGGTACTGCCGTTTACATCACTGCAATGTGGGTATCAGGTATTATGCAAGGCCTAATGTGGCGTGCGTATGATGATTACGGTAACTTGGCATACACTTTTGTTGAATCAGTTGCTCAAATGCATCCGTATTATGCAATGCGTGCCGTTGGTGGCCTGATCTTCTTCTTAGGTGCATGTGTCATGTTATACAACATTACTGTAACTATTCGTAAAGCTGTTGCTAATTCTTCTGCGAAAGAAGCAGCACTTGTTAACGCTACTGTTTAAGGGAGACTGGAATGTCTGAACATAACTCAAATCAACCAGTAACCTTTCAGGAAAAACTGGAAAAAAATATCTGGGCATTGATTCTGGCGACAGCAATCATCGTGTCAGTAGGTGGTATTGTTGAAATTGTACCGCTGTTTTATCTTGATACTACCTTCGAAGATGATATGCATCCAGAATATGAAGAATTATCAGGTGTACGTCCTTATACGGCATTAGAGCTAGCAGGCCGTGATGTATATCAACGTGAGGGGTGTTACTTATGCCATTCACAAATGATTCGTCCTTTCCGTGATGAAAAAGATCGTTATGGTCATTATTCATTGGCGGTTGAATCCAAATATGATCATCCTTTCCAATGGGGTTCGAAACGAACTGGTCCAGATATCGCTCGTTTAGGTGGTAAATATTCAGATGCTTGGCACATCCAGCATTTGATGGATCCTCGTTCGGTTGTACCTGAATCTGTAATGCCTCGTTACCCTTGGTTGCAAGACGCTACAGTTGACGGTGCTGGCATTGAAAAACGTGTTAAAGCGATGAGAGTCTTGGGTGTGCCCTATACTGATGAGCAAATTAAAGGTGCAGCAGCATCCGTTGAAGGTAAAACAGAAATGGATGCCCTAGTCGCTTATCTTCAAGTGTTAGGCACAATGATCAAATTTGAACCAGGTAGAGATTATCGTGACTAAACTACAAGAGTATTTTAATACTGAGTGGAGCGCGATGACCGGTACAGACTGGTTTGGGTTAATACTTACTGTAGTAATCTTCATCCTAATGGTTGTGGTTTACTACTGGGCGCTTAATCCTAAAAATAAACAAGAACTTGAATCGCATCGCACAATGCTTTTGAATGATGACGATATGAAATCGGAGAAATAAGATGGCAGATAACAAAAATAACCCAGGCCAAGTAGAAGATACTGGCCATGAATGGGATGGCATCAGAGAGTTAAATAATCCTTGCCCACGGTGGTGGTTAAATTCACTTTATTTGAGTGGTTTATTGGTTATTGTCTACTTTGTATTGTATCCATCATTGCCATTAGTGAATGAAAGCACAAAAGGTTTATTGGGTTGGACCATGATCAATGAATACAAGGAAGATTTGGCAAAAGTTGAAGCTAAACGTGCACCATTTGAAGATAAACTGGCATCGATGACAGTTGAACAAATTCTTGCTGATCAAGAAATGCTTAATTATGCCATTGGTTCAAGTAAAGTATTGTATGGTGATAACTGTGCCGCGTGCCATGGTACTGGTGGTGCGCCAGCAGCAGGAGCGGGTTATCCTAATTTAACAGACGATGATTGGCTATTTGGTGGTAAACCTCAAGAAATCATGGTGTCAATTGCAGCTGGTCGTCAAGGTATGATGACTGCACATAAAGACATACTTAAACCAGAAGAAGTTGATCAGTTAGTTCAATTTGTCGTTGATAGTTCAAATGGTGTAGCAACAGAAGCCGGTAAAGCATTATATATGGCTAAAGGCTGTTTTGCTTGCCATGGCGCTGATGCTAAAGGTGTGAAAGCTATGGGTTCTGCTAACTTAACAGATAAAATCTGGCGTTTCTCTGGTGAGCCCGAACAAATTCGTCACACCATTCTTCACGGTGTTAATCATGTATCTGACCCTCTAACACGTGTTGCCGTCATGCCCGCATGGAATGAAAAACTTGCAATTATGTTAGAAGCAAGAGCTAATGCAATCGCTGATGGCGAAGATCCAAATGAAATTGACTGGGATGATGAGCTAGATGGTACTGAATCTGAGCGATTGACAGAAACTGAGATCAAAAAATTGACTGTTTATGTCCACCAATTTGGTGGTGGTCAGTAGCAATGTGATTCGCCCCAGCTTAACGAGAGCTGGGCTGGGGCATAAGTTTAGGAGAGCTTAATATGCATATTGATGCAGTAGTAATTGGTACCATTGCAAGCGTTGTCATTACCATAGTTGTAGGTGCTGTTATCGGTTACAACATAATTAAAAATATGGACAACAAATCTGACGATAAATAGTTACATCACGTTGTCATTAAAAGCCGGCTTTGCGTCGGCTTTTTTGTGTGCAAATATAGCTATAAGTGAGTAAATTCTAATATAGATTTGTTGTGTTACAATGCATCAATCTTTTATCGTCAGGGCTGGGAAAATACGTGAGCGAGAAAGTAGAAAAAAAGAGTGTAAATGTTGATGACATCTATGAAGATGTGTCTGATTGGCATATTAACACTGGTGGCATAAAAATTGTTGCAAAACGTATGGCCGGTCGATTTCGTAGGCTCAAATGGTTTGGAATGACAATTTGGCTGGTATTGTTTCTAGGGCCTTATTTGCGCTGGAATGGATCACAGGCAGTTCTGTTAGATCTACCTAATCGCCAATTTAATTTCTTTAATGTGACTATCTATCCTCAAGATATATGGATGTTGTCACTCACCTTATTATTTTTTGCAATTCTACTTGCCGCTGTTACCAGTATCGCTGGTCGCGTTTTTTGTGGCTACTTTTGTTTTCAGACTGTGTGGACAGATGTTTATACCTACATCGAAGGAAAGCTTGAAGGTGACACCCCCAAAAAAGCAATGAAGTTTAATAGTGCTCCTTGGTCTGTAAACAAGATAGTGCGGAAAGTATCTAAACATAGCCTGTGGTTACTAATTGCTGTCTTAACAGGGATTTCATTTGTTGCATGGTTCACTGAAGCTTACCAACTATGGCGCGATTTATTTCATTTTGAAGCATCATTACCGGCATACTTAATAATCGGTGCATTCACTGGCGGAACCTATACATTTGCTGGTTTTATGCGGGAACAAGTCTGCTTTTGGCTTTGTCCTTATGCTCGCCTGCAAGGTGTAATGTATGATCAAGACACGATATTACCATCGTATGATGCAGAACGTGGTGAACCACGAGGCCGAATTAAAAAAGGTCAACATGACGATACAAAAGGTAGCTGTGTCGATTGTAATGTCTGTGTTGCGGTGTGTCCTACTGGGATTGATATTCGTAAAGGACAACAAGAGGGCTGTATTACATGTGGTATGTGTATCGATGCATGTGACACGATCATGGAAAAAACAAATCAACCTAAAGGCTTGATTCGTTACGCGTCTTATAAAGAGTTACATCATAATGCTACGCCATTAGCGTTATACAAACGTCCACGCGTAATCATCTATAGCCTTATATTAATGATAGCCCTATCTGGTGTTGTTTATGGCTTTATGAATTTGTCACCAACTGAATTCAAGGTTGTACATGAACGGCAGCCATTATTTGTGCAACTAAGTGACGGAACTATTCAAAATAAATACACGGTTAAGTTACTGAATAAAACTAAACAAACAATTAAACTTAATTTCACTATCGAAGGTATTGAAGGCGCAACCTTGCATGGTTTAAGTGAAATGATT
Organism: Gammaproteobacteria bacterium; assembly: GCA_014859375.1. Classification (GTDB taxonomy): domain Bacteria; phylum Pseudomonadota; class Gammaproteobacteria; order Nitrosococcales; family Methylophagaceae. Next base: position 64,860 of record JACUUH010000007.1, read on the forward strand.
GTTGAACCAGGTAAAGTCATTCCGGTTACCGCATTAGTACGTGTGCCGGAGCAATACATGACTTCTGATTTAACACCAATAGTGTTTAAAGGTAGTGTTGAGTCAAATGATCGCATTACCGTACGTTACAAGAGTATGTTCATGGGGCCCAAAAAATGATGATTTCTCAAAAAAATAGTGAAGCACTAAAAAATCCATGGGTGTTGGGAATGATAGCGTTTTTACTGACATTCTTAACTGCAAATGCAATATTCATCTATCTTGCTTTTCAATCACCACCTAACTTGGTTGTTAAAGACTTTTACGAAAGAGGTGAGCGCTATGAAGAAACGCACAAACGTATTGAACAAGAAAAAGCGATGGGTTGGAATGGTGTCATTATGGCTCCTCCACAAACCCGAGTAAATCAACATCAAACCTATGAGGTGATGTTACAAGGTAAAAATGCAACTGCTTTGAATCCTGAGTCTGTTATATTACATGCCTATCGACCTTCAGATGCTCGTGCTGATTTTTCTGTTGAGATGACTCAGGTTGGCATCGGTACCTATGCAGCAGATGTTAGTTATTCTTTGCCAGGTATATGGGATATCATCATTGTAGCTACAAAAGATGGCAATGAGTTTTTGGTCACAAAACGCGTTTCTATCTCACCTTAAGGTATAAGTTAGAATTTTCATCATTCTTTAACAGTCTGGCAAACAATCAGAACTAATCAACTTTGGCTATAGAATGTTATCACTGCGGCTTGCCCGTCGAACAGGCTGACGAGTTCTCCGCAATAATTGCTGGTGAGCAACGTCAATTTTGCTGTTTCGGCTGTCTATCTGTCTGTCAGTCTATTCACGGGGCGGGCTTGCAGCGTTTTTATCAAAAAGTGCCTGTTGGTGAGACGTTTTCTCCTCCCCCTGATTTATCATCTGATTTAGCCTCTTTTGACTTGGATGACGTACAGGCATTATATGTTGACCAACTTGGTGATATTCGAACGATTTCCTTACTGGTAGAAGGTATTCACTGTGCAGCATGTGTTTGGTTGATTGAACAATCGTTAGCGAAGGTTGAAGGTATCTTATCTGCAGATGTAAATTTAACAGCAAAACGTTTAAAACTACGATGGGATAATCGACAAATAGCATTGTCACAGGTGCTGACAATATTAGGACAGATTGGTTATGCTGCTGTTCCCTTCGATCCAGATACGGCAGAAGGTTTATTAGCAAAACGTCATCGCAGTCTACTATACCGAATGGCCTTTGCTGGCTTTGCGATGATGAACTTAATGTGGGTTTCTATCGCGTTGTATTCCGGTGCTGATCAAGGCGAATTTCGAAACTGGTTTCATTGGATTGGTTTTTTAATAGCAACACCGACCTTATTCTACTCGGGTTATCCATTCATACGAAATGCCTTCATTGGACTCAAGCGCCAGTATTTGACGATGGATTTACCGATAGCAATTGGTGCTATAACGACATATAGCTATTCTACCTATGTGACCGTGACAGGTTCACTTGTAGGTCATGTTTACTTTGATACGGTTGTTAATTTTCTATTTGTAATATTAGTTGGTCGTTATTTAGAAGCCATTTCCAAACGACAGGCTTTGTCAGCAACGACCCGCCTGTTAGAGCTTCAACCTAAATTAGCTACCATCATAGATGAGTTTGGCCAGCATCATGTTGTACCAATACGATCTGTCAACATTGGTGATCATTTATTAGTTAAACCAGGTGAAAAAGTGCCAGTTGATGGTGTCATTATTGATGGTCAAGGTGCCGTTGATGAGTCAATGTTAACCGGTGAGTCACTACCGATTTATAAGACAATCAATGATCAGGTAGTGGCAGGCAGTATCAATGGTGAGGGTGCGTTCACCGTTGAAGCGGTTCAGGTCTTACGAAATACTGCTCTTTCCAAAATAGTAACATTAATGGAGGAGGCGCAAGCGTCAAAAGCGCCTATTCAATCGCTTGCGGATAAAATTGTGCCATGGTTTGTTGTGATTACGTTAACCCTTGCATTTACCACGTTTTTATTTTGGTATCACGTTGATATTGAAATAGCAATATTGGCAGCAACATCAGTGCTTATTATAACCTGTCCATGTGCATTTGGGATGGCGACACCGATGTCGATTGCCGTTGCAACAGGCGTTGGTGCCAGTAAAGGTATTTTGATTAAGCAAGGACTGGCTTTAGAAACCTTATCGAAAGTGACTCATTTTGTTTTCGATAAAACAGGAACATTGACTGATGGCGCCTTACATTTAAAATCAATTGAGACGTTGCCTAATAGTGAGAAGCACGAGGTATTGCGATTAGCTGCATCAGTTGAACAGCATTCTGAGCACGCTATTGCCAAAGCGATTACTGAAGCAGCAAAACAACAGCAGTTAACCATATATAAATTAACTGATTTTTATTCATTTCCTGGGCAAGGCGTGTCTGCCATTATCGATAATAAGCGGGTAATGGTTGGTACTCAAATTTGGTTACAACAGCAGAATTTGATCGAATTTGATCACTGGCAACAGCATGTGAAAGCGTTAGAACAACAAGGTATTAGTTGCGTGTTTGTCTGTGTTGAAAATACTATCATCGGTGTATTAGGCTTAGCCGATGAGTTACGATCTGATGCATCAGCAGTAGTATTTGACCTTGTTTCGCACAATATAGCAGTGAGTGTGTTGAGTGGCGATAGAAAATCAGTCGTTGCTGCTGTTACTGCTCCGCTTGGTGAGATCAATCGCTATGCAGAAGTATTACCTAAAGATAAATCCGATACTGTGAGACAATTGCAACAGCAAGGCGAGATAGTCGCCATGGTAGGCGATGGTGTTAATGATTCACCCGCCTTGATCCAGGCAGATGTTGGCATAGCATTGGCATCAGGAACAGATGTATCTATAGAAAGTGCCGATATCATTTTGTCTCATAATGACTTGCTTGCAGTAGCACAGGCAAGGCAGTTAGCGCGACAAACGCTCAGCACTATTAAACAAAATATTGCATTATCCATTACGTATAATGTGATTATGGTTCCATTAGCAATGATGGCGCTGGTTAGTCCCATTGTGGCAGCAGTAACGATGCCAATCAGTTCGTTATTAGTTATTGCTAATGCTGCCAGAATTAAGCGAATATTCAAGAGGTAAAGATGGAAGTCATATATGGATTACTGCCAGGCATGTTATTACTCGGAATTGTAGGTGTCGCGCTATTCTTTTGGGCAGTTAAAAGTGGTCAATACGATGACATGGATGGTGCTGCAAATCGTTTATTAATGGATGACGATGTGATGGTTTCTGGATCTGAACAAAAAAGTGAAGATGCCGAACTTAATGATAAAACACACACAACTTGATGAGTAAGAACATACTCATTGCCAGCGTTTTGTGGTGTCTGTCCACACCGTTATGGGCTGATGATATTAAGTTAGGGATGACAACCGCTTTAACAGGTATTTCAGCCGCGCTAGGTAATAATGTTCGAGATGGTGTTGAGAGTTATTTTAATTACATTAATCAGCAAGGTGGGGTGCAAGGCAGGCAACTAAAACTGTTAGTCAAAGATGATGGTTACGAGCCTGAACGTGCTGCATTTAATATGCGCGAGATGATTGATCAAGATAATGTGCTGGCCATTATTGGTAATGTCGGTACACCAACAGCAATTGTAACCGTTCCGATCACCAATCAAAAGAAGACATTGCTTTTTGGTGCGTTCTCGGGAGGTGAGGTATTACGAGCTGATCCCCCTTCACGCTATGTGATGAACTATAGACCAAGTTATGCTGACGAGACTGAAAAGTTAATCGCTGGTATTCTAAATTCGGGTATCAAGCCCGAACAAATTGCCTTTTTTACTCAGCAAGATGGTTTTGGTAATGCAGGCTATCTTGGAGCGATAAATGCGCTTAAGCGCCATGGATATCACGATACTGATAAATTATGGCATGTACGATACAGTAGAAATTCACTCAATGTAGAAGGGGCTGTTGCAACATTACTCAATGCCGCAATCGAACCTAAAGCTATTATTATGGCCGGTAGTTATGCGCCATCAGCACGATTTATTGAATTATTGCAACAAGAATTGCCTGAAACATGGTTTTTTAACTTATCATTTGTCGGCAGTTATGCTTTGAAAGCATCGTTACCCAAAGACGCTCGAAATGTTGTTGTAATCCAAGCCGTACCATATATGCGGTCACATTATCCGATTATTGATGAATATCTGACTAATCTTAAACGATATTCTCCTGCTCTTGAGCCGAATGATGTATCGCTAGAAGGTTATATTATTGCAAAGATTTTTCATCAAGGTTTAATGGGTATTGCTGATGAGATTACAAAAGAAAGTATTATTGATGGCTTAGAACAATTGCATAAAACTGATATCGGTTTAGGTATACCCATAAATTATAGTAAAGACAATCATCAGGCTATTGATAAATTATGGATGATTGCAATTAATCAGGGTAAGCTTGAGCCTTTTAGCTGGTCTAAGCTGGACATGCTACAAGTACAATAAATAAGGATGTTATTAAAGGCCAACTATGTTTAAGTTATGGAGCATTAGAAACTTATTGCAATTGTGGTCATTTGTCACGGTTTTTGCGGTTATTTCATTAGCTTCGATAGCTATTTATAGCAATCAACAGTTTGCTAACACACAAAAAAGTCTTACAGAGACTGTATTGCCACTTGAAAATACCAGCAGGCAAATGAGCGAAGTCGCAGCTTCTTTTGTTACCAGACAGAAACAGCTTGTTTTAGCTGATTCGACACAAGCGATTGATAAAATAACACCGCGACAACAACTGGAGCAGGAATTTGAAAAGCACTGGCAGACTATCGCTTCATCAGTTACGGCAACTGGTCTCGGTCAACACACTATTTGGTCCTTATTTGATAATTATCAGCAGTTTTTAGTGGTTGATGGCCAGTTATCAACATTAATATTGCAGGATATTGCTACGTCTGAATTGATGCAGGAACGAATCAAACAAGCTGAATCAATCGAGGCACAATTTCAGCAACAGGTCGAAGCCATTGTTGGCCGCATTTCACTCGAGCTTGCCAAGGAAGCACGGGCTAATAGTCAGTCAACTCAAATAATGACAAGTCAGGATGATTTAACTTATTTAAAAGAATTAGCCCAATCGTCACGAGTTAATGTGTTAAAAATAATAAATTTAACCTTACATGTTATTCAAGCCGATAACGTTGATTTACTGTTGAGTCTTCGCGAGAATGATATCAAGCAATACCAATTGTCAGTGCAGCGCGATATTGCTCAACTGGCAAGAGCTTTAAGTCATATTAAAAGCTATCAGCCTTTAATTGCCGACTTAGAACGCAATTGTGAGCAGCTGATAAATATTGTTATTGGGCAAGATAATTCGATCTATGATCTTAGATTGATGCAATTAAGACATAAACAATTACTGACATCAATACAACAACAATCAACCGCTATATTTGACGTTATTGTATCTGATCTGGCTAGGCTCTCAGCAATAGTCAATGACTATAGTGACGATGTTATTACTCAGGCAGCGAGCACAGCAAACAAGGCTAAATGGCTGTTTTTCTTAATCAGCGTTTTTATTGTAGTGGTCATGGCACGCTTTGTAATAGTCATTTCCCGACGTATTACCAGCCCATTAGCTGAGCTTAGAACAGCAATGCATGCACTGTCGATACAGCAATTTGACAAGCGTCTGACTATTGCAGAGGGTAAAAATGAAATCTATGCCTTAGCAAAAGATTTCAATATCTTTGCAGATAATAATCAACGTTTGATTGATGATTTGGCTTCAGCTAAAGAGTCACTTCAAGTGCGAGAACAACACATAACAGCAATTTTAAATGGTGTGCCAGAAGCAATTTTGACATTAAATTCAGCGGGAATTATAAAATCTACCAACCCTGAAGCTGCTCGTGTACTTCATGCTGAAGAGGGAAGCTTGGAAGACCTTAATCTGATTCAATTTTTTGCTGCAAGTGAGAACATTAATCATCTGGCCGATATCGCGAATAGCTTGCAGCGCAGTCAAGAATTTGCTGGTCTTGATTATTGCAAACAACCATTTTCAATGTGGCTATCACTCAACCCATTATCGAGTTTGAATAATGAGTTATGGGTGTGCGTTATTTCAGATATAACCGCAAGAAAACAGGCAGAACAAAATCTGATACAAACCAGTACTGAATTGGATACTATTTTAGAGAATGCAATGGTGGGAATTGCCTTTCTTCGTGACAGAGTTATGTTACGAGTCAATCACAAATTTGAAGAAATCTTTGTTTGCGATCGAGATCAGGTTGAAGGTAAATCGGTAGAACAAATATTTCCTTCTCGAGAAGCGTACGACCAGCTTGGTGAACAAGCCTATACAGTGTTGCAGTTAGGTGAGAGTTATGAAGGTGAAGTTCAGTTAGTTAGACTCAATGGTGAAAAATTCTGGTGTTCATTATCGAGCAAAGCGATTGATCCAAAAAATCCTAAGGCTGGTTCAATTTGGTTGTATGAAGATATAACGATCCAACGTGAAAAAGATGAAAAACTGCGTAAACTAGCGAGTCTTGATGCCTTAACTGGGTTACTAAATCGAAGTGTTTTTAACGATCGCCTTGATCATGCTGTTCATAAAGCAAATCGAAACGCTACACGATTAGCTGTTTTTTTCCTGGATCTGGATCACTTTAAACATATCAACGATTCTCTGGGTCATAAAGCGGGTGATATTTTGCTTTGTGAAGTCGCGCAACGATTACGATCCTGTGTCCGTGAGGGCGATACTGTTGCGCGTCTAGGTGGTGATGAATTTACGATCATATTAGAAGAAATTCGATCAGCTCAATTTGTTGCTAAAGTTGCTGAAAAAGTCGCTCTAGCGATAACCAAATCATACATGTTAGATGGCACTGAAGTTAATATCAGTCCAAGTATCGGTGTCAGTCTATTTCCGGCTGATGGTCGCGATGTTGAAACCTTGATCAAAAATGCCGATGCAGCGATGTACCATGCTAAGAAAAGTGGCCGTAATAACTTCCAATTCTATTCGGCAGAAATGAATGCTCAGGCTTCGGAACGCCTAGCAATGGAAACTAGTTTACGCAGAGCAGTTGAGCTTAATGAATTTGGTTTACACTTCCAGCCTCAAATTAACTTAGTGACAGGCAAAATAGCCGGTGCTGAAGCGCTGTTAAGATGGACTAGTGCAGAATGGGGTGATGTTTCACCGGCACGATTTGTTCCTATTCTTGAAGATATTGGCTTGATCAGTGAGGTCGGGCAAGTTGTCCTGACAAAAGCATGCCAGACTTATATGGCATTAAAGGATAAGCTCCCAGCTGATTTTAAGATGGCAGTCAACTTGTCGGGAAGACAGTTTCATGGGGGGCAACTGGCTTCATCGGTACGGCAAACACTGTTTGAAACAGGCATGTCAGCGGATAATTTAGAACTGGAAATTACAGAAAGTATCTTAATGGATGATGCTGCACTTGCTATTGCAACCCTGACCGAATTAAGCGAAATGGGTATCACCATGGCCATCGATGATTTTGGAACCGGCTACTCATCATTATCTTATTTAAAACGTTTTCCACTCGATGTATTGAAGATCGATCGTTCTTTTGTGCGTGATGTTAATGTTGACAGTGATGACGCGGCTATTGTTGATGCGATTCTTGCCATGTCTAAACGCTTGCAACTAGATGTGGTGGCGGAAGGTGTCGAAACTGCCGAGCAACTTGCGTTTCTCCAGCAGCATGAATGTCATCGTGTCCAAGGTTATTTCTTTAGTCGACCACTAGAGTTTGAACAGTTTAGTCAATTTATTAGCGATAAACAGTAATTAACCTCAGTTCTGGATAAGAATAGTCAGCGACCCTATAACGAACAATG
>JACUUH010000080.1 GCA_014859375.1 Gammaproteobacteria bacterium
GGTTGTGTGTCGGCGTATCTGTTGGTTTGTTGCTCATGTTAAGTTCCGTTTAAGGTAAAGATTGATAAAGGCATCATTCTACTATATATATTAGTTAGTAACTATTTTGGTGTATGATCAGTCAATTTTTACGGATAAAATTCAATGTGCGGAATTGTTGCTGGCATAGCTGAACGAAATGTGACACCTATTCTGTTAGAAGGCTTACGCAGGTTAGAATATCGCGGCTATGACTCATCAGGCATCGCCGTATTAGATGCTGCTGGTGTTATTCAACGTGTGCGTTCTATCGGTAAAATCAAACAACTCGAAACCAAGATAGAGCAAGACGCGCCCCATTTTTCTGGCAATATTGGGATAGCTCATACCCGTTGGGCAACTCATGGTATCCCGGCTGAAAATAATGCTCACCCCCACATTTGCAATAATAAGGTTGCCGTGGTTCATAATGGCATTATTGAGAATTACCAGTCTTTAAAACACGCTCAAATGGCTGCCGGTTATCGGTTTACATCAGAAACGGATACCGAAGTTGTAGCCCATGCCATTCATCAGCAATTAGAAACCACGGATGATTTGTTTGACGCAGTATCACACGCATTAAGCCAATTTGAAGGTGCCTATGCATTAGGCGTGATTGCGATTAATGATCCAACTACGTTAGTGGCGGCTAGAAAAGGCAGTCCGTTAGTCATTGGTGTTGGCATTGGTGAATATTTTATAGCTTCAGATGTATCAGCCTTATTGCCGGTCACTCAGAGTTTTATTTTTCTGGAAGAGGGTGACGTTGCCAAACTGACGCGTGAGGCAGTTGAAATTCACGATCTAACAGGGCAAAAAGTCGAACGTCCAATCAAACAGTCTAATCTCAGTATTACTGCTGTCGAACTGGGCGAACATCGACATTATATGCACAAGGAAATTTTCGAACAGCCGCAAGCGGTTATTGACACACTTGAAGGGCGAATTACCCAAGATAAAGTCTTGGTTTCCAGTTTCGGATATGATGCTGAAACCATTTTTCAAACAATCGAACGACTACACATTATCGCCTGTGGCACCAGCTACCATGCAGGGCTTGTCGCCAAATACTGGGCTGAAGACATTATTGGTTTACCTTGCCAGGTCGAAGTGGCGAGTGAATATCGCTATCGTAATCCCGTTATTCAAAACAACACCTTGTTTGTTACGATCAGCCAATCAGGGGAAACGGCTGATACTCTAGCGGCGTTGCAACAAATTAAAGCATTATCGGCAGGTCATACTGAAGGTCGGACCGTAGGTTGGACTTCAGTCCAACAAAAAGCCCAAGCCAAATGTTCGACTAAAGTCGAACCTACAAAAGAAACTAGTGTAGGTTGGACTTCAGTCCAACAAGATCAACACCAGGCCAAATGTTCGACTAAAGTCGAACCTACAAAAGAAACTAGCGTAGGTTGGACTTCAGTCCAACAAGAACAGCCGCGACTAAACCTGCCAACGCTAACTATTTGTAATGTTGCCGAAAGCAGCTTAACCAGAGAATCTGACTTGGTCTTTCTGACACACGCTGGCCCAGAAATCGGCGTGGCATCAACCAAAGCATTTACCACACAACTGGTTGCACTGGCATTATTGATTACCAGTATCGGCAAAGCGCAACAATCATTAAACCAAGAACGTGAAGCGATGATCGTTAGCGGATTGCAGAAGTTACCGAGTCTGATCAGCAATGCATTGACCCACGAAGATGAAATTAAACAAATTTCTCAACTGTTTGCCGACAAACAACATGCCTTATTTTTAGGGCGAGGCACCATGTACCCGATTGCAATGGAAGGCGCATTGAAGCTAAAAGAAATCAGCTATATTCATGCAGAAGCGTATCCAGCAGGCGAGCTCAAACATGGCCCGTTAGCATTAATTGATGAAAATATGCCGGTTATTGCCATTGCGCCATTAGATGATTTATTAGAAAAATTAAAATCTAATTTGCAAGAAGTCAAAGCCCGTGGCGGCCAAATGATCGTGTTTGAAGATGAACAGTCAGATATTAGTTCAGAATCTAGTTTCAACGTTGTCAAAGCAACAACAAATGTAGGTCGGATCACAGCACCGATAACGTATAACATCTTATTGCAACTGCTGAGTTATCATGTCGCCTTGATCAAAGGTACCGATGTTGATCAACCGCGTAACTTGGCAAAATCAGTGACGGTTGAATAGCTAACGCTGAATAATCGAATAATAATCGGGGACGTACCACGTTTTAATTCATCAACCGCACCTACACACTCTGCAGATTAATCGTGGTACGTCGACTATTATTCGCTTTTGTCATCCTCGCGAACGCGGGGATCGATGGGTAATGGAGAGTGAGACTACTTGGATCCTCGGTATTTTCTATATTGCAAGGCATGGCTTCTTCTCATATGATGTTTAGGTTTCTATAAGAATAATCCAGGTTGCATAACGTTATGCGCATAACATCAGAGCAAGCCTCGCAAATTAAACAGGTTGTTTATCAAATTTTTGGTGAACAAGCGACCGTTTGGTTGTTTGGATCTAGAGTAAATGACCAAGCACAAGGGGGTGACGTTGATCTTTTTATACAAACTCAAACGCCATTACTTGACCCTGCAGTATTAGCAGCCAAAACCGCTGTTCAAGTGATGAGATTACAAAATGGCCGTAAGGTTGATGTGATTGTGCAAGCACCTAATTCAACCCCACAGCCGATCTTTGATATTGCCAGGGAAACGGGAATTTTATTATGACTCTTTCAACTCCTCTTTATGAAAAGCTTGCTTTTTTGGTTCGTGTGGTTGAAAAAGAAATTAAACATTTAAACTATTCATCCAATAAAATTTTCTTAAAACCGCTAACCCTTGAGCATATTAGAACCTTAGAGAACAATCCAGATTTTGCGGAACAGCTTGAAGCTTATACTAGCCGTTTTTGTCGCCTACAAGACACCTTATGCGATAAGTTACTGCCTGCTTGGTTGGCGTTTCTTGGTGAACCAAGTCGATCAGTGGTTGATAACCTTGATAAAGCGAGCAAGTTAGGTGTGCAAGTTGATCCAGAGCAATGGCTAATTGTTAGGCAGTTACGCAATAAAATGGTGCACGACTATATTGAAGCAGAAGAAGTTTTTTTAAATGCGATTAATTTTGCACATCAATACGAACACAATTTTTTTGTATTCGCAGATCAAATACTTCAAGACTTAAAGTCGCGTGGAATAAAACAAAAGTAAATCATTCCAGAACCGTCAATATCCTATTTGAATAGCGCCCACGATCAACCGGTGGCTCATTAACTGCATTCCCACGCTGGAACATGGGAACCATGAAAATCACTTTTGTCATCCTCACGAATGCCTGTTTGTATATCTAATGGATAACAGCTTGTAAACCTACAGAATGATATTCACGTGGCCATTGGATTGGCAGATAATGCTAAAAATTACCGTTCGCCCTGAGCTTGTCGAAGGGTTAATCTGTCTAGGTTCAATGATTTAATT
>JACUUH010000081.1 GCA_014859375.1 Gammaproteobacteria bacterium
GAAACTCATCGCCAATATCATAAGCTAGCCAATTGTGCATTTTTCTATTTGAATGCGCCCCACTTATTTTTTTATTTTTCATTGTTACCGCCAGTTTTACGAAGATATATTTCTAATGTCGCCGAAAGCAGGATTTGATTACTATTATTAACAACCAAGCTATTAATGTGAGGCTCAACCCATTTTTTGGAAAGATCTTCCTCTACAAGTACTTTATATTTAGATTTTTCATAGTTGAGAAGACAACGTAGTTGACTAGCTATTTCATTATCTCTAATCCATGCGGGGTAATCTGTGTAACCCAAGGTTGACTTACTCCCGATCAAGCCTTTAATAATACTAAAACCCTTTCGTAAAATTCTATATGGAACACTGGGTTTTCGCGTCACGGCTGCTGGCTTTCCAGTTTTCTGCCACGGGATGTCGCAGAAATATTTTGGAAAGTACTTTTGCAGCATTGCAGAATACAAGCGATTATTTGCTCGGTACTCATCAGGGATCGAAAAAACAAGTTCCACTAGTTTGTTATCAAAGAATGGCTTCCGCTGATCCAACCAAGGTAGGGCGTTAACAGAGCCATAGGCAGTAAATCTACGCACCCTGTTCATGTGCAAATTAGGCTCAACATAAGCTATATCATAAAAATCACTGTCGATGTCGGTCAGACCAGCGTAGCAACCATAGAATGATTTTGCATTGCTCGCACTAATTCTGTTGTTCCAAGGCACACGGTCAAGAAAACCTCCACCAAGTATGGCATCTCCACAATAACCGTTCAGGTTAATATCCATATACTGCGCAACCTCAGACAAAAACTCACTACCATGCATATGCATCAAGTTCAACATACCATCGGTGTTCCAGATTTTCTCTTTCCGTGGCTCAAACCAGTTATCTACGCTGAAGTAAAACTTTCCATGCTTCCAGTTTTTTGAGCGTGAGATCACCTGCTCAGCAATGGTAATGTCATCACAATCGGGAATCCCGAAGGTATAGGCGTAGCCCTTGTAATCGGGATAAAGGTGATCGACCGCAGCAAAAATAGCACGGGAATCCAGGCCACCACTCAACGAAATCCCGATACGTTCACTTGGGTCGAATCGGCGTCGAACGGCTCCTATAAACCTTTGACCTAATTCATCGACCGCTTCATCAAAGCTTAGATTTGATGGCTTGATCTCTGACCATTTCCAGTAGTGGTGTTGATCGACGGTATCATTTGCAAGATCATACTCAAGCACGGTTGCCGGTTTGATCAATTTGATGTGATCGAACCAGGTGTGTTCACCCATCAGGTAACCAAGATCCATAAAACAATCGTAGCTTGTTGCATCCAGTTCTTTGTCTACACCATCAACTGCAAGTATTGCTTTAACTTCACTACCCCATACAAATAGGCCATTTTTGTAGTACCAATACAGCATGCGCATGCCGTAGCGGTCGGATATTAGCTTAAGCTTCTGGTTTAATGAATTATAAAGAGCTGCACAGAAGTAACCATCGAGATGATTGAGACACTTATCCAATAGGCCGGCTTGCTCACTAGTCAACAAGAGTTCGGAAAGGGTATTTGCTTTTATATTAAGCTCACCTGCAACTTCATCTACATTGTAAGCTTCGCCCTCAATCCAAAGCTTGTAGGTGTCGGCGTGGGTAGGCATTTGGGATTCACCCACCTGCCCAGTGTGTGCTCTAGATGCAGCAAAGAATTGGTGATAGAAAAGCTCATCTTGTATGAAATGATCATATAGGTACATTGCCTTCGCCATATTTTCGAGATTGGCTTTGGGGCTGCTGCTGTTTGCTAAACCATAGATTCCAGGCATTTATGAGTTTCTCTTAAGCTTTTGAAATGTTGATTTCTCGAATATGTACAAATAAATAAGGTAGATCGATGCGCATATCACACTGCCTACTATAATCCGCAAAATGGGTGCTGTCAGACCTGTCATGTTAGTGAGCATTAATCCCATCCATCCGATGCCCATAACAACCATTAATAGCTTTAAAAAATGCTTAGTGATCGGCAGATATTTAATCTTAGCTATTTTTGCAATGATGACATGCCATAACATACCAACTGTCAGTGAAAGGCCAAGCAATACATAGACTGCTGTATGGACTGATGGCTCAATCATTAGCCCAATTGACAAGCCTATAACTATGGAAGCAGCCCATATAACATTCCACCAAAAACCAACATCTGCGCGGCCCAATGCTAAAATTATTGCGCCACCAGGATTTCCCAGCGCTTTTAAAATGCCAATCAAGGCAAATGCTGGCAGAAGTTCTGCCGTGGCATCCCAGCCTTCACCAAAGACAACACGGACTACTTCATGTGAAAAAAATGCTAAGAAAGCTAATAGCGGCATAGTCACTATTGAAAGTGCTTTCACGTTAAAAGTGTAATAGCGATTCAGTGCAGATGCGTCATCCTGTACCTTGGAATAAACCGGAAAAGCTACTTTATTGACGATAGGATTTATTTTTGCAAGAGGAAAAATAATCAGTTGCCAAGCAAGGTTATAAAAACCTGCTGCATTCATTCCTATTAGCTTACCAATCAACAACTTATCAGCATTGGCACTAATGTAGTTGATTGAACGTTCGCCCATCTGGTAAAGGCCAAATCCATAAAAGCCACGTAGCTCTGAATGTTTATATACCAGTGCGGGCTTGTGGTAACGACGCAAACCAACCCAAAGGAAAAGCGCACTAGCCAAACCTGCCTGAGTTAGCATCGCTACAACCAGCGTTAATACACCGAACCCATTAATAGCTAGAGTAATCGCTACTGCTAGAGAAGCAATGGCAGCAGATACATTGATGGTTTCCATTGTACGGAAATCCAGCTCTTTCTGGCACAAAACCCGATATTGGTTGCCTACCGCCACTAAAATAAACACACTGGATAGTATGGCCATCAACTCTGTAATGCGTGGCTCATCGTAAAACGACGCAACCAGCGGTGAGATTACTAGTACTATCAGTGCAAGCACGATACCGGAAGCTATATTTAGCCAGTACAAACTGGATAGTTGTGTGTGGGTGATGTTTTGCCGCTGGATAATAGCATTGCTAATACCCATATCCTGAAATGCCTGGCTGAAGCCAATTACAACCATCATGACTGCCATCAGACCAAAATCTGCTGGGTCAAGAAATCGTGCCAAAATTGCTATTTGACCGAACTGGACAGCCGTGATCATCAGCATGGAGATACTAGTCCATTTCACGCCACCTAGAGCTTGTTTTTTTAGAGTCACAATTTTGTTCTTAGTTTATCGAGCATAAGGATTAAATCGTCATTTCTTCGGCACTTGCGACCAATGAGTTTTCTGAGCCGATAAAGAAAAA
>JACUUH010000008.1 GCA_014859375.1 Gammaproteobacteria bacterium
TGACGATCGTTAGCGCACCACACCTCAACCGCTTTATCATAAGACACTGAGTCAATACCTCCTCTAGGAAATGCCATATAACGAATGCGTATGCCTAAATCAGTATAATCGCTCATTTGTTGATGTAATTTACGACAGTAACCACAATCAATATCAGTAAACACTGTTAATGTATGTTCCGTTTTTTTGGGTTCGTACACGATCATATCGTCTTCATTTAGACTCGCCAGTGTTTGTTTACGCACATCGATACGTTTGGCTTCAGTGATATTTTGACGTGTCTCTAATGAAATAACATCGCCTTGAAACACATAACGACCATCGGCTGAAAAATAAATAATTTCGCCATTGATAATGGTTTCATACAAGCTGGTGTTATCAAGTTTAGTGACACTATCAATTTTCACACCTGGCATGATAGATTCAAATAATGTTTTTTTATCATCACTATCTGCCGCTAAACTAATGCTACTCCACAAGAGCATCGCTATCGTTACAACTTGTCGCTTGAACATGGGCATTCCTTAATCTCTAAAATTATTAAATTGCAAGGGCATTTCAATATCATCATTGCCTCGAACTAAGGTCATCACACCTTGTAAATCATCTCGTTTTTTACCAGTAACTCGAACACTTTCGCCTTGAACTGCAGCTTGTACTTTAGCTTTGCTTTCTTTGATTAATTTGACTATTTTACGCGCCAGATCACTGTCGATACCTTCTCGTACAATGACTTCCTGTTTACGCATTTTGCCGTTACCGACCGAGTCTTTAACCTCAAGACAACGTACCTCGATCCCACGTTTTGATAATTTCATTCGCAAGATATCGAGGATCTGCTCTAATTGAAAATCACTATCGGCATGTAATGTCAACGATTTGTTCGACTGTTCGACTCGAGAATCAGTTCCACGAAAATCAAAACGGTTGCCAATTTCACGGTTGGCTTGATCGACCGCATTGGTTAATTCATGTTTATCAATTTCTGACACAATATCAAAAGAAGGCACGTTCTAACTCCTATCAATTTAGTTTAAGCCCGATAGTTTATCATCAAATCTGCATTTAACCGCGAGGATGATGTGCTGCATGCATAGTTTTCAAGCGTTGCTTAGCAACATGCGTATAGATTTGTGTTGTTGATAAATCGGCATGACCAAGTAATAGTTGCACAACCCTTAAATCAGCACCGTGATTAAGCAAATGTGTTGCAAAAGCGTGCCGTAATGTATGCGGAGACAATTCTTTGTTGATATCCGCTTGTTTGGCATAACGTTTTATTAAATACCAAAATGCTTGTCTGGTCATGGCCTTACCACGATTGGTTGGAAACAAGTCATCTGTCACCATGGCTTTAAGTAAAGCTGGTCTGGCATCAATTAAATAATCATCTAGCCATTGCAACGCAATCTCCCCAATCGGTACCAGCCGCTCTTTATTGCCCTTGCCTATGCACCGTATTAAGCCCTGTCGCACATTAAGGTGCTCAACTTTTAAGGTCACAAGTTCTGAAACGCGAAGTCCTGTCGCATAAAGTACCTCAAGCATGGTTCTATCTCGCAACCCTAATGCCTGCTTGATGTCAGGTTGAGCCAGTAAATCTTCTACTTCTATTTCGGTCAAACTTGCAGGCAGTGTTCGTCCCAGGCGTGGTGACTCTATTTGTGCAGTAGGATCGGAATCGCGTATATCTTCACGATATAAATAGCGATAAAAACGTCTTAGACTCGATAGTAATCTGGCATCACTTCGAACTTTACGACCTTCTCGCATTCGTGCGTTTTGATAGCGCTGAATATGTTCTCGGCTTACCTCAATCAAGTCGATATCAAACTGGCGTAGCCAAGCTGAAAAAGCCAGTAAATCACGCTGATAAGCTTCAACTGTATTTTTACTTAGGCCTGATTCTAGCCACAATGAATCCAGAAAAGCTTGCAAATAACGCGGTTGGTTAATTGTTGATTTTGTCATAAGTTCAGACTAGATGATTTAATTAGATAACAGTCTAGCAAGCCAAAACAAAAAAAGGGTATGACCTTGATAGGTCACACCCTTTGTTATTAACCAAAAGAGACCGACATCCGATCTCTATTTGATTAGAATTAAGATAATTTTTCTTTGATACGTGCTGCTTTACCAGTAAGTTCACGCAAGTAGTATAGTTTGGCACGACGTACATCACCACGACGAATAACTTGTACACTGGCAATTGCTGGACTATGTGTTTGGAAAACACGTTCTACACCAACGCCATTTGAAATTTTGCGAACTGTAAATGCAGAATGTAAACCACGGTTACGTTTAGCGATAACGATACCTTCGAACGCTTGTTCACGTTCACGCTCACCTTCTTTAATTTTTACTTTTACAACAACAGTATCACCTGAAGAAAATGCAGGAATGTCCTGTCTCATTTGTTCAGCATTTAGCTGTTCAATAATATTACTCATTGTTCTACTCCAACTTCTTCCTGCCCATATTCGGCAATAAATTGTTCTAATAACGCTTTCTGCTCATCTGATAATGCTTCCATTATCAATAAGTCAGGCCGCCGTAACCACGTTCGTCCCAAAGACTGTTTAAGACGCCACTTTCGTATCGCCTCATGATCACCACCAACAAGTACCTCGGGCACCATCTGTTGTGACAATCGTTCTGGACGCGTGTAATGTGGATGGTCTAAAAGACCCGCCATAAAAGAATCTTGCTGAGCAGATTCTTCATCACCCAATACGCCCGGTAACAATCTTGCCAGACCATCAATCATGACCATTGCAGCAAGCTCACCACCACTGAGAACATAGTCACCAATCGACCATTCCTCATCTATATTTTGTTCTATCAGACGTTCATCAATACCTTCGTAACGTCCTGCAACAAAGATCATTGTTTCTCTTGTTGCCAGTTCCTGCAAACCTGCCTGATCTAAGCGTCGACCTTGTGGCGATAAATACGCCACTTTGGTTTGCTGACCTAATTGCAACTTGGCAGCTTCAATCGCACCTTGCAATGGTTCGACTTTCATCACCATGCCAGGCCCACCGCCATAAGGTCTATCATCTACTGTTCGATGTTTATCCTCGGTAAAATCTCGCGGATTCCAATAGTCCAGTGTTAACTTACGCTGCGTTACCGCACGCCCCGTTACACCATACTGTGTTATTGCATCAAACATTTGAGGAAACAAACAGACCACACCTATACGCATGATTTTGTCACCTCAATAATCTAACTCCCAATCAACTCGGATATGCTTATTATCCAAATCAACCTCTTGAACAATCTGTTCCAATACAAATGGAATTAATCGTTCAGTCTTGTTTTCTTTATCTTGCACAACAAGCACATCGTGAGCACCTGTTTCGAGCAAATTATCAACCGTGCCTAACTGTTGGTCATCAAGATTGATAACTGTGAGACCAATTAGCTGAGACCAATAGAATTCATCTTGCCTGGTTGGTTTCATCTGTTGTCTGGTGATTGCAAGTTCACAACCAATCAGTGGCAAGGCTTGGTCAGGATCGGTTACACCGTCAATACCCATCACTATGCCTTTTCCCTGAATGCGTCCACCCGACACTTTCAACTCTAGCCACTCACCTTTACGCAAAATGTATAAGGGTGAATAACTCAAAATATTTTGTTTGGGGTCGGTAAATGAAAACACTTTCACCCAGCCTTTAACCCCAAAGGCCCCAGATATTTTACCGACCGGGACAAACTCCTCGGAAGCACTCATAACTGTTGCCTAAAACTCTAAACGCAGATTAAGCTGCTGCTTGAGCTTGTTGAATTAACTGTGTAACACGATCTGTAGTTTGAGCACCTTCACTGATCCAGTGAGTAATGCGCTCCATATCTAAACGTAAACGCTCTTCATTACCTTGTGCTACAGGGTTAAAAAAACCGACACGTTCGATGCAACGACCATCACGTTTGCTACGTGAATCTGTTACTACCACAGTGTAATAAGGACGCTTTTTAGCGCCACTACGAGACATTCTAATTTTTACCATATTGCTGCCTGTTGGAAAACTGGACTGAAAAACAGATGCATTTTACGCACTTATCCAGCGTTTGAAAAGCTTAACTTGACTTTATCTTTAGAAAGGCATGCCGCCGCCCATGGGAAACTTGCCACCTAAGCCACGCATCATCTTGGCTAACCCACCTTTCTGACTCATTTTTTTCATCATTTTTTGCATCTGGGCAAACTGTTTAAGCAAACGATTCACATCCTGAATTTGGGTACCAGACCCTGCTGCTATGCGTTTTTTGCGAGAACCTTTGATAATATCAGGCCGCTGACGTTCGCGTTTTGTCATAGAGTTAATAATGGCTTCTAATTTACCCATCTCTTTATCATTAACTTGCTGTTTCGCCGCTGCTGGAATAGCTGACATGCCGGGCATTTTTTCGAGCATAGCGCCAATACCGCCCATTTTGCCCATTTGTCTAAGTTGATCGCGAAAATCTTCCAAGTCAAAGTTTTTACCACTTTTGAGTTTACCGGCCAGCTTTTCAGCTGAACCTAGATCCATCTTGCGTTGTGCTTCTTCAACTAAAGATAAAACGTCGCCCATCCCTAAAATTCGTGATACCACACGATCTGGATGGAATAATTCCAAGGCAGATGTTTTTTCACCTACCCCCATGAATTTAATCGGTTTGCCGGTAATATAGCGGATTGATAACGCTGCACCACCACGAGCGTCACCGTCTGTTTTGGTTAAAATAACACCAGTAAGTGGCAAGGCTTCATTAAATGCCTTGGCTGTATTGGCGGCATCTTGCCCGGTCATGCTGTCAACGGTAAATAAGGTTTCAATTGGATTAATCGCAGCGTGGATCCGTTTGATTTCTGACATCATGTCATCATCAACATGTAAGCGTCCGGCAGTATCGATAATCACAACATCAACAAACTGTAGTTTTGCTTGTGCTATTGCAGCTTGTGCTATTGCAACAGGATCTTGATCGGCCTGGCTTGGGAAAAAGTGTGCATCAACTTCGTTCGCTAAGGTTTTTAACTGTTCAATCGCAGCAGGACGATATACGTCAGCACTGGCGACCATCACCGATTTTTTTTGCGTTTCTTTAAGCCAGCGCGCTAATTTTGCAACGCTTGTTGTCTTACCTGCACCTTGTAGACCCGCCATTAAAATCACAGCAGGTGGTTGCGTATTAAGGTTCAGCGTTTCATTAGCTTCACCCATAACAGCAACAAGTTCGTCATTGACGATTTTGATCAGCGCCTGGCCCGGCGTCAGGCTTCGTAACACATCTTGACCGGTTGCACGTTGTTTAACTTTATCTACAAACTCACGTACAACTGGAAGTGCAACGTCAGCTTCGAGTAACGCCATTCGCACTTCACGTAAGGTATCTTTAACATTATCTTCTGTGATTCGACCTTGGCCGCGGAGCTTTTGAAGCGTACCGGCCAGTCTTTCACTCAAACTATCGAACATGATTCACCTTAAAACTTATGAGTTTTGCCAAAACCTCGGCTTGAATAACTATGGCATTATAGCTCATATTATTACCAAGATTGTGTTTACATCGTTTATCATGATCAACACGTAAGACATGTAATGTAAAACTATTATTTAGGAAGAATCTACCATGGCTCTGGCTAATGCATTAGCTATTTTGCTTTATTTAAGCTGCAGCGTGATCTTGATACGACTGTTTTTGCAGAAATCTCAAGCAGTTATTCCCCCTTTACTTTCTACAGAAATTTTGGGTCTGCTCGCGCTCATTTTTCATGCAAGTGATATCTTTTTCTCAATGAAACAGGTTGGTGGATGGGATTTAGGTTTATTCACAACATTAACCATTGCCTCATGGTTAATGGCCTTTTTAGCTTTTTTATTTGGTTTGCGTACATCCACTGCTCATCCTGGCATCGTGATCTACCCATTGACAATCATTACCCTTGTATTAAAAGAAAGCCTGCCTAGTGAACATGCAACTGCACTGACGGACCCTGCTCTTGAGTGGCATATCTTGCTGTCGCTTGCTGCTTATAGCCTGTTCACTTTAGCAGCCTTGCAAGCACTTGCACTTTCATTTCAGGAACGTCAGTTACGTCAGCACCATATTAATCGCTTTTTTCGACGGCTGCCTCCATTACAAACCATGGAAAAAGGCTTATTTCAATTGCTTGTTTCTGGTTTCGTTTTATTATCAATCGGACTCATTACTGGTGCGATCTTTATCGAAGATCTGTTTGCACAACATCTTGTTCACAAAACCGTATTATCATTAGTTGCATGGTGCGTGTTTGCCACACTATTATGGGGCCGTAACCAATATGGTTGGCGTGGTACAACAGCTGTAAAATGGACGCTTACAGGGTTTGCTTTTCTTGTTATGGCATATTTGGGAACGAAGCTGGTTTTAGAATTTATCCTAGTACTCGCAGCTTAAATCATCATGCTTGAATCCACATCACTGACAGCTTTATTTCTGATACTGTTTATCTTGTTGTTATGCTCAGCTTTTTTCTCAAGCTCAGAAACAGCATTGATGTCACTCAACCGCTATCGTCTAAGACATCTGGAAACGGAGGGACATGCCGGTGCGATACGGGCAAGTCAGTTATTAGATCGACCCGATAGATTGATTGGCCTAATCTTATTAGGTAATAATTTCGTTAATATTTTTGCCTCAGCCATTGCCACCATTATCGGGGTTAAGTTGTATGGTGAAAATGGGATTGTTATAGCAACCTTTGCTTTAACCCTAATCGTATTGCTATTTGCAGAAGTGACACCTAAAACGCTGGCAGCACTTCATCCCGAGAGCGTGGCATTTCCGGCAAGTTTTGTTTTAAAGCCGTTATTATTTCTACTTTACCCCTTGGTTTGGTTCACTAATGGCATAACAAACAGATTACTGGGGCTTTTCGGCATCTCACCCGAAGAAACATCATCTGCTGCCATTAATAGTGATGAGCTTCGTGTTGCGTTAATGGAAGCGGGTAGCATTATCCCGAAACGTCATAAAAAGATGTTGGTCAGTATTCTTGATCTGGAGAAAGTCACCGTTAATGATGTTATGGTGCCGCGCAATGAAATTGAAGGGCTTGATATCAATGGTTCTTTAGCTGATATTATTAAGCATCTTTCTTATTGCAACAATACCAAGCTACCTGTCTATGAAGACGATATGGATCATTGCATCGGCATCTTACATGTCAGAAAAGCGATGCATCTACTTGCGCAAGGTAACTTCACTAAAGACACATTAAATACCATTATCAAACAGGCTTATTTTGTGCCTGAAGGTACACCGCTAAATAATCAACTGATCCAGTTTCAACGTCACCATCGTCGTACGGGTCTGGTTGTAGATGAATATGGTGAAATAATTGGTTTAATTACGCTCGAAGATATCTTTCGTGAAATTGTCGGTGAATTTACGGCTGATACAATTGATCAAGATAAAGATATACACCCTCAAGATGATGGTAGCTTTTTGATCAATGGTACTGCCAATATTCGTGAAGTGAACCGAAATAATCATTGGGATTTGCCAACTGATGGCCCTAAAACTATCAATGGCCTGATTCTGGAACTACTCGAAAGCATTCCTGATCCTGGTGTCAGTTTACGCGTTAAAAACTACGTGATTGAAGTTGTTCAAACTGCAAATAATGTCATCAAAACCGTTCGCATTCGTAAAGTTGCTGAGGAAGAGGAAACTAATTGATGGCTACGCCATTGCGACTTAAAGCCTGTGGCTTATCTGAAATCGATTACACGTCACTAAAATCAATGCTTGGACTTGCACATTCATTATTAAATCATCCATGGATTTTAGTAGATGATGCAGATGCTGACCTTATTATTTATTCATTAGAAACTGAGCAGGGACAAGCTGCCTGGCAACAACATCAAACAGGTTTTTCCGGCATCTTAACGACAGATATAAATCTGAAACAAGAAGTAGATATTATTCTTAAAAAACCTTTACGCACTAGGAATTTTTCTGATGCACTTAACTCAATTGAAAGTAAAAAGAAGCTTTCAGAACCAGCACAAGCAATAACGAAAATCGCTGATAAAAAGCCGCCAAAACAAGAAAAACCCCAGAAAGAGAGTAAACCCTCCTTTTTTAGTGGGTTATCAATCAAGCTGACAGGCAAGAAAAGACCAGCGTCTGACTTGCCATCACTCACACTTTATTTACCTGAAATAAGAGATCACAGTCCAGACACAATTCTTGACCCTAATTTACTTAAACAATGGCTAGATGACTTGCCTGAAAATGATGTTGATAAAATCACTAGTGCAATACTCGGCCATATTGTTCCTCTTAATCGCTCAAAGCTTGCTAGCAATACTCGTTTGGCATTATTGGATATTTATAGACTTCCAATCAACAAATTGATCTTTAATAGAGATCTTAGTGCTATCAATAAAGAAATTCATTCTCCAGCAGAATTTTTGCGTTCGACTAGAGCATTAAGTCAGTTATTAGATGAATTAGCTATTGGCTATAAAATCATTATCAATGACAAATATCAGCAAGGTGAACGACCCAATTCAAATGATGCTTTTTTAGTTGCGATCATTCGAGCAAGTGAAATGTTAGCTTTGTTAATTGTTCACGCCTATCGCTATTATCGTTCTGCGCCAACTCATAGCCTGCATGAATTACATCAACTTTATATTTATTGCGAAGCAAGTAACACCACCATTAAGACCATTACTTCAAAATCGCTCAATGCACCCGACTCGTTTCACCATTACTACTGCCAAATCATATTAACTGGTATCAGTGATCCATACAGTCTGCCTAAATATGAAGTGTTTAGATTATTCAAATTAATGGACTCAATGGCTGATAAAGTCATTATTAGTCGACTAAGTGAAAAACAAAAGCAATCGCCAGCCGGCTTTCTGGGCAGAGGTAGTTTTTGTGTTGACTGTTCTCGTGATCAATTACCAATTGCCCTCAATAAAACAGCAGATGTACTTCGCGCCTCTGAACTCACTAGGGTCTTCAGTACACATGTCGTTTTGGAAGATATTGAAAAAATATTTAAGAAATATGCAAATACCAATCGCGGTGGCTACGATCTCGACTTTAAATTATTGAAAAAAATTATCCCTCAGATAAATTCTTGTTATGAGCGTAAGTATCAACGACTTCCGGTAGTAAAGCACCGCCCTATAAATATCTCGTATGGTGTTAGTTCAACCTATACTTATCTTCAACATCAAGATAGTAATCATATTGTTGAATGGCATTTAATGAATGAGGGCACTCTGGGCATGATGGTAAGTCGAGATAGTGATAGTTATCGACGACTTAACATTGATGAACTGGTTGGGTTGTTTGAACCCGATCAACCGGCACAACTTGCGACAATTCGTTGGTTACATACTGACAATAATGAAACAACCTTACTAGGTTTAGAAATTCCTAACGGTGAACCAACAGCGGTAACATTCACTGCTGATGGTGAAACTCAAATACACTATGGGTTATTATTACCGGAAAATACAAAACAAGTCATGTCGATGATTGTTGAAAAAGGTGTTTATTCTAAAAACCGAATTTTACGCGTCAAGCAAGACAAGCAAACTTTTGTTATAAAAGTCGACGGGCTGATTGTGAACGGTTTCAATTACCAACAATTTAGCTATAACGTCTTAACAAATAATTAGGGATAGTAATATGCGTACAGCATTCAAATTAGTTAGCCTCGTTGTGGTGCTAGTCATCGCAGGTCTGATAGCAATTCCATTTGTAGTCGATCCTAATGACTACAAACAACAAATATCCGATCAAGTTGAAAAAGCCACAGGACGACAACTGACTTTACAAGGTGATATCGGTTTATCGGTGTTTCCATGGATTGCATTAAAATTAGGTCCGCTATCTCTGAGCAATGCCAAAGGCTTTACCGCTGATCACTTTGCCAAAGTTGAGGCTGCTGAAATTCGTATAAAATTAATGCCCCTGCTTCAAAAACAGTTAGAAATGGATACCATCATCCTTGATGGTTTGGTGCTTAATCTGGAAAAAAATAAAGCAGGCACGAGCAATTGGGATGATTTAACAGGTTCTGATAAACAAACAGACTCGAAACCAACAGATGATGCTGCTAAAACTGATGATAATGCTGCCCCAGCACTTGCTGCAATTAGCATTGCAGGTATCAAACTCACTAACGCCAATATCCTGTGGTCTGATGCCAGTACAGGACAAACTGTTCGTATAGAAAAATTTAATCTAAACACAGATCCATTAAGTCCTGGCAAACCCACTGCAGTTGATATGGACTTTAGTCTGATTAGCACCAAACCTCAGGCAACAGTCCATGTTGCTCTTGACTCAAAAGTAATGGTTGATCTTGATAAACAGCACTACGCATTATCGGATCTAACTTTGAAAACTCAAGCTGAAGGTAAAGCGTTGCCTTTCACAACAGCGGATATTGAATTATCAGGTGACATTAATGCTGACATGATAAAACAACTTGTTGCCATTAATGATTTAGTACTTGCAGCGAAAGTAAACAAAGATCAGCAGGCTATTGATGCCAAACTTACAACAAATTTAACTACACATCTTTCAAATCAACAAACTCAGCTAAAATCCGTTAATTTGTCTGCGACTGTTACAGATCCCAATCTGCCAACAGGCAAAGTTAACGTTAAATTAACTGCAGATATTGCGGCCGATATGCACAAACAAACGCTAAGCCTGTCAGCACTCGCACTTGAAGTCTATGACGTAATTATTAATGCTGATCTATCAGCAAATAAAATCTTGTCAGATCGCCCTGCTTTTTCTGGCAAACTCAATGTTAAGCCATTTAACCTTCGTCAGTTAGCTAACAAGCTGGCGATTGAGCTACCAGTGATGGCAGATGATTCAACACTAGAGCTGGTTCAGCTTGATACTGATTTTATCGGCTCAAGCACAAGCTTTGATGCAAAACAACTCAAACTAACACTCGATCAAACTAATCTGACCGGTCAATTTGCAGTAACTGATTTTGCCAAG
This sequence comes from Gammaproteobacteria bacterium, assembly GCA_014859375.1. Taxonomy (GTDB): domain Bacteria; phylum Pseudomonadota; class Gammaproteobacteria; order Nitrosococcales; family Methylophagaceae. The sequence goes on from JACUUH010000008.1 coordinate 11,026, forward strand.
TCTGCACTCAAATTTGCATTAGTCTTAGATGAAATTGATGCAGATCGTTACTTGCCACCAGTAACTGATAAAACAACTGCTGCACCACCCGCAGCTTCAGCAGCAGCTGGGGCGAGTCAACTGCCACTTGAAACATTAAGACAAATCAATGCTCAAGGAACCTTTGATATTGGCAAATTGAAAATCAGTGGCACTCATAGTGAAAAAATTCATCTTCAAATCAATGCGGCCAATGGCTTAATCAAACTCAGTCCAATCAGTGCCAATCTTTATCAAGGAAAATATCAAGGCAACGTTAAGCTTGATGCCACAGGCAAAAGCTTAAAACTGTCAATTGATGAAAACCTAAAGAATGTTCAAGCCGGCCCTTTGTTAAAAGATCTTAAAGGTGATGACACCATCTCGGGGTTGGCTAATGCCCAGGTCAAACTTTCCGGTAATGGTGCAACCATTGAACAAATCAAACAAACACTGACAGGCAATGGTCAATTTTCATTCACTGATGGTGCTTTAAAGGGAATCAATATTGGTGAAAGCATTCGTAAAGCAAAAGCGGCGTTAAAAGGTGAAACAGTAGCTGAATCTGAGGCCCCCCTAAAAACAGACTTCTCAGCCTTATCAGGCTCCTTTAGCGCAACCAATGGCATTATCGATAATCAAGACTTATTAGCAATGTCGCCGCTTTTACGCATTAATGGTGCCGGCAAAGTTGATTTGCCTAAAGAAGGAATTGATTATGGACTCAAAGTATCAATCGTCGGCACATCTAAAGGACAAGATGGTAAAAGCCTTGATGAACTTAAAGGTTTAACCATTCCAGTAAAAATCACAGGTACCTTCTCTGAACCCAAACCAAGCGTCGACTTAGCCAGCTTATTAAAAGACAAGGCAACACAAGAAGTTAAAGCAAAGGTTGCAGACAAACTCAAAGATAAAGTTGGTGGTGAACTTGGCGGCCTTCTTGGTGGCGCACTGGGCATTACTAGTCAACCAGAATCGACACAAACACCAGCTGAGACTGCAACTGAGCCAGCACCTGAGCAAACTGAAAAGCCTGCTCCATCAGTTGAAGATCAGGCTAAAGATGCCTTGAAAAATAAACTAAAAAGTTTGTTCTAGGCATGACTCACTCATTTATACCGGGGTCAAAAGCTGACTCCGGTTCACTATTCTATTAACTGTGAAATCTGATTATTTTAGTGACCAATTAGTAAATTGGTATGATCAACATGGCCGCAAAGATTTGCCTTGGCAACAGTCGCCAACGCCATATCATGTCTGGTTATCTGAAATCATGCTGCAGCAAACGCAGGTCACTACAGTTGTTGGCTACTATCAACGTTTTATAGACCGTTTTCCAGATGTAATAAGCCTTGCCAAAGCCAATAGTGATGACGTTTTAGCATTATGGACAGGGCTTGGTTACTACGCCAGAGCTAGAAATCTTCATAAATCTGCCAACATTATTGTCGATGTCCATAATGGCAAAATGCCAACATCGCTAGATCATCTAACAGCACTTCCTGGAATAGGTCGCTCTACTGCTGGCGCTATTATGGCTTTGGCTCATCACCAGCGTTATGCCATTCTTGATGGTAATGTAAAACGTGTACTTGCTCGCTATTTTGCTGTTGAAGGCTGGCCAGGCAATAAGGCTGTGGAAACAACATTATGGCAATTGGCGGATAGCTTATTACCTGATAAACGCATCGCAAATTACATACAAGCTCAAATGGATCTTGGCGCAACACTCTGTACCCGAACCAAACCAAGATGTTGTGATTGCCCATTAAAACAAAATTGTCTTAGTTTTATCCAAGGCAATCCAGAATCATATCCTTTTGCAAAGCCTAAAAAAATCAGCCCGATCCGCAAAACCAACTGGATAATTGCGCAAAATCCCGCAGGAGAGATTTTATTAGAGCAACGACAAGCTTCAGGAATTTGGGGCGGATTATGGACTTTTCCTGAGTTTGAAACGACCGAAAACATTGAAGTTTCCTGTCAAAATAAATTGAATATTTCGATCAAATCTATTTCAACAGAAAAACAGATACGCCATATATTTAGCCACTTTAAGCTGGATATACGCCCTTATTTTGTGCTGTGTGATCCACGTTCAAATCAGATTGCCGAGAATAAAAATTTGACATGGTATAGAATAAACAAAGCACTGGAACTAGGCTTGCCTGCACCAGTCAAATCACTATTAATTTCACTACAATAAGAGGAACCCATGGCACATATCGTCCATTGTGTTAAACTCAATCGAGAAGCTGAAGGTCTGGACTTTGCACCATATCCAGGTGAGCTAGGTAAAAAAATCTATGAGTCGGTCTCGAAAGAAGGCTGGCAAATGTGGTTAGGCCAACAAACGATGTTAATAAACGAATATCGATTGTCACTAGCAGATCCCAAATCACAACAGTTTCTCAAAGAAGAATTAGAAAAATTTTTCTTTGGCGAAGGCTCGGCTCCACCCGTGGATTTTGTAGCTGAAAATTAATTAAAACGTAAAAAATAGAGGTAGGACATGGCAGAACAAGTAACAGGAACCGTTAAGTGGTTCAACGACGAAAAAGGTTTCGGTTTCATTGAGCAAGCATCTGGTCCAGATGTATTCGTTCACCACAGCGCGATCCAAGCAGACGGCTTCAAATCTTTAAAAGAAGGTCAAACTGTAACAATGGAAGTTTCTCAAGGTGCTAAAGGCCCACAAGCTGAGAATGTTGTTCCAGGCTAAAATTATTTAGTCAAAAATTCTAAAGGCCGGTCAGGATAAAACCTACCGGCCTTTTTTATTGAGTAGATTTCAGAGATATATGCTATGAAAGTATTTAACCTCGGTTCTGGATAAGCACAGCTATCCAGAACTGAGGTTATTTATGGCTACGCTGATCCAAATAAAGTGCCACTGTACCCACACACCGTGCTGAAATTATGGTGAGAACAATGGTCATTTCTGTACACGATGCTAAAATGGCGAATAGTCTTAAACAAGTGACCGTCGGTGAAAAAACAGCGACAGAAATTAATTGGATCACTCAAAAATGACAAAATTAAACCCAAGCGAATTTATCAAAAGCCATCGTTACGGTGTACTTTCGACTCATTCAGTAACAGAAGCGGGCTATCCATTTGGTTCTATCACGCCATACATTATTAGTGATAAAGGCGAAATAGCTATTTTAATTAGTCATTTAGCAGAACACACCAACAATATTCTGGCCAATCCTAAAGTAGCCTTAACTTTATTTGATCCTGAAGACTCAAATAACCCTCAAGCCGGTGCCCGTATTACCTGCCTGGCTAATGCCAGAAAAGCTGGTGATGAAAGCGATTTACGCCAGCGCTATGTTACACACTTTGCTGATGCTGACATGATAGTACAACTCCCCGGTTTCCACTTTTATCTATTAGATTTAGTAAAGGTCAGATTAATTGCGGGTTTTGGTCAAGTTAAGTGGCTCGAAGCAGATCAGCTAAAACTGGACTAACTACTCTTTTAATAAAGATAGCGTTTCATTTATCACAAGATCTTTAAACGCTGCCATGACTGCAGTAAAACGCTTTCCATGTCGATGAACCAAATACCAGTGACGCATAATTGGAAATGATTCAACATCCAAGATAGCCAAACGGTCTAACGACAACTCCCATTCCAAAGTATGCTTTGATACAATCCCCAAACCAAGCCCCGCTTCAACTGCCTGGTTAATTGCCTCATTACTGCTCATTTCAATAACGGAAGTAATGTTATAACCCGCTTGTTCAAAAAAACGTTCCATTGCAATGCGTGTACCTGAACCAAGCTCACGCATAATAAACGTTTCTTTTTGGAGTTCAGATAGTGGGATATTTTTTTTGCCTACAAGAAAATGGTGTCTCGGTGCAATAACGACTAAAGGATTCTTTAAAAAAGGTGTTGCCTCTACATCACATCCTTCAGGAGGTTGTCCCATTATCACCATATCAACGGTATTCTCAGCTAAATGCGTGATCAAACTGGCTCTGTTTGTTACATCTAAACTGATATTAGTGCTGGAATAGCGCTTGTAAAATTCACCTAATATTTTCAATGCAAAATAGTTTGCAGTGGTGGCAACAGCGATAGTTAGATGTCCACGTTCACTACCACGCATTTCAGACATAACATCTTCTAGCTCGACTAACTGCTGTGAGATATTACGAGCATATATCTGTAACTCTTTACCAGCATCCGTCAAAAATAAACGTTTACCCATACGCTCAAATAGAGGCATATCAATTTCTGATTCTAACTGTTTGATTTGCATTGAAACAGCAGGCTGGCTCAAATACAAAACTTCTGCTGCGCGGGTATAACTTAAGTGCATACTAACAGCTTCAAAAATCTGTAATTGCCTGAGTGTTATATTCATAAGACATATCATAAGCATTTCTTATGACTAAAATCAAAAGTTTTGAGTTTAATTTATATCAAAAATGACCTAAACTTCTTAAACGTCATTAGTTCGACGAAAAAATAACCTAAACAACGAAATAGCTACTTTCAGCTATTCACTGAATATAGAAGGTATTAATAATGGATCAATCAGCACGCTACTCTGATTTGAGTTTGAGAGAAGAAGACCTTATTGCTAATGGTAAACATATTCTTGTTGCTTATCATATGACACCAGCAGATGGTCATGGTTACTTAGAAACAGCAGCTCATTTTGCAGCAGAATCATCGACAGGTACTAATGTAGAAGTATCGACAACGGATGACTTTACTAAAGGCGTTGATGCTTTAGTCTATGAAATCGATGAAGCTAAGGGTCTGACGAAAATTGCGTACCCTAGCGAATTATTCGATCGTAACGTGACTGACGGCCGTACTATGATCGTGTCATTCCTGACACTTACAATTGGTAACAACCAAGGCATGGGCGATATTAAATGCGCACAAATGCAAGATTTCTACGTACCACCTCGCATGTTGCAATTATTTGATGGTCCAGCTAAAGACATCACTGATATGTGGCGGATTCTAGGCCGTCCAATCGAAAATGGTGGTTATATTGCTGGTACTATTATTAAACCAAAATTAGGTTTACGTCCTGAACCATTTGCTGAAGCGGCATACCAATTCTGGTTAGGTGGTGACTTCATCAAAAATGATGAACCACAAGGTAATCAAACTTTCTGTCCTATGAAGAAAGTCATTCCGTTAGTTGCTGATGCAATGAAGCGTGCTCAAGATGAAACCGGTGAAGCTAAATTATTCTCTGCCAACATCACCGCTGATGATCATTATGAAATGTTGGCTCGTGCTGATTATATCCTGGAAACATTTGGTGCTGATGCTGACAAAGTTGCTTTCTTGGTTGATGGCTATGTGGGTGGTCCAGGCATGATCACAACAGCGCGCCGTAACTACCCTAGCCAATACTTACACTATCATCGTGCAGGTCATGGTGCAGTAACATCGCCATCATCTGTTCGTGGTTACACTGCTTTTGTTCTGGCCAAAATGGCTCGTTTACAAGGTGCTTCCGGTATCCATGTTGGTACTATGGGTTACGGTAAAATGGAAGGTGGTAAAGACGACCGTATCATCGCCTATATGATCGAACGTGATAGTGCTGATGGTCCTTACTATCATCAGGAATGGTATGGCATGAAACCAACTACGCCAATTATCTCTGGTGGTATGAATGCCTTACGTCTACCTGGCTTCTTTGAAAACTTAGGTCATGGTAATGTTATCAATACTTCTGGTGGTGGTTCTTACGGCCATATTGATAGCCCGGCAGCTGGCGCGATTTCATTACGCCAAGCATTTGAGTGTTGGAAATCTGGTGCCGATCCGATTGAATTTGCGAAAGAACATCGTGAATTTGCTCGCGCGTTTGAATCATTCCCAGGCGATGCAGACAAGATCTTCCCAGGCTGGCGTGAAAAATTAGGCGTACATAAGTAAGCTCAATCACAACAAACAAAAGGCGATACCCTGCTTCGGCAGGGTGTCCCTTTTACACTCAAACCGCTAATTTCTTTAGCTGACTCAATCCAACAATCCAAAAGCATTCAGTAAAACCAATGGCCTCTTTATCATTTGTTTTCCTGAATTCTTTTCACCTAACACGAAGTGAATACGATGACTGACAAAAACCAATATCTAATTAAGCAAGAACCTTTCTACCAACAACAAAACGACGAAGTAGCACTCTATACAGCAGCCTATAATGCGCGTTTACCCGTTATGATTAAAGGACCAACCGGTTGTGGTAAATCACGTTTTATTGAACACATGGCATGGAAATTAAATAAACCTCTGATCACCGTTGCCTGTAATGAAGATATGACTGCATCCGATCTTGTCGGGCGTTATTTACTTGATGCTAATGGTACACGCTGGTTAGATGGCCCCTTGACCGTAGCTGCTCGTATTGGTGCTATTTGTTATCTCGACGAAGTCGTCGAGGCTCGCCAGGATACCACCGTTGTTATTCATCCTTTGACAGACCACCGCCGGGTATTACCGTTAGATAAAAAAGGTGAACTGCTTGAAGCACACCCTGATTTTCAACTGGTTATCTCCTATAATCCAGGCTATCAAAGCTTGTTAAAAGACTTAAAACAATCAACTAAACAACGCTTTACTGCCTTTGAGTTTGACTATCCAACAGCTGATGTCGAATCATCGATTCTACAAAAAGAAACAGGTATCAGTCAGGATTTAGCCGATAAACTCATTAAAATTGCCTCTACCGCACGTAACTTAAAAGGCCATGGCCTCGATGAAGGTATTTCAACGCGTCTATTAACTTATGCAGCCACCTTAATTGATGGTGGTGTTGAAGCCAAAGCAGCTTGCCGTATGGCGCTAGTTAGGCCGATTACTGATGACACCGATATTCGCGATACCTTAGATCACGCAATTAACGCTGTCTTTGGCTGAGCCAACGAGACAGAACAATGGCTGATCTAGAACTAAATCCTTATCGCCCAAAGTTGAAATGTGGCTTTGATCAAATCGATCCTATTTTTGATGAGTGTTTAGCAGAAGCACAGGTTTATCTAACAGAACAAGGTATTGATGACTATCTGGAAGGTGCATCATTGGTGTGCATGATAGGTCGTGGTGTTGAGCCTGTATTAAGTTATATGCAAGATATGCCTGCTGTTGCAGGCCAATTAGGTCAACCGGTATTACGTTTGGTTTCACAAACCGTTTGGAAAATCTCACGCACCCCCAATGGCAAAGCCATTCCAACATTTTTACAAACATTAGCTGCTGTTTCGCGTCGTTTAGGCGATATTCATGCTTTAGAAAAATATTTTGACATCATTTTCACAATGATGGAAAAAACCACTGTTTCAATTCATGGTCATCATGCCACCATACCCAGTCCAGCATTATCGGATTTTCTGGAAAAAATGCCCTACCTTATCAGTCAACTGTCGTTAGCAGGTCTGAAAAATTGGGTTGATTACGGTATTCGTTATTACAGCACTCATCCAGAGCGACAAAAAGACTTCTTTAGTTTGCAGTCAGCTGATAGTTTGGCAGTGATGCAAAAAGAACGTCATGGCGTTTTATTTTATGATCATGAGCGTAACTTAAACTTGTATATGCAAGGCTTATGGGAGCACAGTCCACAGCTTGTACCTTATTCACTGGGTTTTGATGAATTACGCAAACCGCAACCTTATTTTGATCAGTTGGGTATGCGTATTCCAGATGTCTACGATCAATTCAACGATGTATCAGGGCTTGACCGTTATCGTGCCACCTTAGCCCACATGGCAGCACATCAACGCTGGACACACCCAATCATCGCCGATAACTACAGTCCATTTCAACGTATGGCTGTTGAATTTGTCGAAGACTGTCGGGTTGAAACGCTTGCTATCAAACGTTATCCAGGTTTACGAAACTTATTTTTAAGTCTACACCCGACTCCAATTGAAGGTGCATGTGATCCTGAAACCCAATCCTGCCTACGTCATCGTCTGGTCATGTTGTCTCGTGCCTTATTAGATAAAAATCATGGCTACACTGATCCTGATCTGCTTGATTTAACTGAGCGTTTTCATCACATCATGTCTGAATCAGATTCAAGCACCAAAGATATTGCCAGTTTAGGCTTATCCTTTGTCGCTAAAACGCGTCGCCAAAGCGATCAGTTAGCCAATGTTTATTTTGATAATACAGAAATCGATTATCGCGATGACAATCGCCATATGTGGACGTTTATAGAAGAAGGTGACGAAGAAGAAAGCTTTGAAGACAAGCGTTCACCTCAAACTGAACAAGATGAACATCAAGGATTACCACCAAGACACTACCCAGAATGGGATTATCATTCAAAAAATTATCGACCTGATTGGGTCAGTGTCTATGAATCATTACATCCTGCTGGCAATGCCAGTGATATCGATCGGCTTTTACAAAAACACAGTGCCTTACTAAAACGGCTTAAACACATTTTAGAACTGCTTAAACCTCAAAACTTCGTCCGGGTTCGTTATCAGGAAGAAGGCTCTGAATTAGATCTTGACGTTGCAATACGCTCTTTAATCGATTTAAAAAGTGGCAGCATGCCCGACCCTCGCATCAATATGAGCCACAAACATGATGGTCGTGATATTGCCGTTATGCTATTGCTTGATTTATCTGAATCCATCAATGAAATACCGCGCGGTTGCGAACAAACCATTTTAGAATTATGCCAAGAATCGGTATCACTGCTTTCGTGGTCGATTGAACAACTCGGTGATAAATTTGCGATTGCAGGTTTTCATTCCAACACACGTCATGATGTACGCTATCACCACGTTAAAGGTTTTAGTGAGAATTGGAATGATGAGGTCAAGTCTCGTATTGCTGGTTTAAAAGCGGGCTATTCAACACGTATGGGCGCAGCTATGCGTCATGCTGCTCATTATTTAGAAGCCCAAACTGCTGATAAAAAATTAGTGTTAATTTTGACTGATGGCGAACCCTCAGATATTGATGTTAATGACGACCGTTTGCTCATTGAAGATACTCACCAAGCAGTAAAAGAACTACAACAAAAAGGTATTTACAGTTATTGTATAACCCTAGATCCGAATGCAGATGATTATGTTGAAGATATTTTCGGTAATCAACATATGGTGATTGATAACGTCAATAAACTGCCTGAGAAACTACCGGCGCTGTTTGCCAGCTTAACCAAATAATTTGAGGAATCATCATGACTAAACCGAGCGCTGTAATACTAATAATCAGTATTGTTTTTAGTAGCTATATGATGCCAGCATCGGCAGATTGGGGCAGCTTATTTAAAGATTTAAAATCGACTGGACAATCTTTGCTTTCCAATTCAGACAGTTCCGCCACAACGCTGGATAATCAAACCATCATTTCTGGCTTAAAACAAGCCTTAGATATTGGTACTCGTCATGCGATTGACAATGTCAGTCAGCCCAATGGTTACCTTGCTAACGAATTAATTCATATTGCGATGCCACCCCAGTTACAACAAGTGGATGGCTTAATGCGAAAATTTGGTCTTGATGCCATGGCCGATCAATTTGAACAAAGTATGAATCATGCTGCTGAAAAAGCAGCGCCAGAAGCAACCAACATTATTGTTAATGCCATTAAAAATATGACGATTGATGATGCCAAAACGATTCTAAATGGTGAAGACGACGCTGCAACTGACTATTTTAAACAGCAAACCAGTGACAAACTGACGGCACTATTCCGTCCCGTTATTACTGATTCGCTCAATCAGGTCGGTACAACAAAATACTACAACGATCTGACAGGACAGCTTGCAGCAGTTCCTTTTGTTGGTGAAACAGTAAATTTAGATTTACCTGATTATGTTACACAACAAGCCTTAAATGGTATGTTCACGATGATTGCTGCTGAAGAGAAGAAAATTCGTCAAAACCCTGCAGCCAGAACAACAGAATTACTTAAAAAGGTCTTTCAAAACCAATAATTTTTACATCAAGATTGGTGCAATAGTTTGATTTATACTACTATGCCCTTTGCTTTTACACTTTAGGATAGAACATGGCCCAAGCACATAAACTCAATCTTTGCAGCCAAGGTATTGCCCTTAAAGCCCTTTTTAGTGGTTACTTAATCGTTGTTGCAATCGGTTATCTAATGGCTGTAGTACAAATTCAATTCACCCATGGTATGGCCGATGGTGAAATGGGTTTATCGGTTGATGACATTGTTTATAGCTATTATGGTAAGCGTTCTGGCTCAGCCTTAGAAGCAAAACTAAATGGCTCAATGAAACTAATGGCACCAGAAGCAGATCGTTTAAAAATCATCAATTGGGTACACAAAGGCGCTGATGAACAAGCATTTTATGATAACGGTATTCGTAAAATTTTCGATACTAACTGTGTGAGTTGTCACAATGCCTCATCAGGTCTGCCAATTCCCGATTGGACCAAGTTTGAAACTATTGCCAAACGTGCTGAAACCGATACAGGTGCAAGCTTTTCTTCATTAGCTCGTGTATCCCACATCCACTTATTTGGTATTGCCTTTATTTTTATGTTTGTAGGGTTAATCTTTAGTTTAGCTGCTGGCGTGCCGAAAGTGCTTAAATCGGTAGTCATTGTTATGCCTTACATTTTCTTAATCATCGATATTTCATCGTGGTGGCTTACAAAATTAAACCCTAACTTTGCTTATCTTGTTATTTTTGGCGGTGGTGCGATGGCGCTATCATTTGCTTTTATGTGGATTGTTTCGATGTATGAAATGTGGATCATGCCTCGCCTTCATCACGATAGCCGTGATGCGCTGTTGGATGAATAAAGTCCAAGTTTATTTCTTAGATTAAGAACCCAAAAAAGTCCCTTTAATGTTGAATGATTAAAGGGGCTTTTTTATTGCTTGACCTCATAAACAGAGTGCTTATGGAAACCGTTTCTTTATTTGTTGATGTACAAAATATTTACTACACCACTCGCCAGACATATAAATGTCACTTTGACTATAATAAATTTTGGACTGAAGCGACGGCTAATCGACAACTAGTCAAAGCAATCGCCTATACCACTGATCGTGGTGATGATAAACAAAGGCAGTTTCAAAACATATTACGAGCCATTGGCTTTGAGGTAAAACTAAAGCCCTTCATTCAACGCGCAGATGGTTCAGCTAAAGGTGATTGGGATGTAGGAATTACCCTCGACGCTATCGAATATGCCGCTAATTCAGATGTAATCGTATTAGCCTCGGGTGATGGCGACTTTGATTTATTGGTCAGAAAAATGCGTGAAAAATATAAGGTCAACGTTGAAGTCTATGGTGTACCTCAGCTAACAGCAAAATCCTTAATTGATGCAGCATCGGTATTTAAGCCGATTGATAATCATCTATTACTTAAGAAATCATCACGTTAAACTCTCAGGTCCACTTCAACAAAATTAAATTAACCTCAGTTCTGGATAAGAATAGTCAGCTAACCTATAACGAACAATGACTTACCAACAAATAGCTAGTAAAACCACTAAAACCAGTTTTAATAACATAAGCAGTGCCTTTGTTTTAGTGGATATCAAGGCAGATTTACGTAACAATAGCCCGGCTATTGCAAGAAAATCTAACGCGGATAGCCGCTAAAACAAAGCTGCTGGATGGCTGTGCTTATCCAGAACTGAGGTTAAATTAAGTCCTCTCATCCTGAAAATAGGATTTTGTCAGTTTAAACACGACTGGGCTTAATAATAGCAACGCAACCAAGTTAGGTAATGCCATCAATGCATTTAGGGTATCAGCCACCAGCCAGATAAAAGACAGTTGAGCGCTAGCACCTATTGGCACTGCTATCACCCAACATACTCTAAATGGAATAATCGAACGCACGCCAAATAAATATTCAACACAACGCTCACCATAAACACTCCAGCCAAGAATGGTGGTGAAGGCAAAAACACTTAAACCTAAGGTCACAATATAAGCACCCCATCCCGGTAACACCGATTCAAATGCTAACGATGACAAGGTGGCACCTGTTTCACCACTGGTCCACACACCTGACACAATAATAACTAAGCCGGTAATTGAACAAACGACGATGGTATCAATAAAGGTACCAAGCATTGCAATCGTACCTTGACGCACTGAACTATCGGTGGTTGCAGCGGCATGAGCAATAGGTGCACTACCCAGGCCTGCTTCATTAGAAAAAATGCCTCTGGCTACCCCAAAGCGAATTGCCGCCCACACTGCTGCACCGGCGAAACCAGCAGTTGCTGCAACGGGTGTAAAGGCTGATTTAAAAATCAGGGCAAATGCAGCCGGTAACATGTTTGCATTACTAATCAGGATAAAACCGCCAGCAACGACATAACTAATTGCCATAAATGGCACTAATTTACCGGCAACTTGAGCAATACGTTTAATACCACCGATCAAAACCAGACCAACCAAAATGGCAATAACTAACCCTGTTGCCAAGTGAGGAATTGCAAATTTGGAATGTAATACGTCAGCAACAGAGTTAGCCTGAATGGTATTACCAATGCCAAATCCTGCCAGCGCACCGAATATAGCAAATGCAGTACCCAACCATATAAACCTGGGGCCTAATCCATTTTTTATGTAATACATGGGGCCACCGACTTTGTTACCTTTTTCATCGGTTTCTCGAAAATGAACCGCTAATACCGCCTCTGCATATTTGGTCGCCATACCAACTAATGCCGTCATCCACATCCAAAACAAGGCTCCGGGGCCACCAAGGAAAATAGCGGTGGCAACCCCGGCAATATTACCTGTTCCAATCGTAGCTGATAATGAGGTCATCAAGGCATTAAACGGCAAGATATCACCTTCACCTCGCTGCTGTTTATCGCGACCTCGCCACAACATTGAGAAGCCATAGCCCAGTTTTAGTAATGGCATTAGCTTTAAGCCCAGCATTAAAAAAATACCCGTACCAAGAATCAGTACAAGCATTACGGGTCCCCACACGATATTGTTTAACTGTGAGATTAGATCTGTCAGCCATGTCATGTTTATTACTCTTTGCACACTATTATTAGTGCCAATGCTAACACTGAGTTTTGAGATTTACCTAACGCGATTTTTAGTTAAATCGCCTGCAAGATTAACGTCTTAGCTCAACGTTGCGCTAGATCTAACCGTGGTAATAGCTCATTAATTATGCCCCGTCGACTTCAAATTTATTCAGCATTTTGTTTGGCTTCTAGCGCATCCCAGCGTTCATAGGCCTGTTCAAGTTCGGTGTTCAGACTCGCTAATTCATCCTGTACTTTGGTGATTTTGTCTTGAGATTGTTGATAAAACTCAGGTTGGTTAATCACCGTCATTAACTCAGCCTGTTGCTGTTCTAATGCTTCAATTTTTTGTGGATATGCCGCTAAATCCAATTGTTCCTGGTAGCTTAAATTTGATTTCTTTTTAGCTGGTTTTGCTTGAGGTTTAACCGCTTTATTAGCCGCTTTAGCCTGTGATTGAGCAGCCTTTTTATCTTGCGCGCGCTGTTGCTGCCAATCGTCATAACCACCAATATATTCACGAACTTGGCCATCGTCATCAAACACAATCGTACTCATCGCAACATTATTTAAGAAGCTACGATCATGGCTGACCAGTAATAATGTGCCTTGGTAATTCAACAATAGATCTTCCAGTAAGTCTAAGGTTTCAGCATCAAGATCATTAGTCGGTTCATCCATCACCAATAAATTAGCAGGTTGCGTAAACAATTTTGCCAATAACAAGCGATTACGTTCGCCACCAGAAAGTGATTTTATCGGTGTTCGTGCCCGTTCAGGTGAGAATAGAAAATCTTGTAAATAGCCCATAACATGTTTACTGGCACCATTGATGTCAATGTAATCTTTGCCCTGACCTACATTATCGACCACACTCATGTTTTCATCTAATTGACTACGTAGCTGATCAAAATAGGCAACTTCGATTTTAGTACCCAGTCTTATTTGGCCTGTTTCAGGTTTGTTTCGACCCAATAAAATTGATAGTAAGGTACTCTTACCACAGCCATTTGGCCCAATCACACCAATACGATCACCGCGTTGAATAACAGTGCTAAAGTCCTTGAATAGCACCCTTCCATCATAGCTCTGCCCTATGCCTTCAGCTTCAACTACCAACTTGCCGCTACGATCAGCTTCTTGCAATTTCATTTTGACGTTACCCTGCACTTCTCGTCTGGCACTACGTTCACGACGCAATTGTTCCAAGGCGCGAACACGGCCTTCATTACGGGTTCTTCGGGCTTTGATACCTTGGCGGATCCACACTTCTTCTTGTGCCAATTTTTTATCAAATAAAGCATTTTGTTGCGCTTCTTGTTCCAACATAGCTTCACGACGCACTAAGAAATTAGCGTAATCACCAGGGAAACTGACTAAATTACCGCGATCAAGCTGGACGATACGTGTTGCCAATGCCTGTAAAAAGCTGCGATCGTGGGTGATAAATAACACGGTGCCTTCATAGCTTTTTAAAAAGTCTTCCAGCCATGTGATCGATGCGATATCAAGGTGATTAGTCGGCTCATCCAGCAATAAGATATCAGGATCTTTGACCAAAGCCTGTGCCAATAGAACACGACGCTTCATACCACCCGATAAGCCTGCAAAATCAACATCAGGATCTAAACTCAAACGCGATAAAACACTTTCAACACGTTGCTCAACCGACCAACCATCAACGGCTTCTAATTTGTGTTGCGCTTTTTCGAGTTCGGCCAATATTTTTTCAGAATAGTCTGTTTCCATACGATGAAGCACGTCATGGTAGGCACTCAATATTGGCGCAATATCGCCCAAACCCTGAGCTACTACATCAAACACTGTGCCATGCGTTCCGGCAGGTACTTCTTGTTCCAGACGAGCAATTTTTAGATCTTGCCCGACAATTTCCCCTGAATCTTGTTTAATCTCACCCGCAATCAGTTTCATTAACGTCGATTTTCCTGCACCATTGCGCCCAACTAAACAGACTCGCTCACCATGATCGAGTTGGAAATCAACTTTATTTAATAAATTCGGCCCGCCAAAACTCACGGTAATTTGTTTTAATGACAATAACGCCACGTTTTATTCCTCAGCAGCTTCTGCCGCTTCCAATTGTTCACTTGCTTCAAACCAGTCTAATTCGGCTTGTTCCAAGTCTGATTTATGCGTTGCTTGCTCTAATAACACCGCTTTTAATTGATCTTTATTTTTATCTTCATAGAGACTGTTATCAGCTAATTTTTGTTCAACATCAGCTAATTTAGCTTGTAACTGCTCCATTTTGTGTTCAGCTTTTTTGACAGTATTGCGTAAAGGCTGAAGTTTCTGACGAGCAGCCGCAGCTTGTCGTCGATCCTGTTTTTTCGTGTTTGAACTTACATTTCCTGACGCTGTTTGCTCAATAGGTTTTTTATCTTTATTAGCCAACCATTGTCGATAATCATCCAAATCACCATCAAACGCTTTGGCTTGGCCATCGGATACCAACCATAGATCATCTGCCACCGTACGAAGTAAATGACGATCATGTGAAACGACAACTAACGCCCCTTCAAACTCCTGCAAAGCCATAGTTAAGGCTAGGCGCATGTCTAAATCAAGGTGATTAGTGGGTTCATCTAACAATAATAATGCAGGACGTTGATAGACTAATAAGGCCAGCACTAATCGTGCTTTTTCACCACCTGAAAAAGGAGCAACCGGTGCTAAAGCATCATCACCATGGAAGCCAAACCCACCGATAAATTTACGTAACTCCGTTTCACTGGCTTGCCGATCCAGACGTTGCAAATGCTGTAATGGACTTTCATCCATCGTTAATTGTTCTAATTGATGCTGGGCAAAGTAGGCAACACCAATATCTTTGGCTAGTTTGCGTTTACCTTGCAATGGTTGCAGCACACCCGCAATCAATTTAATTAAGGTTGATTTACCTGCACCATTTGGCCCTAATAAGCCAATCCGATCACCTGGCGCTAATGATAGTTTGACACCAGAAATCAATGGCGTTTCGTTATAACCAACAGCGACTTTATCTAAAGACAACAATGGTGCTGTTAAGCGTGTTGGTTCAAAAAAACTAAAATGAAACGGGGAATCAACATGAGCTGGTGCAATCAACTCCATTCGCTCTAATGCTTTAACCCTGCTTTGTGCCTGTTTAGCTTTGGTGGCTTTTGCTTTAAAGCGAGTCACAAAACTACGAATATGGGCAATTTCACGCTGCTGTTTATTATGCGCTGCGTGTTGATGCGCTAAATGTTCAGCTCGTGCTAGTTCAAAATCAGAATAGTTGCCACTATATGATTTGATCCGCTGTTGTTCGATGTGCACAATTTGGGTAACGACACGATCAAGAAAATCCCGATCATGTGAAATCAATACTAAGGTGCCTTGATAACTACGCAACCATTCTTCTAGCCAGTAAACCGCTTCTAAATCCAAATGGTTGGTCGGCTCATCAAGTAATAATAAGTCCGAACGACACATTAAGGCTTGTGCCAAGTTGAGCCGCATCCGCCAGCCACCAGAAAAAGAAACGACGGGATGATTTTCTTGTTCAGCAGTAAAGCCTAAACCATGTAATAAGCGACCAGCGCGACTACGTGCGGTATAACCATCGATTGCCGCTAATTTATCATGCAGTTCACTTTGGCTATGGCCATCGTGCTCTTGTTCGGCTTTTTCTAATTTTTGGTGTAACTGAGTATAGTCACTGTCACCCTCTAATACATAGTCAATGGCCGGAATATCAACTGCTGGCATTTCTTGAGCAACATGAGCAATAACCCATGAATCAGGTATCGATACACTTCCTTGATCAGCATGTAACTGATCTTGTAATACAGCAAACAAACTGGATTTTCCGGTACCATTTGCACCGGTTAAACCCACTTTCTGACCAGGATGCACAGTCAAGTTTGCAGATTCAAACAGCAAACGAGTGCCGCGGCGTATTGAGACATTATTAAGCTTTATCATGGCGCGCATTGTACCTGATTGCTGATAATCAGGTGAGTTAAACCATTGAAATCAGTCTGTCAAAACCTGATCTGGTAATTGCCAGTTAATTTGCGTTTTACCATGTTGTTTTAAATAGGTATTAGCCTGACTAAAATGTTTACAGCCTAAAAAGCCACGATGCGCTGACAAGGGAGATGGATGCGGTGCTGTTAAAACCAAATGTTTCGATCTATCGATCATTGCACCTTTTTTCTGGGCATAACTGCCCCACAACATAAATACGACATGGTCACAGTGCTGATTAACTATCGAAATAATTTTATCAGTAAAGTGTTCCCACCCTTTGCCCTGATGGGCATTAGCATTGGAATCAACCACGGTTAACACTGCATTTAACAGCAATACACCTTGTGTTGCCCATGATTCCAAATAACCATGGTTTACCGGTTGAATACCCAAATCAGTCTGTAGTTCTTTATATATATTGACCAGAGAAGGCGGTATTTTTACGCTTGGCAAAACCGAAAAACATAAACCGTGTGCCTGCTTAGGCTGATGATAGGGATCTTGACCCAGAATAACGACTTTTACATTATCTAATGGCGTTGTCTCTAATGCGTGAAACCAGTTAGACGAATGTGGATAAATAACTTTACCTTGATCCTTTTCAGAACGAAGAAAGGCTTTTAGTTGTTGCATATAGCTTTGTTCAAATTCACTATTTAAGTGTGCTTGCCAACTGGCTGCGTTTTCTAAAGCCACATCGTTTCTCTTTCGGTTTGTTATTAATCGACTATATTACGTTAAGCTACTATTCTATAGCACTGTTCCACCGTTTATCCAGGCTATCTCGTGAACCTTACCCACGATCCCATTCCACATTTACTTAAGAAAATTGCGATTCCTGCAAGCATCGGTATGTTTTTCAACACGATGTATTATGTCGTTGATAACTTCTATGCAGGCATGTTGTCATCAACAGCACTGGCAGGAATATCGTTAGCTGCACCTATTCTATTTCTAGGTCTAGCTATCGCTGTTGGTGTAGGGCAAGGCACCAATGCGTTAGTTGGTAATGCGCGCGGACAAAACAATCATCAGCTTGCACAAAAATATGCTGGGCACGCCTTGTCGTTTGCATGGCTATCGGCATTATTAGTTGGCTTAATCATTTGGTTGTCAGCACCGATGTTATTCTCTGTGATGTCGGCACAAGGTGATTATACGGTTGATGCATTTAAGTATTTATCCATCATTTTGCCGACATTGGGCTTAATGGCCTATGGCATGGCTGCCAATGGTATTTTGAATTCCCTCGGTGATACGACCAGTCTGCGTAATAGTTTAGTGGTCGCCTTTGTTGCCAATATTGTGCTCGATCCCCTATTGATGTTCGGCTTTAATTGGGGCATTTATGGTCTTGCGGCGGCTACCGCACTGACACAGTTCGGTAGTGCACTTTATCTGACCTATAAACTTAGTCAAAGTCAGTTATCAGGCTGTCTACTGTTTGCTAATTTAAAACCAAATTGGCTGCATTACCGCGCACTGATAGCACAATCACTGCCTGCCAGTACCAATATGTTTTTGGTGGCTTTAGGTTCACTGTTAATTACTTCAGCGGTGGCTCGTTTTGGTGAAGATGCCGTTGCCGGATTAGGCATCGCTTTACGCATAGAACAACTGGTTTTACTGCCAACAATCGGCATCAACATTGCCGTTTTATCTTTGGTCAGCGTTAACTATGGCGCTAAAAACTATCAACGCATGCAGCATGTTGCCTTGGACTCAATTAAGATCGGCACATCGTTAATGGTGATGGGTGGCGTAGCACTCTTTATCTTTGCTCGACCACTTTTAGCTTTGTTCACTGATAATGAAGCTGTGATTACGATCGGTATTGGCTATTTACGAATTGAGGCGATCATTCTGCCTGCCTATGTGTTGTCATTTGTGGCGGGTGCGGTGTTACAAGGGATGAAACGCCCAATTATTCCACTATATTTCAATATTGTGCGTCAACTGGTTTTGCCTTTTATTTTTATTGTGATCGCACTGGGTCTGTTTGGCGTAGGTATTTATGGTGTCTGGGGCTCAATTGCCATTGCTACCTGGATAACGGCCAGTATGCAATTTTTGCATATGCGTAATTTAGTCTTAAAAATGTCACCGCGATCTTAAAAAAATCTGCATGACTCATCTCTTGTTTGTCGATCATCGGATCAAGAAGTACTGCCATCACAGCCAGTTTTGGTGTTTACCAACATACTAAGGCTAAAAAACTGGTTAGAAACTGTGTCGAACTAGCCTAATCCTGCCTGTTTGTAATATAGTTGCCATGAACAATTCAATCTAAAAACCAGACACTAAGGATAGTTTTGCTTGAGGTGAAAATTCAACATGACACAAAAAATCGTCAAAACTGAGTCACAATGGCGTCAACAGTTAAATGAACAGCAGTATAAAGTAACGCGCCAAGCAGCTACTGAACCGCCATTTTCAGGAGAATATGTTGATCACAATGCGCCTGGTGTTTATCACTGCATCTGTTGTCATCAACCGCTATTTGCATCCGAAACCAAATTTGATGCCGGTTGTGGCTGGCCCAGTTTTAATGCCCAAATTGAACATGGCGTGGTCAGTCACCATGCAGATCACAGTTTGGGTATGGATAGAACTGAGGTTCGTTGCCAACAGTGTGATGCTCATTTAGGTCATGTGTTTGATGATGGCCCTGCTCCAACCGGTTTACGTTATTGCATTAACTCGGTAGCACTTAAGTTTGATGACTGAACAATCATGGTTCGTTTATATCATTGAAGCTGAAAACGGCCATTTATATACCGGTATCACCACTGATTTGACGCGACGACTCACGCAACATCAAACCAAACAAAATGGCGCCCGCTTTTTTCATACCAGTGCAGCCAAACAATTTGTCTATCACGAAACCCATCCAGATCGCAGTAGCGCATCTAAACGTGAAGCCGCAATCAAAAAACTATCACGTCAAGCCAAAATCAATCTTATCGAAAACAAGTAAGGTCATGTATAATGGCGAGTTTTTTGAAACTCCCAAGACAACAGGATTACTCTCTTGCTTACTACTGCAAATATCACCATGCAATTTGGTGCTAAGCCACTTTTTGAAAATGTATCGGTAAAATTCGGCGACGGTAATCGCTACGGCCTTATCGGTGCCAATGGATGTGGTAAATCGACATTCATGAAAATCATTTCCAAACAGCTGGAACCAACATCAGGCAACGTCAGTTACGATGTCAATGAAACCTTTGCTGTGTTGAAACAAGATCAGTTTGCTTATGAAGATCAGCGCGTTATTGATGTTGTTATTATGGGTAACAAAGCATTATGGGAAGTACATCATGAACGTGATCGTATCTATAATCTTGCTGAAATGTCTGAAGAAGATGGTCTAAAAGTCGCTGAACTTGAAGGTCTATACGCTGAAATGGATGGTTACACTGCCGAATCGCGTGCGGGCGAATTACTGTTGGGTGTTGGTATTCCGATTGAACAACATTACGGCCCAATGAGTGAAATTGCTCCTGGTTGGAAGTTACGTATTTTACTTGCTCAGGTCTTGTTTGCTGAACCTGACATCATGTTACTCGATGAACCTACTAACCACTTGGATATCAACACCATTCGTTGGTTAGAAGATGTGATCAATCAACGTAGCGGCACCATGATTATCATCTCGCATGATCGCCATTTCTTAAACAGTGTTTGTACTCATATGGCTGATATGGACTTTGGTGAACTCCGTATTTATCCCGGTAACTATGATGAATACATGCTGGCATCAACTCAGGCTCGTGCCCGTCAAATTGCTGATAATGCTAAGAAAAAAGCACAAATCCTAGAGCTTCAAGATTTCGTACGTCGCTTCTCTGCCAATGCATCTAAAGCCAAACAAGCCACATCTCGTGCCAAACAAATTGATAAAATCCAGCTTGATGACATCAAACCGTCAAGCCGTGTTAATCCTTATATTCACTTTGAACAAGAAAAGAAATTATTCCGAAATGCGGTTGAAGTAAGCAAGATTAGCCAAAGCTATGATGACAATGTGCCGTTGTTCACCGATTTTAGCTTTATGTCTGAAGTCGGTGAACGTATTGCAATCATCGGTCCTAATGGTATTGGTAAATCAACGTTAGTTAAGACTTTAGCAAATGAAATGACACCTAAATCGGGCGAAATAAAATGGTCTGAAAATGCCAATATCGGTTATTACGCCCAAGATCATGAAGCGCTATTTAATAATGATTTAAACCTGTTTGAATGGATGCAACAATGGGGTAGCCCATCAGATGATGAACAAGTCATTCGCGGTACATTGGGTCGCCTGTTGTTTTCTGGTCATATCATTGATAAAAAAGCCAGAGTATTATCAGGTGGTGAAAAAGGTCGGATGATGTTTGGTAAGTTGCTTTTGCAAAAACCAAATATTTTGATTATGGATGAACCAACTAACCATATGGATATGGAATCCATCGAATCATTAAATATGGCACTGAGTCAGTATGACGGTACATTGTTCTTTGTCAGCCATGATCGTGAATTTGTATCTTCACTCGCTACACGTATTTTTGATATGACGGAAAACGGCATTACTGATTTCCGTGGTACATACGAAGAATATTTGGTAAGCCAAGGTATCAAATAAATCCACCAAGAGTCCATTCAAAATGGACTCTTTTTTTAAGTACTTCCTTGAATTAGATAGTCATGCTACCTTGTATGAACACTATTCAAAGGAGATAGGATTATGCTTACTCAACGGCTAACTTTCGCCCGACTATTAAGACTTTTTGTCAGTTTTATTATACTGACACTGTCGTTCTCAGCCTATGCTGATTCTGCCGCAGAAATAAATATTGGTGTCAAAGAAACCCTGAAACGTTTTCGAACAGATGTGCCTGGTGGCAGTGAATTTTTAGCACAAGCTAAAGGTGTACTGGTTTTTCCAACCGTGATCAAAGCCGGCTTTGGCATCGGTGGTGAATATGGCGAAGGTGCCCTGCAAGTTGGTGGCAAAACCGTTGCTTATTACAGCACTGCCGCAGCATCAATCGGTTTTCAGATCGGTGCTCAATCAAAATCGGTTGTAGTTATTTTCATGACCAACGACGCATTAACAAACTTTCAAAACAGTGATGGCTGGAAAGCGGGTGTCGATGGTTCGGTAGCAGTAGTTGAATGGGGTGCAGCCAAAGATATCAATACCATCGACATCAAAGATCCTATTCTTGGCTTTGTTTTCAGTAATAAAGGCTTGATGTATAATCTAACGCTTGAAGGCTCAAAATTTACTAAACTTGTGAAATAAATAATGGCAACTGAACAACACTACCCAGAAAAAACCTGTGATATTACGCGCCTTGTGACGCATCCAAAACTGGTTGAAGCGGCTTTAAATGGTCAAAAAACCGAACAACGCCGTGATGGTGTTTATGCCTATCCCGGTGAATCCTTTGAATTAGAAGGTATGTTGTTTACTGTAACAGGACTTGAACGCCAAACGCTGGGCGATATGACCGATGCCAGCGCACAAGCCGAAGGCTATCCAAATATGGAAGCATATAAAGCACTTATTTTAAGAATGCATCAAGGCATGGAATGGAACCCAGAACACAAAGTCTGGGTTCACCAATTTCAGAAAGCACTGCCTTAAAATTTGAACAGCTTAAGAATGCCGCTCATTTTCGCGCATTAGCGCAAATGATTTAACGCACTGTTCAAATAGTTTTCTCTTAATCTCAGCAACTCTATAGCCGTCATCAATCTCTGAATAGACCTTGTCAGCAAGTAGTCTTTCATTGGGGTTATCAACGCCTCGTAAAACCTCATCCAAACTTTTGTTGGCTTGTTTAGCTGCTTGATATTTTGCCGCTAAACTTGAGTAGGTATGACATTGACTCATATCTTCTTCTGTAAGATCAGCTGCATAAGCAGTCGATAGCATAAGATAAGTAAAAATCGATATTATTATGTATTTTTTAATCATATTGTCTTGCGCCAGTTCAGCTTGATGAAAACGCTATCGAATGATGCGATCATGAATTGCGTTATTTAATCTTCGATTCTAAAACCAACTTTGATCGTAACTTGCCAATATTTGACACCACCTTGTTCAATATAACCACGAGTTTCAACAACTTCAAACCAATGTAAGTTTTTGATCGTTTCAGATGCTTTTGCAATAGCATTTTGAATCGCTTGATCCGAGCTTTCAGCTGAGCTACCGGTCAATTCAATCGTTTTGTACGTATGTTCAGTCATAACAATACTCCTTCATTTCATTATTTGCGTATATAAATAAACCAATAAAACAATCCAACAAAGACACTGCCACCAATGATATTACCCAAGGTAACTGGTAATAAATTATTCCAAAGAAAACCACTGATAGTCAGGCTATCTAATGGCAGGTGTGCCAATAACTGCACTATTTCAGGTTGCTGTTTAGCCAATAACCCCGCACTTATAAAGTACATATTTGCCACTGAATGTTCAAAACCCAAGGCAACAAATGCAGTGATTGGGAAAATAATCGCAACCACTTTATCAATGACAGTTCGTCCGGCAAAACATAACCATATAGCAAGACATACCAGAATATTACATAAAATACCTCTGGTGAATGCTTCCATCCAGCTTAAATTCACTTTGTCATTAGCAATGGTTATAGCTTTAGCGCCAACAGCACCTTGGCCGATAAGCCAATGCCCACTCAAATAAATCAACACCAATACACCAATAGCGCCGACAAAGTTACCAAGATAGACTATCACCCAATTTTGCAATAACTGTGGCAATGTCACCTTATTGTCAACATAGGCCATAACAATTAAATTATTACCGGTGAACAATTCCGCACCGGCAACTACAACTAAGATCAACCCCAAACAAAAAACAAACCCACCTAACAATCTCATTACGCCAGCAGCAATATTCGCGCTGTCATAGGTCACAAGAGTATAAAATAAGGCACCAAAAGCAATAAACGCACCCGCTAATATAGCAAGGGCAAACACTCTTAATCGGTCACTACCACTTTTAACAATACCCGCATTTTGTATGCGAGCAGCAATTTCTTTGGGGGCGTAAGCATCTACTGAAAAGTTATCCATATCCACATTGTAATCATTGAAAAACACCGTGCCATTCTGCATGATTTTGCTGGCTGTGTGCATAGTTACCGCTAAAAATATTTAACAGACTGATTTAACTGTATTTTATAGTTAAACATGCGTATAATCGCTGAATTAGTTTCCTCCCCCATATCAGTTTTACTTTTAAACTGACTTTCACAGGTTTATACATGTCCACATCAGAACAAACTCCAACACTCTCCTTTGCGGAGCTAGGCCTCGCTGCACCCGTTTTACAAGCCGTTAATGAAGCAGGTTATGAAACCCCTTCACCTATTCAAGCACAAAGTATCAAGCCACTGTTAGAAGGTAGAGATCTTCTAGGTCAAGCGCAAACCGGTACAGGTAAAACCGCTGCTTTCGCATTACCGCTACTTAGCCGTTTAGATACAAAATTAAAAATGCCGCAAATGTTGGTGTTAGCACCAACACGCGAATTAGCAATTCAAGTAGCTGAAGCAATTCAAAGTTACGCCAAACACATGAAAGGTTTCCATGTATTGCCAATTTATGGTGG
The DNA here is from genome assembly GCA_014859375.1 of Gammaproteobacteria bacterium. Taxonomy (GTDB): domain Bacteria; phylum Pseudomonadota; class Gammaproteobacteria; order Nitrosococcales; family Methylophagaceae. The sequence continues at coordinate 35,689 of JACUUH010000008.1, forward strand.
TCAGAGCATGGGCATTCAATTAGGTCAATTAAAACGTAATCCACAAGTAATTGTTGGTACGCCGGGTCGTATTCTCGATCATATTCGTCGAGGCACCTTACAATTAGGCGAGCTCAAATCTTTAGTATTAGATGAAGCCGATGAAATGTTACGCATGGGTTTCATTGATGATGTTGAAACTATCTTGAAAGAAACACCAGCAGAACGTCAGGTTGCATTGTTTTCAGCAACCATGCCAGGACCAATTCACCGTGTTGCCTCACGTTATTTGAAAGATCCCGTTGAAATTCATATCAAGTCAAAAACGACAACGATGGAAACGATCAATCAACGTTATTGGCAAGTAACAGGCATGCATAAACTAGATGCCTTGACTCGTATTCTGGAAGTTGAAACATTTGATGCGATGATTATTTTTGTTCGCACAAAAAATGCTACTACTGAACTGGCAGAAAAACTTGAAGCCCGTGGTTATTCCAGTTCACCGCTAAATGGCGATATGAACCAAGCTGGACGTGAGAAAGCTATCGATCGCATGAAAAGAGGCAAACTTGATATTCTGGTTGCCACTGATGTGGCTGCCCGTGGTTTGGATATCGAACGCATAAGCCATGTTGTTAACTACGATATTCCTTATGATACAGAATCCTATGTACATCGTATTGGTCGTACTGGTCGTGCTGGTCGCAAAGGTGAGGCAATTCTGTTTGTATCACCTCGTGAAAAACGGATGTTATTCGCAATTGAAAAAGCGACACGTCAACCGATTACCTTAATGAACTTACCAAGCACGGAAGACATTGCTGATCGTCGTGTCACTCAATTTACTCAACAGTTAAGTGAAACGATTGAATCTCAAGATTTAAGCTTCTTTGAAACAATTATTTCTAGCTACACACAAGAGCATAATGCTGATCCAATCGAAGTAGCAGCCGCCTTGACTTATCTTGTGCAAAAAACACGTCCACTCAAACCTGTTATTCATAAAACTGAACGTCCTGCTCGTGAAGATCGTCCACAGCGTGATTCTCGTAGCGAACGCGGTAGTGAAACAAGACAAGATCGTGAACGCTCACCTCGACGTGGCGCACAACGTAGTGAACATAAACCAGAACAAGATATGGACAGCTTCCGTATTGAAGTCGGTAAAAATGATGGTGTCGAAGCCAAAAACATCGTCGGTGCAATTGCCAATGAAGCAGGTATCGACAGTAAAGATATTGGTCGTATTACCATTAATGAAACCCATAGCATCGTTGATTTACCCAAAGGCATGCCACGCGACTTATACCAACAACTTCGCAAAGTATGGGTTAATAACAAACAACTCAATATTACCTTGGCAACAGGTGACATCGAGCACGGTACCGATACACGCGAACGTAAACCAAGACGTACAGGTAAAGCACGCACTCGTCCGCGTGATGCCGCACGACGCCCAGGTTTAAAACGTAAATCAGTCTAAACAGTAAAGCCTCCGACTCTGGGGGCTTTTTTTTATTGACTAGATGACTTTATCTCTTGCACCGCTAATGTAAGAATACGCTCTATGTTAAATTTCATTTGGATTGCTTTTTTCACTATCGCCTTTAGTGTGGCACTGATAAAGCTATTGCTATTAGGTGATACTGAAATATTCGGTCAATTAATGACTGCCATGTTTAGTCTGTCAAAATCCGCATTTGAGATCTCACTTGGCCTAACGGGTATCCTGGCATTGTGGTTAGGTATTATGCGTATTGGTGAACGTAGCGGCTTTATCGACTTACTGACTAGAGGTCTAACGCCACTATTTGCAAAGTTAATGCCTGATGTGCCTCGCAATCATCCTGCTTTAGGGGCAATGGTGATGAATATTTCGGCTAATGCATTAGGCTTAGATAATGCTGCCACCCCACTTGGCATTAAAGCTATGCAAGAACTGCAGAAATTAAATCCATTAAAAGATACGGCAAGTAATGCACAAATCTTGTTCTTAGTAATTAATACGTCAGCCGTTACCTTATTTCCCATCACCATTTTCACCTATCGTGCACAAATGGGGGCAGCAAATCCGACTGATGTGTTTATCCCCATATTGATTGCAACCTATGCTTCGACATTAATAGGTCTATTGGCCGTTGCAGCAGTACAAAAAATCAACCTTCTGGATAAAGTAATTCTCAGTTATTTGGGCGGCTTCACCCTATTGATCGCAGCCTTATTAAGCTACTTCGCCAGCTTGCCACAAGCACAGATGCTGGCACAATCCGCATTAATAAGTAACGTTATTCTGTTTTCACTGGTTATGCTGTTCATTGCTGGTGCCATTGTTAAAAAGGTTAATGCGTATGAGGCCTTTATTGAAGGGGCGCAACAAGGCTTTACAACGGCAATCAAGATCATTCCCTACCTTGTGGCAATGTTAGTGGCAATAGGTGTTTTTCGTGCCAGTGGTGCCCTTGATATGCTTGCAGGTGTAGTCAGGCAAGTTGTATTAGCATTGAATCTGGATGATCGTTTTATTGATGCACTGCCAACGGCCTTGATCAAACCATTCAGTGGCAGTGGCGCACGAGCAATGATGATTGATACCATGCAGACCTATGGTGCCGATTCCTTTTCTGGACGATTAGCATCAATCGTTCAGGGCAGTACTGAGACAACTTTTTATGTGCTTGCCGTTTATTTTGGTTCTGTTGGCATTAAGAATATTCGTCATGCTGCAAGCTGTGGACTTATCGCAGATTTTGCAGGCATAGTCACCGCAATCGCAGTTGCTTATTGGTTCTTTGCCTGATTTTGTTAGGCTAGCAGATAATCCCTGATTTTTCCTGTCCTTCACTCAACCTAATCTGGTAAATTTCATCACCCGTTCAGTATCTTGTACTCCAAGTTATGCAGTAATGACTTTGGTTAAGAACGTCGACTTATTCTGTCTGGAGATAACATGCTTGAACACTTTCTCATATCTAAATGACGCTCTTTTTGAGCAAATTACCGAAACGCTAACAACACGTGGTTATTGCGTATTAACTGATTTTCTAAATCCAGAATTAACAGCATCATTACAACGACGTGTTATGAATCTTGATGATGATGACTTCAAACATGCAGGCATAGGTCGTGAGCACGGTTTTCAGGTTGAAAACACCATACGTACTGATGAAACACGTTGGTTAAGTGATCAGCACCCTGTTGATGCCATGTTTTTACAATATATGTCTGAATTCAAATTAGCGTTAAACCGACACTTGTTTTTAGGTTTATTCGACTATGAATGTCACTATGCACACTATGCGCCGGGTGCATTTTACAAAAAACACCTCGACGCATTTAAAGGTGAAGCTAACCGGGTTCTAAGTACCGTAATGTACTTTAATAAAGACTGGCAACAAGACGATGGCGGCCAGTTACTGATTTATCACCCTGAATCTGGCGATGTTATCGAATCCATTAACCCAGAATACGGTACGTTTGTTGTTTTTATGAGTGAAGAATTTCCACACCAAGTAGTAAAATCAAAACGTGACAGATACAGTATCACTGGTTGGTTTCGTATTGATCGACCATTATTACGTTGATTGGATTAACTTATGTACCGTGATTTTGATATCTTAAAGTTAGGTCATCCGCACCTGAGATTAACTGCAGAGGCAGTTAATGATGTAGCGAGTGATGATAATCAGGTCTTATTCAAGCGTTTACTAGCATTTGTAATAGCTCAACAAGGCATGGGGATAGCTGCGCCACAGGTGGATATTTCTCAACGCTTTTTTATGATGTCATCTCATCCCAACTCACGCTATCCACATGCACCGCTTATGCAACCAACGGTTGTTATTAATCCGGAAATACTGTGGATGTCAGATCACCAACAAAAAGAGTGGGAAGGCTGTTTAAGTGTGCCTGGAGTTAGGGCTTTAGTCCCTAGACACACCGAGATTGATGTTCGCTATACATTAGCAACTAATGACATCGTTCAAATTCGCTATTCAGGCTTCCTTGCACGTGTGTTTCAACATGAATATGACCATTTAAATGGTTTGGTCTTTCTTGATCGAATCGAAACCAGCCATGACATTATGGTTGAAGATGAGTGGCAGAAACGCATTGCCAATCACGATCAACATGCCAGCAATATTGCGTTTTAAACCATCGAGAATTTTATAATGCTTGACTATACTGAGTACACCAAATTTCTAATATCACTCCTTGCCGTGGTCAATCCAATAGGTGTTGTGCCTATTTTTATTACTATGACTGCCGATCTAAACAGTGCGGAACAACGACGCATCGCTAAATTAGTGGTGTTGGCTACAGCAACCGTCTTGTTGATTTCATTATTTTTCGGTGAATTAGTGTTAAATTTCTTTGGAATTAGTATTAATTCATTTCGTGTTGGTGGTGGCATCATGTTGCTGTTAATGGCGATTTCAATGCTACATACCTCACATACAACAATTAGACAACATCGTGAAATTGCAGAGCAGGCAAGTGAATCAATGGCTGTAGTGCCATTAGCCATTCCTTTATTAGCAGGCCCAGCAGCGATCAGTACCGTGATTATCAATGCGTACAAAGGTCATGGTGTTGAACACTATGTATTGATGTCCCTCGATATTATCGCCCTGACCGTAATTCTAGCGCTACTTTTCTTGCTGATGCCCTGGATTGCTTCGCGCATTAGTACCTTAGGGATCAATATTTCAACCCGTATTATGGGCCTGATTTTAGCAGCGATTGCCGTTGAATTTATTGCAAATGGTTTGAAAGGCTTGTTCCCGGTGTTAGCCTAGGCCTAGGCCATTTCCTAAACGCTAAATAGTTTGCCCATAAAACGGGTTAACTTTTCTGAACGTACTGGAGAGCGCATCACCTTCATGATATGCCCTCTCATCTTTGGCATATAGATCGCATCAGCCAATACTTGGCTAAAACCAGCATAACCTGCATCATTGTGAGCAAGCTGTTCCAGATAAAGCTTGCAGATATGTTCTTGCTCTAATACACGCCATATTCGGCCGGAAATAGTGGCCAATATTTCAATATTTTGACTGCATAGATGTTGAAGTACGCGTGTCACCATACGATCAACAAGCCCTTTCGCTGGACTATTTGACGCCGCACGCAGACAAGCACAGATTCTCGGAATATTAGCTTGTTTTTCTTGTAATTCGGTATCAACAAACTGGCTTAATACTTCAACAATTCCAGTCGCAGGTTCAGCATTTTCCAGAAAGGTACACAGCATTTGAAAAGGCTGTTCCGGTAATTTTGGAATAGTCTCTATCAATCCTAAGGTTGCTTCATTATCATCTAACCTAACAGCAACATCAGCAACACCTTGCATACCTAATGTTGCCCAACCAGACAGGTCATGTTTACCAGTAAAGTAGTTATAGGCCTGTTGATAAAAACGCGAAGGTTTCGCTGCTAAACTTTTTGTCGCTTTTGCATTAAACGCTGCCATTTTATCTTCACGAGGTGTGAATGTATAAGGACTGTCTTTCAATGCGCCCTCAATATTTTGTCCATCAGCCGCAGCTAACATGCATTCACCAACGCGATCGAGCAACATAACTAAAAACTCGTCACGGGCTGCTTGAATTAATAAACCTTGTTCATCCAAAGGAAATTTTAAAAACCAGACATACTGCTTTTCGGGTAAGTTTGGATTCCAGAAAATAACACCAAATAATGCCGTTTGCTGGAACGGATAGGGATAAGGTGCTTTTGCCCATTCAAAGTCAACAAACTCAGCAGGTGATATTTTAACAACGCGTCTGCCCATATCGAAAACACGGTATTTCGCACCACTATGATGAAGGAACTCGCTTAAGGTTGTTATAGTATTGCTAGTCATAGCTCTACTGCTACTTTCTACGTCCGATATTCAGCGTTGATTTTGACATAATCATAGGAAAAATCACATGTCCAAACTGTATCACTGGCTTGACCGCGTCCTAATGAAACTCTGATTGTAATTTCATCCTGAGCCATCACCTGTTGACCTTGTTGTTCAGTATAAGTTGAAGCAGGCTGACCACCATCAACAATACAGACATCACCAATATGAATTGCAACTTTATCTAAATCAAAATTGCTAATGCCACTTCGGCCTACTGCGGCCAGAATACGCCCCCAATTAGGATCTGATGCAAATAATGCTGTTTTAACTAAGGGTGAATGAGCAATGGTATAGGCCACTTGGCGGCATTCTTCCGAATCGACACCTTGTTGTACAGTGACTTCAATAAATTTGGTTGCACCTTCGCCATCACGCACAATAGCATGTGCTAATAACTGACTTATTTCTGCAATAGCTGTATATAACGTTTGACCATCATCTGAATCTAAGTCAGTAACTGTGGCATTACCTGCCTGGCCTGTTGCCATTATGACAAATGAATCATTGGTTGAAGTATCACCATCAACAGTAATGCGGTTAAATGATTGATTAGTTGCTTTAATAATCAATGCGTCAAGTGCAGTTTGTTCAATGGCAGCATCGGTCGCGACATAGGCTAACATCGTTGCCATATCAGGACGAATCATGCCTGAACCTTTTGCCATACCCGTTACGGTCACAGTCTTGCCATCAAGCTCAAACTGCTTCGACACGCCTTTAGCAATAGTATCCGTGGTCATAATGGCATGTGCAGCAGCAAACCAATTGTCAGCTAAAAGTGCTTGGTAAGCATTGGGGATCGCTGCTTCAAATTTTTCGAGTACTAATTGTTGCCCAATCACACCGGTAGAAAAAGGTAACACCGTATTGGCAGTAACATCTGCTACATCGGCAACATACTGACAACAGGCTTTGGCATTTGCCATGCCCTGCTCGCCCGTTCCTGCATTGGCATTACCTGAATTAATCAGCAAATAACGTGGTGATGTTTGACTTTGATGTTGTTTACACACATGTACTGGCGCAGCACAAAATGCATTTTTAGTGTAAACAGCCGAGGTGGTTGTGCCCTCTGCCATTTCAATTAAAACAATATCAGGACGACCGACTTTTTTAATGCCAGCACTGCTAATGCCTAATTTAATTCCAGCTATTGCTAATAACGCCTTTGCTTGCGGCGCAGAAAGATTAACTGGCATTAACTAATCGCCCCATGGCATTGTTTGAATTTTTTACCTGAGCCGCAAGGACATGGATCATTACGACCCACTTTACGACCATCACGAGTAATTGGTTCTTGGTGTGTCGGCATAGCATCTTGCTCTGAATCATCGCCCATAGTATCGGCTTGATCATGTTGATATTCAACTTCACCAGATTGACGCCGTTGTTGTTCAACCGCTTCGACATCTTCTTGGGCACGCACCTGTACACGAGAAATCAAAGAAATCACATCATGTTTAATGCTGTCAAGCATAGAGGTGAACATATTAAATGCTTCACGTTTAAATTCTTGTTTTGGATCTTTTTGGGCATAACCACGTAAGTTAATGCCTTGACGTAAATAATCCATTTGAGCTAAATGTTCTTTCCATTGAGCATCAAGTGTTTGCAACATGATAGCTTTTTCAAAGTGACGCATAATTTCAGCACCAACAAACTGTTCTTTTTCAAGACAGGCTTGCTCGGCCGCTTCCAGAATACGTTGACGTAATGATTGTTCATGTAACTCGTCATCATTTTCCAACCAATTGGCAATATCCAACTCTAGAGCAAAGTCATCACGTAGTGCTTGTTGTAAACCATCAATATTCCATTGTTCATCAATACTATTAGGCGGAATATAGTTATCAATCACATTATTAATGACCGTTTCACGCATAGAAATAACGGTTTCAGATACATCGTCAGCCGCCATAAGCTCATTGCGTTGTTCATAGATCACTTTACGTTGATCATTGGCAACATCATCAAATTCTAATAATTGTTTGCGAATATCGAAGTTATGGCCTTCAACTTTACGTTGTGCATTTTCAATGGCACGTGAAACCCAAGGATGTTCAATCGCTTCACCCTCTTTCATTCCAAGTTTTTGCATCAAGCCAGCCATACGCTCTGAAGCAAAAATTCGCATTAAATTATCTTCTAATGATAAATAGAAACGACTTGAACCCGCATCACCCTGACGACCAGAGCGGCCACGTAATTGATTATCGATACGACGTGATTCATGACGTTCTGAACCGATAATATGCAATCCCCCTGCGTCTAAAACCTGTTGATGTCGCTGTTGCCACGCATCTTTAATCGCTTGTTTTTCAGCATCAGTTGCAGATTCACCTAATGCCGCTAATTCAGCTTCTAAGTTACCACCTAAAACAATATCAGTACCACGTCCCGCCATATTTGTAGCAATGGTTACTGCCGCTGGCTGCCCAGCCTGAGCAATAATATGCGCTTCACGTTCATGTTGTTTTGCATTGAGTACTTCGTGTTTGATTTTTTCTTTTTCGAGTAAGCCATGTAGATATTCTGAGCTTTCAACCGATGATGTGCCGACTAAAACAGGCTGCTTGCGTTCGATACACTTTTTAATATCATTGACAATTGCATCAAATTTTTCTTTTTGGGTTAAGTAAATTTGGTCAGCTTCATCTTTTCGCTGCATTGGACGGTGCGTAGGAATAACGATAACTTCGAGCCCATAAATAGACTGTAACTCAAACGCTTCTGTATCAGCAGTACCGGTCATGCCCGATAATTTGTTATACAAACGGAAATAATTTTGGAATGTTATTGATGCCAAGGTTTGATTTTCATGTTGAATTTCAACACCTTCTTTTGCTTCTACCGCTTGATGTAACCCTTCTGACCAACGGCGACCTGGCATAGTGCGGCCAGTAAACTCATCGACAATAACGATCTGATTATCTTGCACTATGTAATCAACATCACGCTGGAATAAAACATGAGCACGTAATGCCGCTGTAACATGATGCATTAAGCCTATATTGGCAGCATCATATAAACTTGCATCTGGATCTAACAGACCAATCTCAATTAATAGATTTTCAATTTTTTCATGACCAGCTTCAGTGAAGTGTACTTGCTTGGCTTTTTCATCTAAGGTGTAATCACCAGCGACTTCTACTTCATCACCTTCACCAATTTGTTGGCTTAACTTAGGGATTAAGACGTTGACGCTTCTATATAAATCAGAACTATTTTCAGCCTGACCAGAAATAATAAGTGGCGTACGTGCTTCATCGATTAAGATTGAATCGACCTCATCGACTACAGCAAAATTAAGACCTCGCTGTACCTTTTCTTCAAGACTAAACGCCATATTGTCACGCAGGTAATCAAAGCCAAATTCATTGTTGGTACCGTAGGTAATATCGGCAGCGTAGGCTTGACGACGTTGATCTTGTGGCATACCTGAAATAATAACGCCAGTAGATAATCCTAAAAAGCCATAAAGTTGCCCCATCAAGGCGGCATCACGCTGAGCAAGGTAATCATTAACAGTAACTAAGTGAACCCCTTCGCCTTCAAGCGCGTTCAAATAAATTGCCAGGGTTGCAACTAACGTTTTACCTTCACCTGTACGCATTTCGGCAATTTTACCGTCATTAAGCACCATACCACCGATCAATTGCACATCGAAATGTCGCATTCCAAGTACACGTTTACTTGCTTCTCGTACTACTGCAAAGGCTTCTGGTAAAATGGCATCGAGCGCTTGCCCATCTGCCAGACGCTGTTTAAATTCGGCTGTTTTAGCTTGTAAAGCAGCATCATCCAATTGTTCAATTTCGGGTTCAAAACTAGTTATTTGATCGACAATTTTACGTAACTGTTTAAGCACTCGCTCATTTCGACTGCCAAAGATTTTGCTGAAAAACTTGCTTACCATTACTCAATACTACCTGTATTTTGACAGTCAATCTGTCTGAAATTATTCGAAAAAAATCGCGTGATTATAACGTGTGTGGCTTATCTGGTCTATTTAGACATCTGGCGACATCAGAAGATATTGCAAGGCTCATCGCTTCACAAAATTGTAGGGATTAACCGATTTTCCATCACGTAGGACTTCAAAATGAACATGAGGTCCCGTAGATCGCCCAGTTGAGCCCATCAGGGCAATAGCCTGACCTTTTGATACTTTCTCACCCAGATCCGTTATAACTGTTTTATTATGAGCATAACGTGTGACATAACCGTTGCCATGATCAATTTCTACTAGTTCGCCATAGTCACTACGTCGACCTTTCCAACTGATAATTCCGTCAGCGACAGCATACACTTTACTGCCCTCTTTACCAGCAAAATCCAATCCTTTATGAAATACTTTTTTGCCATTAAACGGATCAGTTCGATATCCAAAATAGGATGATATCCAGCCGCTCTTTACTGGCTTACCACTGGGTATTGCCGCTTTAATAGTATCATCCGTAAGTAGGTAATTCTGTAAATGACTCAATTGCAAAGATTGTTTACTCAAGGTTTGCTCAAGTGAGCTCAGGTTAAGCGCAAAATCGTCTTCGCTAAAGGAAATACCTTGCTGATCGATCCCACCTTGACCGGGCTCTTCATCTAGCAAAAATTCACTGGTATCAAATCCGGATATCATCGCCAATTTTTCTGTAAGCGCCTTCAGACGTATTGTTTCAGCCTGCAAGCCACCTAAACGTTTTGCAAAATAAGCTTGCACTTGATCATTTTGCTCGGTTGTAGTGTCGGTATTAGCGTTAACTAAATCAGGAATCGCTTGAACACGTGGTAGTGTTATATTGCTATCTGGCGTCTGAAGCGTTAATTTATTGATGAATGATGCTGAGGCAAAAACAATACTTAAACAAATGAGAAATACGGTGGCTAATTTAAACGGCGTTAAATGCCAGTGTTTATGGGTCTTCCCATTTGGTGAGATAATGATAATCTGCATGTTTGCCCTTATTATTGGTTCACAACTACCATTATGAAAAATAGACTCAATCATATAAAAAATGTCTATCAACAAAACGATATGTTGAAAAGCTTATCCCAACATACTCAGCTATTAGCTCAGCTTAATCATGTACTTCAACAATCTTTACCGCCACAATATTCAGCACATTGTCGCCTTGCAAATATCAAAGACGACATCCTGATTATTCACACAGATAATGCATCATTGGCCAGTATGGTTAGATTTCAAGCACCTATACTTTGTAAAACTCTATCAGATCAACTTGATCAATCATTTAGTAAAATCATAGTCAAAGTCAAACCGCATCATATACCACTTAATAACCCTAATACAAATACGCTTTCTATGCCTGAAAATGCAGCTAAAGCCCTACAACAAACTGCACAGGATCTTGAAGATGGTCCACTCAAAACTGCACTTGAAAAATTAGCTAAACGTCAATCTTAAGATACTATCGAAGCAGCAGGCCGACTAAACACAATCGGCGCATCTTTTTCATCTTCAAACGTGACCAATTCCCACGCATCTTCTTGAGCTAGTAACTTGCGTAATAATTTGTTATTAACCTCATGGCCAGATTTATGGCCACTAAATGATCCAATCAAACTATAGCCAAGTAAATACAGATCACCAATAGCATCTAATACTTTGTGGCGTACAAACTCATCTTCATAACGAAGACCATCTTCGTTAAGTACTCGGTAATCGTCAACGACAATGGCATTGTCAATACTTCCGCCAAGGGCAAGATTGTTTTCTCTTAACTTTTCGATATCTTTCATAAAACCAAATGTACGCGCTCGACTCACTTCACGTACAAATGATGTTGATGAAAAATCAACTTCTACCTGCTGGGGACGGCCAGTAAAAGCGGGATGTTGAAAATCAATAGTAAAACTCACCTTAAACCCATCAAACTGTTCAAACTTAGCCCATTTATCACCATCTTCTAAAATGACGGGCTGTTTAATTCGAATAAATTTTTTGGCGGCAGCTTGTTCTTCAATACCAGCTGATTGAACTAAAAATACAAACGGCCCTGCACTTCCATCCATAATTGGAACTTCAGCTGCATTTAGATCGATATAGGCATTATCGATACCTAAACCTGCAAATGCTGACAATAAATGCTCAACTGTCGACACTTTGTGACCATGTTCGATCAATGTAGTTGAAAGTGCTGTTTCACCAACATTTTCAGCTTTGGCATGAATTTCAACAGCAGGATCTAAATCAACCCGTCGAAATACAATGCCCGTATCAGGGGCAGCAGGCCGCAAGGTCAAATAGACCGTATCACCACTATGCAACCCAACACCGGTCGCACGAATCACATTTTTCAATGTTCGTTGCTTAATCACGGCGCAATCCCCCATGTTCGTTTAAATTGATCGAAGCATAATATCACATGCTAGCTCACATCAGCCATATACAATCACAGATCATTAGTCAGCCTGACGGCGTAAAAATGCGGGCACATCAAGATATTCCATATTTACATCACTATTCGCAACCTGCTTATTTTGAGCTAAACCTTTCTGGCGAATTATGGTTGGTTCATCATAGTTAATATCAACTGGTTTTTTGACAATCTCAATCTGACTTGCAATTACTTCAGGAGTTACAACCACTTTTGCAACATGTGGCGAACCTAAACCTGTTGCTACTACCGTCACCCGTAATTCATCCGTCATTTCAGGGTCAATGACTGTTCCAACAACAACGGTTGCATCTTCAGAAGCAAAGTCTTTAACGATATTACCAACAGCTTCAAATTCACTAATAGTCATATCCAAACCAGCAGTAATATTAACCAAGACGCCACGCGCACCCGCCAAATCAACATCTTCTAACAATGGGCTTGAAACAGCATGCTGTGCAGCTTCAACAGCACGATTTTCACCTGTCGCGCGTCCAGTACCCATCATTGCCATACCCATTTCTGACATCACTGTTCTGACGTCAGCAAAGTCAACGTTAATCATACCTTCACGTGTGATTAATTCAGCAATACCTTGTACAGCGCCAAGTAAAACATCATTAGCTGCTTTAAATGCATTCAGCAAACTCATCTCTTTGCCTAATACTGCAAGCAATTTCTCATTTGGAATGGTGATTAATGAATCAACATGCTGACTTAATTCAGCCAAACCAGCATTTGCAACTTTCAGACGTTTGCTACCTTCAAATGGGAAAGGTTTAGTTACAACTGCAACGGTTAAAATTCCCATTTCTTTAGCAACCTGAGCCACAACAGGTGCAGCCCCTGTACCTGTGCCACCGCCCATGCCAGCAGCGATAAATATCATATCGGCGCCTTTAATGACTTCCATGATTCGTTCACGATCTTCTAGTGCAGCCTGACGACCAATATCAGGGTTAGCTCCTGCTCCCAAACCTTTAGTAATATCAGTACCTAATTGTAAGTGAGTCGTTGCAGCGCTTTTGCGTAATGCCTGGGCATCAGTATTAGCACAAATAAAATCTACGCCTTCAATTTGATTGAGTACCATATGTTCCAAAGCATTACCGCCGCCACCGCCAACACCTATTACTTTGATGACCGCATTTTGTGTATATGTGTCGATAAGTTCAAATGTCATTTTTTCTCTCCCCAGAGTTACTACTATTTAATCCAAATTTAGTTTGTTATTGTTTAAAAATTACCTTGAAACCAGCTTTTCATCGTTGCCAGCATAGATTTCATACCACTGCCTTTTTTTACTTCAGACTGCCCGAGTGATTCTTCTTCGTAACCAAACAACAACAATCCAACACCTGTTGCATGAATGGGATTGCGTACAACCTCTACTAATCCAGCTACATGTTGTGGCAGGCCTAGCCGAACGGGTAAATGAAATACTTCTTCCGCCAGTTCAATCACACCTTCCATTTTTGAGCTACCACCTGTTAGCACCACACCAGCCGCTAACAGCTCTTCAAATCCACTTCGTCTTAATTCTGCTTGCACTAACATCAATAGTTCTTCATAGCGCGGCTCAACCACTTCGGCTAATGTCTGTCTCGCTAATTGACGTGGTGGTCTATCACCCACGCTGGGTACCTCAATCGTTTCATCTTCACGTGCGAGTTGAGTTAACGCACAGGCATATTTCATTTTGATTTCTTCGGCATATTGCGTCGGCGTTCTTAATGCAACCGCAATATCATTGGTGACCTGATCGCCAGCAATAGGAATGACTGCGGTATGACGAATAGCACCATCGATAAACACTGCTATGTCAGTTGTGCCACCACCGATATCAACTAAACACACGCCTAATTCTTTTTCATCATGTTCTAATACTGAATAGCTTGATGCCATTTGTTCCAGAATGATGCCGTCAACTGATAAGCCACAACGCTCTATACATTTACTAATGTTTTGAGCCGCACTAACCGCACCGGTAATAAGGTGGACTTTTGCTTCCAAACGCACGCCTGACATACCAATGGGCTCACGAATACCTTCTTGATTATCAATGATGTATTCCTGTGGCATCACATGCAGTAATTGTTGATCACCAGGAAAATGCACCGCTTTTGCAGCATCTAATACGCGATCAATATCACCTTGTGTTACTTCTTTATCTCGTATGGCAACAGTGCCGTGTGAGTTCAAGCTACGAATATGACTCCCTGCAATCCCGGCATAAACTGAATGGATTTGACAACCGGCCATCAACTCAGCTTCTTCTACCGCCCGTTGAATTGATTGCACAGTCGACTCGATATTAACGACAACGCCTTTTTTCATACCTCGTGCAGGATGTGAACCTATACCAATAATCTCCAACTTCGGCTCACTCGGACCTGGATTAGGTATCGGTGCTGCCACAATTGCAACGACTTTAGATGTGCCAATATCGAGTCCGACGATTAAATCTTTATCACTTTTTTTTGTCATAACCATCACACTGTTCCATTAAAATCAGGTTTTTTATTGGGTTTCCACTTTACTGCCAAGCCATTGGTATAACGCATGTCCATGGTTTGTATGTGTTGTTGAAAATCTTTTAATCCATGTTCAAAAACACGGATGAATCGCTCAAAACGTTTTTGACTATTCTCATGTCCTAACTGAACACTAATGCCATTGGTAAAACTAAGAGACCATGCTCTTCTTTCATTCATTTCTAAACGTTCAATTGTTAAATCTTGCTTGCTTAGCATTGCTTGCATTTGCTGATATCGCTGTGTCACCATTAGATGATTTTGTTCTGGACCACTCAACACCGCCAGACCGGAAGGAAAGCTGTCTGCTGGAGGGAAAAACAATGAACCATCACGGCTAATTAATCCGGCATCACCCCATTGTGCTAGAGCCTCATGTTCCTCAACTATAAAATGTAAGCTATCAGGCCAAACGCGTCTGATCTGCAGCTGTTTAACCCATGGTAGTGATTCAGCCGCATGTCTAAGACTAGCCACATCGACACTCATGAAACTGCCTCGGGCATAAGGGCTTACTGCAGCGACAAACTCATCACGATTGACATGATTAAACTCACCTTCAACTGTCACATGCAAAATGGGAAAAGTATCGTCTTGAACCAGATAAAAAGCACCAGTCAGAGATGCCAGCACAAACACAACGGCAATCGTGTGTTTGATAAAATGTTGCCACACAATCGGTTGACGTTGTTTACGCACTGGCTTACGGCTGGCACCACGTTTTGTTGTATTGTTGAAGATCATATCGACACCTCAACTCTCGATTCCAAAATCTGCCAAACCAAGTCATTAAAACTAAGTCCAGCTTGTTTTGCTGCCATCGGTACTAAACTGTGATCGGTCATTCCCGGTACGCTATTGGCTTCTAACAAATAAAACTTACCTGCTTGATCTCGCATCAAATCAATGCGACCCCAGCCTTTCATGCGTAAAGCATTAAACGCATCCAAGGCTAACTGCTGACAGTATTTCTCATCATTTTCAGCTAAACCACATGGGCAAAGATAGTGCGTGGTATTTGCTTTATATTTAGCGTCAAAATCATAAAACTCATGTGGCGTTTTCAATTGAATGACTGGCAATGCCTGCTGATCCAAAATAGCGACGGTATATTCTTCGCCTGAAATCCAGGTTTCAACGATAACTTCAGCATCATAGTGTGTAGCTAAGGTAATTGCCTTAGCTAAGTCATCTTTCGTATTAACCTTGGTCATACCGATACTTGAACCTTCATTCACCGGTTTTACCATTAACGGCAGGCCTAGTCGTGTTGCTAAATCATTAACATCGCTATCAATAGTGACCTGTTCAAATGCAGCTGTTGGCAAACCTTGTTGCAACCAGATTTGCTTGCTAATCATCTTATTCATCGATAACACTGCGCCAGTGACATCACTACCTGTGAATGGAATAGCTAATGACTGCAACACACCCTGGATTTGACCATCTTCACCACCACGGCCATGTAACACATTAAAGGCACGATCAAATTGGCCTGCTACCAGTTGTTGACTGATATCTAATCCAACATCAACTTTATGAGCATCAACCCCTTGCTCTAGCAAAGCAGTTAACACAGCTTGACCACTAATTAATGAAATCTCGCGTTCAGCAGATCGTCCGCCCATCAACACAGCGACTTTGCCAAAGTCACTAGCAGACATTACGCGCTTGTTACTCATGGCTGCTCGCCTATAATGTGAACTTCGGGGGTTAAATGTACACCTTGTGCCGCCTCTACTTTCTGCTGCACTAACGCTATTAATGTCTCAATATCTGCCGCTGTTGCCGTCGTATCACTGACGATGAAATTGGCATGTTTTTCAGATACTTGTGCACCGCCCACTCGCAGGCCTTTAAGCTCCGTAGCTTCAATCAAACGACCTGCAAAATCATTGTCAGGATTTCTAAACACCGAACCCGCACAGGGTTGGTTTGTGGGTTGACTGAGATTACGTTTTTTCAATAAGGTTTTGATCAAATCAAGTTCAAGCTCAGCATCGCCTTGATCAAACCTGAATGTTGCAGATACAAACCATTGGTCTACTGGACCTTTAACGTGTCGATATGCAATCTCAAAATCACTTGGCTGATGTTGTTTGAATTCACCTTGTCTATTGACTGTGGTGACATTTGTTACATACGACCATGTATCTGCTTGATGAGCACCTGCATTCATCGCTAAAGCACCACCAACTGTACCTGGTATTCCCGCTAAAAAGGCTGCGCCAGACAACCCTGCTTTTGCGGCTTTTTTGGCTAATTTACTACAGTAAACACCCACTTCAGCTACAACCGTCTGCCCAATAACGTCAATATCTTGTAGTGCACCAGCCGTTACGATAACCGTTCCAGGAAAACCGCCATCACGTATCAATACGTTACTGCCCAAACCTAACCATAAGATCGGTTCGCCTGCTGGAAGTTGTGCCAAAAATAGCGCAAGATCCTGACGGTCTTTGGGCTTATAAAAACGATGAGCAGTACCCCCTACTCGCCACGAAGTATAGTGTGATAATGGCTCATTAAGTCTTAATTCGCCTTGTAAATTATTAAACAAGGTCACCATTAGCCTTTTTCTCCGAGTTTTATTTCTAACTCACGCGCTATTACACCGATATCACCAGCGCCCATTGTCACTAACACATCGTTGTTCATTAATAAGCCCGGCAAAATCTCAAATAAGGCCTCACGGCTTTCAACAAACACTGGTTCAACTTGTCCACGTAGACGTATTGCGCGACATAAACTCTTACTATCCGCTCCAGCAATTTTGCTTTCGCCTGCTGGATAGACTTCTAACATCACCAACACATCCACTGTTGATAAGATCTGAGCAAAATCTTCGAATAAATCCCGTGTACGGCTATAGCGATGAGGTTGAAATACCACTGCTAAACGCCGATCAGGCCAGCTGGCACGGGTCGCAGCAATCGTTGCCGCCAATTCGGTTGGATGATGGCCATAATCATCGATCAATAAGACCTTATTAGTTTGAACTGATAATTCACCCAAAATATTAAAGCGACGTCCAACACCCGAGAATTTGCTCAACCCTGCCTGGCAGGCTTCAACAGATACGCCTAAATTGCGTGCAATAATGATGGCTGCAGTTGCATTTAAGGCATTGTGCAGACCGGGCATATTCAGCATTACATCAAAACGTTCATCAGTTCTGTTATCTGTCACCGTAAAATGACTTTGGCCATTGGCTTGTTGTAAGTGTGAGATCTGCAAATCGGCATCATCAGTCATACCGTAGGTCAATACTGGACGGGTCACTTCGGGCAAGATAGTTCTTACAACAGGATCATCAATACACATCACTGCTAAGCCGTAAAATGGTAAATGATGTAAAAACTCAATAAATGTGTTTTTTAACTTGTTGAAGTCACCGTCATACGTTGCCATATGATCTTCATCAATATTAGTGACTACCGAAATGACGGGCTGCAAATATAAGAATGACGCATCACTTTCATCTGCTTCTGCAACCAAGTAACGTCCACTGCCTAATTTTGCATTGCTACCAGCACTGTTTAATCGTCCACCAATAACAAAGGTTGGGTCTAATTCGCCTTCACTCAATAAGGCTGCAACCAGACTTGTTGTGGTGGTCTTACCATGAGTACCGGCTACCGCTATGCCATAACTAAAACGCATGAGTTCGGCCAACATTTCAGCGCGTGGCACGACCGGGATCCGTGCTTGTTTGGCTGCTACCAATTCAGGATTTGCCTGATCAATGGCTGTCGATACAACAACAACATCGGCACCAGCTAAATAACGGGCATCATGACCAATTTTCACCGTCGCCCCTAATTCTCGCAAATGTGTAATCAGTGTATTTTCAGTTAAATCGGAACCTGAAACCTGATAGCCCAAGTTCAATAACACTTCAGCTATGCCACCCATACCGACACCACCGATACCGATGAAATGTATATGTTTAACCCGGCTTTGCATTGCTGATGTCAGTTTATCCATGACAAACCTCTTCACATTTTTGAGCAATTGTTTTGGCTGCTTCTGGTTTGGCTTGCGTTCTTGCCGCTGTTGCCATGGCTAATAAATGTGTTTTATCCGTTAGCAATGAACGGATATGTTCAGCTAATTTGGTTGCTGACAGCTCACTATCTTTAATTAAATGGGCACCACCTGCCATCACTAATGCTGAGGCATTATGTGTTTGGTGGTCATCAACCGCATAAGGATATGGCACTAACAATGACGCAACACCAACAGCTGAGAGTTCAGCAATAGTAAGGGCTCCCGCTCGACACACCACTAGATCAGCCCATTGATAAGCTTCAGCCATATCATCTACAAATGTTGTAATGCGTGCATTCACACCTGCTTTTTCATACGCTTTATGACATTCTTCATGATGCCTACTGCCACATTGATGCCTGACATGTGGACGCTGTTCTTGGTCAAATAACGCCAGTGCTTCAGGTAATACTGTATTTAGAGATTTAGCACCTAAGCTACCTCCGAGTACCAATAAGTTTGCGCTAGTTTGCCGTTCTGCCGTACTAAAACGCTGTTCTGGTGGAACCGAATTAGCAATCGACTCCCGAACAGGATTACCTACCCATTCCGCATCAAATTCGCTATCAAAGCTATTTGGAAATGCCTCTAATACACGTTTTGCCAAGCGAGCTAAAAGTCTGTTTGTAAGACCAGGTATGGCATTTTGCTCGTGAATCACCAATGGTTTTCTTAATAGCCATGCTGCAACACCGCCTGGACCTGATGCAAAACCACCTAATCCCAATACAACATCAGGCTGAATCTTTCTGATTGCAACTATCGCTTCAATCACTGCTTTTAGTAATTTAAATGGGGCAAGCAACCAACCTAAGATACCGTTTCCACGCAAACCAGTTACATGTATCAGAGATAGCGGATAACCAGCATCAGGGACTAATTTTGCTTCAATTCCTCTGGCTGTACCCATCCAGTGAACGTCAGTACCGTGTTGCGCCAATACCTGTGCAACCGCCAACGCAGGAAACACATGTCCACCTGTACCACCAGCCATAATCAAAATACGAGGAATCATCGTTTCACCCTCGCTGCTGCTTGTTCAGGAAAACGGGTTTCAAGATCAACACGGAATAATAGCGCTATTGCAATACACACCAATACCAAACTACTACCACCGTAACTCATTAACGGTAGTGTTAAGCCTTTGGTTGGTAATGCGCCCATATTGACTCCCATATTGACGCAGGCTTGTAGTCCTAGCCAAATACCAATGCCATAGGCAATCTGAGCACCGAAGATCTGTCCAGCACATTCAGCTGCACGACCAATTGCCAATGCTCGCCATACCAAAACAACAAATAGAATTAACACACTCATGGCACCTACTAGCCCCAATTCTTCAGCAACAATCGAATACAAAAAGTCAGTATGGGCTTCAGGTAAATAGAACAGTTTTTGCATGCTACTGCCTAAACCAACGCCTAGCCAATCACCACGTCCAAATGCAATCAATGCCTGGGTCAGTTGAAAACCACTACCATAAGGGTCGGCCCATGGATCCATAAAACTTTGCAAACGCTGCATTCTATATGGTGCAACCCACACCAGTGCTACAAATAACATGACAAGAATACCTATTAACGTGGCAAACACATCCAAACGAGCACCACCAAGAAATAACATCACTAATACGGTTGATAAGATAACAACCACTGATCCCATGTCTGGTTGCAACAACAGTAATAACGCCGCTACGCCTAATAGAAATAATGGGGCAAAAATTTTGAAGAAAGAAACAGTCAACTGACCGTGATTGCGCTGTAAATAATCAGCGATATAAATTATCGAGACTAGTTTTATTAGTTCAGCAACCTGGATATTGACGGGGCCTAAAGGTAACCAGCGACGACTACCATTTACTTCTCGTCCTATACCTGGAATAAGCACCAGAATTAACAGCACAACCCCTATCATTAACAAAATAGGTGCTATTTTTCTCCAAGCTGACAAACGAATATTAATCACACCCCAAGCACAGGCTAAACCAATGCAGGCAAAAACTAACTGCCTGTTAAAAAAATAAAATGGCTGTTGTAATTTATTATCAGCAATTGAGATCGAAGCGGATCCAACCATGACTAACCCAATGCCAAGCAGCATCAGAACGACAAATATTAAACTGCGATCCATGTTGTATGATGGCAGCGTCATGCGATCACTTCCTTGACTGCTTCAGCAAATTTTTCACCACGTTGGGCATAGCCTGAAAACATATCAAAACTGGCACAGGCTGGTGACAACAGTACTATGTCACCTTCTTGAGCAATGTCATTGGCTCGTTTAGCAGCATCCTTCATATCACTAGCATTTACTTTGATCAGACTTTTGGGCACACACTGTTCAATTAATCTGGCATCTTGGCCTAGTAATACTATGGCGCGAACATGTGCTTTCAGAACCGCTGTCAATGCAGAAAAGTCCTGATCTTTACCAACACCACCAGCAATTAAAATAATGTCACCGCTATCGGCTAAACCTTCTATGGCTGCTATACACGCTCCAACATTGGTTGCTTTTGAATCATCAATCCAACGGATACCCTGCTGCTCAGCCACTAGGTTACAACGATGTGGTAAACCACGGTAACGTTGTATCGCTGTTAACATCGCCAACATCGGCAATTCCATCGCATAGCCCAATGCCAATGCTGCTAGTGCGTTTGCGACATTATGCTTGCCTGATATCTGCATCTCATTGACAGCGAGTAATGTGTGATCACTGTGAGCTAACCACAGTTCTCCATCACGTGAAATAACACCAAAGTCATCATTGTTAGGTTGAGCGAGTGTGAACCCAAGGTCATACCTGTCATCACTACTCCAAGAATTGACAATGGGATCATCACGATTGATTACTTTGACACCGCTTCCGCTATAAATTTTTGCTTTAGCATCGTGGTAGTGTGCGACGCTATCATAACGATCCAGATGATCTGGGCTGACATTAAGTACAACTGAAGCATAGGCATCTAATGAAGACACTGTCTCTAATTGGAAACTTGACAGTTCAACGATATAAAAATCTGGAGCAGGCTCTGTCAGTAATTCCAGTGCTGGTACACCTAAATTGCCTCCAACCTGTATTTTTTTACCTGCTGTTACAGCCATTTCAGCAATCATGGTCGTGACTGTACTTTTACCATTTGAACCTGTAATCGCAATCACTGGCGCATTGGCATAACGTGCAAATAGCTCTATATCACCTATAATCTCTATACCAGCATCTCGAGCTGCTTTAATGTCAGGCAGCCGTGGGTCAATACCTGGGCTTAGTACAATAACATCGCTTCTAAGTAACCACTCACTCTGAATACCACCATTCAAAATCAATACTTCAGGTAGTTCTGCTTGTAATATGCCTAAAGCAGGTGGCTGATCTCGCGTATCCATCACCGCTACAGCAAAACCTTGCTTGACTAAAAATCGCGCGCATGACAAACCTGTTTGGCCTAAACCAATGATTAAAAATGACTGTGAATGCTCACTTTTATTCATAAGATTGCTCATCGAATTTTTAAGCTCGCCAAACCAACTAATACAAGAAACACGGTAATAATCCAGAATCGAACAATAATGCGTGGCTCTGGCCAACCTTTTAATTCAAAATGATGATGTATAGGCGCCATTAGAAATACACGTTTACCACGCAGCTTGTATGAGGCAACTTGAATCACAACTGATAATGTCTCAATAACAAACACACCGCCCATAATTAGTAAAACCAGTTCTTGTCGAACTAACACAGCAACAATACCCAAAGCTGCGCCTAGTGCTAACGCACCGATATCGCCCATAAAAACTTGTGCAGGATAGGTATTAAACCAAAGAAAACCTAAACCAGCGCCAACCATCGTTGCACAAAAAACGGTTAATTCACCAGCACCAGGTATATATGGAATAGATAAATAACGTGCAAATTCAACATGGCCTGTAACGTAACTAAATATCGCTAATGCGCCCGCAATCATTACTGTCGGCATAATGGCTAAACCGTCAAGTCCATCGGTTAGGTTTACCGCATTACTACTGCCAACAACTACCAAATACGTCAGTAACATATACCAGCCACCAAGTGGAATAATGATGTCTTTGAAAAAGGGCACAATAAGCTGTGTTTCAGCTGGTGCTGTAGCAGTGAGATATAAGGCTATAGCGGCAACAGCACCGACGACTGATTGCCAAAAATACTTATAACGACTGAGTAAACCTTTAGGATCTTGACGTACTAATTTAATGTAATCATCAGCAAAACCAATCACGCCAAATAGTAGTGTAACTAGCAAGACAACCCATACATATCGACTGTTCAAATCAGCCCATAAAAGGGTACTGACAGCAATCGCAACCAAAATCAAAACGCCGCCCATTGTTGGCGTACCTGATTTAGTTAGATGCGATTCAGGACCGTCGTTACGCACCACTTGACCAATTTGTTTAAAACTCAAATGACGGATCATGGTAGGTCCAACAATCAAAGCAATGCCAAGTGCAGTAACTACACCCAAAATCGCTCTTAAGGTTAGATACTGAAACACATGAAAACCACTGTGATATTGTGCTAAATACTCGCTGAGATATAGCAGCATTAGAGATCTCCTACGTGTGTTAACGCATCGGCTAACGTATCTAAACGCATAAAATGTGATCCTTTAATCAAACAGGTCACACCCTTTTTAAGCTCTTGCTTTAATACTGCGTGTAATGAGTCTTGTGTCTCAAAGTGACTGGCACCATCACCAAAGGCTTGGCATGCCTGCTTACTTGCAGTTCCAACAGTAAATAGGCGAGATACACCGACGTTTTTAGCATCTATACCTAATTGTTTATGAATGTTGTCACTGTCTGATCCAAGCTCACCAAAATCACCTAACACCAACCAATGCTCATCATTAAACGCCCTTAAAGCATCTAATGCCTGCGCATAGGATGCAGGGTTTGCATTGTAGGTATCATCAATCAAACGAGCATCGTTGATTGCTGGACGGATTTGCAAACGGTGCGGCACGGCTTTCATCTTAGATAAGCCACGCACTATCGCTTCAACTGGAACAGACAATGCATTAGTCACAGCAATCGCAGCAAGTGCATTAGCTACATTATGTTTACCTGGAAGCGGTAATGTAATGAAATGCATGACATTATCAATATTGATCATAAATTGACTGGATGAAGGCTCAAGCGTTAGATCTAATGCCTTAATATCAGCATCATTGTCCAAGCCAAAACTGACCGTGTCATTAGGTTGGCACTGTTGCTTCCATTGCGTGGCATACGGCATATCGGCATTAATCACGGCAATACCGCCACTTTTTAAACCGTCATAAATGGATGCTTTTTCAGTAGCCACACCATCAATATCAACAAAGCCTTCCAGATGAGCTGCACCAACATTGGTGATAACAGCAACATCGGGGCGAACTAATGCCACTAATTGTGCGATTTCACCTGGATGATTTGTGCCCATTTCAATAACGGCATAATCACATTCTTTAGCAATTCGTGTCAGCGTTAACGGAACACCGAGTTCATTATTCAAATTACCAATTGTTGCGATCACACTGCCTTGCTCAGCCAAAATAGCGGTAATCATTTCTTTAACCGTTGTTTTGCCATTACTGCCTGTGACTGCAACATATTTCGCTTTACAGTGTGTTCGCCAAAATGCTGCTAACTGACCAAAAGCATAAACAACATCATTCACAAGCAGTTGCGGTAGTTCATCATCTTGATGTTCTGAAACAATAGCTGCCACCGCTCCGGCTTGACGCGCTACGGCCAGGTAATCATGCCCATCAACATGCTCGCCTTTAAGTGCAATAAACAGATCTCCAGCACTAACATTTCTGCTATCAATTGTAGTGCCTGTAACCACAGTATCAATGTCAGGTTTAATACAGCCTAAGACATCAGCAATTTGTGATAATAGTAAGTGCATGCTCATCACTGAACCTCCGCAATACTGTGATTATCATCATTTGCTGCCTGTAATGCCTTAACCACGGCTACAGCATCGCTAAATCGAATTTTATTACCTGCTATTTCCTGATAATCTTCATGACCTTTGCCAGCGACTAATACGATGTCATCTTGTGAAGCATGAACAACAGCGAAAGTAATTGCTTGCTGACGATCATGTTCAATATGAACCGACTCAGGCTTTGTTATACCCATTAAAATATCAGCAACAATATCGTGATTGTTTTCGCTTCTAGGATTATCGGTTGTCAGTACAATTTTATCGGCATAAAGCTCGGCACATTGTCCCATAACGGCACGTTTGCCCTTATCGCGATCGCCACCACAACCAAACACACACCACAACACACCTTGTTGAGGTAAATGGGTACGTAATGACATTAATGCTTGTGTTAACGCATCTGGCGTATGAGCAAAATCAATAACAACTTCTGCCTGATTTTGAGCAGAATACGCTTGCATACGACCTTCTACAGCATGACATTGTTGAATTGCCTGACACGCTTGATCAAATCCAACCTCTATTGCAACCAGTCCAGCTACTGTTGCGAGTAAATTATCAACATTAAATCGTCCTAATAAGTCACTTTTAATCTGTGCTGTTTGTTGTTGATATGAAATTGTAAAAGACATACCTGACAAATGGCTTTCGATAGCAGTTGCTGACAACGTGCTGCTATCTAGTGTCTGCGCGTTATAGCTGATAACACGCACCGTTTGATTTGCTGCTAAATCTTCAATCAATGACTGACCAAATGCATCGGCAGTGTTGAGTATTGCTGTTGCCAAGCCTTTAAACATAAATAGCTGTTTCTTGGCTAACGCATACGCTTCCATCGTGTTGTGATAATCAAGGTGATCACGACTTAAGTTAGTTAAGATAGCACTGTCAATCGCCACACTATTTAATCGTCCTTGTGCCAAGGCATGAGACGATGCTTCAATCACAACATGACTACAACCCTGGTTATAAAATTCAGCAAATAGCGCTTGCATCAAAATGGGATCAGGAGTGGTCATGCCTGTTGACGACAAGTTGCCGATTTTGCCGACGCCTAATGTCCCGATAATGCCACATTCAAACCCAAGATAATCGAGCGACTGTGCTATGAATTGACTTACTGAAGTCTTGCCATTAGTACCTGTTACAGCAATAACCGTCATTTTATCTGAAGGGAAATCATAATATCGTGCTGCGATTTCACTGGCATTTTCAGCTAAATCTAAAATGGGATAGGCTTGAGCTTGAGCACTTTCAATCAACTTGAATTCTACTGGTGTTAAGCCAACGTCAACATCAAATAAAATGACGCTTGCACCAAAATCTAACGCCTGTTTTAAATAAGCTGTGCGTTGCTCATCGTTTTGAGCTAGTGATAAAAACAGCCATCCAGACTCAACGCTACGGCTGTCAAGGCTTAAACCTGACACTGTTTGTTCTGGAACAGGGTAAGTACTTGCTACCATACCTGCAATCAAAGCACCAAGGTTTTGGGTATAGGTCACTGGCACTGTCATTTCTGCGTCACCAGTAACTGTGTTGTTGACAAATTATCAGGTGCTATATTTAAAATACGCATAGCGCCTGTCATCACTTCTGAAAAAACGGGTGCGGCGACCAAGCCACCGTAATAGTCTTTACCTTGTGGTTCATCAATCATTACCACCATCGACAAACGTGGATTATTAGCTGGAATAACACCAGCGAATACAGAGACATAACGATCATCTGCATAACCACCTACTACCGATTTTTTAGCCGTACCCGTTTTACCTGCTACAGAATAATTTGTTACTGCCGCACGTGTTGCCGTTCCACCCGGTTCGATTACTTTTTTCATCATATCAACGACGTTATCCATGATATCGGAGGAAAAAACACGACGTCCAAGAGGTGCTTCATCACGAGCAATAAAACTGACAGGTCGTAAAATGCCACCATTACCTAACACCGTGTACGCACGCGCTAATTGTAAAGCAGTTGTTGATACGCCATAGCCAAAGGCTAGTATTGCTCGATCTAAGGTACGCCACGATTGTGGTTCAGGTAGACGACCAAGTGCCTCACCTGGAAAGTACGATCCTGTCGGCTCACCTAATCCAAATGAGGCAAAGCCCTGCCAAAAATAATCAGGTTTTAACGCTAAAGCGATTTTACTCGAACCAACATTACTCGATTTTTCGATCAGTGTTGCAAGATTGATTTGTCCATAATCACGATGATCTTTTATGGACTTACCACTCACCACCATGTAGCCCGGACGCGTATCAATAATGGTTGAAGTCGTAAACTCGCCTGACTTCAACCCTGTCGCCACTGTGAAGGGTTTCACCGTTGAGCCGGGTTCAAATTGATCTATTACTGCGCGATTACGTAAATCACTTGTTTTTAAACCATGGCGATTATTGGGATTAAATGATGGTTGATTAACCATCGCTAAAATCTCACCAGTATTGACATCAAGAATAACAGCTGTACCTGAACGCGCTTGATGCTTATTTACAGACGCTTTAAGTGATTGATAAGCTAAATATTGCAAACGTAAATCGATGCTTAGCTTAATGCTTTCACCATGCTTGGCTGCTTTTAATTGTTCGCCACCTTCTACGAAATTACCCTTACTATCTCGTACCATCCGCTCCAGACCTGGTACACCAGTTAAAATGTCATTATAGGTAAGCTCTAAACCTTCTTGACCATGATCATCAACATTTGTAAAACCAATGATATGAGCAGCTACTTCGCCAGCGGGATAATAACGTTTGTATTCGCGTTGAAGTGATACACCGGCAATATTCAGTGCTTCCACTTTTTCAACAATTGCAGGCGTAACACGACGTTTTAAATAAACAAATTCACGATGTTTATTTTGTTTAAGCATACGACTGATTTTTTTACTATCTAGATTTAATGCCTTGGCCAAGGCATTAATTTCCTGTGTATCTTTGCTCATTTCTTGCGGATTCATCCACACTGAAAACACAGGTGTACTAATGGCGAGCGGCTCACCATGACGGTCTACAATCATGCCTCTGTGAGCAACAACAGGTACTTTTCTGATATGACGTGCATCACCTTGATTTCTTAAAAAATCAGGGTGAATAACCTGAATATCTGCAAGTCGATAGCCAAGGCCCAATACCAAGCCAATAAACACAAGTTTAACGAGGTTCAAGCGCCAAACATTGGTGTGACTGGACGACTGATTGTGCCGACTCATGGTTGCACCACTACAATCTTGTCAGCAGAAGGTACAAGCATATTTAAACGTTGTTGTGCTTGTTGTTGGATTCGACCTGGAGTAGTCCATGTGCTTTGCTCTAACAGTAGCTTCCCCCATTCTTCATTGAGGTTGTCACGATGTTGTTCTGATTTTTGTAGGGTGACGAACTCTATCCGAGTTTTATGTTTGGTATAAATCACTGATATTGCTGACACTAACACTAAGGCAATCATGATCACGATAGAAAAATGAGCGCGAAGTTGCTCGATAACATAGCCAAAACTCATGCTAATTTCTCCGCTATGCGAAGCACTGCACTCCGGGCTCGTGGATTTTGGGCCAGCTCAGCATCACTCGCTTTAACAGCTTTACCAACCAGACGAATTTTAGGATTAAGTTGATCGACTGTAACAGGAAAGTTAGCAGGTAAATCATCACCGCGCGCTTGATCTCGGAAAAAACGCTTAACAATTCGGTCTTCTAAGGAATGAAAACTAATCACAGCAAGTCGACCACCAACAGCCAACACATCAACAGCCTGCTGTAATGCCAACTCTAATTCAGCTAGTTCATTATTAATAAAAATACGAATAGCTTGAAAACTACGTGTTGCCGGATGTTTGTGTTTTTCACGAAATGGACTGGCTTTATCAATCAAGTTCGCTAATTGTTTGGTTGTGGTTATAGGTGTGTGTTCACGTGTTTCGACAATTGCTCTTGCAATCCGTTTGCCAAAACGTTCTTCACCCAAGGTTTTAAGCACCGTGGCAATCTCATCGATGTCTGCAATTGCCAACCATTGTGCTGCACTGATGCCTGCATCAGGATTCATCCGCATATCAAGCGGACCGTCTTTTTGGAAACTAAAGCCGCGTTCAGCAACATCAAGCTGAGGTGAAGACACACCAATATCTAACAGAATGCCGTCGACCTTGCCTTGCCAAACGTGGTCATATACCTGTGAAGAGAGTTTAGAAAAAGAACATTGTGCGATGCTAAAGCGCTGATCAACTTGAGCTAATTTCTGACCAGCTACAATCGCGGCAGGATCTTTATCCAAGCCAAGCAAACGACCTTTATCAGATAATTGGGCTAAGATAGCGCGAGCATGTCCACCACGGCCAAAGGTGCCATCAATATAAATACCATCAGGTTTAACCGCTAATGCGGCAACTGTCTCGTTCAACAGGACGGGTAAATGTTCTGAGTAGCTCTCGATCATACATTTCGCCCTAAATGGATAGGCTTTCTAGTTCAGCCGGTAAAATACCGTCAAAATCTTCTTCCAGACATTCATCCATCAAGGTGTTCCAAGTGTGTTCATCCCACAACTCAAACTTATTACCTTGACCAATCATGACCGTATTTTTCTCAATACCAGCAAATTCTCGTAACTTGGCTGGAAGCAAAATACGACCGTTACTATCCATCTCACACTCTGTTGCATAACCCAACAACATTCGTTTCAAACGACGAACTTGCGGATTTAAACTTGGCAGAGCAGATAATTTTTGTTCTACTGCCTCCCACTCAGGCATAGGGTAAAGCTGCAAACAGTGATCAGAATGATCAATTGTGACGATCAATCTGCCTTCACAACAGACATCAAGATGCTTACGGAACTTAGATGGAATTGCCATCCGTCCTTTTGCATCTAGATTGAAAGTTGCTACGCCTCGAAACACATCTTGTCCTTAGTTTGTTTGGATCCACTTTGATCCACTTTTACCCACTAAACGACACTATAGGAGTGCTAATAGTCGCTGTCAAGCTTATGAATAAACAAAATCCTCTTTTAAGGACAATGACTTAGCTTAATTTTGTTAAAGTGGGAGATAAGGTAAAAATAGCTGAAAGGATGTCTACTTTTTTATCAGAATGGTGGCGTTGGAAGTTAAAGTAAATTCTAGATATAAGACTGATATTTTTTAGAAATTAACTTTCAATATTGCTCTACAGCATCAGGATTGTCTTAGCTTACTATATTCGGATTCGCGGAATCGCTGCGAATCAACTGTAATCGCTTGCAGTATTATACGATACAAGGCACTCATTAATATCATCACTACTGATCACACAAGCATTGTATTAACAATATTTATTCCGCTCACACTACAAGAAAAATATTACCCCAACTGTGCATTTTTTAGTCTAATTGACATATAGTTAGATTTTAGTAGTGGTATCTCAACGCTAAATAGCACAAACAACCGAGGCAAATACGATGGAAAGAAATGAAGCAATGTCATTAATAATCAAGTTATTAAGCATGATGTTGGAACAAGGTGGTTCAGACTTATTCATCACTGCTGGCGCCCCGCCATCGATTAAAATCAAAGGTCAGATGACACCGCTGTCAAAACACCCGTTATCTGATGAAGATGCAAAAGCCATTACCCAAAGTGTAATGAATGATAAACAGCTTAAACAGTTTGAACAAACCAAAGAATGTAACTTTGCCATTGCACCTCCCGGCTTGTCACGTTTTCGGGTAAATGCCTATGTACAACAAGGTATGCAAGGGCTGGTAATGCGTGTGATTGCCGCTGAAATTCCAAAACTTGATGACCTCGGTCTTCCAGAAGTTCTCAAAGACGTCATTATGGGTAAAAATGGCTTGGTTGTGATGGTTGGTGGCACAGGTTCAGGTAAGTCTACTTCGATGGCTGCAATGTTGGATCATCGTAATGAACATAGTCACGGTCATATCATTACCATTGAAGATCCTATTGAATATGTTCATCCTCACAAAAACTGCATCATTATGCAACGCGAAGTCGGCGTTGATACTGAGAGCTGGGAAGCAGCCTTACACAATACGCTTCGTCAGGCACCAGATGTCATTGTTTTGGGAGAAATTCGCGATAAAGAAATTATGGATTTTGGTATTGAGTTTGCTCAAACAGGCCATCTTGCACTAGCAACATTGCATGCCAATAATGCCAACCAGGCCATTGATCGTATTTTGGGTTTCTTCCCATCTGATAAACAAATTAAGTTAATGCAAGATTTATCGCTGAACTTAAGAGCAATCATTTCACAGCGTCTGGTCAGAACAGTTGATGGTGGTCGAACAGCCGCGATTGAAATTTTATTAAATACACCCCTGATTTCAGATTTGATTGCTAAAGGTGACGTATCTGGCATCAAAGCGATTATGAATAAATCACGTGAACTCGGCATGCAAACCTTCGATCAAGCCTTATTCGACTTATATAACGAAGGCCTTATAAGTTATGAAGAAGCGCTTAAAAATGCTGATTCTGTTAATGAGGTTCGTCTTAAAATCAAACTTTCCAAAGAAAGTTCTGACGACGAAATGGAGCATGATTTTGCAATTGATGCCGAAGACAGCATGATCGATAATCGCAATAGAAGAAACACTGAGGATAGTGCCATGTCTGGTGGTTCATTATCTTTACAGATTGATGATGATGAAAATTAAAACATTATAATAAATCAGCTGACACACGATCTAACCACCAAAATAACAGTGAGTAAAACCATGGATATCTCCCCTTATATTAAGTTGATGATTGAAAAACAAGCACAAAATCTAACATTTGTGCCGGATCAAGCGCCAAGAGTCACCTTAGAAGATCAAGCGCGAGCGGTAGGAACCACTATATTCACTAATGAAATGTTGCAAGATATTTGTGACACCATCACTAACAACACTCAAAAACTACAATTATCAATAAATAACAGGATCCGCTTTGTCGCGCCACTATTAGTTGGCATCAATCTCATCACTGAAATCATTGAACAAGACCAAAAGTTATCGATCACTATTTTTCAAGATCGTCGTGAACAAGATCGTGAGCAGATACCAAGCACAATATCAGTATTAGGAGATGCACCTACCCAAGCACTTGATCTCCGGCCCTATCTTGCCAAAGTTGTTGAACTTGAAGGTTCTGACTTATTCATCACCTCTGGCTCATCAGTCAAAACTAAAATTCATGGTTCTGCTATAGAATTAGATAGTTACATTTTAACGCCCGAACTCACTCAATCTGCCGCCTACAACATCATGACTGAAAAGCAGATTGATGAATTTGAACAAACAAAAGATCTCGACTTTGCCATCAGCTTGCCTGATAACAGTGCTCGTTTTAGGGTCAATGTATTTTCACAACGTCGTACGACAGGGCTAGTGTTACGTCTTATTCCATCGGAAATTCCAACCGTTGAACAATTAGATTTACCTGATGTTTTGCCAGAATTAATAATGGCAAAACGTGGTCTATTGTTAATGGTAGGTGGCACTGGTTCGGGTAAATCAACCACTTTGGCAGCGATGATTAATCATCGAAATCAAAACAGTGCAGGCCATATTTTGACGATAGAAGATCCTGTTGAGTTTTCACATCCAAATCTAAAATCTATCGTCAACCAACGCGAAATCGGTATTGATACCGAATCTTATGCACGAGCACTTAAAGCAAGTTTACGTGAAGCACCAGATGTAATTTTAATCGGCGAGATCCGTGATCGTGAAACGATGGAAGCCGCTTTAGAACTAGCGAATACAGGGCATTTATGTATCTCGACTTTACATGCAAACAATGCAAATCAGGCTATGGAACGTGTCATCAATATGTTCCCCCAAGTTCAGCATAAACAATTATTTATGGATCTAGCTGTAAACTTAAATGCCGTCATTTCGCAGCGACTTATTCCTGATAGCCGAGGCAAACGCTGTGCCGCCATTGAAGTCATGATCAATACACCACATATATCAAACTTAATATTAAAAGGCGCATTAAACGAAATTAAAGAGGCAATGGCAACCAGTGGTAGCAAAGGCATGCGCATCTTTGATGATGCTCTACTTGAGCTATACAAAGCTGGTCGTATTACTTTAGAGGAAGCATTGCGTAATGCCGACTCTCGTAACGATTTAGAAGCTAAAATTAACTTTAGTTAACCTCAGTTCTGGTTACGAAACAATCATCATGTTTTGCCTTTCAATACGATCTTGTGAAGATAGCTAATGTCATTTAGACCTAAGCC
>JACUUH010000082.1 GCA_014859375.1 Gammaproteobacteria bacterium
CGGACGGCCGATTCCAAAATTGCCTCCAGTGGCCCTGGGGGTCTGAATAGTTACGCCTACGCCGTAAAAACCAACAAGCCATCCAACTCGCCGACAAATTTCTCCGCGCGGTGTTTTTGGACAT
This sequence comes from Gammaproteobacteria bacterium, assembly GCA_014859375.1. GTDB lineage: Bacteria > Pseudomonadota > Gammaproteobacteria > Nitrosococcales > Methylophagaceae. The sequence continues at coordinate 125 of JACUUH010000082.1, forward strand.
GTTCGGCGATCCGGTGACTAATTCGAAGGGGTGGGATGTCAAAGAATTAGATTATTGCTTAATTTTTTTAACTAGTGGAGCGCGCGGTTGGGCTAAACATTACAGCGGCTCCGGAGATAAATTCATCCGGATACAAAATGTTTCAAAGAACAAGCTGTTATTAAATGATTTAGCCTACGTAAATGCTCCAGATGGAGCTGAAGCTAATAGAACTAAAACTCAAATTGGTGATGTTTTACTTTCTATAACTGCTGATTTAGGAAGAGCAGCTGTTGTTATTGAGGAAATTGCAGGTAGTTATATAAATCAACATTTAGCTTTATTAAGGGTTAAGCAAAATAAATTGAATCCAAGATATCTTGCTGCATATCTTTCTTCTGAGGCAGGTGTTACACAGTTTAAAGCAAAAAATAAGTCTGCGGTAAAGGCAGGATTGAATTTTACTGACATTAGAACATTGAATATTTTGTTGCCGCCGATTGAACTACAAAATAAATATGAAGAACTATATAAAAAAGTAACTTTTTCAATTAACTATAAACAAGAATCATTGCAATTTTCGGAATCTCTTTTTAAATCACTCAGCCAAAAAGCCTTCAACGGTGAACTGTAATGTCTATTCAGTTATCTACCGAGCAACTTGCCAATCTGCTGCGCGAATTGTGCAAACTCCCCAAAGAAACCGAGTGGATCGAGTTCAAGTTAAATAACGACGATCCGCAAATGATCGGCGAATACATTTCTGCATTAGCTAATTCAGCTGCGTTGTTGGGCAAACAATCTGCTTATGTGGTTTGGGGGGTAGCCGATGCTGATCATGCCTTGCATGGCACGGACTTTAAGCCTTCAACAGCCCGCCATAAACAGCAGGAATTGGAAAACTGGTTGTTGCAAAAAATCACACCGAAGATTCATTTTCAATTTCTGGAATTTAGCGTCGAAGAGCTAGGAGCTAGCATTTGTGATTCTGGAAATAGCAGCCGCTAACCATACACCCGTGCAGTTTGATGGAGTGGAATATATCAGGGTGGGTTCTTACACTAAAAAGCTCAAAGATCATTCCGCCAAGGAACGTGAGCTATGGCGCATGTTTGATCGGATACCTTTTGAACGTCAAATAGCTGCAGATAACCAAAGCAGCGAGCAGATTTTAAATCTCCTTGATTACCCCGCATATTTTGATCTAGTCAAGTTACCGCTGCCCGATAACCGTGCCGGTATTTTAAGTGGCTTGGAAGCAGATGGATTAATCGTCAAAAGTGACAGTGGCCAATGGCATATTGCTAATTTGGGCGCGGTTTTGTTTGCCCGCAAATTAGAGTATTTTTCGCATTTAAGCCGTAAGGCCGTCAGAGTAGTGTTGTATCGGGGCAATAGCCGAGTGGAAACCATCCGTGAAATTCCCGGCACCAAAGGCTATGCCACCGGATTTGAAGGATTGATCGGCTTTATCAACAATTTGCTCCCCGAAAACGAAGTGATAGGTCAGGCGCTACGCAAGTCTGTACCGATGTTTCCAGAGCTTGCGATTCGAGAGTTGGTGGCCAATGCTCTTATCCACCAGGATTTTGCCTTGACTGGCACTGGCCCGATGATCGAGATATTTAATGATCGAATGGAAATCACCAACCCTGGCATTCCATTGGTAGACACGCAACGTTTTCTTGATAGCCCACCACGCAGCCGCAATGAAGCATTGGCTTCATTTCTGCGCCGAATTGGTATTTGCGAAGAGCGCGGTAGTGGTATAGACAAGGTGGTATTCCAAACGGAGTTTTACCAATTGCCGGCCCCTGCGTTCGAAGTGACGGCAGAACACACTAGGGCAATATTATTCGGACATAAGGATTTCAAGGATATGGATAAGGAAGACCGCATCCGTGCGTGCTATCTGCATTGCTGCCTTAAATATGTAAATCGTGAGTCAATGAATAACACATCGTTTAGGGATCGTTTAGGCGTTGATATAAAAAACAGTGCAATGGTCAGTCGGATTATCAAGCAGGCTACCGATGCCGGTGTCATCAGGCCTTACGATGCTGATGCGGGAACTAAAGCAATGCGTTATGTACCCTTTTGGGCTTAAAAATTTGCTTGACTGTTGCTTGACTAGGTTAAAGGGAGTTTGCAAGCGGTTATCAGTAACTGCATGATGAATATAGAAAAAAAGAATGTGACTTGCTTGACTGCTGCTTGATTGAATTCAGTGTTGCCAGATGGATTAGCCGCGTAGTTCGGGTTAGCGTAACCCGAACTACAACAACAAACCACTAAAGGAAAGGCTATGCAAATCCTAAAAATACAACTTCCTGACACTATCAATATAGATGCCCAGGAAATTCAAATGCTACTGGCAGGGAAGTTGTATGAGAAAGGCCAGTTGTCTATCGGCCAGGCTGCGCAAATGGCAGGATCACCAAACGCGCCTTTATGGAGCTATTAGGGCATTATCAAATATCGGTATTAAATTACCCTGCCGATGACATCGAGCAGGATTTTGAAAATGTCTGAGATCACTTCAAGCACCAGTGGCCTGATTATTCTGGACGCGGATTCAATAATCAAAAAAAACCAGCATGAATAAAACCGAGCTCCCCGATAACTACCCGCAATGGTTGGCGTCGCTGAAACAACAGATTGCCTCCGCCCAGCAGCGCGCCGCCTTGGCCGTTAATCAAGAACTGATTCAGTTGTACTGGCAAATGGGTTCAGACATTTTACAGCGCCAGGCCGAACAAGGTTGGGGGAGTAAGGTCATTGAGCGGCTGGCCAAAGACTTGTCGCAAGCCTTTCCTGATTTAAAAGGATTTTCAGCGCGAAATATCAAATATATGCGCGCTTTTGCGGAAGCCTGGCCCATAACATCCGGATCACCTTCAATTGTGCAACGCCTGTTGCACAAATTCCCTGGGGCCATAATCTGGTGCTGTTAAGCAAGCTGAAAACATCGGAGCAGCGGCTATGGTATGCCCGCAAAACGATAGAGCATGGCTGGTCGCGCAATGTGCTGGTGCATCAGATTGAAAGCAGACTAATGCAGCGAGAGGGTCGGGCGATCAGTAATTTCGGCCAAAACTTACCCAATCCGCAATCTGAACTGGCTCAAGCCACGTCCTGATTAGCAAGATGCTTCAGCTTGCCGGAGCCAAGTGCCCGAGCGGGCTAG